>JASGIN010000014.1:0-604976 GCA_049841015.1 Nocardioides sp.
TTATGTCGACGCCTCGTTCGTCGTATTGCTGGCAACTGGAGTCGGGAAACCGGATAGAGAATCCGAACAGCACCTGGACAGCAGCTGCATGGTCACCGGCAACAAGACCTGGATCACGCATGCCTCGCGCGCCGACGTGATGACGCTCTTGGTGCGCACCGATCCGGAGTCCAAGGATCACCGCGGGCTGTCGATGTTGCTGGCGCCGAAGCCGCGCGGCGATGACGCCGACCCGGTCTTCGGCGCAGGGCGGTCTGGTGGCGAGATCGAGGTGCTCGGCTATCGCGGCATGAAGGAATTCGAGATCGGCTTCGACGGCTTCCGTGTGCCTGGCGGGAGGAAATTGCTGGGTGGTGAAGAGGGGCAAGGCTTTAAGCAGCTGATGGCGACGTTCAAGTCAGCCCGCATTCAGACGGCGGCGGGTGCGGTGGGCGTGGCGCAATGCGCGATGGAGCTGGGGCTGAAATACGCGCTCGACCGTAGAGCAATTCGGGCAGCCGATTTTCAATTTCCGCGCGTCGGCGACCGACCTGGCGATGATGGCGGCCGAAATCATGGCGGCGCGGCAGATTTCGTATTTTGCGGCGCGGCAAAAAGAATTTCCGGCAAGCGTCAACCTGGAAGCTGGCATGGCGAAGCTGTTGGCGGCGCGGGTGGCGTGGGCGGCGGCCGACAACGCGCTGCAAATTCATGGCGGCAACGGCTTTGCCCTCGAATATCCGATCAGCCGCGTGCTCTGCGACGCGCGCATTCTAACATTTTGAAGGCACGGCAAGGGTCTGCGGCGCAAGTGATTGGGCGGCGTCTGCTCGAAGATGGCGCGGACTGGCCTGCAATTAATTCAGGCGCGGCTCAGCTCTGCGTGCTAAGGCTGCGCGCCGGAGGTGTCTCATGCGAATGGCTGTGGCTGGTTTGTGCGCTTTGCTCGGCGCGTGTGCGACGCCAGCTCAGGCGCCGGCGAACTCACCCGGCGCGTGGCAGCTTGCATCGATTGGCGACCGCCCGGCCGATGGCGCCGCAGGCGTCGTTGACCCTGGATACGCGCGGCACGCCGACGGCAATGGCGGCTGCAATTCGTTCGGCGGCCAGTACGAAGCGCAGCGCGACACGCTCACCTTCAGCCACATGATCTCGACGATGATGGCGTGTGCGGGCCCCAATGGTGACGTGATGACGCAAGAACGCGCCATGATGTCGATCCTGAACGGTCCGGTGCGCGCATCGGTGGAGGGCGATACGCTGGCGCTGACCGCCATCGATGGGCGCACGCTGCACTTCCGGCGGGCCGCGCAATAAAGCAGCCGCCGAAAGCAAACTTTAACGGCACAGTTGGAGCCGTCTCTTAACGCTGTTGAGGCATCTATCACGTGCTACAGGGCAATTCTTCCCAGTGCGGAGTGAGAGCGATGCGAGGCGCTTTCGTCGCGATTTGTGCGGCTGTTTTGATGGCTGGCTGCGGCCAGCGTGAAGCTTATGACTATCAGCACCAGCACATGCGCAGTTTGAGGCGTCATGTCCGCCGTCGAGCAAGGTGTGCGCGTGCACCTGGGATCAAATCACGCGCTCAATGACCTATGACGACTACCAGGCCGCTTTGACGCGCTACAATGAGCGCGGGTAATAATACGCGCATTACGCATGCGCGCACGATCTGTCTTGAGCGCGGTGAGCGCTGAGCCGGACGGCCAACTGCAACGCAGCGAACAGCGTGCCGTCGTCTAGGAGATCAAGTTCGCCGCCGACGGGGACGCCGTGCGAAAGCCGGCTGACGGTTTTGCCGGGGCGACCAGGCGCTCCACCGGATGAGTGCGCGGTCGGTCTGGCCATCGACGGTGGCGGCGAGCGCGAGAATGATTTCGCGCACGTTGGGGCTGCTGGCGCGCTCCATCAGCTTGGCGATGCGCAGATCGTCCGGGCGGACGCCATCGAGCGCGGAGAGAACGCCACCGAGCACGTGGTAGCGGCCCTTGAAGGCCGGCGCGTTCGGAGCGCCGACGTCGCCGACTTCGGCGACGACGCAGTCAGTCCGTCGTCGCGATCGGGCGCGCTGCAGAGGGCGCACGGGTTCTAGAGCGTGCCGCAATTGGAGCATGCGCCCACCCTTGGCGGCAGCTTCGGCGAGTGCAGCAGCGAGCGGCTGCATCAGCACGTCCTTCTTCTTCAGAAGCTGCAGCGCCGCGCGCCGCGCTGAGCGCGGGCCGAGGCCAGGCACCTTGGCGAGAAGCGCAATGAGCGCTTCGATCTGGGGCGCAGCAGTGATGGATTTGGAGGAGCGCGCGAAGATTAAAACGGCATCTTGAAGCCGGGCAGGATGCCCATGCCGGAGCCGAGGCCCTTCATTTCTTCGTTTTGCGCGTCGTCGAGTTCCTCGGCGGGCGTCGTCGTGGGCGGCTGGGCGGGGGTTCGAGGACTTCGCCTTCGTCGGCGTCGAAGCGACTTGTCGATCGAGAGCGAGAGCAGCGCGTTTTTGCCGGAGATGCGCAGCTTGACGAGGCCGCCGCCGGCGGAGCCTTCGACTTCATCGCCTCAAGCTTCTGCGCCTCGTTGATCTTGGCCTGCATGGCCTGCGCCTCGGCGCATGATCTGAGAGATATCCTTCATCGATCAGCTCCTTGCGCGCGGGCGTGGGTGGCGTCTTTTGCTGCGGCATCGGCACGACATCGGCGCTGCCGGGATTTTCCTCTTGCGGTTCGCGCACGGCGACGACCTCGGCGCCTGGGAAGTGCTTTAGCGCTTCGGCGACGAAGGGTTGGCGCTTCGAGTTCATCGAGCGCGCGTTGCTCTTCGCGCTTGCGGCGTTCGGCGAGGCTTTCGACCGGGGCGCTCGGCGTATCGGTGGATTGGATGCGCCATTCGTAGGGGGTGTGCTCCTCGAGGATGGCCTTGAGGCGGCGCACCAGATCACGCGGTTGATCGGGCGCACCGACGAAAACGAGGTCGCCGGTGGGCAAGAAGCGGGTGACCTTGAGACGTTCGAGCAGCTCGTCGAATTCGATGTCGCGCTGCACGCTGGCGACGAAAGCGATGACATCGTCGAAGCTTTGAAAGCGCGCGCTGGACGGATCGGGAAGCGGTGGTTCTTCTCAGGCGGCGGCGGCGCTTTTGTCCCCCGCGTGCGGGGGAGCTGTAGGCGAAGCCTGGCTGGGGGCGGCCGGCGCCCCCATGGTTCGCGCTTCGCGCGATCGGCTTCCTTCGCGGGGGAAGAGAACGCCGCCGCGCAGCATGCGTGCGGCTTCTTCCGGCGGCGGCAGGGTTTGCGCGGCGCACCAAGCGGACGAGCGCCATTTCCACCGCGGCGATCGGGTCGGGTGCGCGGCCCGCTTCTTCAAGCGACTGACGACCCAGCGGGCGCGAGTGGGCGGGCGTGAGTTTCTCGGCGAGCGCGCGCACGCGCGTCACCCAATGGGGGCCGCCGGATCGATGCAGCTCGCCGCCGAGCGCTTGCGCGCGCGGTTCGTGGCCGAGTTCAAGCAGATCGCGCAGGATCAGCGCGGTGGGCGGCCGCTGTCGGTCTGGCTGCGCGCTTCGGTGACCGCGGTCTTGGCGTCGCCCGCGCGCGATCGCCTCGAACAGGTCGAGCACGCGTGGGCTCGGGCCGCGGACGCGGTGCCACGCCGGCCTCAGCGACGCGCCACGAACGCGGCGATCGAGGCCGACTCGCGCTTGCGGGACGCCTCGTGGAGGTAGGGCATGTGTCCGGTCTCGAAGTACTCGTGCTCGAGCCGGTCGAAGGCCTCGTCGGGCAGGCGGAGGTGGGCGACCATGTCCTCCGCCGCGTGGTACGGCGTGGCCAGGTCGTAGTAGCCGTACTCGATCCGCACGCGCAGGTGGGGGTTGGCGCGCATGACCCGCTCCAGCTTGTCGGCGACGAAGATCGGCTTGCCCTGGAACTCCTCCCAGTTCCACTTCGAGATGGCGTTGGCGTAGACCTCGTAGGGCAGGTCCTGCCTGCTCCCGAGCTCGCTGCGCAGGTAGTGGTTGAGGGCGGCGGCGAAGGGACCGTTCATCGCGTCCATCGACGGGTCGGCGTCCATGTTCTCAGCGATCAGCGAGCCCGCCGGTCCGGTGAAGCGCCCGTCGATCCGGCCCACGGTCAGCCCGCGGTCGCGGAGCAGCTCGGTGCAGAACCGCCAGTGCTCGATCCGCAGGTCGGTGCGCTCGACGTACTCCTCGGAGAGGCCGGTGAGCCGGGACAGGGTGCGCACGACGTTCGCCCGCTCCTTGGCCGGAAGCCTTCGACCGGCGGCCAGGGCGGTGCGGTAGGGACCCGCCGCGAAGGCCTCGGCCTCCTGGCGGAGCTTGGCGGGCCGGCCCTTGACCTTGCCGTGGTAATGCGCGATGGCGGTGTAGGTAGGCAGGAAGTTCAGGCAGGACTCGTCCCAGCGGTGCTGGCCGAAGTCCTGGGTGCCGAAGTCGAGCACGCTGGAGACCAGCACGAGGCCGTTCAGCGCCAGCGCGTGCTGGTGCTGGAGCCGCTCGGCGACGGCGACCGCGCGCACGGTGCCGTAGGACTCGCCGAGGACGAACTTCGGCGACATCCAGCGGTCCTCGCGCGTGCACCAGAGCCGGATCAGCTCGGTCACCTGCTCCACGTCCTTGCCGAAGCCGTGGTAGTCCTTGGCCTTCTGTCCCTCGACCGCCCGCGTGTGGCCGGTCGACATCGGGTCGATGAAGACCAGGTCGGAGACCGCGAGCAGCGTCTCGGGGTTGTCGACCAGCCGGTACGGCGGTGGGTGCGGGGCCGTCACGTCGCCGACGTCGACCCGGCGGGGTCCGAGCAGTCCCATGTGCAGCCAGATCGACGACGAGCCGGGTCCGCCGTTGAAGACGAAGGTGATCGGCCGCTGCGTGACGTCGACGCCCTCGGACTCGTCGAGCGTGTACGCCGTCACCGACATCTCGGCGCGGGCCTTCCAGCCGCAGAAGACGTCCTTCTTGACCTCCTCCTCGCGCAGCACGACGCGACCGCTGCGCGCGGTGTAGCGCAGCTCGCCGCGACGCAGGCGCAGGACGTGGTGGGTGGTGACCAGCTCGTCCTCCGGGTCGGGTCGGTCGCCGGGGTGGGTGGCCTTCTGCTCCGGCTTCGCGTCGCTCACCGCTCGCCTCCGGGGACCCACAGCACGTCGCCGTCCGCGCGGTTGGCGTGGCGGGCGAGGATGAACACGAGGTCCGAGAGCCGGTTGAGGTACCGGATCGCGAGCGGGTTCATGGTGTCGCCGTGCACCTCGTAGGCCGACCAGGCCGACCGCTCGGCGCGCCTGATCACGGTCCGCGCCACGTGGAGCGCCGCCGCCTGCGGGGTGCCGCCGGAGAGGATGAACGAGCGCAGCTTGGGCAGGTCGGCGTTGTACTCGTCGCACCAGCCCTCCAGCCGGTCGACGTACTCCTGGGTGATCCGCAGCGGCGGGTACTCCGGGTCGGCGACGACCGGCGTGCACAGGTCGGCGCCGACGTCGAACAGGTCGTTCTGGACGTGTATCAGGAGCGCCCGCACCGGCTCCTCGAGACCGTGAGTCAGTGCCACCCCCAGCTGGGCGTTCGCCTCGTCGACATCGGCGTAGGCGTGGAGTCGGAGGTCGTTCTTCGACGTCTCGCTCATGTCGCCCAGACGGGTCGTGCCCGCGTCGCCGGTGCGCGTGTAGATGCGCGTCAGGTTGACCATGCTCCCGAGGCTAGTGCCCGGTGAGTCGAGAAATCAGTGGCGGCGACGCAACCGAACGGGGATGCTCGCGCGTCTTAGGGGTACTTGCACGATGCTCACGCGTCACCTACGCCGGAGGCTCGGGTCTCCGGACGATCGGAGGCAGTCGATGAGACGCACCAACGGCAGCAGAAGGACCACTCGGGGAACGGGGATCGGGGGCCGGACGATGGAGATCGTCCACGACGGACACACGCTCTGGCTGAGCGGCGACTTCGACGTGCGCAGCACGATGGAGGTGCGCTCCGCCATCCACGAGCACCTCTACGGTGCCCACCCCGACCTGACCATCGACCTCACCGGCGTCGACACCATCGACCTCACCGCAGCTCGGGTGCTCGCCTACGCGAGCCTCGAGGCGAGTCGTGGCGGCTACCACCTCTGGCTGCGCGGCTGCGGGCCCGCCGTACGCCGGCTCCTGCAGGTCTCGCGGCTCGCGAGGTTCGTCGAGGTCGAGCGCGCCGCCGCCACCGCCTGACCGTCTCCGGCGTTCGGGAGGGTCAGAGGTTCGTCGAAGCGTCCAGCGACGGCGAGACCGCGCCGTTGGCTGCGGCGTACGCCGCGACCTTGATGTTGCCGTTGAAGCTCTTCTTCAGCGGGACCCGCCAGGTCAGGGTCGGCGTGGAGCCGCCCGGCGCCAGGACACCGGTCCACAGGAACGTGTACGTCGAGCCGGTCACCGACCCGAAGGTCCAGCCGGTGCCGCTGACCAGCGACGGGGCGTCCCCGTCGTTCTTGTTCTGGTAGGTCACCGTGAGCGTGATCTGGGTGAGGGTCGGGCCGCCGTTGACCGCGGAGTTCTGCCAGACGTTCTGCACCGCGGTCTGGCTCTCGGCGCTGCCGGCCTTGCTGCCGGTGTAGTCGGCGCCGTAGATGCTCAGCCAGTTCAGCTGCAGCGTGGGCGTGCCGGTCGTCGAGGTGGCCGCGAAGGCGGGCGCGGCGGCGGCGACGCTGATCACCGGGACGCTCCAGACGCCTGCGCGGACCAGCGCGCGACGGTCGAGGCGCCGCGACGGCTGCGCGTGCGTGTCCTGCTCGGTCATGAGATTCCCCTGGTAGCCGCAGGCCCCCCGCCCGCTGACGCTGTCTCGATCGTACGGACCGCACGCGCCGCGCGCGGGCGAATCGACGGATTGCCCGGCCGCGGCGTGTGCAGTAGGCCACGTGAGGCATAGCCCACAGCCAGGAGCCGGGGATCGGTCGCCGCACCTACCCTCGGGGGCATGCCCGCCAAGGACCGTCCCTGGGTCATGCGCACGTACGCCGGCCACTCGACCGCCGCGTCGTCCAACGCGCTGTACCGCTCCAACCTAGCCAAGGGGCAGACGGGGCTGTCGGTCGCCTTCGACCTGCCGACCCAGACCGGCTACGACCCCGACGACGCGCTGAGCAGGGGCGAGGTCGGGAAGGTCGGCGTCCCCATCCCGCACCTGGGGGAGATGCGGCGCCTCTTCGAGGACCTCCCGCTGACCGAGATGAACACCTCGATGACCATCAACGCGACGGCGATGTGGCTGCTGGCGCTGTACCAGGTGGTCGCCGAGGAGCAGAACCCGGAGCTGGACCCGTCCGAGGTCGCCCACCGCCTGGCCGGCACGACGCAGAACGACATCGTCAAGGAGTACCTCTCGCGCGGGACCTACGTCTTCCCGCCCGAGCACTCGCTGCGCCTGATCGTCGACGTGATCGCCTACACGGTCGCGGAGATCCCGAGCTGGAACCCGATCAACATCTGCAGCTACCACCTGCAGGAGGCCGGGGCCACGCCGACTCAGGAGCTCGCCTACGCGCTGTGCACGGCGATCTCGGTCCTGGACGCCGTGCAGGCGTCGGGCCAGGTGAGCGAGGAGGACTTCGGCAAGGTCGTGGGCCGGATGTCCTTCTTCGTCAACGCCGGCGTCCGGTTCGTCGAGGAGATGTGCAAGATGCGCGCCTTCGTCGAGCTGTGGGACGAGCTCACCCGTGAGCGGTACGGCGTCACCGACCCGGCGATGCGGCGGTTCCGCTACGGCGTCCAGGTCAACAGCCTCGGGCTGACCGAGGCCCAGCCGGAGAACAACGTCCAGCGCATCGTCCTGGAGATGCTCGGCGTCACCCTGTCCAAGGACGCGCGGGCCCGCGCCGTTCAGCTGCCGGCGTGGAACGAGGCCCTCGGCCTGCCCCGCCCCTGGGACCAGCAGTGGTCCCTGCGGCTCCAGCAGGTGCTCGCCTACGAGTCGGACCTGCTGGAGTACGACGACCTGTTCGCCGGCTCCCACGTCGTCGAGGCGAAGGTCGCCGAGCTCGTGGCCGGTGCGAAGGCCGAGATGGACCGTGTGCAGGCGATGGGCGGCGCGGTCGCGGCGGTCGAGAGCGGCTACATGAAGCAGGAGCTGGTCTCTTCGCACGCCGAGCGCCGGGCGCGGATCGAGTCGGGCGAGGAGACCGTGGTCGGGGTCAACCGCTACCAGGAGACCGAGCCCTCGCCGCTGACCTCGGACCTCGACGCGGCGGTCCAGGCCGCGGATCCCGAGGCCGAGCGGATGGCGGTCGAGAGCGTGCGGGCCTGGAAGGCCCAGCGCGAGGAGTCCGCCGTGGCCGAGGCGCTGGCGCGCCTGGCCGCGGACGCCAAGACCGACGCCAACCTGATGACCGCGACCCTCGCGGCCGCACGGGCGGGGGCGACGACGGGGGAGTGGGCCTCGACCCTGCGCGAGGTGTTCGGCGAGTTCCGGGCGCCGACCGGGGTCAGCGGTGCCGTGGGCGGCTCGTCGGTCGGCGAGGCTGCGGCCGCGCTGTCCGACGTGCGCCGTCGGGTGCGCGAGACCGGCGAGGAGCTCGGGGGACGACTGCGGCTGCTCGTGGGCAAGCCGGGGCTCGACGGCCACTCCAACGGTGCCGAGCAGGTCGCCGTCCGAGCCCGCGACGCGGGCTTCGAGGTCGTCTACCAGGGCATCCGGCTCACGCCCGAGCAGATCGTCGCCGCCGCCGTGGCCGAGGACGTGCACTGCATCGGGCTCTCGATCCTCAGCGGGTCGCACATGGAGCTGGTGCCGGCGGTCCTGGTCGCGATGGAGAAGGCCGGGATCGGCGAGGTGCCGGTGGTCGTGGGCGGGATCATCCCGGGCTCGGACGCACGCCGTCTGATCGAGGCCGGGGTCGCCGCGGTGTACACGCCCAAGGACTTCGGGCTGACCGAGATCATGGACGGGATCGTCGACGTGATTCGCGAGGCCTACGACCTCGACTGATTGACGCCGACCACGAGCTCAGAGTTAGGCAAGCCTCACCTGAGTTGGCTACGCTGCGCTCGTGTCCAAGAAGTCCAAGGCGGCGCGGAAGAAGCCGAAGTCGACGTGCTGCGTGAGCGACAAGCGCTGCAAGCGCTGCCCGATCCGCATGCTCAAGGAGGGCACGCTGCCCCAGGGCTATACGGTCAAGAAACGCAAGCTGGTCAAGGCCGCCTGACCCGGCCACCGTCCCGAGGAGTACCCGTGCCCGCATCCCGCTTCGTCGAGCGGCTCAACGAGCAGGTCGGCCACGAGCTGGCCGCGCACAACCAGTACCTCGCCTGCGCGATCCACTACGACGCCCTGACGATGCCGCAGATGGCGGCGTTCTTCTACGCCCAGGCGCTCGAGGAGCGCAGCCACGCCCTGATGATGGTGCAGTACCTCCTCGACACCGACTCCGACGTCGCGATCCCCGCGATCGAGGCTCCGGTCTCGTCGTTCGCCGACGTCGTCGCACCGGTGGAGCTCGCGCTGGAGCAGGAGAAGCGGGTGACCTCCCAGATCAACGAGCTGCTCGTGATCGCGCGCGAGGAGGCCGACTTCGCCTCCGAGCAGTTCCTGCAGTGGTTCATCAAGGAGCAGGTCGAGGAGGTCGCCTCGATGAGCGACCTGCTGGCCGTCGTACGCCGCAACGCCTCCGTGGTGGAGAACATCGAGGAGTACGTCGCCCGCGAGAGCGGTGGCGACGACGGCGGCTTCGGTGCGCCGCGCGCCGCTGGCGGCTAGGCCAGGTCGCCGACCTGCTCGGCATACCAGAGAACGCCGGTCAGGTGATCCGCGATCTCGCGGAGGGTCCAGCCGGCGCGGGGCCGGTCCCACTCGTCGGCGCCCGCTGTCGTGAGCCGCAGCGAGAAGGTCCGCGCCACGCGCGAGAGCCGCTGACGCGCCTCGTCGCGGTCCAGCTCGGTGAAGCGACTCCAGTCCGACTCGGTCGTGACCAGGCTCCCGTGCCACGCGTCCGGCTGCGTCTCGACCCCGGCCAGCACCGCCTCCACCTCGGCCAGGTGGTCGATCAGGTGGTCGGCGATCCTGCGGACCGCCTTGGCCGGCGTGTAGACGCGGTCGCCGTCCTCACTGACCCGCGGCCGTCCGTCCCAGTGGATCCAGGTGTCGACCAGCTCCAGTGAGCGGCGTACCGCCTCCTCGACGGCGACACCGGGGCTCTCGGGGCTCATGGCCGCACGCTAGGGACCCGATCCTTCGGTGCCGGCCGAACGGTGATCGTCCTAGGGTCGAGGCATGTACGACGTCGACCTCGCCGCGGTGGGTGCCCTGCTGGGCAACCCCAGCCGGGCCGCGATGCTCGACGCCCTGATGACCGGTCGGGCCCTGACCGCCGGCGAGCTGGCACGGTCGGCCGGGGTCAGTCCGGCCACGGCCAGCGAGCACCTCGCCCGGCTCCGCGAGGGCGGGCTGGTCGAGGTCGTGGCCCAGGGACGGCACCGCTACCACCGGCTGGCCTCACCCGAGGTGGGCGCGGCCCTCGAGTCGCTCTCGCACATCGCTCCCGCGAAGCCCGTGACGACCCTGCGCCAGTCGAGTCGCGCCCGCTCGCTGGCCGAGGCGCGCACCTGCTACGACCACATCGCCGGACGGTGCGGGGTGGCGCTGCACGACGGCCTCGTCGGCCGGGGCTGGCTGGTGCCGGCCCCCGGCGGGTACGCCGTCGCCGACCGCGGCGTGGAGGGTCTGCTGGCGTGGGGGGTCGACGTGAGCGCCGCCAGGGCCGCACGCCGGTCCTTCGCCCGGCCCTGCCTGGACTGGACCGAGCGGCGCGAGCACCTCGCCGGCGCACTCGCCGCCGCGCTCTTGAACACCCTCGTCGACGGTCCCGAGCCGTGGTTCGCCCGCCGCTCCGACGACCATCGTGGCCTGCGCGTGACCGAGCTGGGTCGGACCAGGCTCATCGGCCTCGGCTGGCAGCCGGTGGAGCGCAGTGCTTGATCGAACGCAGCGCCTGATCGAACGCAGCGCCTAGCTCACTCTTCGCGCACCGGTCGACGGCGCAGCCACTCGGCGTACGCACCGCTGACGACGGCCGCGACGGCGAGCACCGCCATCAGCGACCACAGGACGAACGAGACCCCGACCGGCAGCCGGTCGTCCGAGGTCGCGGACTGGGCCGCCACCGCGCACCAGAACGCCGCGAACGCCGCGGCGGCGAGCACGATCGCGGCGCCGCGGAACCCGGAGGTGAGGGCCGGCACCGGAGCCGCCGGCTCGCGGGCGCCCAGCTCGATCGGAGGCAGCCGCGCCGGGCGCCAGGCCACCACGGCGGCGGCCGGGACGGGCCCGTAGACGTGCGGGTAGACCTCGTCGCCGACCTGCTCCTCACGGACCTCGGCGTCGAGGAGGTCGGTCTCGATCTCGAGCACGACCAGCGGCTCGGTCACTCCGGCGTAGTAGCGGTCGCGCACGCCGGGGACCTGGTCGTCGTGGGCCGCGTGGATGAAGCCCTCCTCGTCCAGCGTGCGGCCGAGGGTGGAGGTTCGGTAGCTGCCGCTGGTCTCGGCCTCCTTCCAGTCGGCCAGGGTGGCGATGTGGAAGATGCGCATGCGGCGCATCCTGCCGCACCTGTGCGCGCGTGGGAACGCGCACGAGCATGGTTGGCTGGGGGCGTGAGCGACGTCCACTGTCCGGCCCGGGTGATCGTGGCCCGCCACGGGGAGACCGAGTACGAGACCCCGGAGATGAACGCCGCGGGCGGCAGCCTCACCGCACTCGGTCGGGCGCAGGCGCGGGAGCTGGGCGAGCGGCTGCGACCGGAGAAGGTCGCGGCGGTGTTCTCCAGCGAGCTCTCGCGGGCGGTCCAGACCGCGGAGATCGCCGCGGGGGTGCTCGGCCTCCCGGTGACGGTGCGCGAGCGAATCCACGAGTTCCCGGCCGGCGACTTCCTGGGCCAGCCCTACGACCCCGAGTACTTCGGGGCGATGGTCACGTCGTGGCGAGCCGGCGACCTCTCGCTGGGCGTGCCCGGCGGCGAGACCGGCCGCGAGACCGCGGACCGCGTGCTCGCCGTCCTCGACGAGATCGCCGACCGGTTCCGCGGCGAGACCGTGCTGGTCGTCACGCACGGGGGCGTGATCGTCTCCCTCTGGGGCGCGATCGCACCGGGCTCGTCAGCCGGCCCGCCGGGCGGCGACGTACCCAACGGCGCGTCGTACGTCTTCGAGAACGACGCCGACGGCTGGCGGGTCGCTCCCGCCGGCTAGCCGCGGTCCCCGAAGAGCCCGCGCTGGACCACGTCGAGCACGGGCTCGAGCAGCTCGTCACGCAGCTCGGGCGGCACCTCGCGCAGAGGGCCGTGGACGTGCAGCTCGGCGTAGCCGTGCACCATCGCCCAGCACGCCACGTCGGCCCCCGCGCGAAGCTCGGGCCGGAGGGCACCCACCGCGACCAACTCGTCGAGGACGTCGTTCAGGAACGCGAACGGCCCGGCCAGGGTCTCCCGGTCCCGGTGGACGGCGACGCCCTCGGGGCAGGTGAACGCGACCGCGAACAAGCCCGGCTCGGAGACCGCGAAGGCGACGTAGGCGCGCCCGGTCTCGCCCAGCCTTTTCACGGCGCGCTCGACCGGGTCGGTGGCGGTGACCGCGTCGGCGCGCTCCCGCATGGCCTGCTCGAGCCGGGTCATCGCGTCGTCGGCCACCTCGGCGAGGAGGGCGGCGCGGTCCTCGAAGTGGCGGTACGCGGCGTTGTGCGAGACGCCCGCCCGTCGGGCGACCTCGCGGAGGACGACGCCGTCGGGCCCGGTCGTGCGGGCGAGCTCGACGGCCGTGTCGACCAGGACGGGGCGCAGGTTGCCGTGGTGGTACGGCTGGGGCCGAGTGCTCACGAGGTCGAGGATAAAGGATGTTGACAGTGGTCACATCACGATCTACCTTGATGTTGTCAGTGTCCACATAGGAGTTCCCATGACCCACCCGACCCGCAGGCCGCCCCACAAGGCTCTCGTCCTGGCCACCGTGTGCGCGGCCGTCCTGGCCATCAACCTCGACACCACGATCGTGAACGTCGCCCTCCCGTCCGTCTCCCGCGAGCTCTCCGCGGGCACCCGCCAGCTGCAGTGGGTCGTCGACGGCTACAACCTCGCGTTCGCGGGCCTGGTGCTCGCAGCGGGCAGCCTGTCCGACCGGTTCGGCCGCAGGCCGGCGCTCATCGTGGGCCTCCTCGGCTTCGCCGCCGCCAGCGCCGCCGGCGCACTGGTGACCTCGGCCGGAGCCCTGGTCGCCGCCAGGTTCGTGATGGGGGCGTTCGCCGCGCTGATCTTCCCGACCACGCTGTCGATCATCAGCAACACCTTCCGCGAGCGCCGCGAGCGCGCCGCGGCCCTGGGCATCTGGGGCGGTGTCGTCGGGCTCGGCGTCGCGGCCGGCCCGATCACGGGGGGACTGCTGCTGGAGCACTTCTACTGGGGCAGCGTCTTCTGGGCGCTGGTCCCGCTGGCCCTGGTCACCAGCGTCGCGGCCTTCGCCTGGGTGCCCGAGTCGCGCGACCCGGCCGTGCCCCCGCTGGACCTGCCCGGTGTGGGCCTCTCGGTCGCGACCCTCGCGACGCTGACCTACACGATCATCGAGGCCCCGTCCCACGGCTGGTCTTCGGTGACCACGCTCGGTGGCTTCGCCTTCGCGACCGTCCTCTTGGCGGCCTTCGTGCTTCGCGAGCGCTCGGCCGCGCACCCGATGCTCGACGTGACCCTGTTCCGCGACCGCCGCTTCAGCGCTGCCAGCGGGGCGGTGACGGTGACCTTCTTCGCGCTCTTCGGGTTCATCTTCCTGGTCACGCAGTACTTCCAGTTCGTGCGCGGCTTCGGTGCGCTGTCCACGGGCGCCCGGATCCTGCCGGTCGCCCTGTCGATCGCCGTCGCCTCGGTGGTGGGCGCGGCGCTGGCCCCGCGGATCGGGACCAAGATCGTGGTGACCACCGGGATGGTGCTGTTCGGGGCGGCCTTCCTGTGGATCTCCACCTCGGGCGTGGACACGTCGTACCCGAGGGTGATCGTGCCGCAGATGGTGATGATGGGGCTCGGCATGGGCCTGATCTCGACGCCGGCGACCGAGTCGATCCTGCTGGTGCTGCCCCCCGCCCGGGCCGGGGTCGGCTCGGCGGTCAACGACGCGACCCGCGAGCTGGGCGGAACCCTCGGCGTCGCCGTGGTCGGCTCGGTGTTCTCCTCGGTCTTCGCCTCGCACCTCGCCAACGGGGCTTATGCCGGCGTGCCGGGTGGGGTCCTGGCCAAGGCGCAGGACTCGGTGGGCGTCGCCCAGAGCGTCGCGGGCGCGAACCCGCAGCTCGTCTCGGCGTTCCACGACTCGTTCCTCGCCGGGTTGTCGACCGCCTGTGTGGTCGTCGGGCTGCTGTGCCTTGCGGGTGCCGTCGCGGCGGCGTTCCTCCTGCCGGGCCGGATCCCGGCCCATGAGGAGTCGGTGGCCGAGGACGCCGAGCCGGTGGCCGCCTGACCGGCGGCCAACGATCTATCTGGTTGGCTCGGGGCATGGACGACGCGACGTACCTCGTGACCGACATCGAGTGCTCCGGTCCCCGGGCGGGAGCGCACTCGATGCTCTCGTTCGCGACCGTGGCGGTGACGGCCTACGGCGAGGAGCGCGGCCGGTACGAGGCGGTCCTCGCCGAGCTTCCTGGTGCCGGGTGGGACCCGGGAACCCGCGGGTGGTTCGAGAACGAGCAGCCCGAAGCGCTCGCTGCGACGACGGCCGACCCCCGTGACCCGGCGGCCGTGATGACGGACTTCGTCGACTTCGTGCGGGCGGTCCCGGGAGTGCGGATCTTCGCTGCGCATCCGGTGGCGTTCGACGGGGCCTGGATCGACCACTACCTGCGCGCGTTCACCGACCACCAGCTGCTCGACGGGCTGTACGCGCCCGACCCGCTCTTCCACGACACGCTCTGCCTGCGGTCCTACGCCGCCGCCGTGACCGGGCGGCCGGTGCGCGAGGTGAGCGCCGCGTCCCTGCCCCCGGAGTGGCTCGGCGACGTGCCGCACACGCACCGCGCCATCGACGACGCGCTCGGGTACGCCCACCTGCTCGCGGAGCTGTTCCGGCAGGCCGGAGTCACCGGCTGATCCGGTGCTTGCCGAGCGCTCAGGACGCCTCGGGGAGGCGCCGCAGGATCTCGGCCAGGGTGCCCTGCATCTCGCCGAAGCCGGTCTCCAACCTGTCGAGCCTGGTGTCGATGGAGTCGAGTCTGGTGTCGATGGCGTCGAGTCGGGTGTCGATGGCGTCGAGTCGGGTGTCGACGGCGTCGAGTCGGGTGTCGACGGCGTCGAGTCGGGTGTCGATGACGTCGAGTCGGGTGTCGACGGCGTCGAGTCGGGTGTCGACGGCGTCGAGTCGGGTGTCGATCGCGTCGAGTCGGGTGTCGACGGCGTCGAGTCGGGTGTCGATCCCGTCGAGTCGGGTGTCGATCGCGTCGAGACGGGTGTCGATGCGATCGAAACGCCCGCCGTGCTCGGTGAGCAGCTCGTAGATCGACTCCGTCTCGTTCTCGAGGCGGGTGACGCGGCGGTTGAGGTGGATGACCGAGACCATGGTCGAGAACCGTAGTGCGGCGAGAGGAACTCCGGCCACCCGCTGACCACGTCCTGTGGACAGGCCTCAGAACAGCCGTGAGGTGGGATCGTCCAGGCCGCGCAGGGCGTCGTAGTCGACCACGGCGCAGGCGATGCCGCGGTCTCCGGCCAGGACCCGCGCCTGGGGCTTGATCTCCTGCGCCGCGAAGATCCCGCGCACGGGTGCGAGCAGGGGGTCGCGGTTGAGCAGCTCGAGGTAGCGGGTGAGCTGCTCGACGCCGTCGATCTCGCCGCGGCGCTTGATCTCGACCGCCACGGATGCGCCGGCGGCGTCGCGGCACATCAGGTCGACCGGTCCGATGGCGGTCGGGAACTCGCGACGGACCAGGGTCAGCCCCTCGCCGAGGTGGGCCGGGTGCTCGGCCAGAAGCTCCTGCAGGTGCTTCTCGACGCCGTCCTTCTGCAGGCCGGGGTCGACGCCCAGGTCGTGGGAGGTGTCGCTGAGGACTTCCTCGATCAGGATCTGGAGGGTGTCGTCGGTTTTGCTGGTGACCGTCCAGAGAACAGCCCCGTCAGCGGAGGTCCCCTCGCGCAGGGTGCACGGTGGTGACATCCAGTTCAGCGGCTTGTAGGACCCGCCGTCGGAGTGGATGAGCACCGACCCGTCGGCCTTGATCATGAGCACCCGCGTCGCCATCGGCAGGTGCGCCGTGAGGCGCCCGGCGTAGTCGACCTGGCAGCGCGCGACGACCAACCTCACGGGCGAGGACCCTACCCGGTACGGCAGACTCGTCCGCATGGCAGAGCGGCCGGACCGGATCGTCGTGGTCGGTGCCGGGGTGATCGGCCTGAGCTGCGCGCTCAGGCTGCTCCAGGCCGGCCATCGCGTCGACGTCCTGGCCCGGGACCTGCCGCTCGAGACGACGTCGAGCGTGGCCGCCGCGATCTGGTACCCCTACCGGGCCTTCCCCGTGGAGAAGGTGGCCGCCTGGGGTCGCACGGCGTACGACGAGTTCGCGAGGCTCGCGGAGCAGGGCGCGGACGGCGTGCGGATGCGACGCGGCACCGAGCTGCTGCGAGCGCCGAGCCCCGACCCCTGGTGGGTCGATGCCGTCCCGTCGCTCGACCGCGTTCGGCCGCGACCGCCGTACGTCGATGCGTGGTCGTTCACCGCACCGGTCGTCGACATGTCGCGCTACCTCGCCTGGCTGACCGAGCGCGTGCTGGATGCCGGCGGGACCGTGACCCGGATGGCGCTGAGCCGCCTTCCGGACGCCCCGCTCGTCGTCAACTGCTCGGGTCTGGGCTCGCGTCGGCTCGCCGACGACCCGACCAGCACGCCGGTGCGCGGCCAGGTGGTCGTGGTCGAGCAGGTGGGCCTGGACGAGTGGTGGCTCGGGCAGGAGGGTGACGGCGGCGATGTGCCGACCTACGTCATCCCCCGCACCGACGACATCGTGCTGGGCGGCACCGACGAGGAGGGGGAGTGGAGTCGCACGCCGTCCCCGGAGGTCGCGGACGGCATCCTCCGGCGAGCCGCCGAGCTCGTGCCCGCCGTCGCGGGCGCCCGTGTGGTCAGACACAAGGTCGGGCTGCGGCCCGCTCGGCCGGAGGTCCGGCTGGAGCGCGTCGGTGACGTCATCCACTGCTACGGCCACGGCGGCGCGGGAGTCACCCTGTCCTGGGGGTGTGCCGACGACGTCGTACGGCTCGCGGACGGCGTCAGCCTGCCGGGATCGGGGCCCTCGGTCGCCTAGTCTCCGAGCCATGGCTCACACGACAGCCGGGGGGCTCGTCGCGCTGGTCGGCAGTGCTGCGTTGGCGCTCTCGCTCCAGCTGCCGGCCCGTGGCGCGAACCCGGACTTCACCACGATCTCCTCGCCCAAGACCGGCGCGACGTTCCTGGACCGCGGCGGGTCGCCGACGATGCACGTGGCCGGGACGACGTCCACCGGGCCGACGACCGTGGACCTGTACTGCTTCAGCGGACCCGCGGGGAACATCACCGCGGTCTCCGTCGCGACGGACGTGCCGGTGACGAGCAATGCCTTCTCCGCCACCGTGCCGGTGCCGGACATCGGACCGACCAGCCCCACCTGCCGCCTGCGCGCGATCCCGTTCAACGACGACGTGAACGGCGACGTGTCGATGTTCTCGGGTCCGGTGCTGCATCTGGACCGGGTGGAGCGGCTCACCCAGTCGTCCTCGACCTTCAACTTCGAGCTCGTCGCGGGGGCCGCGAGCGGCGTCCTGGACGTGCAGAGCGCGGCGAACTGTGGTGACACCACCATGGGCACGCTGTCGGCCGACCTCGGGGTCCCCTTCGCGTTCGACAGCTGTGTCGCGAACCTCGGCGACTCCGCCCTGTCGGACACTCCGATCCGCGTCGACGGGCACACGGCCCTGCTGCCCTACTCCACCCTGAGCCTGGACTCCAGCACGTCCCTGCAGCTGCGGTTCCACACGGCCAGGAACGGTCGGCTGAGCTGGACCGAGTCCGCTCCGCTCGTGCGCTGCTCGGGCAGCGAGGCGTTTCCCCCGCCGTCGGCCGGTCAGTGCGGCAGCGTCGTGGCGACCGGGGTCAGCTACACCCGCAGCGGCAGGCTCACCGCCGGCGGCGAGCAGATCGCGCTGCGGGACTCCTTCACCTCCACCGACGGCAGCAAGCACCGGGTCCGCACGGTCTACTCGATGGGGTTCACCCCGCCGCCGACCGGCGGCCTCGGCTTCGCCTTCCCCGGACGCGGTGGCGGCTTCCGCGGATCGACCAAGGGCCAGATCGTGACCGGGATGCCGAAGCACGCTGCGACCGTGCTGGTGCGATCCGACCGGTTCGCAGTCGAGGGTGACTCCCAGGCCAGCACCCGTGGTGTGACCTGGTCCCGACCACCGACGCACCTCGCCTTCTCGTCGAGCGACCCCTCGGTGTTCGGTGTCAGCTACTCGCTGAAGGTCCCGAAGAACGGCGCGGCACGGCTGGGCTTCACCGACAGCTCCGGTGTGCGCACTTCCTCCGCCAAGCACCTGGGCGCGGACGCCGTGTCGGCCGTGATGGCCTTCCCGCGGATCACCAGTCCGGCCAAGGGCGCGGTGGTCGACGGCCGGAAGACCGTGGTCAAGGGCGTCCTCCATGCCGGTGTGAACGGGCTCCCGGTGTCGGTCAAGGTCGACGGCCACTCCGCGACCATCACCGCCCGGGGCGCGAGCAAGGCGACGTTCAAGGTCGTGCTGGACGAACCACCCGGCAAGCACACCCTCACCGCCGTCGCGAAGGACGCCGGTGGCAACAAGCGAAGCACCTCGGTCACGGTGAGGAACAAGTGATGGCCACCGGTATCTCCCGCACGACGTCCCGCGTTCGCTCGGCCCTGGCCGTCGCGGCCACCGGTTGCGTCGTGCTCGGACTCGCCACGCAGCTCCCCGCCCAGGCGGCTCCGGCTGCGGGCACGTGGACGAAGATCAGCGCGCCCGCGAACAACAAGGTCGTGCTGAGCCAGCAGGGCGCCGAGGGGCACTGGACCATCAGGGGGACGGCGTCCCACGACGTCGCCGAGGTCAACGTCTACTGCCTGAGCAGCAACAACGGGCCGAGCGTCACCTCCACGACGGTGGCCACCGCCGTGGCCGTCGCGTCGGGGGCCTTCCACACGACCGTCCCGGTCCCGAGCGTGGCCTCGCACTGCCGGCTCCGGGCCCTGCCGGACGGCGTGAACCCGCTGGACGCCTACCTCGCGTCGTACGCCGGTCCGGTGGTCAACCTCGACTCCTGGGTGCCGACCGGCTCCACGAACTTCGGACTCACGGCGAGCGCTGACAGCTCCAGCGTCTCCGCCAACGCCGCGGGCGGCTGCGGCATCGTCGACTTCGCCGCCATCGCGGCGGACCAGACCGGCATCGGCGGCACGTCGGGCTGTCTGCTGTCCCTGCAGAACAACGTGACGAACACCGGTGCCTCGGTCGTCGTCGACGGCCACCAGGCGTTCGGGCCGCCGGACGACCACCTGTTCGGCGTGACCCCGATCTCCGCGGTGAGCGTGAAGTTCCACGTCACCAAGGCCCAGACGCTGCAATGGACCGAGGTCGAGCCGCTGGACCGGTGCGCGTCGGACGTCCAGTGGCCGCCCACCTCGTCGTGCGTCCTGAGGACGTCGGGAGTCGCGCTCACCCGGGTGTCGACGCTGCTGAAGAACGGCCAGCTGCGGATCCGCGACGAGTTCCGCTCCACCGACGGCAAGCGGCACGTGCTGAAGCTCGCCTACCTGTGCGAGATCGCAGAGAACGCCCAAGGTCTCGGCGGGGTGCGGTTGCCCGGCCAGAAGGGCTACCACCGGCCGGCGCTCGGCAAGAAGGTGAAGAACCCGGGTCCGAACCGTGCCTCCACCATGCTGGCGACAGCCGATCGCCTCGCGAACGACGGCGACCCGAACGTCTCACCGCAGGCGATCTCGTGGTCGCGGAGACCGGCTCGGCTCGTCTGGTCACCATCCGCCGAGATGTCGCTCGAGATGGACTACCGGCTGGTCGTCCCCAAGGGCGGGTCCGCGCACCTGGGCTTCGCCGACAGCGTCAGCCTGCTCACCAGTGGAGCGAGCGCCCTGGGTGCCAAGGCCGAGCGCGACATGATGCCGAGCCCCGCCATCTCCGCGCCGAGGGACGGTGGGGTCGTCCACGGGACCAAGACGACCGTGTCCGGCGTCGTCCACTCCGGCGCGAACGGGCTCCCTGTCTGGGTGAAGGTCAACGGCCAGCGGGTCAAGCTGAAGGTCCGCAAGAGCGGCGACGCCGCGACGTTCACCTCGACGTTCAGCGAGGGTCACGGCAAGCACGTCATCACGGTGGTAGCCAAGGATGCCGGCGGCAACAAGCGGTCGTCGTCCGTCGCCGTGCGCAACGAGTAGCTCGGCTACTCCTGCACCCACAGGTGCGACCAGGTCGGCATGCCGGTGACGGTGTCGTCGGCCATCCCCTCGATCCGCGACCCGTGCGCCATCGCCACACCCGTGTACCAGAGCGGGACGATCGGCTGCCAGCGTCGGAGCACGGCGTGGTCGAGCCTGTTCCAAGCTGGTCCGGACAGATCGAGGGGCAGGCTCTCGATATGGCGTGTGGCGCCGGCGACATAGCGCGCGATCCCCGTTGACCGGTAGACCGGCGGGATCCACTCGGACCCCACGGGCCACCTGCCGCAGCGCGTCGCGATCCGGATGTCGACGGAGGAGTCGACCGGGACCGGCTCGGGGTAGAACCCCGAGGTGCGCAGCGAGCGCACCATCGCCTGCTCGGCGGTGACGCCGGCCCGATGGGCCGGGTCGTCGGAGAACCTCACCCGGGTCCCCACGGCTTGGGCGCGGGCCAGCATGCGGCGGGCCACCAGCGGTCGGGTGGCGAAGCCGGCGTGCCCGTGGACGGTCACAGCGGTGCGACCGGGGATGCCGGGCGGCTCGAGATTGGTGGCGGGGACCGCCGTCACCCCCGGCGTCAGGCCCTCGGCCCGGATGACCCTCCGGTAGGGAAACGCCCAGATCAGCGCCCGACGGACCGCGGGATCGGCGATCGTCCGACCGTCCACGGCGAGGTACGTCGTGCACGGCGTGGGGCCGCGCACGAGCCGGTCCTGCGCGTCCGGAGCGCTGAACGCGGCCGGGCGCATGTCGTCGTAGGTCAGCGTCGACCCTGCCGCTCCTCGGTCGCGGCGCAGCGTCCGCTGGATCTGCGCCTCCCGCAGGCCCGAGCGGAACACGTAGCGGTCCGGGTACTGCGTCCGCGCGGCGTCCGTGGCGGGGTCCCAGTCCGGGTTGCGCACGAGGACGAGACGATGTCCGGGACGGAATTGCCGGACGCGGTAGGGCCCGGTGGCGCCCGTGTCGCGGGATCCCTTCTCGATCGGCCCGAACGCCGGGAGGGCCACCAGGTACGGCAGGTCCGGGTAGGGCGAGCGGAGCTTGATCATCACCATCCGGTGGTGGTGGACCTGCACCGACCGGATCGGGGCGCTCAGACAGGGCCTGGTCCTCGACGCGGGCGACCGGAGGCACCGACGGATCCCGCGGACGACGTCGGAGGCCGTGACCCGGGTGCCGTCCTGGAAGCGAACGCCGCCGCGCACGTCGAAGATCCACTTGGTGTAGTGGTCGTTGTGCTCGCCGAGGTCGGTGGAGATGTCGGGAGTGAGCACCATCTGCCGGCTCGCGCGGTCGTAGCGGTACTGCGTGAGCGACCGGGTCACGAGCCCACTCAGGATCGAGGTGACGTCGCGGGTGGAGGCGGCCGACGGGTCGAGGCTGCCGTGCAGCCCGTCGTGGGTGAGCACCGTGACCGTGCCACCCCGGGTCGCTCCGCGCAGGGTGATCGGGCCGCGGGCGATCGGATCGACCCCCGAGTGGGACGACGGCGGGCTGTAGAAACGGGTGTCCGTCGGATGCGGCGGGCTGGGGTGTGGACTGTGGTGACCGCCCCCGCACGCCGCGAGCGTGGCCGAGACCAGGCCGGCGACCGTGAGCAGGACGGCGGCGTCCGTCCACCAGCGACGCATGGCCACCTCCGTCCGCAGGCCTGGGCCGAGGGTAGGGCTCCGGAGACGCGTCGTGACCACGATTCGGTCTCGATCCGGCCACGAACCGGTCGTCTGAGGGCCCGTGGGAGGATTCGCCCCATGACGAGCACCTCCTCCGATGCCGCCGTGACCGAGCCCGGACGCACCTTCGCCACCATCGGCGTCGTGGGCCTGGGCACGATGGGCGCAGGGATCGCCGAGGTCTTCGCGCGGCACGGCTTCTCGGTGATCGGCGTCGAGGTGACCGAGGAGGCCGTCGAGCGCGGCCGGCAGCATCTGGAGCACTCCACCGGTCGCGCCGTGCAGCGCGGCAAGCTCAGTCCCGAGGACCAGGCGGACCTGCTCGGGCGCGTGTCCTTCGCGACCCAGCTCTCGGAGCTCGCGGACGCCGACCTCGTCGTCGAGGCGGTCGTGGAGTCCATCGAGATCAAGAAGTCGATCTTCCGCGAGCTCGAGGGGATCGTGAAGCCCGACGCGATCTTGGCCACCAACACGTCGAGCCTGAGCGTCACCGAGATCTCGACGGCGAACAGCCATCCCGGCCGTGTCATCGGGGTCCACTTCTTCAACCCCGCGCCGGTTCAGCAGTTCGTCGAGATCATCCGCACCGTGGTCACCGAGGAGGAGGTCCTCGAGGACGTCAAGGCGATGGTCGCGAGGCTCGGCAAGAGCCCGGTGATCTGCGGCGACCGTGCGGGGTTCATCGCCAACACCCTGCTGTTCGGGTACCTCAACCACGCGGCGTCCATGTACGAGCAGCGGTTCGCCACGCGCGAGGACATCGACGCCGCGATGCGCCTGGGCTGTGGCTACCCGATGGGTCCGCTGGCGCTGCTGGACCTGATCGGCCTCGACACGGCGTACGAGATCCTCGACACGATGTACAAGCAGGGCCGAGACCGCCTGCACGCGCCGACCCCGATCCTCAAGCAGCTGGTGACCGCCGGCTTCCTCGGCCGCAAGACCGGGCGCGGCTTCTACACCTACCAGGAGGCCGACAGCCACGTCGTCGTCACGGACGCGCAGACTCCCGACGCCAGCCACCCCCCGCGGCTGATCCGCCCGATCCGGACCGTCGGAGTCGTCGGCACCGGCACCATGGCGACCGGGATCGCGGAGGTGTTCGCGCGCGCCGGGTACGACGTGACCAACGTGGGCCGAGCGGCCGCCAAGGTCAACGCGCTTCGGGCAGGGGTCGAGCGCTCGCTCGACAAGGCCATCCAGCGAGGCAAGCTGGAGGAGGAGGCCAAGGCCCCGACCCTGGCCCACCTGCGCGGCTCGACGAACCTGGACGACCTCGCGACGTGCGATCTCGTCGTGGAGGCCGTCGCCGAGGACCTCGCGGTGAAGACCACGCTCTTCGAGAACCTCGACGAGATCTGCCGGCCCGGCGCGATCCTCGCGACGACGACGAGCAGCCTCCCGGTGATCTCGCTCGCCACGGCGACGAAGCGCCCGCAGGACGTCGTCGGGCTGCACTTCTTCAACCCGGCTCAGGTGATGCAGCTGGTCGAGGTGGTCTCGACGGTCACCACCGGTGACGACGTCCACGAGACCGCGCTCGCGCTGTGCGCGTCGCTGGACAAGGTGGCCGTGTCGTGCGGCGACCGGGCGGGGTTCATCGTCAACGCGCTGCTGTTCCCCTACCTCAACGACGCGGTCAAGATGCTCGAGGCGCACTACGCGACGGCCGACGACATCGACACCGCGATGAAGCTGGGCTGTGCGCTGCCGATGGGCCCCTTCGAGCTGCTCGACGTCGTAGGCAACGACGTGTCATTGGCGATCCAGCGCGAGCTCTACCTCGAGTTCCGCGAGCCGGGCTTCGCGCCGGCGCCGCTACTGGAGCATCTGGTGACGGCGGGCTACCTCGGCCGCAAGACCAAGCGCGGGTTCCGCGACTACGGCGCCTGACCCTAGGGTCGCCGCATGAGGACCGGGCGGCTCGAGGCGTTCAGCGACGGCGTCCTGGCGATCATCATCACCGTGATGGTGCTGGAGCTGAAGGTGCCCGACCACGGCAAGGACTCTCTCGGCGACCTCATGAGCACGTCGGGGCTCGGCCTGCTGACCTACCTCCTGAGCTTCGTCTACATCGGGATCTACTGGAACAACCACCACCACATGTTCCAGATCGTCGACTACGTCGACGGCACGATCCTGTGGGCCAACCTGCACCTGCTGTTCTGGCTCTCGCTCTACCCCTTCACCACCGCGTGGCTCGACGAGTCGAAGGTGGCGCTGACCCCGACGGTGATCTACGGCGTGAACCTGCTCGGGGCGGCCATCGCCTACTACGTCATGCAGCTGCGGATGATGCGGATGCCCGTCAGCGGGCCGCGCCTGCGCGAGGTCGTGGGCCGCGACCTCAAGGGCAAGCTCTCACCGGTCATCTACCTGTCCGGCATCGCGCTCGCCTTCGTCGTACCGTGGCTCGGGCTGGTGCCGTTCGTGATCGTGGCCCTGATCTGGCTGGTCCCCGACCGCCGCGTCGAGCGCTACTTGGCCGAGCACCGCGAGCTCGCCGACTGAGGGCCCCTTCCGCGAGAAAACGCGGACGAAGTGCGGGCCTGCGCGGCGTGTCGGCCTGTTTCGTCCGCGTTTTCTTCGCCGATGGAGGAGTTGGTCAGTCCAGGCAGAACTCGTTGCCCTCCGGGTCCTGCATGACGATGAAGCCGCCGCTCATCGGCGGGTCCGGCTCGAAGCGCTGCTGCCGAGAAGCTCCGAGCGCTACCAGCCGCTCGCACTCGGCCTCGAGCGCCGCCATCCGCTCGTCGCCCTCCAGCCCGGGCGCGGCGCGGACGTCGAGGTGGAGACGGTTCTTGGCGACCTTGGCCTCGGGGACCTTCTGGAAGAACACGCGTGGTCGCGATCCGTCCGGGTCCTCGATGGCGGAGGCGCGGTCGCGCTGGTTCTCGGGCACCCCCGCCGTTTCCAGGAAGCTCATCCACGCGTCGATCGGATCCTCGCCCTCGGCCAGGGTCACCCCCCGCGGACCGGGGATGACGTAGCCCAGCGCCGCGGCCCAGAAGCGCGCCTGGGCGAGCGGGTTCGTCGCGTCGAAGGTCACCTGGAAGTCGCGGGTCATGTCAGCTCCTCGGGTCGGTCTCATGGCGTCGCTCCACGCGATGGTCACCTGGCCTGGGCGTAGAGGTCGCGCATCAGGCAGATCTCGGCGCCGTGGTGGATCAGCTCGCGGTTGATGTGCAGCACGAGGTCCGCCAGCGGCGCCTCGGCGAAGGGTCCCTCGGCCGGTCCGCAAGGACGCTCCAGCCCGTCCTCGCCGAGCGACTCCACGCCCGCCGTCCACGCGGCGTACGCCGCGCCGAGCTGGGCGATCGCCTCGTCCGCGGTCGCGGCGTACGTCCACCGGCCGTAGTCGGTCGGCTCGCCGCCGAAGTGGTTGCCGGTCCGCTCGGCGAGGCAGCCGACGACGACATGGGCGATCCGCCAGGCGATCGTGGTCAGCGGCGCCGGGACGGGCTCGGGCCAGGCGTAGTCGAGCACGAGCTCACCGGTCCCGGCCGCGTGGCTGGTCGCGGCCTCCGACCTCGGGCGGATGCTCCAGGAGTCCGGCGCCGGCTCCCACAGATACTCCTCGTCGGTCAGTCCCTCGAGCCGCCGCCGCAGGTTGTAGGAGTAGTGCCAGTCGAGCTGGTCGCGCAGCCGCGCGTTCCAGCCCCGGGCGGCCCAGTCGATGTCGACGCTCATGACGAGACCGTAGCCGCGGCCGGCTTCCACGCCTTGAGCCACGGGAGATCGGGGAGACCCTCGCGCGCGGCCACGAGCGCGTACATGGTCGCGCCGTCGATGGTTTCGCGGACGATGTCGGCATGCCCGGCGTGCCGGGCCAGCTCCTCCATCAGGTGCCACCAGACCCAGCGCACGGTCCAGGCCGCGACGTCCTTCGGGAACCACGGCGCGTCCGGCACGGGCACGGCGGTGTCGAGGTCCAGTCGGCGTACGGCGTCGAGCACGGCGGCGCTCACCTCGTCGAAGCGGGCCAGCAGCTCCTCGAGGGAGTCGTTCTCGCGGAAGGTGAAGCCGTCGAGGTACTCGTCGACGCCGCCCTCGCGGACCGCGGGCTCGGGGGCTGCTTCCACCGTGGCCAGCCAGCCGCGCTGCGTCCCGGTCACGTGCTTGACCAGGCCGCCGACCGAGAGGGACGAGGCGCTCGGCGCCAGCGAGGCCTGGTGGGGGCTGAGGCCGTGGATGGCGGCCCGGAAGGCGTCCTGGCCCTGGGCCAGGAAGGCGTGGATCGCGTCCTTCTCGTCGGCGACGGGCGGCACGTGGAGCGGCATGGTGTCTCCTGAGGGTGGGTGACCGGTGGGTGACTGGGTAGGGCCATGGTGCACCGCAAACAGGACAGGATCTGTCCGCTACCCGTGCGAGACTCGGGCCCATGGCCGAGACCACCGAGCGCGTCCTCCGGCTGCTCGGCCTGCTCCAGCACCGACCCGTCTGGACCGGACCGGAGCTCGCCGAGCGGCTGGGCGTCACGACACGCAGCATCCGGCGTGACGTCGAGCGACTGCGCCAGCTGGGCTACCCGGTGCTGGCGACCCAGGGTGTCGGGGGTGGCTACCAGCTCGGCCGCGGCCGCGGTCTGCCGCCGCTGCTGCTGGACGACGCCGAGGCGGTCGCCGTGGCGGTCTCCCTGCGGATGGCCGCCGGAGGCACGGTCTCCGGCGCCAGCGAGGCGGCGCTGCGGACGCTGGCCAAGCTCGACCAGGTGATGCCGCCGCGCCTGCGCAGCGAGGTCCGTGCCATCCACGACGCGACCCAGACCCTGGAGTACGCCCAGGGGAACGTCGACGGTGAGGCCCTGTTGCGGCTCGCGTGCGCGGTACGCGACACCGTCCGGGTGCGCTTCGACTACGAGTCACGCGACGGGGCCACGAGCCGACGCACGGTGGAGCCGGTCGGCCTCGTCGCCACCGGGCGCCGCTGGTACCTCATGGCCTACGACGTCGATCGCGACGACTGGCGCACGTTCCGGCTCGACCGGATGCGTGGTGTGGAGCCGACCACCTGGCGCTTCCAGATGCGCGAGCACGAGGATCCCGCGGCGTACGTCCAGCGCGGCGTCGCCAGCGCGGCGTACCGGTTCCAGGCGCGGATCCTGGTGCGCGCCCCTCTGCACGAGATCGCGGAGCGCACCAGCGTCCGCTCGGTGATCCTGTCCGCCGTCGACGACCGGACGACGCTGCTCGAGGCCGGTGCCGAGTCGTTGTACGGGCTGGCCTTCCACCTGTCGCTGCTCGGCTGGGAGTTCGAGGTCCAGGAGCCGGGCGAGCTCCGAGCCGCCCTGGCCGAGCTGGGCGGCCGCGCCCTGCGAGCGTCCGGAGCCTCCGGCGAGGTCTGATCGACACGTAGGCTCCTGCCATGGGTTCCGTCGTGCTCGTGGTGATCGTCGTACTGGCCGTGGTGGCGTTCGTCGTCATCCGACGCCGGGCCAAGCGGGCCGCGATCGAGCGTGAGACGCGTGAGCTCGAGCCGGTCAAGAAGATGACCTTCGAGGACGTCACCGCCCTCGGCGTGGAGCTCCAGGACCTCGACCTCGAGCTCGCTGGCCGGCAGCTCGACCAGGGCGCGAACGCCGACTACCAGCGCGCACTCGACGCCTATGAGTCGGCCAAGACCGCGGCCGACCGGATCGAGAAGCCCGAGCAGGTGCAGGACGTCACCAAGATCCTCGACGACGGGCGGTACGCCGCCGCGTGCGTGCGCGCCCGGGTCGCGGGCGATCCGCTCCCGCAACGCCGCCCGGCCTGCTTCTTCGACCCTCGGCACGGACTGTCGGTCGAGGACGTTCCCTTCGCACCCGTCGGAGGGGCGGAGCGGCAGGTGCCGGCGTGCGCCCTGGACGCCGAGCGCGTCCGGGCCGGCGCGGAGCCGGACGCGCGCCAGGTCATGGTCGGCACCCGCCGGGTGCCCTACTGGCAGGGCGGGCGCGCCTACCAGCCCTACGCCGCCGGCTACTTCGGCGGCTTCGGCCCGCTGGACTGGCTCTTCATGGGCTTCATGTTCGAGGGGCTCGGCGACGGCCTGGGCGCGCTCGCCGCGGGGCTGGGTGAGGGCATCGGCGACATCGCCGGGGGCATCGGCGACGGGATCGGAGACATCGCCAGCGGGATCGGCGACGTCTTCGACGGCTTCGACTTCTGACGTGGGACCCTCGGGCATGCGCCGTCACGTGCTGAGCCTTCTGGCTGTGCCCGCCCTGCTCGTCGGCCTCCTCGGCCCGGTCGCGCCGGCGTCCGCGGGCCGGGCGATCACCCTGCCGCCGACCGGCACCGACTGGGACTACCAGCTCGGTGGTGCTCGCTCGGTGCCCGGCCACGTCGGCATCGTCGAGCGGGACCGGACGGCGAAGCCGCTGCCCGACGTCTACAACATCTGCTACGTCAACGGCTACCAGACCCAGGTGGAGCAGAAGAGGTTCTGGCACCGGCACTGGGGTCTGGTCCTGAAGGACGGCGGCAAGCCGGTCACCGACTCCGTCTGGGGCGAGTGGCTGCTCGACACCCGCACCGCTGCCAAGCGGAAGGCGCTGGTGAAGATCATCGGGAGGTGGACCGACGGGTGCGCCACCCACGGCTTCGAGGCCGTCGAGTACGACAACCTCGACTCGTTCAGTCGCAGCCACCACCTGCTCACGCGGGGCGACAACAAGAAGTTCGCGGCCTTGCTCGTGAAGCGCGCGCACGCCGACGGGCTCGCGGCGGCGCAGAAGAACTGGGCGGAGTGGGACGGCACCGTGGTGGGCTTCGACTTCGCGGTGGCCGAGCAGTGCGGGCAGTACCGCGAGTGCGCGTCGTACGTCGCGAGCTACGGCGACCACGTGCTCGCCGTGGAGTATCGCAACAGCGCCTTCCGCTGGACCTGCAGCCACTTCGGCGACCAGATCTCGGTGGTCCGCCGTGACGTCGACCTGACCAAGCACGGCGTGCGCCGGTGGTGCTGACTTACACGACCGCCGTCGGCGAGCAGGGCTCGCTCGTGGTGTTCCTGCACGGGCTGTTCGGCCAGGGGCGCAACTGGACCCAGGTGGCCAAGGCCCTCGCCGATCCCGAGCGACCCGACCCGCACCGGGCGCTGCTCGTCGACCTTCCCCACCACGGCCGGTCGGGCTGGCCGGATCGGTTCGACTACCTCCAGGTCGCCGACCAGGTCGCCGACCAGGTCGCCGAGTCGCTCGACGGCGACGAGCCCGTGGCGCTGGTCGGGCACTCGCTCGGCGGCAAGGTCGCGATGGTGCTGGCGCTGCGCCATCCCCGGCTGGTCGAGCGACTGTGCGTGGTCGACGTCTCTCCCGTCGCCTACGACCGGCTCTCCGACTTCACGGCGTACGTCGCGGCGATGCGCGGCCTGGACCTCGACGCGCTGGTGCAGCGCGCGGATGCGGACGCCGCGCTCACCCAGGGCGTTCCCGACCCCACCGTCCGCGGCTTCCTGCTCCAGAACCTGCGGCGGGACGGCGACGGCTGGCGCTGGCAGATGAACCTCGGCGTGCTCGGCGACTCCCTCCCGCAGATCGGGAGCTGGCCGGAGGAGCAGCTGGCCGGCCTCGCGCCGTACGACGGGCCGGTGCTGTGGGTCGCGGGGGAGCGCTCCGACTACGTGAAGCCGGAGTACGCCGGGCCGATGGATCGCTGGTTCCCGCGCAACCGCCTCGTCCGGGTCAAGAACGCCGGCCACTGGGTGCACTCCGAGCAGCAGGACGTGTTCGTCGAGGTGCTGCGGCGGTTCCTCAGCGGGCGGACACCGTCCGGCGCATGACGGTGTTGCGCTGGCCCTTGCGGCGCACCAGCTCGAACCCCTCGCGCTCGAACATCGCCCGGGTGCCGTTGTAGAGCACGGCCACCCGGCGTCCCTCCGGGTCGTGCGGGTACCCCTCGACGACGCCCCCTCCCGCCTCGGCGATCAGGTCGAGCGCGCCCTGGAGGGCCAGGGCGGAGACGCCGCGACGGCGGTACCGCTTGTCGGTGAACAGGCAGGTGATGCGGTAGTCGGGCCGGAGGTCGGTCTCCTCGTCGTACTGCTTGCGGTGGTAGATGTTCGGCAGCTCGGCGCACGAGCCGTACTCGCACCACCCCACGGCCTGGTCCCCGTCGAACACCAGAGCGGCGTGCGCCCTGCCCTCGTGGACCAGCCGCTGCTTGAGGTCGCGATTGCCGTCGTAGGTCCGGGTCTTCTCGTCGTTCATCGTGTGGAACCACGTGCACCAGCAGCCGCCGAACACGCCGTTGTGGCGCTCGACCAGGTCGGCGAACGCGGCCCAGGTCGCGTCGGTGAGCGGCTGGACTCTCAGCCCGTCGACTCCGGTGGTCGTCATCAGCTGACGCAGAGGCAGAAGGGGTGCCCGGCCGGGTCGAGGAACACCCGGAACGTCGTCCCCGGCTGGTGGTCGTGCTTGGTGGCGCCGAGCTCGAGGACGGCTGCCTCGGCGACATCCAGGTCCTCGACGTTCACGTCGAGGTGCATCTGCTGCGGGACGTCCTGACCCGGCCACTGCGGCGGGGTGTAGTCGTCGACTCTCTGGAAGCTGATGCAGTCGCCGTAGTCGGCGCGGATGTCCGCCCAGTCGTCGTCGGCCGTGACCGGCCAGTCGAGCAGGGCGCCGTAGAAGGTAGCGAGCGCGCGGGGATCGGGGCAGTCGAGGACGAAGGCGGGGAACTGAGCGATGGCCATGCCGGAACGCTAGTCGCCCTTCCGGCCGGAACTCGTCCGGAAGGATGTCCGACGCCGGCTAGCGCTGACGCGCCCGGTATGCCGCCACGGCTGCGCGGTTGCCACACGTGACGCTGCAGAAGCGGCGGGAACGGTTGCGCGAGAGGTCGAGCACGACGCCCTCGCACTCGGCATCCGCGCACACGTCGAGCCGGGACATCTCGTCGGCGCGGATCACGTCGATCATCGCCATCGCGGCCTCGACGGCCATCCGGGTGGCCAGCGGCGCATCCGGCGCGACCGCGTGGATGTGCCAGTCGTGCTCGCCGTGCCGCACGAGCTGGGGGAGCGCGTGCTCCTCGCCGAGCAGCTCGTTGACCTGGCCGGCAGCGGCGTCCCGGTCGCTCGTCAGCAGGGCACGGAGACGCGGCCGCAGCGCGCGCACGGCCGACAGCTCGGCGGCGTCGCCGAGCCGGGTGCCGGTGAAGTCGTGCGTGTCGAGGAACGCCGTGAGCTCCTGGGTCGTGGTCAGGGTGTCGGGCTCCTCGGCGGTGTTCACCAGGGCGACGGCGGCCAGGAGCGCCGCTTCGGTGTCATGAGTGAAAACCACGTTGACAGATTACACGAGTCGGGCCTAGCGTCATGTGTCATGGCGACCTTGACTCATGACACGGGATCTGACGTCCTGACGTCGAGTCGGGCTCGGGCCGGGCTCGCCTTCGCCCTCGTCGCGGCCGCCTCGTTCGGGCTCTCAGGTGCGCTGGCGTCCGGGCTGCTCGACGCCGGCTGGTCGCCCGCGGCCCTGGTGCTGTGCCGGATCGGGGTCGGCGCGTTGGCCCTGCTCGGTCCGGCGGTCGCGTCGCTGCGCGGCCGGTGGCACCTGCTGCGCGCCAATGCCGGCTTCCTGCTCGTCTTCGGGTTCGTGGCCGTGGCGGGCTGCCAGTACTCCTACTTCAACGCCGTCGAGCGGCTGCCGGTCGCGATCGCGATCCTGGTGGAGTACGTCGCGCCGGTGGCGGTGATGGGCTGGATGTGGGCCCGGCATCACCAGGCCCCGACCCTGCTCACCGTCGCGGGTGCGGGCGTCGCGATCGCCGGATTGCTGCTGGTGCTCGACGTCTTCGCGGCCGGATCGGTCGACGGCATCGGCGTGCTCTGGGCGGTGGGCGGAATGGTCGGGTGCGCCTTCTTCTTCGTGGTGTCGTCGGGGGAGGAGAACGGCCTGCCTCCGCTGGTGCTCGCGGCCGGCGGACTGACGGTGGGGTCCCTGCTGCTCGGTCTGGCCGGGCTCGTCGGCCTGGTGGACATGAGCGCCTCGACCGACCGCGCGTCGTACAACGGTGTGCACGTGACCTGGTGGCTCGCGGTGCTCGCGCTCGGCGTCATCACCGCGGCCGTCTCCTACGTCGCGGGTGTCCTGGCCAGCCGCGCCCTCGGCGCCCGGCTGGCGTCGTTCCTCGGGCTGTTCGAGGTGCTGTTCAGCGTGGTCTTCGCCTGGCTGCTCCTCGGCCAGCTGCCGCACCCCATCCAGCTCCTCGGCGGCGTGCTGCTCCTGGCCGGCGTCATCGCCGTTCGCGCGGGCGAGCCCGCCTGATCACTCGGCCCGGGGCGGTTCGCCGACCACGGCGATCGCGAACCCGTCCCAGCCCTTGAGGCCGACGGTCTGCAGAGCGGTGGCGGTGACACCCGGCTCGTCGGCGAGGCGGTCGACCAGGGCCCAGGTCCCGTGGACGCGCGGGTCACGGCTGTCGGGGTCCGCGACCGCGCCGTTGCGGACGACGTTGTCGGCGATGATCACGGTGCCGGGTCGGCTGAGCCTGAGCGCCGCGTCGAGGTAGACCGGGTTGCTCGGCTTGTCCGCGTCGATGAAGACCAGGTCGAAGGGCGGCACGCGCTGGTCGACGAGCTCCTGCACCGACTCCGCCGCGGGACCGACGACGAGGTCGATCCGGTCCGCGACGCCGGCGGCCGCGAAGTTCTCACGAGCCGTCGCGGCGGTCGCCTCGTCGATCTCGAACGTCGTCACGTGTCCCGCCGGCCCGACCGCACGTGCCAGCCAGATCGTGGAGTAGCCGGCGAGGGTGCCGAACTCCAGGACGCGTCGTGCTCCGGCGATCTGCGCGACGATCGCCAGGAACGCCCCCTGGTTCGGGGCCACGTCGGCCCCGGGCATGACTGTGTCGGTCGAGCTCGACCGGGCTCGGGCCAGGGCGGGGTCCTCGGGGACGAGCCGCTCGATGAAGTAGCGGTCGACCTCGTGCCAGACCTGCTCGCCGTCGTACACCTGCGCAACCGTAGGCGACCCGACCACCTCCTGACGCCGGTGTCTCGCACCCACGCCGAGTCGGCGGTTACCTTCCCTGCCAGAGCGGGGGGCGCTTCTCGGCGAAGGCGCGGGGGCCCTCCTCGGCGTCCTGCGACGTGAGCATCCGCGAGTACGCCTCGAGGTCACCGGAGCGCATGAGCCGGAAGGCGTCCTCGACGTCGAGGCCGGCGGTTGCGGCGAGAACCTCCTGCACAGCGGCCACGGCCAGCGGCGCCCCGGCCACGATCTCGTCGGCGAGCGACAGGGCGGCGTCGAGGAGGTCGCCGCCTGGGACGACGCGGTTGGCCAGGCCCCGGCGGCCGACCTCGTCGGCGCCCATCCGGCGACCGGTGAGCAGCAGCTCCCGCGCGACGGCCGGCGGCACGAGGCGAGGCAGGCGCAGCAGCCCACCGGAGTCGGCGACGACGCCGACCCGCACCTCGGGCAGGCCGACCTCGGCGTGGTCGGCCATCACGACCAGGTCGGCGGCCAGTGCCAGCTCGAGCCCACCGCCGAGCGCGAGGCCGTTGACGGCCGCGATCACGGGCTTACGGCGGCCGTAGTACTCCGTCAGCCCCGCGAAGCCGCCCGGACCGTGGTCGGCGTCGACGGCCTCCCCGGCGGCAGCCGCCTTGAGGTCCCAGCCGGCGGAGAAGAAGCGCTCACCGGCCCCGGTCACGATCCCGACCCGCAGGTCGTCGTCGGCCTCCAGGTGGGCGAACGCGGCGTAGAGCGCCTGGCTCGTGGGGACGTCGATCGCGTTGGCGCTCGGCCGGTCGAGGGTGACGACCAGGACCTGGCCGCGCACCTCCGTGCGGACTGCGTCGCTCACGATGCCTCCTCGGTCTCGACGGACTCAGCCATCGTGCTCAGTCATCGTGCTCAGCCAACCTGATCAGCGCGTCGACCGCCATCGCTCCCTCGGGGAGCACGAGCAACGGGTTGACCTCGATCTCCACCAACCGGTCGGCGTGCTCGACGGCGTACGCCGCGACCGCCTCGACCGCGCTCACCACGGCGTCGAGGTCGGCGGCCTGTCCGCGGAAGCCCTCCAGCACCGGCCCCACGCGGAGCCCGGTCAGCGCCGCCCGGATCTCGGCCCGGGTGGCGGGCAGCAGCAGCGTCGCGGCGTCGTCGACGAGCTCCACCAGGACGCCGCCCGCGGCCAGGGTGAGGGCCAGTCCGAGCCGCGCGTCGCGCTGGACTCCGACGAGCAGCTCGAGCACGGCACCCGGCACCATCCGCTCGACGAGGAACCGCTCGGCGACGCTGGACATGCCCTCCGTGGCAAGGCGTACGTCGTCCGCGGACGCGAGACCCACCGCGACCCCGCCGACGTCGGACTTGTGGGCGAGCCCGGTGGCGACTGCCTTCAGGACGACCGGGAACCCGAGCTCCGACGCCGCATCGGCAGCCTGCTCGGCGGTCTCGACGACGACCGACTTGGGCACCGGCACGCCGTACGTGGCGAGCGCGGCCTTGGCGTCGACCTCGTCCCAGGTGGTGACCGGGCCGGTGATCGGACGTGGCGCGCCCGGCATCGGGAGCGACGCCCCGGCCGAGGACTGGGCGGCTCCGATCGAGGCGCTGGCCGAGATCGCCGTCAGGCACGACGCGATGCCCTGCATCGGCGCGATGCCACCCTCGATCAGACGATGGGCGACGTCCTCGGGCATCGACTCGGGCAGGGACGACACGACGCAGGCCCGGGCACCCGTCCTGCGCTGGGCCGCCTCCCACGCCGCGACGGTCGTCTCGAACTCGCTGACGTCGCAGCGATCCGAGCGCGGGAAGTCGAGCATCAGCAGGTGCTGGTCGAGGCCCGCGTCGAGCAGCGCGGTGAAGCACTCGGTGAGCTGCTCGAGGTCTCCCCAGATATAGGTGTGGTAGTCCAGCGGGTTGCGGACCGAGACCCGGTCGCCCAGCACGCCGTGCAACCGCGAACGGACGGATTCGGGCAGTGGCGGCATCGACAGCCCGATCCGGTGGGCCGTGTCGGCGAGCAGCGCCGCCTCGCCCCCGGAGCAGCTGGCGGACGTGATCGAGGTCCCGGCGGGGCATCCGTGCACGTGCACCAGCTTGAGGGTCTCCAGGAACGTGTCGAGGTCGTGCACGCGCGCGATCCCGAGCCGCCGGAAGAGCGCGTCCACCAGCACGTCGGTGTCGGCCAGGGAGCTGGTGTGGCTCAGGGTGACCTGGGCTCCGAGCTCCGACGACCCGGCCTTGAGGGCGACCACCGGGATCCGGCGGCGCAGTGCCTCGAGCGCGACGCGTGAGAACGCCGCCACCTCCGGGATCTCCTCTAGGCACAGGCCGATGGCGGTCACCCGCGGGTCGTCGAGGAACGCCGCCATCAGGTCGACCACGCCCGTGCGTGCGCTGTTGCCGATCGTGACGATGCTCGCGATCGGAAGGGAACGCCTCTGCATGGTGAGGTTCTCGGTGATGTTGCCGCTCTGCGCGATGATCGCGACACCCGTGTCGACGCGGCGCCCCCCTTGCTGCTCCGGCCAGAGCGCGGCCCCGTCGAGGTAGTTCACGAAGCCCTGACAGTTGGGCCCGATCAGGGCCATGTCGCCCGCGGCCTCGAGGAGCTCGCGCTGGAGCCGGGCGCCCTCGTCGCCGTCCTCGGCGAAGCCCGAGGCGTAGCACACGACCCCGGCCACACCGAGCTCCGCGAGCTCACGCACCACCGCGATCGAGCGCTCCCGATTGACGGTCACCAGGGCCGCGTCGGGAACGCCGGGCAGCGCGGACACGTCGGGGAAGCAAGGGACGCCGGCCAGGTGCTCGCGCGTGGGATGCACCGGCCACAGCTCACCGGCGTACCCGATCGCCAGCGACTGCTCGACGGCGAGCTCCGCCGGACGGCCACCGATCATCGCGACCGTGCGCGGGTTGAGCAGCCGCTCGAGGCGGCCGGTGTCCGGAGCGGGCACGAGGTCCTCAGGCACCCAGCGGGCGGAGGAGAGACCGGCTGATGATGTGGCGCTGGATCTCGCTGGTGCCGTCCCAGATGCGCTCGACGCGGGCGTCGCGCCACCAGCGCTCCACCGGCAGCTCCGACATCAGGCCGGCCCCGCCGTGGATCTGGAGCGCGCGGTCGGTGACCCGGCCCAGCATCTCCGAGGCGAACACCTTGGCCATCGCGGCGTCCTGGTCGGTCATCGTCCCCTGGTCGAGCTTCCACGCGGCTCGCAGCGTCAGCAGCTCCGCGGCCTCGAGCTCGGTGACCATGTCGGCGAGCTGGAAGCCGACGCCCTGGAACTTCCCGATCCTCTGGCCGAACTGCTCGCGGGTGGCCGCCCACTGGATCGTCGTGTCGAGCACCCGGCGGGCCCGTCCGACGCTGGAGGCGGCGACGGTGAGCCGGCTGGCCCCGAGCCACTCGCCCATCAGGTCGAAGCCGGTGCCCTCCTCGCCCAGCAGGTTGGCGGCCGGGACGCGACAGCCCTCGAAGACCAGCTCGCTGTGGTGGTAGCCGCGGTGGGAGACGCTGGTCGGGCCGGCGTTGATGGTCAGTCCGGGGGTGTCGAGGTCCACCAGGAAGCCGGAGATCAGGTTCACCTTGCGGCCGCGCACCTCCTCCTGCCCGGTGACGGCGAACAGCACGACGAAGTCGGACTTGTCGGCGTGGCTGATGAAGTGCTTGGTGCCGTCGACGACGTAGTCGTCACCGTCGCGCACCGCCCGCGTGGTCATCGACCGTACGTCGGACCCGGCGCCCGGCTCGGTCATCGCCAGGCAGTCGTAGCGCTCGCCGCGCACGGCGGGCAGGAGGTACTGATCGCGCTGCTCGCCCTGGCAGGCCTGGAGGATGTTGCCGGGGCGGGCGACCAGCCACTGCAGGGCGTAGCTCGCCTTGCCGAGCTCCCGCTCGGCGAGGGTCATGCTCACGCCGTCGAGGCCGCCGCCGCCGATCTCCTCGGGCATGTTCGCGGCGTGGAGCCCGGCGTCGATCGCGCGCTTCCGGATGTGGGTCACCAGCTCCGCGGGTACGTCGCCGAGCCGGTCGACCTCGTCCTCGTGGGGGTAGAGCTCGCGCTCCACGAAGGTGCGCACCGTGTCGACGATGGCGCGCTGCTCGTCGTCGAGACCGAAGTCCATGCCTGCTCCTGGGTCCTTGTGGTTACTTGCTGTGCCGGATGGCGATGGGGTGGCCGACGACCGCGGGTCGCGGCAGGTCGGCGTGGGCGCGGTGGATGGCGGCGACGTGGGCGTAGAGGTCGTCCGGCAGGTCCGACGAGCGGCCGGCCTCCATGTCGACGTGGACGAGGAGCTGCTCGGCCATCGCGATCAGCTCGTCGGTCTCGCCGTGCCGCATCTCGTGGTAGAGGTGCAGCCGACGGCGGTCGTGGTCGAGCAGCTGCAGGGTCATCACCAGCGGCTCCCCGAGGGCGACCTCCTGGCGATGGTGCAGGTGGGTCTGCGAGGTGTAGAGCGAGTGACCGGCGGCGCGGTAGGCCTCGTCGATCCCGATGAACCGGAAGAACACGTCGGCGCTGTCGCCGAAGGCGAGCAGGAAGCACGACTCGCTCATGTGGTCGTTGTAGTCCATCCACTCCGGCGGCGCCGTGGTCTCGTGCAGTCGCAGGGGCGCGGCGATCGGCGCGGAGTCGTCCCACTCCTGGGCGCTCCGGCCCTCGTTCGGCGTGGTGACGCGCGCGGCATGGGCCTCGCGCATCGCGTCGACCGCGGCCTGGCGGTCGGCCGGCAGGGGAGCGGTGCGCCCGGCTGCGGTGTCGACGTGGAGGTACAGGCACTCGCCCGTCGCCGCCAGCACGTCGTCGGCGAACAGCTCGCTGCGCAGGCGGAGCCGCTTGTGGTCGGCGTCCACGACCAGCGTCGCGGCGGTCAGGGTCTGGCCCTCGGTGACCTCGGCGACGTAGGTCAGCTGCATCTCGACGGTGAACATCGAGGCCTGGTGGCTCTCGCGGTACGCCGCGCTCAGCCCCAGGTGCTCCAGCAGCAGCTCGTGGGCCCGGGTCAGCACCACCGCATAGCTGGAGTCGTTCAGGTGGCCGTTGTAGTCGAGCCACTCCGGGTGGACCTGCTCGCGGTAGGCCCGGAACTCAGCCATCGCCGTCGGCGTACTTGTCCAGCAGGAGCAGGAGGTCCACCAGGAAGGCGTCGCGCTTGCGCTCCAGCTCGGCCACCGTCCGTCCGCGGGCCTCCTCCTCCACGCCGGCCACGACGCGGTCGCGCAGGTCGGTGGTGAGCTCCGGCGCCTCCAGACGCGTCCACGGCTCGAGCAGCGCCGGGCCGAAGTGGTCGAGCATGTGGCCCATCCCGCCGGGACCGCCGGCGAGGTGGAAGGTCAGCATCGGCCCCATGATCGCCCAGCGCAGTCCGGGGCCGTAGGCGACGGCGTCGTCGATCTGCTGCACGGTCGCCTGACCGGACTCGACCATGTGCAGGGCCTCGCGCCACAGGGCCTCCTGGACCCGGTTGCCGACGAAGCCGGACACCTCGTGGTCCATCTTCAGCGACCGCTTGCCCGCCAGCGTGTAGAACTCGTCGGCCCAGTCGACCGCGTCGGCGTCGGTCGCCTCGCCACCGCAGACCTCGACCAGCGGGATGAGGTACGGCGGGTTGAAGGGGTGGCCGACCAGGAACCGGCCCGGGTTGACGCAGTCGACCGCCATGTCGGTCATCAGCAGCCCGGACGTGCTCGACGCCACCACGACCTCGGGGCTGGTCGCCTTGTCGATCTGCGCGAGCAGTGCCCGCTTCGCGTCGAGCACCTCGGGGGACGACTCCTGCACGAAGTCCGTGCCGGCCACCGCCTCCTCCAAGGTGTCGGCCCACCGGAGCCGGTCGCGGCTCGCCCCGTCCGCGAGCCCGAGCCGCTCCAGCGACGGCCACGCGTTGTCCAGCAGCGCGGCCAGGCGCTCCCGGGCACCCGGTCCGGGATCCCAGGCCACGACGTCGTACCCGCGGCGCAGGAAGTGCGCGGCCCAGCCGCCCCCGATGACGCCGGTTCCGACGACGGTGACGGTCCGGACCTGGTCGGGGGCGGTCCGACCCGCGCTCACCAGCCGACCTGGTCGAGACCCTTGAGCCCGAGGATCTGCCGCGCCTCGTCGGGAGTGGCGACCTCGATCGAGAGCTCGGTCAGGATCCGGCGGATCTTGGCGACCTGCTCGGCGTTGGACTCGGCGAGCTGGCCGCGGCCGATGAACAGCCCGTCCTCGAGCCCGACCCGGACGTGCGAGCCCATCACGGCCGAGGCGGTGATCATGTTGAACTGGTCGCGCCCCGCGCCGAGCACCGACCACTCGTAGGCGTCGCCGAGGAGCCGGTCGGCCGTCGACTTCATGTGGGCGAGGTGCTCGACGGTCGCACCGATGCCGCCCATCACGCCGAGGATCGTCTGCAGGAAGATCGGCGGCTCGACGAGCCCGGCCTCCAGGTAGTACGCCAGTGTGTAGAGGTGTCCGATGTCGTAGGACTCGTACTCGAAGCGCGACCCGGTCTGCTTGCGGACGTCGGTGAGCATGTGCTCGATGTCGGCGAAGGTGCTCACGAACGGCTCGGAGCGCGTGCTCTCCAGGTAGGGCTTCTCCCAGTCGAACTTCCACTGGCCCTCGTACTTCGGGATCATCCCGAAGCTGCCGTAGTTGAAGGTGCCGAGGTTGAGCGTGCACAGCTCCGGCCGGGTCTCGTAGATGACGCGCAGGCGGTCCTCGACCGACATGCCGGTGCCGCCGCCGCTGGTGATCGACACGACCGCGTCGGTCGAGTCCTTGATGCCCTTGAGGTAGTCCAGGAACACCGCCGGATCGGCGGTCGGGCTGCCGTCCTGCGGGTTGCGCGCATGGAGGTGGATGATCGCGGCACCGGCCTCGACGGCGTCCACGGACTGTTGGACGACGTCCTCCACGGTGTAGGGGAGGTTCGGCGACATGGTCGGCGTGTGAGCCGATCCGGTCACCGCGCAGGTGATGATGACCTTGCGTGCCGGCATGAGCGTTCTCCTGGTTGTGCGAGCCGATAGGAACTCGATACAACGTGCACGATGTGAACGCGCGTCGCATCATCTGAAACGGTTCTCCTCGCGACCACCCCTTGTCAAGAGCCCACGCGGAGGATCTTGAACGACGAGTCAGGGAACGGCGAGCAGGGGGCGCGTCTCAGCCGAGGAGGGCGGCGCGCACCTCGGCGGCCGCCTCGACCGCCAAGGGACCGAGCTCGGCGAAGCGGGACACCGGGACCCGGCTCATCGGACCCCAGATGCTGAACACGCCGAGTGGGCGGGCGTCGGCGTTCAGGATCGGCGCGGACACGCCGTACAGCCCGGGCTCGAGCTCGCCGGCGCACTCGGCGTAGCCCCGCTCGCGGATGCCGTCCATCTGCGCCATCAGCAGGTCGGGGTCGGTGACCGTCGAGTCGGTGTAGCTGGGGAGCGGGACGTCGAGCAGGCCCCGGGCCTCGTCGGGTGGGAGCCAGGCCAAGAAGGCCTTGCCGGTCGACGTGGCGTGCAGCGGGACCTCGCGGGCCACCCAGTTGATCGCCATCACCGAGGGCGGCGCGACCTCGCCGACGTAGGTCACGCCGTGCTGGCCCGCGACCGCGAGGTCGGCGGTCTCGCCGGTCTCCTCCGAGACCCGCTCGAGGATGTGGCGGGTACGCCGGACCAGGCCGTCGTACCCCGCGGAGGCCGACATCCGGATCATGGCCAGCCCGATGCGGTAGCGGTTGGTGGTCGGGTCGCGCTCGACGAGCCCCCGGGCCTCGAGGGTGCCCAGGAGACGCCAGGCGGTGGCCCGGTTGATCTCGCAGCGCGCGGCCAGCGTGGTCACGGTCTCGCCGCGCGGTGCCGTGGCGGCCACGACCTCGAGCAGTCGCAGGGCGCGGTCGACCGACTGCACCCGTGCCGGCAGGGCCGCGTCGGCCCCCAGCTCGGAGAGGTCGGTGTCGGTCGCCACGAGGGTCATGGTCGCATGCCCGGGAACGGGCTCAGTCGGATCCGGCCGCCTGCTCGGCGATCGCGGGGATCCCCAGGTAGCACAGGTCGCGGCACTGCCGGTCCCACCAGGCGTCGGCGTAGGGCCAGGCCGAGGTCTTGACGACGACCGTGCGTCGCGGACGGTCGACGTAGACGAACTGGCCCCGCATCCCGTCGGCCATCACCCGGCTGCCGTCGGTCGTCAGCGGCCACCAGTGGTAGCCGAAGCCGGCGTGCGTCGTGATCGTGCTCGGCAGCCGGCCGGGCTCGAGGAACGCCGCCTGCGGACGGCTGCTGGCCTCCACCCAGGCCGCGTCGACGACCTGCGTGCCGGCCCAGGTGCCGTCGACCTGCAGCCAGCCGAGCCGGGCCCAGTCGCGAGCGCTCGCGCACAGCGCCGCCGCCGCCATGGCGATCCCACCCTGCTCGGCGGGAGCGTCGAGTCCGACGATCGCCGGTCGCTCGGCTCCGAGGGTCTCCCAGAGCTCGGCGAGGGCCGCAGGGAACGTCTGACCCGTGGCCCGCTCACGGACCCAGTCCAGCGCGGTCGAGTCCGGGCTGCAGTACGCGTAACGGCTGCCCGGTGCGGCGCCGGTCGGGATCTCGCGCAGGGCGTCGCGCGAGCCGCCGAGCCCCTCGCGCCAGCGCCTGATCCAGGCTGAGGCCGCGCTGTCCGGGTCGTGGTAGTCCTCGACCCAGCCGACGCCGGTGGTCATGGTCAGCAGCTGGGCGACGGTCACCTCGGAGTAGCCGCCGCCGTGCAGCTCGGGCACCAGGTCGACGACGCGGGAGCCGGGGTCGAGCCGGCCCTGCGACACCGCCTGGCCCGTGACCAGGGCCAGGGCCGACTTCGTGGCGGAGTTGCCCAGGAGCCGGTCCTCCGCGCCGACGCCGTCGGCGTACCACTCGTGGACGAGCGTGCCGTCGACGACGACGACCAGCGAGGTGCTCGAGGTGACGTCGAGGAACTCGGGCAGGCCCATGACCCGCCCGGCTCCGACGATGCGCACGTCGAGGTCGCGCTCGGAGCGCGGCCACGGGCTCGGAGAGGGGGCCGGCACCTCGACGTGCGCGAAGCCGTGTTGCGGCTCGCGGAACGAGTCGAGATCCTCGATGGACTTGTTGCTCATCACGCACCCTCGCCGGCCGAAATCCCCAGGTCTTTAGTCACAATCTCATCCCGCCCGATCATTTCTGGATGTGATGCTTGACACGCATGTGAACGATGCATTCATCATGTGAACACCCGGAGCGCGGTCACCCATGCGGCGTGGCCACAGGAGCCTCCGGCTGGGGCGGAGAGGCTGCGCAGATGACCGAATCAGGCGAGAAGCGCTGGCAGGTTCTCGAGGGGGAGGGCGGCCTCTGGCACCCGTCTCGTCGAGGTCTCGTCATGGGTGCGGGCGGCATCGTCGCCGCGAGCTCCCTCGCGGCGTGCGGCAGCGGCAGCGCGCCGGCGCCCCCGGGAGGCGGCAGCAGCACCGACGCCGGCACCCCCAAGAAGGGCGGCGACTTCAAGCTCGGCGTCACCGGCGGCGGGTCCAAGGACATGATGGACGGCCAGAACATCGTCACGAAGCCCGACCAGGCCCGCCTGGTCAGCTCCTTCGAGACGCTGCTGGAGTTCGACGACAACTACCAGCTGCAGCAGACCGGGCTGGCCGAGAGCGTCGAGGCCGACAACCCGAAGCAGTACACGATCAAGCTGCGCGACGGCATCACGTTCCAGAACGGCAAGCCGCTCACCGCCGACGACGTCATCTACTCGCTGCAGCGGATCGGCACCCAGGCCAACGGTCTGACCGGCTTCGCCGCGACGGCGACGATGGACATCAAGAACCTCAAGAAGGTGGACAACCTCACCGTCCAGCTGCCGCTGCTGAGCGCGGACTCGACGATCCCGCAGACGCTGGCCAGCTACACCTTCGGCATCGTGCCGAAGGGCTACGAGGCCTTCAAGGGCGACGTCTCCACGCAGATCGGCACCGGCGCCTACAAGCTGAAGAGCTTCACGCCCGGGTCGCAGAGCGTCAGCGAGCGGTACGACGGCTACTGGCGCGACGCGTGGTTCGACAGCGTCACGATCATCGACTACAGCGACTCGACGGCGCAGATCAACGCCCTCAAGGGCAGCCAGATCGACGCGATGACCGACCTTCCCGCCAACCAGGTCAACGCGATCCAGTCCTCCGGCGTGAAGTCCCTGATCTCCCAGACCGGTGGCTGGATCCCGATCTGCATGGCGATCGACATGGCGCCGTTCGACGACCCGAAGGTCCGCCAGGCGATGCGGCTGATCATCGACCGCAAGCAGATCCTGGAGCAGATCGGGTCGGGCTACGGCCAGATCGCCAACGACATGTACGCGCCGTTCGACGAGGGCTACTACAAGGACGCCCCGCAGCGCGAGCAGGACATCGACCAGGCCAAGTCGCTGCTCAAGTCGGCGGGCAAGGAAGGCCTGACCGTCGACCTGCACACGACCAACGGCGCGTCCGGCATGGTCGAGCTCGCCAGCGTCTTCGCCTCGCAGGCCAAGGACGCCGGCGTGACGATCAACGTCAAGAACGACCCGAACTACTACGGCGACGCCTACCTCAAGCTCGCGTTCTCCGTGGACTTCTGGGGCACCCGCGGCTACCTCAACCAGGTGCAGCAGGGCTCGCTGCCGAACTCGCCGTACAACGAGACCCACTGGCCCCCGAAGTCCGGGACCGGGTCGGACTTCGGCGACCTGTACAAGCAGGCGCTGGCCGAGACCGATGCCAACAAGCGCATCGAGATCGAGCAGCAGATGCAGAAGTACGAGTACGACCTCGGCGGCTACATCATCCCCTACTTCAACAGCCTCATCGACGGCTACTCCAGCAAGGTGGCGGGGCTGTCGCCGAGCAAGGGCACGCTGAACCTGGCGGGCTTCGGTCACGGCTTCCGCACCATCTGGTTCGCCTGAGAGGGCGGCCGCCGATGAAGTTCCTGCGCGGCGGTGGGATCACCGGATTCATCATCCGGAGGGTGTTGCTCGGCCTCCTGGTGATGCTGCTCGTCTCGATCATCGTGTTCGTCTCGACGCAGCTGCTCGGTGACCCCGCTCGCGCGATCCTCGGTCGCGACGCCACGCCCGACCGGCTGGCGGCGCTGCAGAAGCAGCTGCACCTGGACAGCTCGAAGGTCGGCCAGTACTTCCACTGGCTCGGTGGTCTCCTGCACGGCGACCTCGGGACGTCGCTCGCGTCGTCCCAGCCGGTCACCTCGGTGCTCGGCTCGCGCATCGCGAACTCCGCGGTGCTGGTGGTGCTGGCGGCGGTCGTGTCGGTGCCGATCTCGATCGCGATCGGGTCGTACGCCGCGCTGCGTCGGGAGAAGATCTTCGACACGCTCAGCTCCAATCTCATGCTGGTGCTCGCGGCGCTGCCCGAGTTCGTGGTCGCGCTGCTGCTGGTGATCCTGCTCTCGACCAACGTCTTCCACTGGCTCCCGGCGACGAGCCCGGTGCCGCCCGGGACCCATGCGTGGCAGTACCCCAGCGAGCTGGTGATGCCCGTCGCCACTCTCGTCATCGCCGTCGCGCCGTACGTCTCGCGGATCATGCGAGCCTCGATGATCGAGGTGCTGGAGAGCGACTACGTCGAGATGGCGCGGCTCAAGGGCCTGCCCGAGCGCACGGTGCTGATCCGACACGCCCTGCCCAACGCGATCGGCCCGGTGTTCCAGGTGATCGCGATCAACCTCGCCTACCTCGCCGGTGGCGTCGTCGTCATCGAGACGGTGTTCGGCTACCCGGGCATCGGTGGCGCCCTGGTCGACGCGGTGAACAACCACGACATCCCGGTCGTGCAGGCCCTCGCCGTGCTGATCGCCGGCGTCTACGTCGTGTTGAACCTGCTCGCCGACGTGGCCACCATCTTGGTGACGCCACGACTCAGGACACGACTGTGAGGGGCGGACGATGAGCCAGACAGAGTCAGCCCCCGCGCTCGCCGAGGGCGTCGACACCCCCACGCCGCGCGTGCGCTCGTCCCTCTTGCTGGTGCGGTCGATGCGGCTGTGGCGCACCCGCATCGGGGCACTCCTCACGCTGATCCTCGTGCTGATCGCGGTGTTCGGTCCGCTGGTGGCACCGCACGGGGCCACCGAGTTCATCGGGAGACCGTTCACCTCGGGCTCGGCCACGGGCACCGTGTTCGGCACCGACTACCTCGGGTACGACGTGCTGAGCCGCTTCCTGTACGGCGGTCGCAGCATCCTGGTGTTCGCCGTGGTGTCGACCGCCATCGGCGTGGTTCTCGGCGTGATCATCGGCCTGGTGGCCGCCTACGCCCGCAACGCGCTCGACGACGTGCTCATGCGGCTGATGGACGTGATCATGGCCTTCCCGCAGATCATGCTCGCCCTGGTGGCGGTCAGCCTGGTCGGCGCCAAGACTTGGGTGATCATCATGGCGATCGCCGTGACGACCGCTCCTCGCGTCGCGCGCGTGGCTCGAGGCGCAGCACAGCCGGTGGTCGAACGCGACTTCATCGGCGCCACCGAGGCGATGGGGGTCGCCCGATCGAAGATCCTCTTCGGCGAGATCCTGCCCAACATCCTCGGTCCGATGATGGTGGAGGCGACCCTTCGTCTCACGTACTCCATCGCGGTGATCTCGGCGTTGGCCTTCCTGGGTCTCTCGGCCAACCCGGACGCCGCCAACTGGGGCATCGCGATCAACAAGAACCAGGGTGCCCTGGCGTACGAGCCGTGGGGTGCGTTGCTTCCGATCATCGCGATCGCCCTGCTCACCATGGGCACCGGACTGATCGGTGACGGCATCGCCCGCACCGCAGCCGGCATCGACCGCGAACGGGGTGACGAGTGACCACCGACCAGCTGCCCGCCAGCGAGGCGGAGTCGACCGGAGGCGGAGCGGCGGTGACCGTCCGCAACCTGCGGATCGAGACCACGCGCGGTGTGGTCGTGGTGCCGGACGCGTCGTTCGAGATCGCCCCCGGGGAGGTGCTCGGCGTCGTGGGCGAGTCGGGCTCCGGCAAGACCACCGTCGGGCTCTCGCTGCTCGGTCACGCGCGTCGCGGCCTGCGGATCGCCGGCGGCACGGTGCTGCTCGGTGACGAGGACATCTTGCAGATGAGCGACTCCGAGCTGCGCCGGCTGCGCGGCTCGCGGGTGTCCTACGTCCCGCAGGACCCCGCCTCGTCGCTCAACCCGGCACTGCGCATCGGCACCCAGCTGCGCGAGGTGCTCGAGGCGCACGGTCAGACCGACGACAAGGCCAACGACGCGCGGCTCGCGGAGATGATGCGCGAGGTCGCCCTGTCCGACGACCCGGCGTACCTCAAGCGCTACCCGCACCAGCTGTCCGGCGGTCAGCAGCAGCGCGTCGGCCTGGCGATGGCGTTCGCCAACCGGCCCAGCCTGATCATCCTGGACGAGCCCACGACCGGACTCGACGTGACGACCCAGTCGACCGTCCTGGCGACCGTGCGGGAGCTGGCCCAGATCCACGACGTGGCCGCCCTCTACGTGACCCACGACCTCGCGGTGGTCGCAGCGGTGGCGACGCGCGTCGCGGTCATGTACGCCGGTCGCATCGTCGAGCTCGGCCCCGCCGACAAGCTGTTCGAGTCGTCGGCCCACCCCTACACGCGCCGTCTCGTGGGCGCGATCCCGCGACTCACCGGTGGGCGGAGCCTGGTCGGCATCCCCGGGCACGCGCCGTCGCCGGGGAAGCGGCCGCAGGGCTGCTCGTTCGCTCCTCGCTGCGCGCTCCGGGTCGACGAGTGCGAGGTCGCCTTCCCGGACGCCGTCCAGATCTCGCCCGACCACGCGTCCCACTGCATCAAGGCGAAGGAGGTCGTCGGCTACCAGCAGGCGGAGTACGGCGACCCCGTCGCCCTGCCCGACGTCGACAGCGACCAGCCCGTCCTCACCATCGACGACGTCGTGGGCTACTACGGCTCGATCGAGGTCCTGCACCACATCAACATGACCCTCGAGAAGGGCGAGATCCTCGCGGTCGTCGGTGAGTCCGGCTCGGGCAAGACCACGACCGCTCGCTCGATCGCCGGCCTGCACCACAACTGGACGGGCTCGATCAGGCTCGGTGACACCGAGCTCGCCAAGTCCGCGCGTGCGCGCAGCACCGACGTACGCCGCCAGATCCAGTACATCTTCCAGAACCCCTACGGCTCGCTGAACCCGCGCAAGACCATCGGCGAGTCCGTGGGCCAGCCGCTGGGCGTCTTCAACATCGCCTCCGGCAAGAAGGCCGAGACCATGGTCGGGGAGATGCTCGAGCAGGTGTCGCTGTCGGCGAGCTACGCCCGTCGCTATCCCGACCAGTGCTCCGGCGGTGAGCGCCAGCGCGTCGCGATCGCGCGAGCCCTGATCTCCAAGCCGTCGATCCTGATCTGCGACGAGATCACCTCCGCGCTCGACGTGAGCGTGCAGGCCGCGATCGTCGAGCTGCTCGGGTCCCTGCAGCGCGAGCTGGGGCTGTCGATGGTGTTCGTGACCCACAACCTGCCCCTGGTCCGCTCGATCGCGCAGAAGGTCGCAGTGCTCGCGGACGGCGCGATCGTGGAGTACGGCGAGACGGCGGGGATGCTCGCGAACCCGCAGCAGGAGTACACCAAGCACCTGATCTCGGACACCCCGTCCCTCGAGACGGCGACCGCCGAGGTCGCCGATCATCCGGCGGGTGGCGGCCCGTCGGACGGAAAGCACTCCGCGTGACCGCTGCGCACGACCGTCCCGACATCCTGATCGTGATCGCGGACCAGTTGACGACTGCCGCCATGCCCTTCCACGGCAACGACGTGACCCGGGCGCCGGCGATGGCCGAGCTGGGCGAGACCGGCGTCGTGTTCGACGGTGCCTACACCGCGAGCCCGCTGTGCACCCCAGCCCGGGGCGCGCTGATGACCGGTCTCCTGCCCTCGGAGAGCCACTGCTACGACAACGCCGCGGGCTTCTCCTCCGAGCTGCCGACCTTCGCCCACCACCTGCGCAACGAGGGCTACCGCACGGCGTTGGCCGGGAAGATGCACTTCTGCGGCCCCGATCAGCTGCACGGCTTCGAGGAGCGGCTGACCACCGACATCTATCCCGCTGACTACGACTGGACGCCGGACTGGGACACCGTCGAGCGGCCGCACTGGTACCACGACATGTCGTCGGTGACCGACGCCGGGGTCACCGTGCGCACCAACCAGCTGGACTTCGACGACGAGGTGGCCTTCGCCGCCGAGCGCGGGCTGTTCGAGCACATCCGGTCCGGCGACGAGCGACCCTTCTGCTTCGTGGTGTCGTTCACCCATCCGCACGACCCCTACGCGATCCCGCAGGAGTACTGGGACCGCTACGACCACGCCGACATCCCGATGCCGACCCACGGCTACGACCCCTCGATCACCCACCCCCACGACGAGCGCCTCCGCGCGGTCTGCGACATGGACGAGGTCGAGATCACCGACGAGATGGTCCGGACGGCGCGGCACGCCTATCTCGGCGCCGTGTCCTACGTCGACGACAAGATCCAGCGACTGCTGGAGATCCTGCGGGTGACCGGTCGGCTGGACAACACCGTAGTGATCCTGACCAGCGACCACGGGGACATGCAGGGCGAGCGCGGGCTCTGGTACAAGATGAGCTTCTACGAGGGCTCGGCCCGCGTGCCGCTCGTCGTCTCGGCGCCGGCCCGCTTCGAGCCCAGGCACGTGGCGTCGCCGGTCTCCACGATGGACCTGCTGCCGACGCTGGTCGGCATCGCCGGCGGCGACGACGAGGCGGTCGCGGCCGACCTCGACGCCGAGAGTCTGATGCCCCTGTTGCGGGGCGACCACGACGACCGCCAGGTGGTGGTGGGGCAGTACCTCGCCGAGGGTGCGGTCGCACCCATCGTGATGTACCGCAAGGGGACCTGGAAGCTCATCCACTCCCCGGTCGACCCCGACCAGCTCTTCGACCTCGCGACCGATCCGCTCGAGCGCACCAACCGGGTGGACGACCCGACGGCGCAGGCGATCCTGTCGGAGCTCCGCGCCGAGGTGGCCGCCCTCTGGGACCTCGACCGCATCGACGCCGAGGTGCGCGAGAGCCAGCGCCGGCGCCGGGTGGTCGGCGACGCGCACCGGCACGGCCGCCCTCCCGAGTGGGACTACGCCCCGCCGTACGACGCCGCCCGTCGCTACATCCGCAACCACATGGACCTCGGCGACCTCGAGGCCGTGGCGAGGTATCCCGCTGTGCGGGGCGCCGCCGAGGACCGACCCGAGCCCTGAACCAGCCCTGGACCAGCCCAGAACCAGCCCAGAACCAGCCCTGAGTCAGCCGACCGGGCAGTATCCCGAGCAGAGCATCCGCGCATAGCCGATCCGGCCGTCGAGGCCGACGTCGAAGTACATCTGCTGCTCGACGGCGCAGAGCGTCCCGTCGCGGCGTACCCGAAGGCGGTAGGCGACATGGCCGCGCGTGCCGACCCGGTCGCTGGTGACCTTCTCGAGCGTCTCCACGTTGTCGTGCGGCCCGAACCAGTGACCCAGCACGTAGTCGTCGATCACGGTGGCGCCGTCGGTCGCCACCCAATGCCGCCCCGGGGTGAGGGCCCAGAAGTCCAGCGGGACCCCGAACAGCTCGACCAGCGTGTCTCGGTCCTTGCTGGCGAGAGCCGTTGCGAACCGCTCGCCGACCGTGAGGTCGGCGTCCGTGCCACCCGTCATCGATGTCGCCTCTCGTGCGCCTGGACGGCCAGCATCGCGAAGCGCGCACGCCGGGGCATGGGGTGATCTGCCCATCTTCTCGGGCCGGCCATTGGCTAGGTTGGTCACGATGAGCGCCACGGACGACTACTGCGAGCTGTGCGACCTGCCGCGTTCCCAGTGCGTGCACGGGCAGCCGCCCCCCGCGCCGGCACCGACGGCTGCCACGAGGTCGGCCTCGACGCCGCCCAAGCCCAGGAAGAAGCCCGTGGCCCGCGTGCGCAGCACCGGGGGTGCCGAGAGGTCGGTGACCCTGCGCTGGACCCCGCCCGAGGCGTTCAAGCCGCTGATCGTCGCGGTGCTGCAGGACGCCGGTGGGGAGCTGGACGCCGAGACCCTCTTCGAGCAGTTGGAGGTGCGGGTCGGCGAGCAGTTGAGGCCCGCCGACAGCGAGCGGACCCCGGAGGGCGAGCTTCGGTGGCAGTACGCCGCGCGGCGCGCGCGAGTCGCCCTCATCGACGACGGGCTGATGACTAGAGGTCGGCCAGGGGTGTGGCAGCTGACGGAGTAACGGCAGTAGGGTCCCCGGAAGCGTTCAGTGAGAACCGAAGGGATCGGGCACATGAGGGCATCACGGATTCTTCTGGCAGTGACCGTCGGCGTCGGCCTGGTGCCGTTCGCCGCGGGCGCCGCTGCCGCGGCGGCACCCGGGAACGACGAGCCTGGCGGGGCGCAGGTGCTGCACCTCGGCGACACGGTCAACGAGGACACCACGCAGGCGACCACCAACGGTGGGGACGACACGCTCAACACCAACTGCGGCGCCCCCGCGACGAACGGCTCGGTGTGGTTCACCTACTCCCCGGGCAGCAAGCGGGACGTCCTGCTCGACGCGAGCGCCTCGGACTACGAGGCCGGGCTGATGGTGTTCGACGGCACGCCCACGGCAGAGTCGCTCTTCTCCTGCGGTCCGCTCGAGCTCGGGCTGCGGCTGCGCCCCGGCCACACCTACTACATCATGGCGTTCTCCGACGACCCCGCCGTGATCGGCGGCAACCTGACACTGACTCTGCAGAACGCACCGATCCCGCGTGTGCACGTGTCGGTGGAGAAGAAGGGGGTCGCGTTCCACGGAGGCGCGGCGCAGTTGCACGGCCACTACGTCTGCCGGCACGGTGAGGGCTTCGCCGACGTCAGCGCCCACCTCCGGCAGCGGGCCGGGAGGCTGAAGATCCAGGGCGACTCCGACACCGGCATCAACTGCGACGGAACGCGCCACCGCTGGTCGGCACGCGTGGTGTCGCCGTTCGGGACCTACGCCGCAGGCCACGGCACCGCCAAGGTCAAGATCATCGCCTGCGGCATCCTGGTCTGCCGGCACACCAGCGCCAAGCGTCAGGTGCAGCTCCACTGGGCACCGAGCGCCGGCCGGGTGCGGATCCACCACCCCGCACTCGCTCCGCACGGACACCCGCATCCGCTGTTCACGACGCACCAGCGCTGGCCGGGTCGCTGACACCCGCCACTCGGACGGCTGCTCGGTTCAGTCGGAGGTGAGCGAGTCGACGAGGCCTCGATAGGCCTCGTCGACCTCGCCTTCGCGGGTGCGGATCACCACCGCGTGCGGGCGCAGGTCGAGGAGTGCCTCGAGCCGGTGGTGGCAGTCGAGCAGCGTCTCGTCACCACCCTGGGCGGTGACGATGTCGCGGACCTGCGTGTGCCAGGCGTGGGCCTCCTCGCCGTCCCCGCGCCGGTGGAAGCGCCCCACGACGTGCTCCGGATCGTCCATGAGGAACCGCTCGACGAAGCGGGCGCCCGCACGGGTCGCCGCGTCCTCGAACAGGCGGACCTGCCCGGGGTCGAGGAGCATCTGCGGCAGGACCACGTCGTGTCCTCCTGCGAGGTAGGTCTCGATCATCGCGAGGGCGGCGGGCCGGATCAGCAGTCCGGCCCCGCCGAAGTCCTGGGACCAGCCCCCGATCAAGGTCCGAAGGACGTCGATGTCGCAGTCGAGGACCTGGTGATGCTCGGCGACGTACCGCGCGGCCAGCGTCGACTTTCCGATGCCCGGCGGGCCGTTGAGGTGGATCAGGTCGGTCACACCGGCATTGTCGGTGCTCAGTGCCGCTTGACCGTCACGGGCAGACGGTGGCTGGACGACTTGTGGGTGCTGTCTCCGGAGTACGTCGCGACGACGCGCCACTTCCCGGCGCCGACCCGCGGCAGCTTGAAGGTGAGGGTGTCACTCTTCAGTGTCTTGGCCTTGACGGTGCGGTGCTTGGCGCCCTTCTTCAGGATCAGGCCGACCGACCCCGACGGAGCTGCGCCCCCGTTGACCTTCGACGCCACGGTGACCTTCACCTTGCCGGCGCGGTGGGTCGTGGCGGCGCGGGTGAGCGTGGTGCGCACCTTGGTCCCGGCCTTGGTGACGATGAGGTCCTGGGTTGCTGTCCCGGCGGTGTGGGTGTTGTCCCCGGAGTAGTCGACGCTCAGCGTGTAGGACCCGGGGCTGAGCCGTCGGGGCAGCGCGAAGGTCGCCGAGCCGGCTGAGAGCGTCTGGCTGCTCGTCGCGCCGGCGCCGCTGAGGGTGACTGTGCCACTGCTGTTGCGGACCTCGACGACGACCTTGGTCTTGGAGCCGTACGGCGCGCGGTCGGGCGAGGTGACGGTGATCGAGGGCGTGCGCTTGGTCGGCCACTGGGCCCAGCCATGGGCCCAGACCCCACTGAGCTGGGTGAACTGACCTCCGATGACCAGGCCCCACGGGCCGGCGCTGATCGCCCGGACGCCGAAGAACTTGTTGAACGTCGGCCGGAAGGTCGTGCTGATCGACCCGGAGCTCGCGTCGACCGCGAGCAGGTGGGTGTGGGTGTCGCCCTGGTAGTTGTCGTGGAACCCGACGTAGACGGTCCCGTCGTCGAAGGCGACGGCCTGCACGTCCCCGCCGACGCTGAAGTTCCAGCCACGGGCGCCCGACGTGGGGTTCCACCGGGCGGCCAGGTTGTTGCCGTTACCGGAGCCGCCGAAGAGTGCCGTCCCGTCGTCACTCCAGCTGAGGGTCAGCATCGGGTTGACGGTGTTGGCGAACGCCGGCCCGGTCCCGCGTCCGGAGTCAGGGTTGACCAGTGCCATCCCGAGCCGGTGCGAGCCCGAGACCGTGGTGAAGGCTCCCCCGATCGCGAGCGCGGAGTGGTCGGGGCTGAGAGCCAGGGCGTTGACGGGGCCGTTCACCGACGGAGAGAACCCCGAGACCGGGTCCCCGTCGGAGGGGTCGAACTTCGCGAGATACGGCGTCGTGCTCCCGCCCGGGTTGGTGAAGCCGCCACCCGCGACGACGTCCCCTCCGACCATCTGGACCGCTCGGACGTTGCCTCCGCTGAGCTGGGGCCGGAAGCCGGTGTCGACGTCGCCCGTCGTCAGGTCGACCCGCGCCAGCCGGGCCTGGGCCACCCCGCCGATCCGCGTGTAGCCGCCGCCGACGTAGAGGTAGTTCCCGCCGCTGGCCAGGCTGCTCACGGTGCCGTTCACGTCGGCGCGGAAGGACTTCAGCAGCGCTCCGGTGCCCAGGTCGAACGCCGCCAGGTTGACCCGATCGACTGAGGCGCCCGCCTGGGTCTGGGCCTCCGCGAAGGCGCCGCCCACGTAGAGCGTGTTGCCCACCACCAGCGTCGTGTAGACCTGCCCGTCGACGCCGTCGCTGACCGTGGGTGAGCCCACGGGCACCTCGGCCGCGGCCGGGACGGCGGTCGCGACCACGAGGCTCCCGATGGCCACGGGGGCGGCCAGCAGCGAGATGAGGAACCGGGAACGGCGGTCGCCGAGTCGCATGCGTCACTCCTCGTCATGCCGACGGGCGGTACCGACGCCGTCGGATCCGACGAACCTAATTGCTTCGAGCACCCGGCTGTTCACCACAATCGGTGAGAGTGTTCACCCTTCCCCCGATCCCTCAGGGCGCGTCGGCGGCCACCCGGAAGCCGACGTTGCCCGCGGTGCTGTCCGGGGTGTTGGCGTTGCGCGAGTCGACGCGGTAGCGCCAGCAGTAGCTGTCGTGGCACAGGTAGCTGCCGCCGCGCAGCACGCGTGTCGTCCCGGTGTCCGGCCCGAGTGGGGAGGTGACGGCGGAGCGGAGGTAGTAGTCCGCGGCGTACCAGTCGGCGCACCACTCCCAGACGTTGCCCGTGGTCTCGTGCAGTCCGAACGCGTTGGCGGGGTAGCTCCCGACCGGACAGGTGCCCACCCAGCCGTCGGCGCCGGTGTCGTGGCGCGGGAACTCGCCCTGGAAGACGTTCATCCGATGCTCGCCCCCGGGCTCGCGCTCGTCACCCCAGGGGTAGTGGTGGCCGTCCTCCGGCCCGCGGGCCCCCCTCTCCCACTCGGCCTCGGTCGGGAGACGGTGCCCCGCCCACGCGCAGTAGGCCACGGCGTCGTACCAGCTCACGTGGACCGCCGGGTGGTCCGCGCGGTCCACCACCGTCGATCCCGGCCCTTCCGGGGCACGCCACGTCGCGCCCGCCACCTCGCGCCACCAGGGCGCGGAGGCGACGCCTCGCGTCGGGGCGAAGCCCCCTGGGAGGAGACCCACGAAGACGAAGGAGGTCCCGAGCTCCTCGGCGGTGGTGCGGTGCCCGGTGTCCTCCACGAACGCCGCGAACTCGTCGTTGGTCACGGTGTGCCGGCCGATGCGGTAGGCGGGCAGCTCAACCGGGTGGGGCGGGCCCTCGCCGTCGGCGGGGTAGCCACGCGGGTCGTCGGTCCCCATCGTGAAGCGCCCTGCCGGGACGTCGGTCAGTGACGGCCCGGTCACCGGGCCTCCTGTCTGGGCAGGAACACCTCTTTGACCAGCAGCAGGATCGAGGCGGCGGTCGGGATCGCCAGCAGCGCCCCGACGACACCGAGCAGGGTCCCGCCGATCAGGGCTGCGATCACCGTCAGGGCGCCCGGGATCTCCACCGAGCGCGACATCACCTTGGGGTAGATGACGTAGTTCTCCAGCTGCTGGTAGGCGATGTAGAAGATCACCGCGATCACGCCGGTCTTGACGTCGGTGGCGAAGCAGATGGCGCACACGATCACCGCGCCGATGGTCGCGCCGATCATCGGGATCACGTCCAGCAGCGCGACCACCATCGCCAGCGCGACGGCGTAGCTGCCCAGGCCGACGATGAACAGGAAGACCAGCGTGCTGAGCCCGGCGCAGAGGGCGACGACGAAGGCACCGGACACGTAGCCGCCGATGGTGGCGAGGATCCGGTCGCCCAGGGCGCCGACGTGGTCTCGACGCGAGGCGGGCGCGAGGGAGTACGCCGCCTTCTTGATCGTCGGCAGCGACGCGAGGAAGTAGAGGGTCAGCACCGTCACGACGAAGACGTTGAGGAGCACGCCGAGGATCGCCAGACCGACGCCGACGACGCCGCCGAACAGCTTCTGGGCCCAGGTTCCCTGCTTGACGTAGTCCTCGACCTTGGTCGTGACGTCGTACTTGTCGTCGAAGCGCTTGATGTCGCCGTTCTGCTGCAGCTCGTCGAACCAGTGCGGGAGGTTGTTGCCGATCGCCGTCACCTGGTGGCTGATGATCGGCACCAGCAGGACCAGGAACCCGGCGAACACCACCAGCACCGCGAGGATCACGCACAGGACGGCCCAGGGCCGGCGCAGGCCACGCCGGATCAGCAGCTCCACCGCGGGGTTCAGCCCGACGGCCAGGAACATCGCCACGACGATCAGGACGAGGACCCCGCGGATCGAGACCACCATGAGGGCGATCCACAGCGCGACGAGCGCGCCGAGCCCGCCGTAGAGGCCCCACTGGAAGGGCGAGCGTGGAGCGCCGGTGTCGGTCATGCGCCGATTATGGGGGTGGGACCGGGCTGCGACCCGTCAGGACCCGTCAGGACCCGTCAGGACTCGTCGTCCTCGCCGAAGCCGGCCATCATCTCCCGCAGCGAGCCGAGCTGCGCCGAGATCGCCTCGCGGCGCTTGGTCATCCGCGTGACCTCGGCCTTGAGGGCGGCGAGGTTGCGGTCGTGCTCGGCGTTCCCGGCGGCCAGGATCGCGTCGGCCTGCGTGCGCGCCGAGTGGACGACCTGCTCGGCCTCGCGCCGGGCCCGGGCCAGCAGGGCCTCGGCCTCCGACTGGGCCTGCTGGCGGTGGGTGGCCGCCTGGCTGGTCGCCTCGCGCGCCCGCGCCTCGGCGGCGTCCGCCCGCGCCTCGGCGTCCTCGACCAGGCGCCTGGTCTCGGAGGTGGCGCTCGCGTGGTGGTCGCTGGCCTCCTTGGCCAGCCGCTCCTTCTCCACCGCGAGCGTGCGCCGGGCCTCCTGCACCTCGCGATCTGCGGCAGCGCGGGCCTGCTCGGCCTCGCGGGTGGCGCCGACCTTGAGCTCCTTGCTCTCCTGCTCGGCCGCCAGCCGCAGCTGGTCGCTCTCGCGCTTGGCCGAGGCGCGGAGGTCCTCGGCCTCGGCCAGGGCCAGCGCCCGCTCCTGCTCGGCGTCGGCGGTCACCCGGGCCCGCATCTCGTCGAGCTCCTTGAGCTGGACGATGCGCATGTCGTCGGCCTCGCGGGTTGCCTCCGCCCGGATGCTGGTCGCGTCGCGCGTGGCCTGCTCGCGGATGTCGTCGGCGTCGTGACCGGCAGCCTCGCGGATGGAGGACGCCTCCTCCTCGGCCAGCCGGAGCATCGCGCTGGCGCGGCCGCCGAGACCGGCGTACGACGGGTTGGCGTTCTCGGCGAGCTCGTCTCGAGCGCCCCGGAGCTGGTCCTCGAGGTCGGCCCGCTGCTGCTCGGACTGCGTCAGCGCCGCGGCCAGCCCCGACCGGCCGGCCTCGACCTGGCGCAGGTGGGAGTCGACTGCCGCTTTGTCGTAGCCACCCCGGCGGACCGTGGCGAACGCCGGGGCGCCCGGACCGCCGGCCGGGCTCGGCGTAGCCGCAGCGGGTTGGGGCGGCAGGACGCGGCTGGCGACGGTCGGGGTCGGTGCTGGGGCGGGCTGGGGCGCGGGGGCCGGGGGAGCGGACGGCGTCTCCTCGACCTGCTGGACCGCCTGGACCGGCTGGACCGGCCGCACCGGCTGGGTCGGCTCGGGGTCGAGCGCGGCCTCGGGTTCGGCCGGAGCCTTCGCCGCGGCCTTCTTGCGCGGGGCCGGTCTGGCGGCCGTGGTCTCCAGGACCTGGGTGGGCTCCTCGTCGGTGCCCGTGGGCCCGTCGGGGCTCTCCTCCGGCTCGTCGAAGATGGACAGGCCCTCGTCGCTCATGGTGTGGCGTCCTCCTGGAAACTCGGTGAGCCCCCAGTCTGTCCGATGGGCAGAAGGGACTTCCACCCCTACGACGCCCCGGTCGGCCCCCAGGTTGCGACACGCCGCCCCCACCTGGCTGGATGCGGCCGCCGACGAAGAAAACGCGGACGAGTCAGCTCCGCTCCCGGGCGCGTCGCCGCTTTCGTCCGCGTTTTCTCGGGCGGCGGGCCCGCGTGGACGCCTACTGGAAGACGTCGCCTCAGACGCTGCCTCAGACGTCGCCTCAGACGCCGCGGAAGGCGTTGATCTGGGCGAGGTGGCGCGAGCGCAGCTCCTCGTCGCGGACGCCGAGGCCCTCCTCGGGCGCCAGGCACAGGACGCCGACCTTGCCCTGGTGCAGGTTGTGGTGGACGTCGTACGCCGCCTGGCCGACGTCGTCGAGGCGGTAGGTGCGCGAGAGCGTGGGGTGGATCATGCCCTTGGCGATCAGCCGGTTGGCCTCCCACGACTCGCGGTAGTTGGCGAAGTGCGAGCCGATGATCCGCTTGAGGTTCATCCACAGGTAGCGGTTGTCGTACTCGTGGAGGTAGCCCGTCGTCGAGGCGCAGGTGACGATCGTGCCGCCCTTGCGCGCGGCGTACACGCTGGCGCCGAAGGTCTCGCGTCCAGGATGCTCGAAGACGATGTCGACGTCCTCCCCACCGGTGAGCTCACGGATGTCGGAGCCGAACCGGCGCCACTCCTTCGGGTCGGCGGTCCGCTCGTCCTTCCAGAAGCGGTAGCCGCCCTCGGAGCGGTTGATGATCAGCTCGGCCCCCATCCGGCGGCAGATCTCGGCCTTCTCGTCGCTGGAGACGACGCACACCGGCACCGCCCCGCCGTTGAGCGCGTACTGCGTGGCGAAGCCGCCGAGCCCCCCGCTCGCGCCCCAGATCAGGACGTTGTCGCCCTGCTTCATGCCCGCGCCGTTGCGGCTGACCAGCTGGCGGTACGCCGTGCTGTTGACCAGGCCGGGGGAAGCGGCCTCCTCCCACGTGAGGTGGGCGGGCTTGGGCATCAGCTGGTTGGACTTGACCAGCGCGATCTCGGCGAGGCCGCCGAAGTTCGTCTCGAACCCCCAGATCCGCTGCTCGGGATCCATCATCGTGTCGTTGTGGCCGTCGGGGCCCTCGAGCTCGACCGACAGACAGTGGGCGACGACCTCGTCGCCGGGCTGCCACGCGTGGACCCCCAGGCCGGTCCGGAGCACCACGCCCGCCAGGTCCGAGCCGACGACGTGGTACGGCAGGTCGTGCCGCTTGGCCAGCGGGCTGATGCGGCCGTAGCGCTCGAGGAAGGAGAACGTCGAGACCGGCTCGAAGATCGAGGTCCACACCGTGTTGTAGTTGATGGCGCTGGCCATCACGGCCACCAGGGCCTCGCCGGGACCCAGCTCGGGCAGCGCCACCTCGTCGATGTGGAGGGAACGGCGCGGGTCCTTGTCGGCGGAGTCCAGGCCGTCGAACATGTCCACCTCGTCGCGGCGCACGGTGGCGGCGCGGTAGGTGTCCGGGACCGGCAGGGCGGCGAGGTCCTCCGCGCTCGCGGTGCCGGACGAGATGGCCTCGAGGATCTGCTGCACGTTCGTCTCCTACGTCGGGGGCGAGTGCTCGGCACCTTAGTGGCGCCCGACGGCGGTGTGCCGCGGGTGAGACCCACCTCTCACGACGGGTCTCACCCCTCGGCCTCAGCCCCGGGCGAGCGCGCCCATCGGGTCCCAGGCGGGCAGCACGATCGGCTCCTGGTCGAGCGCCTCCCGGAGCTCCTCGGGCAGCGCCGAGCGCGGGACGGCGATCTCGAAGACGAACTCGTCGAACCACGAGTCGTCCATCGTCCAGAAGCCCTTGTCGGCCTTCTCGGTGCCCCAGGAGTTCTCCACCCGCCAGCGGGTCGGCACCTGGGTGTCGTCTGGTCCCTCCACGAGGTTCACGCCGGTGAGCAGCATGGCGTGGGTCATCGCGGTGCCGTGGTGGTGCAGCCGCTCGGCCTTGTCCAGCGCCGGGGCGAGGCTCCCGGTGGCGTAGAGCTCGTCGTAGTCGAACAGCGAGGCGTGCCACAGGCCCAGCTCGCCGTCGAGCATCTGGTCGACGTCGCAGCCGAACCACACCGCCTCGGCGGGGCGGTCGGCGGAGCCGGCGATCGCCTCGGCGGCGAGCCGCTTGATCAACGGCATCTCGACGTTGAGGTAGACCACCTGCGGGGCGCCGACGACGTTCCCGAGGTGCTCGACGGTGAAGGTGCGGCCGAAGGGGCTGCTCGGCCGCGGGTCGTGGACGATGCAGACGTACTCGTCGATGGGCAGGGTGACGTAGCGCTCGACGAACTCGCGCGGGGTCAGCTCGCCGTCACGGTGGAAGACCTTGTCGGAGTCGCGCCACTGCCACACGAACGACGTGGGCGGCGTGCCGAGGTGCAGCGAGAGCATCCGGTGCACCGACGCCAGCACGGCCTCCTTGGCCTCGGCCAGATCCTCGGCGGAGGCGCCCTCGGCGTGCTGCCGCCGCAGGTCGCTCGCGGCGCGGCGCAGGAGCCCGGACAGGTCGCGGTTGAGCTTGTGGGTCTTCGACGACGAGTGCGTCTCGGGCATGACCTCCTTGGGGACCAGCCCGTGCTTGTCGACCAGCGCGAGGAACATGTTCCACTGGCCGCCGTCCTCGGCCGGGTCTGTCATCAGGTGCGCCACGGTGCGGTCGTCGACGTCGAGGTCGGCCGTGGCGAGGATCGACTCCAGCCAGTGGTTGGCCTTCTCCAGCTTGTCCCAGAACTGGAGGTAGCTCTGGGAGAACTCGAACTCCTTGACGCCGAGCTTCGCGGCGGTGCCGACGCGCAGGAGGTTGAGGCCCGCGAACATCCAGCAGCGGCCCGACTGCTTCTGGTCGGTGGCCTCCCAGTCGTCGAGGTGGTGGCTCATCGACCGCGGCACCGACAGGGTGCGCGCGTGGTCCTGGACGACCTTGTCGACGTCGGTACCGGTGAGGGCGTTCTGCAGCATCCGCGCGGTCGGGTCGGCCTCGACCCGCTTGGCGAAGCGTTCGAGCTGGTCGGGTGTCAGCGCACTGGTCATGGCCCGACGCTACCTCTCAGGCCGGAGACGCGGGCTCGACCAGCTCGACGAGCACGCCGCCGGCGTCCTTGGGGTGCACGAAGTTGACCAGCGACCCGGCCGTCCCGCGGCGCGGAGCGTCGTACAGCAGGCGCAGGCCGCGGGCGCGCAGGGCGGACGAGACGGCCTCGAGGTCGCTCACGCGATAGGCCAGCTGCTGGAGCCCCGGGCCGTTGCGGTCGAGGAACTTCGCGATCGTCGAGTTCTCGTCGACGGGCGCCAGCAGCTGCAGCATCGCCCCGGCACGGTCGTCGCCGACCCGCACCATCGCCTCGCGCACGCCCTGCTCCTCGTTGGTCTCCTCGTGCACCGTCTCCAGGCCGAAGGTGTCGCGGTAGAACGCCATGGCCTCGTCGAGATCGGGTACGGCGATGCCGACGTGGTCGATGCCGATCAGCAGGTGCTGCGGGACGCCGATGCCTGAGGTGCCTGAGGTCATGCGCCCATCGTCGTACGCCGGCCACGACGTCACGACCGGGAGCCGTGTGAGGTTTTCCTCAGCGGAGCAGATCGTCCGCGCTCGCGGCCCGACCACACCGGTCGGTATCGTCGAGGGCGAACGTTCGTCTGCTGGTGGGAGGCACCCCTCATGTCCGGAACCGTCATCGTCGCCGGTGCGCGTACGCCGATCGGTCGCCTGCTGGGCGGCCTGAAGTCGATGTCCGCCGCCGAGCTGGGCGGGGCCGCCATCAAGGCCGCGCTGGACAGGTCCGGGGTGGCCGGCGACCAGGTCGACTACCTGATCATGGGCCAGGTCATCCTCGCCGGGGCCGGGCAGAACCCCGCCCGCACTGCCGGCATCCACGCGGGCCTGCCGCTGTCGCTGCCGTCGATCACGATCAACAAGGTGTGCCTGTCCGGGCTGAACGCGATCGCCACGGCCGACCAGCTGATCCGCGCCGGTGAGGCCGAGATCATCGTGGCCGGAGGCATGGAGTCGATGACCAACGCCCCGCACCTGCTGCCCAAGTCGCGCGAGGGCTTCAAGTACGGCGACGTGACCCTGGTCGACTCCATGGCCTACGACGCCCTGTGGGACCAGGCGACGGCCCAGGCGATGGGCAAGCTGACGGAGGACTACAACGCCGCGCACAGCGAGCTGAGCCGCGAGGAGCAGGACGCCTTCGCCGCCGCGTCGCACCAGAAGGCCGCGGCCGCTTGGAAGAACGGCGTCTTCGACGACGAGGTCGTCCCGGTCTCGATCCCGCAGCGCAAGGGCGACCCGATCGTGGTCTCCCAGGACGAGGGCGTCCGCGGCGACACGACGGTCGAGTCGCTGTCCGCGCTCCGGCCGGCGTTCAGCAAGGACGGCACGATCACCGCCGGCTCCGCGTCCCAGATCTCCGACGGCGCCGCCGCCGTCGTGGTCATGAGCAAGGCCAAGGCCGAGGAGCTCGGCCTGGAGTGGCTGGCCGAGGTCGGCGCGCACGGCATGGTCGCCGGCCCCGACTCGACGCTGCAGCTCCAGCCCGCGAACGCCACGCGCAAGGCCTGCGAGAAGGAGGGCATCAGCCCTGCCGACCTCGACCTGGTGGAGTTCAACGAGGCGTTCGCGGCGGTCGGCATCGACTCGACGCGCGAGCTGGGCCTGGACGAGTCCAAGGTCAACGTCAACGGCGGGGCGATCGCGCTGGGCCACCCGGTGGGGATGTCCGGCACCCGGATCGTGCTGCACCTCGCCCTGGAGCTGAAGCGCCGTGGCGGCGGCGTCGGCTGCGCCGCGCTGTGTGGCGGCGGTGGCCAGGGCGACGCCCTGATCGTCCGCGTCCCGGCCTGAGGTGGGACGTCGCGACACCGGCGACGTCGCCGACCTGGTCACCCGTGCCCGCGAGGGTGACCCGCGTGCGGTCGCGCGGCTGATCTCCCTGGTCGAGGACGCCTCACCGCTCCTACGCGAGGTGACGGCGGCCCTGGCGCCGCACGTCGGCCACGCGCGGGTCATCGGCATCACCGGTGCACCGGGCGTCGGCAAGTCGACGTCCACCTCGGCTCTGGTGACCGAGCTGCGCGGCGCCGGACGGCGCGTCGGCGTGCTCGCGGTCGACCCGTCGTCGCCGTTCTCCGGCGGGGCGCTGCTCGGAGACCGCGTGCGCATGCAGGATCACGCCCTCGACCGCGAGGTCTACATCCGGTCGATGGCCTCGCGAGGACACCTCGGGGGACTCGCCTGGAGCACCCCGCAGGCGATCCGGGTGCTCGACGCCGCGGGCTGCGACGACATCCTGATCGAGACCGTCGGGGTGGGTCAGAGCGAGGTGGAGATCGCCGGGCTCGCCGACACCACGCTGGTGCTGCTGGCGCCCGGGATGGGCGACGGGATCCAGGCCGCGAAGGCCGGCATCTTGGAGATCGGTGACCTCTACGTGATCAACAAGGCCGACCGCGACGGCGCCGACACCCTCCGGCGCGACCTCCGCTCGATGCTGGCCCTGGCCGAGCGGCCCGACGGCTCCTGGAGGCCGCCGATCGTCAAGACGGTCGCCTCGCGGGCCGAGGGCCTCGACGAGGTGGCCGCCGAGATCGCCCGGCATCACGCCTGGTTGGAGTCCTCGGGCGAGCTCGCCGCACGGCGTACCCGGCGGGCGCGCGACGAGATCGAGGCGATCGCCCTGACCGCGCTGCGCGAGCGCTGGGGGGATGTCCACGGCCGGTCCGAGCTCGACGACCTGGCCGGCCAGGTGGCCGCCGGGTCCATCGACCCCTACGCCGCCGCGGAGACCTTGCTCGCCGAGCTCTGAGGCCGGGCCCGCTCGTGGCGGCCCCGGGCGAGCGAGGCGAGCGCTGCGACCAGCGACATCACCGCAGCCGCGGTGAAGACGATCGTGAGCCCGTGGTGGAACGGCCCCGCGACCAGACGTGGGAAGAACTCGTGGCCGGTCAGGGTCGCGGCGTCCGCTGGGGAGAGGTTCGCCATGGTGCCGCCTAGCAGGTGCTGGACCGGGTTGTTGCCGAGGAACGTCGCGAACAGCGTGCTCACCGGTGGCAGCCCCGCGACCTGCTGCGCCTGGTGCGCGGGTACGCCGTGTTCCTGGAGGCCGCTGGAGAGCTGGGCGGGCAGCGACGAGGCGAGGCCGGCGATCATCAGCGAGAAGAACACGCCGATCGACAGGGCGGTCCCCGAGTTCTGCAGCGTCGAGCGCATCCCCGAGGCGACACCTCGCTCGCCCGGGGCGACGCTGCCCATGATCGCGGCCGTGTTGGGTGCCGAGAACATCCCCTGCCCGAGGCCGCTGAGCAGGAGCAGGCCGGCGAAGACCGGGTAGTCGAAGTCGACCGGGATCGACATCAGGCCGACGAACGACGTCGCCACCAGCAGCAGCCCGGTGGTGGAGAACAGTCGGGCGCCGAAGCGATCGGAGAGGTATCCCGAGACGGGCCCGGCGACCAGGAAGCCGCAGGTCAGGGGCAGCATGTAGATGCCGGCCCACAGCGGGGTGTCCTCGAAGGAGTAGCCGTGCAGCGGCAGCCAGATGCCCTGCAGCCAGATGATCAGCATGAACTGCAGGCCTCCGCGTGCGACGGCCGTCAGCAGCGCGGCGAGGTTGCCGGCCACGAAGGCCCGCGAACGGAACAGCCCTAGCCGGAACATCGGCGCCGCGACCCGGGACTCCACGAATGCGAACGCCCCGAGCAGCAGCACACCGAGCGCCAGTCCGCCGAGTACGCGCGGGCTGGTCCACCCGGTCGCGTGTCCGCCGTAGGGCTGGATGCCGTAGGTGAGCGCAGTCAGGACCAGGCCGAGCCCCGCGGTGAACGTCACCGTGCCGAGGATGTCGACCCGGGCACGCGACCGGGACCCGATCTCGCGGAGGCTGCGGTAGGACCACGCGGTCCCGACGATCCCGATCGGCACGCTCACCCAGAACACCGCGCGCCAGTCCCACGTCGCGAGGAGCCCGCCCAGCAGAAGTCCCAGGAACTGACCCGCGAGACCGGTGATCTGGTTGATGCCGAGGGCCATCCCGCGCTGCTCGGACGGGAACGCGTCGGTCAGGATCGCTGCCGAGTTGCCGGTCAGCATCGCGCCACCCGTGGCCTGCACGACGCGCCACCCGATCAGCCACAGCGCCCCGGCCCGGGCATGGAAGGGATCGACCGACAGGCAGACGCTGGCGCCGGCGAACACGGCGAACCCGGCGTTGTACATCCGCACCCGGCCGAAGATGTCGCCCAACCGGCCGACCGAGACCACGAGCACCGCGGAGACCAGGAGGTAGCCGAGGATCATCCACAGGAGGTAGCCGATGTTGCCCGGCGCCAGCGGGTCCAACCCGATGCCCCGGAAGATCGCGGGCATCGCGATGATCACGATCGACCCGTCGATCGTGGCGATCAGGATGCCGAGAGTGGTGTTCGAGAGGGCGACCCACTTGTAGCCGTCGTCGTGGCGGTGGTCCTGGGTCACAGCGCCTCCGCCAGGCGGTCCAGCAGCGGGATGGCGGCGGAGAGCACGGCCAGCTCATCGGCGTCGAGGACGTCGCGCAGCCCGGACTCGAGCCGCCGGGCGCTCTCGGTACGCCGGTCGCGGCGTACCTCGGCGCCCTCGTCGGTCAGGCTCACGATCGCGCGTCTCCCGTCGCCGGGGTCGGGACTACGCACGACGTAGTTCTTGGCCTCCAGGGAGGCGAGCGTCGTCGCGATCGCCTGGGGGCTGACCCGCTCCTCGTCGGCCAGCATCCCCGGGGACGCCGGTCCGCCGCGGTCGAGCCGGGCGAGGGTCGAGGCCTCGGAGTGCGTGAGGTCGCCGACGGTGTGGGCCTGACGCAGGGCGCGGGCGATCCGGCCGACGACGAGGTGCAGGTCCGCCGCGACGGCGGTACTGGTGGGGGCGGTGCTCATGAATAGTTACAATAGATTGATCAATCCGTTGGAATCAAATGGGATGACTAGTCTCCTGGCATGCCACGGCTTCCGTTCGACCCGATCGACGAGGCCGCCCGGCAATGGGGGCAGCGCTGGGACGCCGTGCCCGCGATGCACGCCGTGACGTCGCTGATGCGGGTTCAGCAGCTGGTGCTCGGCCGGCTCGACGGGATCCTCAGGCCGCACGGGCTGACCTTCGCCCGGTACGAGGCGCTCGTGCTGCTGTGCTTCTCCTCCCGCGGCTCGCTGCCGATGGGCAAGATGGGGGAGCGACTGCAGGTGCACCCGACCTCGATCACCTCCACGGTCCAGCGGCTGGAGGCCGACGGTCTGGTCGTCCGGCGTCCGCACCCCGACGACGGGCGAGCGGTCCTGGCGGAGGTGACCGACGTCGGACGCGCGCTCGTCGAGCTCGCCACCGCCGATCTCGTGGGGGCCGACTTCGCCCTCGGGTCGCTGTCCGACGATCGGCTTGAGGAGCTCTCCGAGCTGCTTCGTCCGATCCGCCGGGCGGCGGGGGACTTCTAGCAGGTGGTCACCTCCGACGACGTCCGTCAGGTGGCCTCGGCGCTGCCGCGCGCCTACGAGGTGGAGGTGCGCGGCCGGGCGAAGTACCGGGTGGGGCAGATCGTCTTCGTCGCCTTCTCGCGTGACGAGCGCGAGATGGGCTTCGGCTTCCCCAAGGCTGAGCGGGACGGCCTGGTGGCCGCCGATCCGGAGACGTTCTACCTCCCGGGCGCCACCGACCTGCGGTACCACTGGGTCTGCGCCCACCTCGACCGCCTCGACGGCGCGGAGATGCGCGAGCTCGTGATCGACGCATGGCGGATGTGCACGCCGGCGATGCTGCACGATCTCCCAGACCAGCCCGAGCCGGTGGCGCAGGTCTGGGCCCTGATCGACCGGCAGCGCTGGCACGACGTACGGCCGCTGGCTGCACCCGTACGTCCGCTTCCAGGACGGAGACGTCTCGCTGCGTGGTCGCAATGTGGTGCTCGACCACCTCCGGGGTCATCCCACGCCCAGACCGCCGACCGGGGTCGAGGTCCGCGACGGGCAGGTCCACCGCTGGCGCCGCTGAGCGCTGGACCGTCGTTAGGAGAAACTAGTAGGACGTCCTACTATTTGTGACATGGACGACGCCTCGCAGCCGCTGGCAGGACCGATACGATCGCTCGCGGGTGCGCGACGCGGACTTCACGACCCTGTCGGGGATGCACGTCGAGCCGGCGTACGGCCCCGCGACGTCCGAGGAAGAGGGACAGTGGCCCGGCGAGTACCCCTTCACCCGCGGCCTCATCCGACCGGCTACCGCGGCCGGACGTGGACGATCCGTCAGTTCGCGGGGTTCGGCAACGCCGCAGCAGACCAACGAGCGCTACCGGATGATCCTGGCGCGCGGCGGCGGCGGGCTCTCAGCGTGGCGTTCGACATGCCGACTCTGATGGGCCGCGACTCCGACGACCCGAATCGCTTCGGCGAGGTCGGGCACTGCGGCGTCGCGATCGACTCGGCCGCCGACATGGACGTGCTGTTCGACGGCATCGACCTCGAGGACGTCACCACCTCGATGACGATCAGCGGCCCGGCGGTGCCGGTCTTCTGCATGTACCTCGTCGCCGCCGAGCGCCAGGGCGCCGACCTCGCCCAGCTCAACGGCACGCTGCAGACCGACATCTTCAAGGAGTACATCGCGCAGAAGGAGTGGCTGTTCGCGCCCGGAGCCGCACCTGCGGCTGATCGGCGACCTGATGGAGTACTGCGCCGACGGACATCCCGGCCTACAAGCCGCTCTCGGTCTCCGGCTACCACATCCGCGAGGCCGGCTCGACGGCCGCGCAGGAGCTCGCGTTCACCCTCGCCGACGGCTTCGGGTACGTCGAGCTCGGACTCAGCCGCGGGCTCGACGTCGACGTGTTCGCGCCCGGGCTGTCGTTCTTCTTCGACGCCCACGTCGACTTCTTCGAGGAGATCGCCAAGTTCCGCGCCGCGCGCCGGATCTGGGCGCGCTGGATGCGCGACGTCTACGGCGCCACGACCGACAAGGCGCAGTGGCTGCGGTTCCACACCCAGACCGCCGGCGTGTCGCTGACCGCCCAGCAGCCGTACAACAACGTCGTGCGCACCGCGCATCGAGGCGCTCTCGGCCGTGCTCGGCGGCACCAACTCGCTGCACACCAACGCCCTCGACGAGACGCTGGCGCTGCCGACGCGAGCAGGCCGCCGAGATCGCGCTGCGCACCCAGCAGGTGATCATGGAGGAGACCGGGCGTCGCTCAACGTCGCCGACCCGCTCGGCGGCTCGTGGTACGTCGAGGCGCTCACCGACCAGATCGAGGCGGAGGCCGAATGCGATCTTCGACCGGATCCTCGCGATGGGCGGCGAGTCGCCACGCCGATGCCGGGGCCTGGCCACCGCACCCCCCGGTGAGCCCTCACCAGGGCCTCCTGCGCGGCATCGAGGAGGGCTGGTTCATGTCCGAGATCGCCGAGGCGGCGTTCCAGTACCAGACCGCGCTGGAGAAGGGCGACAAGAAGATCGTCGGCGTCAACGTCCACACCGACTCGGTCACCGACGACCTGGAGATCCTGCGCGTCTCCCACGAGGTCGAGCGTCGAGCAGGTCGCGCGCTCTGGCCGAGCGGCGTACGGCGCGTGACGACGCCGCGGTCGCAGGCCGCGCTGGTCCGGACTGGTCGAGGTCGGCCGCGACCGAGACAACATGATCCGGCCGATGCTCGACGCGTGCCGGCGCCGAGGCGACCCTCGGCGAGATCTGCGACGTGCTACGGGCCGAGTGGGGCGAGTACCGCGAGCCGGCTCGGTTCTGGACCTCGACCGGCTCGGCTCCCTAGGATGGCCGGCATGACGCAGCAGCCGTTCAGCCGCCCGGGGCGCCGTGGACCTGTCGGGACTCCAGGGACCCGGCCCTGCCGCAGCCGCGAGCGCTGCCCACCCCGCGGCGGCGGGGGGCTCGGCGTACACCGTCGACGTGACGGAGCAGAGCCTCCAGACGCTCCTGGAGTCCTCGGTCACCGCTCCGGTGGTGCTGGTGTTCTACTCGCCGAGCCGGGCGCCCGAGAGCACGACGTACGCCGGTGAGGTCGCCGCGGCGATCGAGGCCTACGACGGGCGGTTCCTGGCGGGTCTGGTCGACATCGACGCGGCTCCGTCGATCGCGGCGAGCCTGCAGATCCCCCAGGTGCCCCTGCTGATGGTGATCCTGGACGGCCGGCCGGCGGCGCAGCCGATCCCCGGCGTGCTGCGGCGCGACGAGATCGACACCTTGCTCAACCAGCTCGCCCAGGGGCTCACCGCGCAGGGCATCACCTCGCGACACCAGCCGCTCTCGCACGCCGGAGCCACCGACGCCGAGGACGGCGAGCCCCAGCCCGACCCGCGGTTCGCGGCGGCCGAGGAGGCACTCGTCACGGGTGACGTCGACGCGGCCGTGACGGAGTACCAGCGCCTCGTCGAGGCCAACCCCGCGGACGTCGAGGCCGCCGGCGGCCTGGCGATGGCGCGCGTGCTGCAGCGCACTGTCGGAGTCGACGCGGACGCGGCTCGGGCGGCTGCGGCGGCGAGTCCCGACGACGTGGGGGCTGCAGACGCTGGCCGCCGACCTCGACCTGCTCGACGGCGACGTGGACGCCGCGTTCGACCGGTTGGTCGACCTGGTCCGCCGTTCAGCCGGCGACGAGCGCAACCAGGCCCGTGAGCACCTCATCGGCCTATTCGCCGCCGTGGGCAACGACGACCAGCGGGTGCTGCGCGGTCGGCAGAACCTCGCGTCGGCGTTGTTCTGAGGCCGGTCGTGAGCACGATCGTCTTCACCCACGCCCATCCCGACGACGAGGCGTCCCAGACGTCCGGGGCGATGGCACGGGCCGCGGCCGAGGGCAACCGCGTGGTCGTGGTGTTCGCGACCAACGGCGAGCACGGCGAGACCGCGGCCGACGCCGTGCCCGGCGAGACGGTCGCCGACCACCGACGTCGTGAGGCGGAGGCGTCGGCGACGGCGATCGGGCTGGCGCGGATCGTGTGGCTCGGCTACGCCGACTCGGGCATGACGGGATGGGAGCAGAACCACCAGGGAGGGGTCCTTCTTCCGGGCCGACCTCGACGAGGCCGCGCGTCGGCTCGCGGACGTCCTCGACGAGGAGGAGGCCGACGTGCTGGTCGGCTACGACTGGCACGGCGGCTACGGGCACCCCGACCACGTGAAGGTCAACCGACTCGTGCACGCGGCGGCTCCGCTGGCCCGGCGTCGGCCTCGGCTGCTGGAGTCGACCATGAACCGCGACGCCATCCGGCGCGCCTTCGAGGCCAGCGCCGCTGCGGGCGTCGTACCCGACTGGAACCCCGACGACCCGATGGACGACGGCAACCCCCTCGGCGAGCCCGAGTCGGCGATCACCTGGCAGGTGGACGTGTCGGCGTACCTCGACCGGAGGCGGGCGTCGATGGAGGCCCATCGCTCGCAGGCGACCGACATCGAGGAGTTCCTGGGGATGTCGGACGAGGTGTTCGCGATGGCCTTCGGGACCGAGCACTACATCGAGCCGGGGGTCGACCAGCCCATGCAGCAGGGGTGGCCCTTCAGCTGAGGTCAGGCGGTGGCGTCGGTGGCCTTCCCGAGCGCTGAGCGACCGGCCTCGAGACGGGCCACCGGGACGCGGAACGGCGAGCAGGAGACGTAGTCCAGCCCGACCTCGTCGAAGAAGTGGATCGACGCCGGGTCGCCGCCGTGCTCGCCGCAGACGCCGAGGTGCAGGTCGGCGTTCGCCTGGCGACCGAGCCGTGCCGCGTGCCGGACCAGCCGGCCCACGCCGTCGACGTCCAGCGACTCGAACGGGCTCACCTGGAAGATGCCGTGGTCGAGATAGCGGCTGAAGAACGACGCCTCCACGTCGTCGCGGGAGAACCCCCAGGTCATCTGGGTGAGGTCGTTGGTGCCGAACGAGAAGAACTCCGCGGACTTCGCGATCTCGTTCGCGGTCACCGCAGCACGTGGCAGCTCGATCATGGTGCCGACCTTGTGCGGCACGGACGTGCCGCGCTCCCGCTCCACGTCGCGGGCCACCTCGGCGATCTGGCCCCTGACCAGGTCGAGCTCGGTCACCGAGGCGACGAGGGGGATCATGATCTCCGGTTGCGGGTGGCCACCTGCGTCGAGCCGGTCGGCCGCGGCCTCGAGGATCGCGCGCACCTGCATCTTGAACAGCCCCGGGATCACGATGCCGAGTCGGACGCCGCGCAGGCCGAGCATCGGGTTCTGCTCGTGCAGTCGCTTGACCGCCTCGAGCAGGAGCTGGTCGTGCTCGTCGAGGTCGTCCTGCTCCTCGTCGAGGGCGACCTTGACCGACAGCTCGGTGTAGTCGGGCAGGAACTCGTGCAGCGGGGGGTCGATGAGGCGGATCGTGACCGGCAGCCCGTCCATCGCCTCCAGGATCCCACGGAAGTCGTCACGCTGGAGCGGGAGCAGCTCCGCGAGCGCGGCCTCCTGCCCGGACGCGTCCGAGGCGATGATGAGGTTCTCCACGAGCTGACGCCGCTCGCCCAGGAACATGTGCTCGGTGCGGCACAGGCCGATTCCCTCGGCTCCGAACCGGCGTGCGCGGGCGGCGTCCTCCGGGGTGTCGGCGTTGGCGCGGACCCGGAGTCGGCGTACGTCGTCGGCGCGCGTCATCACCCGGTCGACGGAGTTGACGAGGTCCTCGTCGAGGTGCTCGCCCTCGAGATAGCGCATCACCAGCGAGTCGGCGACCGGCACCGCGCCGAGGAAGACCTCGCCGGTGGAACCGTCGATCGAGATCACGTCGCCCTCGCGGATCGGCTCGCCTCCGCGGACCTTGGCGCGCTTCTTCTTGGAGTTGACGTCGAGCGACTCGACGCCGCACACGCAGGTGCGGCCCATGCCGCGGGCCACGACCGCGGCGTGCGAGGTCTTGCCGCCGCGGCTGGTGAGGATGCCCTTCGCGGCGACCATGCCGCGCAGGTCGTCGGGGTTGGTCTCCTTGCGCACCAGGATCACGTCCTCGCCGCGCTCGGCCCACTCGACGGCGGTGTCGGAGTCGAAGACGGCCTTGCCGACGGCCGCACCCGGGGAGGCGTTCATGCCCTGCGCGATCCTGGTGCGCTCGGCCTTCTCGTCGAACCGGGGGAACATCAGCTGCGCCAGCTGGGCGCCGGTGACCCGCCGGAGGGTCTCGTCGGCGTCGATCAGGCCCTCGTCGGTCATGTGCCTGCCGATCCGGAACGCCGCCTCGGGGGTCCGCTTGCCGACCCGCGTCTGCAGCATCCAGAGCTTGCCGCGCTCGACGGTGAACTCGATGTCGCACATGTCGCGGTAGTGCTTCTCGAGGGTGTTCATGATGCCCAGCAGGTCGTCGTAGGACTTCTTGTCGATCTGCTCCATGTCGGCCAGGGACACGGTGTTGCGGATGCCGGCGACGACGTCCTCGCCCTGGGCGTTCTGCAGGTAGTCGCCGTAGACACCCTGGTTGCCGGACGCCGGGTCGCGAGTGAACGCGACTCCCGAGCCGGAGTCGTCTCCGCGGTTGCCGAACACCATCGCCTGCACGTTGACCGCCGTGCCCAGGCCTTCCGCGATGCGCTCCTGGCGGCGGTAGAGGACGGCTCGCTCGGTGTTCCACGACTCGAAGACCGCCCGCATCGCCAGCTCGAGCTGCTCGCGCGGATCCTGGGGGAAGTCGCGGCCGGCGTGCTCCCGGATGGCGCCCTTGAAGGTGTCGACCAGCCCGCGCAGGTCGTCGGTCCCCAGGTCGGTGTCGGAGGTCGTGCCGCGGTCCTTCTTGAGCCGGTCGAGCGCGTGGGAGAACACCTCGGACTCGATGCCGAGGACCGTCGAGCCGAACATCTGCAACAGCCGGCGGTAGGAGTCCATCGCGAAGCGCTCGTTCTGGCTCTGCTCGGCGAGGCCGTGGACCGACTCGTCGTTGAGGCCGACGTTGAGGACGGTCTCCATCATGCCGGGCATCGAGACCGCTGCACCGGACCGCACGCTGACCAGCAGCGGGTCGTGGGCGTCGCCGAGGCGGCGTCCCATCTCCTTCTCCAGCGACTCCAGGTGGGCGTCGATCTCGTCGTCGAGGCCCGCGGGGACGTCGCCGGCCTCGAGGAACGCGCGGCACGCCTCGGTCGAGATGGTGAACCCGTGCGGCACCGGCAGGCCCAGGTTGGTCATCTCGGCGAGGTTGGCGCCCTTGCCGCCGAGCAGCTCCTTCTGGTCCTTGTCGCCCTCGGTGAAGTCGTAGACGTAGGTCATGCCGCATCCTCTCGTGTCGGGAGCGAAGTCGTCATCACCTGTCCGAACGGCCGCCGCTCTCGACGTACGACGGACCGCCGCCGGCGCGTAGGTTGCCCAACGCGGACTCGATCCGTCTGGCGGTGAAGTCGGCGCAGCGCTCCCGCACCTGCTCGACGGTCACGAACTCGGCCGCACGGATCTCGCGGGCCTCCTTGACGATGCCGTCGGTGATCGACGCGTCGTGCTCACCGCCGTCGAAGACCAGGCAGAGCGCGTCGTCCCAGCCGCTCCAGGGCGGCAGCCAGTCGGTGAGAAGGAGACGCCCGGCGTCGATGTCGAGGGCGAGCTCCTCCCGGATCTCCCGGCCGGCCGCGAGCTGCGGGGACTCGCCGACCTCGACGACGCCTCCCGGCAGGTCCCAGTCGTTCTTGTAGGTCAGGCGGCACAGCAGGACCCGTCCGTCGCCGTCGCGCACGAGCAGCTGGCTGATCGCGCGCTTGCGCGGGAGGAACGAGTTGAGCAGGGCCCGGAACCCTTCGGGCTCGCTGGTCGGAGGGTCGGACGCGAGCCGCGCGTAGACCACCATCCCGGTCGCGTCGTCCCGGTCGGCCATCCCGGGCTCCATGCGTCGGACGCCCTCGCGCCGCAGCCCGGTCCGGGTCGCCACCCGCTGCGAGGCGCCGTTGCGCGGATCGACCTCGGCCTCGACCCGGCGAATTCCGAGCTGCGAGAAGGCGTGGTCGACGAGCAGCCGCGCGGCCCGGGTGGCGTAGCCCTTGCCTCGCTCGCCGGCGTACACGGTCCACGACAGTCCCGCGGTCTCGCCCTCGGGGCGCGCCTCGACGACCCCGACCGTGGCGCCGTCGTGGATGACGGCGAAGGTCAGTCGGGTGCCGGCCTCGCGTTCGCGGCGCCAGCGCTCGACCACCTCGTGCATGTGGTCGCGTGTCGTCGGCCCGGGCGCACCGAACCAGAGCCGGATCTCGTCGTCGTCGCCCGCGACGTGGGCCTCGATGTCCCGCTCGTCGAACGGCCGCAGGGTGACCACCCCGTCGGAGAGCTCGAGGCGCTGGTCGGTCACCCACCAGACCCTACGAGGTCCTGTACCCCGACCAATGTTGACCGGCGCCTTCTGACCGTTGAACGGCGCCTCCTGACCGTTGAACGGCGCCTTCTGACGCGCGAACGGCGCCTTCCGGCCACTCTCATGGTCAGTCGGCGCCGTTGAACGGTCGGGCACGGGCACGCCGGTCAACGGTCAGGCGGGGCGCAGCCAGACGGTGGCGAGGGGGGGCAGGACCAGGGTGGCGTGGGCGGGCTGCCCGTTGGCCTCCCCCTCGACGGCGGTGACCGAGCCGAGGTTGCCGACGCCGGAGCCGGTGTAGCTCTCGGCATCGGTGTTGACCGCCTCGCGCCAGGGCCCGGCGGCGGGGAGTCCGAGCCGGAAGTCGCTGTGGGGCACCGCGGAGAAGTTCGCGACGCAGGCGAGCGAGCTGCCGTCGGCCCCTCGCCGGATGAAGGAGAAGACGTTGCGTCCCGCGTCGTTGGCGTCGATCCACTGGAACGAGTCCGGCTCGTGGTCGCGCGACCAGATCGCCGGGGCGTCGGCGTAGGCGCGGTTGAGGTCCTTGAGCAGCCGGTGGACGCCGAGATGCTCCGGGTGGTCCAGCAGCCACCAGTCCAGCTCGCGCGACTCGGCCCACTCCGACTCCTGGCCGAGCTCGGCGCCCATGAAGAGCAGCTGCTTGCCCGGGTGGGCCCACATGAAGGCGAGGTAGGCCCGCAGGTTCGCCAGCTGCTGCCAGCGGTCGCCGGGCATCTTGCGGAGCAGCGACCCCTTGCCGTGCACCACCTCGTCGTGCGAGAGCGGCAGGACGAAGTTCTCGCTGAAGGCGTAGGTGAGGCCGAAGGTGAGGTCGTTGTGGTGCCACGCGCGGTGGACCGGCTCGCGCGCGAGGTAGTCGAGCGTGTCGTGCATCCAGCCCATGTTCCACTTGAAGCCGAAGCCGAGACCGTCGCTGTCGGTGCTGCGGGTGACCCCCGGCCAGGAGGTCGACTCCTCGGCGATCGTCGTCGCGCCGGGCACCCGCTTGTAGACGGTCGCGTTCATCTCCTGCAGGAACTGGACGGCCTCGAGGTTCTCGTTGCCGCCGAGCGCGTTGGGGGACCACTCGCCGTCCGAGCGCGCGTAGTCGAGGTACAGCATCGAGGCGACCCCGTCCACGCGCAGGCCGTCGGCGTGGAACTCCTCGAGCCAGTACAGCGCGTTGGCGTAGAGGAAGTTGCGCACCTCGCGCCGGCCGAAGTTGAAGATGTGGGAGCCCCACTCCTTGTGCCATCCGCGCTGAGGGTTGGGGTCCTCGTAGAGGGGCGTGCCGTCGAAGCGGGCCAGCGCCCACGCATCCGTCGCGAAGTGCCCGGGCACCCAGTCGAGCAGGACGCCGATCCCGTGCTGGTGGAACGCGTCGACGAGGCGGCGGAAGCCGTCCGGGTCTCCGAAGCGGGCGTCGGGCGCGAAGTACGACGTCACGTGGTAGCCCCACGAGCCGCCGAAGGGATGCTGCATCACCGGCATCAGCTCGACGTGGCTGAAGCCCAGGTCGGCGACGTACGGCACCAGCTCGTCGACCAGCTGGTCCCACGTGAGCACGTTGCCGTGCCGCTTGCGCCACGAGGCCAGGTGCACCTCGTAGATCGACATCGGCTGCGCCACCGGCTGGCGACCGGCGCGGGCCTGCATCCACTCGTCGTCGCCCCACACGTGGGAGGACTCGAAGATCCGGCTGGAGGTGGCCGGCGGAGTCTCGGCCCAGTACGCCATCGGGTCGGCCTTCTCGCGCCACTCCATGTCGGCACCCAGCACGACGTACTTGTAGCCGGCGCCCGGCCCCACGTCAGGCAGGAACAGCTCCCAGACGCCCGACTGGCCGAGCTCGCGCATCGGGTGCTCGCGCCCGTCCCAGGAGTTGAAGTCGCCCTCGAGACGAACGCCGCGCGCGCCGGGAGCCCAGACCGCGAACGACGTGCCCGTGACGTCGCCCGTCGACGCGGCGTAGTGGTGGACCCGCGCGCCGAGCACGGTCCACAGCAGCTCGTGCCGGCCCTCGTTGACCAGGTGGAGGTCGACCTCGCCCAGCGTGGGCAGGAACCGGTACGGGTCGTCGACGGTGATGGCGCCCTCGCCGTAGTCGACCTCGAGGCGATAGTCAGGTACGTCGGCCGACGCGGTCTCCAGTAGACCGACCCACACCCCCTCGTGCTCGTGCTCCAGCGGGACCCGGGTGCCGTCGGCGGTGACGACGGTGACCGTGCGGGCCAGGGGCTTGTAGGCCCGGAACGTCGTCCCGTCCCGGTCCGGGTGCGGCCCGAGGATGTTGTGCGGCGCGCCGTACTCGCCGCGGGTGAGTTGCTCGATCTCCGACGGGGGGACGTGCCTCATCGCGGTTGCCTCGTCTCGGGATCCGGGGTGAGACCGGAGAGCGGGATCGGGAGCCAGGTCGGTCGGTTGCGGGCCTCGTAGACGCACTCGTAGACGGCCTTGTCGGCGACGTAGGCGTCCAGCAGGGTCTGCTCGTCGTCGGTCAGGTCGCGCCCGGCGTACGCCTCGAGGAACGCCGCCTGGTTGCGCGCCGACCACTCGGCGGCGCGGAAGGCGCGCTGCTCGGCGCCGTTCTCGTCACCGGTCGTGGCCGTCAGCGCGGTCATGGCCGTGACTCGGGGGGCATAGTCGAACGAGCGCAGCATCCCGGCCACATCGCGCCAGGGGGAGTCGGGCAGGACCCGCTCGGCGAGGGGCCGCGCGGGCTCGCCCTCGAAGTCGACGATCTTCCAGCCCTTGGCCGTGCGCAGGGTCTGGCCGAGGTGCAGGTCGCCGTGGACCCGTTGCACGACACCGGACTCGATCGAGCCGACCGCGGCGTAGAGGTCGCGCAGTCGAGGCGCCACCTCCTCGAGCTCCGGAACGACGGCGAGTGCCTCCTCGAGCCGGTGCGCCATCGCCGCGGCCAGCTCGGCGTGGTCGGCGGCCGTGCGGGTGCCGGTGGGGAAGTGCTCGGCGAGCAGGGCATGGGTGTGGGCCACCGCCTCACCCAGGCGCTGGGACTCCGCCGCGAAGTCGCCGCCCACCTCGTCGGCGTACAGGTCGGCCTCGGCGAACAGGTTGCGCACGCTGGTCAGGGCCAGCTCCCAGCCGTCGCTGGCGGTACGGAGCAGCTGCTGCAGCATCCCCAGCTGGACGACGCCCGTGCCGGGAACGTCGCACTCCACCCACCCCAGCAGCGCGGCGATCGTGTCCGACCCGGCCAGCGTCAGCTGCTCGTGGATCTCGATGTCGGGGTTGACCCCGGCGGTGACCCGGCGGAAGAGCTTGAGCAGCGCCTGCTCGCCGAACGCCACCGAGGAGTTCGACTGCTCCCCGGAGAACGGCGTGGACACCGCGGCCGGGTCCAGCTCGGTCCCTGCCAGCGTGTGGAACCGCGAGCGGGCCGTCGGGCGGGAAGGCGAACGCCCGGAGGTACGCCGCCATCGCCTCGCGGTCGTGGACGGCGTCGTAGGCGTGGGTCCAGCCGATGTCGGGGTCCTCCCACCAGCCGACGAAGGCGTGGTCGAGGCGGTGCTCGGGGTCGGTGTAGAGCGCGAGCGGCACCTGGTAGAGCTCGACCGACCCGTCGTCGTAGGTCGCCTCCAGGAGGTCGACCACGACCCGTGGGGACTCGTCGGCCACGGTGCCCAGGCGGTGCACGGCGGTGACCCGGACGCCACGGCCCTTGCCGCCGAACCACCGCGCTCCCTCGAGATACTCCGAGAGCTGGCGGAGGCCGTCGCTGGCCGTCGCGGTCGGTGTGTGGTCCGTCACGGGACGGGAGCCTCCTCCGGTGGTGCGGTGAGCCGGAACCAGTAGAACCCGTACCCACCGAGGGTCAACAGATACGGGAGCTCGCCGATGCTCGGGAACGGCACGCCGCCGAGCAGCTCGACGGGGACGTAGCCCTCCCACCGCCGCAGGTCCAGTTCCACCGGCTGGGCGAACCGGGACAGGTTGTTGACGCACACGATCACGTCGGGGTGCTCGCCCTCGGCCGTGCTCTCGCGGGCGTAGGACAGGACGGCGGGGTTCGTCCCACCCAGGTCCAGGAACGAGCCGAGCCCGAACGCCGGGTGCCCCCGGCGGGCGTGGATCATCCGGCGCGTCCACTGCAGCAGTGACGAGGAGTCCTCGAGCTGGGCCTCGACGTTCACGCTCTGGTAGCCGTAGACGGGGTCCTGGATCGCGGGCAGGTGCAGCTTGCCGGGCGTGGCCGAGGAGAAGCCGGCGTTGCGGTCGGGCGTCCACTGCATCGGGGTGCGCACGCCGTCCCGGTCGCCGAGCCAGATGTTGTCGCCCATGCCGATCTCGTCGCCGTAGTAGAGCACCGGGCTCCCGGGCAGCGAGAGGAGCAGGGCGGTGAACAGCTCCATCCGGTTGACGTCGTTGTCGAGCAGGGGAGCGAGACGACGGCGGATGCCGATGTTGGCCTTCATGCGGGGGTCCTTGGCGTACTCGTCCCACATGTAGTCGCGGTCCTCGTCGGTGACCATCTCGAGGGTCAGCTCGTCGTGGTTGCGCAGGAAGATGCCCCACTGGCAGTTGTCGGGGATGGGCGGCGTCTGCTCCATGATCTCCGAGATCGGGAAGCGCGACTCGCGGCGCACGGCCATGAAGATGCGCGGCATCACCGGGAAGTGGAAGCACATGTGGCACTCGTCGCCCTCGCCGGCGTACTCGCCGGACTCGGGGTCGCGCTTGCCGCCGAAGTAGTCGACGACGTCGGCCGGCCACTGGTTGGCCTCGGCCAGCAGGACCCGCCCGGGGTAGTTCTCGTCCACGAACCGGCGCACCTTGCGCAGCATCTCGTGGGTCTCCGGCAGGTTCTCCCCGTTGGTCCCCGGCCGCTCGTAGAGGTAGGGGACGGCGTCGAGGCGGAAGCCGTCCAGGCCCATGTCGAGCCAGAACGACATCGCCTCCAGCATCGCCTCGTGGACCTGGGGGTTGTCGAAGTTGAGGTCCGGCTGGTGGGAGAAGAAGCGGTGCCAGAAGTACTGCTGGCGGACCGGGTCCCAGGTCCAGTTCGACGGCTCGGTGTCGACGAAGATGATCCGGGCGTCCTCGTACTTCTCGTCGGTGTCGGACCACACGTAGAAGTCGCCGAACGGACCGTCGGGGTCGCTGCGCGAGGCCTGGAACCACGGGTGCGCGTCGCTGGTGTGGTTCATGACGAAGTCGATGATCACGCGGATGCCGCGCTCGTGCGCCGCGGTGACGAAGTCGCGGAAGTCGTCGACCGTCCCGCACTCCGGGAGGATCGAGGTGTAGTCGGCCACGTCGTACCCGCCGTCTCGCAGCGGCGAGGTGAAGAACGGCGGCACCCACAGGCAGTCGACGCCGAGCCACTGCAGGTAGTCGAGCTTCTCGACCAGGCCCTGGAAGTCACCGGTGCCGTCGGCGTTGGAGTCGCGGAAGGAGCGGACCAGGACCTCGTAGAAGACCGCGGTGCGGTACCAGTCGGTCGGCCCCTCGAGAGCCTGGCTCATGAGGTCCTCCGCACGGTCAGGACGTGCGCCGGCTCGACGTACGGATCGAGCCGGACGTAGTTGTGCTGGCCCCAGTGCCAGTCCTCGCCGGTGATCTCGTCGTGGACCGCGAGGCTGTCGTGCCAGTCGAGCCCGAGCTCCGGCAGGTCGAGGTGCACCATCGTCTCCCGCGCGGCGTGCGGGTCGAGGTTGACCACGACGATCACGAGGTCCTCGTCAACGCCCTTGCTGAAGCACAGCACGTTCTCGTCGTCGCTGGAGTGCACGACGAGGTGCCGCAGCTGCTGCAGCGCCGGGTGCGCGCGGCGTACCTCGTTGAGCATGGTGAGGTACGGCGCGAGCGTGCGGCCCTCCTTCTCGGCGGCCGCCCAGTCGCGCACCCGGATCTGGTACTTCTCCGAGTCGAGGTACTCCTCGCTGCCCGGTCGCACCGCGACGTGCTCGAAGAGCTCGTAGCCGGCGTAGACCCCCCAGCTCGGCGAGCCCGTCGCGGCCAGGACCGCGCGGATCTTGAACGCCGGTGGCCCGCCGTACTGCAGGAACGCGTGCAGGATGTCGGGGGTGTTGACGAAGAAGTTCGGCCGCATCAGGTGGTCGGTCTGCGACGAGACCTCGCGGAGGTAGTCCTCCAGCTCCCACTTCGCCGTGCGCCACGTGAAGTAGGTGTAGCTCTGTTGGAACCCGATCGCCCCGAGGCCCGACATCATCGCCGGCCGGGTGAAGGCCTCGGCGAGGAACAGCACGTCCGGGTCGGTGCGGCGCACCTCACGCAGCAGCCACTCCCAGAAGGCGACCGGCTTCGTGTGCGGGTTGTCCACGCGGAAGATCCGGATGCCGTGCGACATCCAGTGCCGGACGACCCGCAGCACCTCCTTGCAGATGCCCTTCGGGTCGTTGTCGAAGTTGAGGGGGTAGATGTCCTGGTATTTCTTCGGCGGGTTCTCGGCGTAGGCGATGGTCCCGTCGGCCTGGGTGGTGAACCACTCCGGGTGCTGACTCACCCACGGGTGGTCGGGCGCGCACTGCAGCGCGAGGTCGAGGGCCACCTCGAGCCCGAGCGTGCGTGCGCGCTCGACGAACGCGTCGAGGTCGTCGAGCGTGCCGAGGTCGGGGTGGACCGCGTCGTGACCGCCGTCCTTGCTGCCGATCGCCCACGGTGACCCGGGGTCGTCCGGACCGGGGTCGAGGGTGTTGTTGGGTCCCTTGCGGTTGACCTCGCCGATCGGGTGGATGGGCGGGAGGTAGATCACGTCGAAGCCCATCGCGGCGACCGCGTCGAGCCGCTCGGCCGCCGTCCGGAGGGTGCCGCTGACCGTCGTACCGGTCTCCTCGTCGTACGTCGCGCCCTCCGACCGCGGGAAGAACTCGTACCAGCTCCCGAACAGCGCGCGGGCCCGGTCGGCGTACAGCGGATAGGGACCCTCGACGGTGACCAGACGCCGGACCGGGTGGGCGGCGAGCACGGTGAGCAGGTCGGGTGACTGCAGGGCGGCCAGCCGGGCCTCGACCGGGCGGCTCAGGTCACGAGCGGCCGACGCGGCGCCGGCCACCACCTCCTGGTCGTGGGCGTCGAGGCCCGGGTCGGCGGCCACCTCGTCGAGCAGGAGGGCGCCCTCGGTGAACATCAGCTCGACGTCCACGCCGGCCGGGATCTTGATCCCCGCGTCGTGCTCCCAGGTGGCGATGGGGTCGGACCAGGCGTGGACCTCGAACGCCCAGGCACCCTCCTGGTCGGGCGTCACCCAGGCCGTGTAGCGGTCTGGGCACGTCGGTCGCCGTCATCGGCACCGGCGCGCGCCGGGAGCCGTCCGGCGCGACGAGCACGACCTCCGCGCCCAGTCGGTCGTGCCCCTCGCGGAACACGGTCGCCGAGACCGGGAGGGACTCGCCCGCCGTCGCCTTCGCCGGGAGTCGACCGAGGTCGACCAGGGGCGCGACGTCCATGACGGGGATGCGTCCGACCATGCCTGCCACCTTTCCGAATCGGTCTCCACGGTGCAAGACGGCGCCTCGCCCGGTGGTGGAGGAGAGTGCCCTGCGCTCCTCGCCCGGTGGTTGAGGAAGGCGCTCCGCGCCTGTCTCGAAACCACGCGTACCCCGCTCCACGCCCTCGGAACCCTCCCGTCACCCATGTGAGGTACTTCGCCGCGCCGTTCTGGTCGAACTCTTGGATCGATCCAAGAACGTCCGCTAACGTCGGCGGGTGCGCGCCATCCGTCGGTTCACTGTTCGTCCGGTCCTTCCTCCGGCTCTCTCGGCCCTGTCCGACCTCGCCGGCAACCTGAGGTGGTCGTGGCACCCGCCGACGCAGGACGTCTTCGCCGAGGTCGACCCGGAGATCTGGGAGGCGACCAAGCACGACCCGGTCCGGATGCTGGGGGCGGTGACCCCCGAGCGGCTCGAGCAGCTCGGCACCGACCAGGCCTTCCTCGACCGGCTCGGCGCCGCCAAGGCCGATCTCGACGCCTACCTCGGCGGGGAGCGGTGGTACGCCCGTCGCGCCGGCGCGGAGGCTCCCACCCGGATCGCGTACTTCTCGCCGGAGTTCGGGATCACCGCCGTGCTCCCGCAGTACTCCGGGGGTCTCGGCATCCTGGCCGGTGACCACCTCAAGGCCGCCAGCGACCTCGGCGTCCCGCTGGTCGGCGTCGGCCTGCTGTACCACGCCGGCTACTTCAAGCAGTCGCTGTCGCGCGAGGGCTGGCAGCTGGAGACCTACCCGGTGCTCGACCCCGACGAGCTGCCGATCACCCTGCTGCGCGACGAGAGCGGCGTGCGGGCGACCGTCTCGATCGCGCTTCCCGACGGGCCGGACCTGCTGGCGAAGATCTGGGTGGCCCAGGTCGGCCGCGTGCCGCTGCTCCTGCTCGACTCCGACGTGGAGGGCAACCCCGACCACTACCGCGACGTCACCGACCGCCTCTACGGCGGCTCGTCCGAGCACCGCCTGCGCCAGGAGATCCTGCTCGGCATCGGCGGAGTGCGCGCTCTGCGGGTGCACGCGCAGATCACCGGTGCACCGGAGCCGGAGGTCTACCACACCAACGAGGGGCACGCCGGCTTCCTCGGGCTCGAGCGCATCCGCGAGCTGACCGTCGAGGACAGCGGTCCGAAGCTCGACTTCGCGACGGCCCTGGAGGTCTCCCGCGCCTCGACCGTCTTCACGACGCACACCCCGGTGCCCGCGGGCATCGACCGCTTCTCGCGCGAGCTGGTCGAGCAGTACTTCGGCACCGCCGGCCCGCTGTCCGGCGTACCCCTGGAGCGCATCCTCGCCCTCGGCGCCGAGGACTACGTCGGCGGCGACTCCACCGTGTTCAACATGGCGGTGATGGGCTTCCGCCTCGCGCAGCGTGCCAACGGCGTCTCCCAGCTCCACGGCCACGTCAGCCGCGAGATGTTCCACGGCCTGTGGCCGGCGTTCGACGAGGCGGAGGTGCCGATCACGTCGATCACCAACGGCGTCCACGCGCCGACCTGGGTCGGGCGCGAGGTATTCGACCTGGCCGAGCGACACGGCGCAGACGGGGACGCCGACGAGGTCGACTCGTTCTGGGCCGCGGTCGACCAGACGCCCTCCACGGAGGTCTGGGCGGTCAAGCGCCAGCTGCGTGAGCGGCTGGTGGCCGACGCCCGCCAGCGGCTGCTGAAGTCCTGTCTCAAGCGTGGCTTCCCGGCGGCGGACTGCACGTGGGTCGAGGAGGCCCTCGACCCCGACGTGCTGACGATCGGCTTCGCGCGCCGGGTGCCGTCGTACAAGCGGCTGACGCTGATGCTGCGCGACCCCGCGCGGCTCAAGCGACTGCTGCTCGACCCGGAGCGCCCGGTCCAGCTGATCATCGCCGGCAAGTCCCACCCGGCCGACGACGGTGGGAAGCGCCTGATCCAGGAGCTCGTGCGCTTCGCCGACGACCCCGAGGTCCGGCACCGCATCGTGTTCCTGCCCAACTACGACATCGCCATGGCCCAGCCGCTCTACCCGGGCTGCGACGTGTGGCTGAACAACCCCCTGCGTCCCTACGAGGCGTGCGGGACGTCCGGGATGAAGGCCGCGCTCAACGGCGGGCTGAACCTGTCGATCCTCGACGGCTGGTGGGACGAGTGGTACGACGGCTCCAACGGCTGGGCGATCCCGTCCGCCGACGGCGTCGAGGACGCCGACCATCGCGACGACCTCGAGGCGGCGGCCCTCTACGACCTGATCGAGAAGGACATCGCGCCGCGCTTCTACGACGTCGACCACGACGGCGTGCCCGGCCGCTGGATCGAGATGGTCCGGCACACGTTGAAGTCGCTGGGTCCGAAGGTCCTCGCGAGCCGGATGGTCCGCGACTACGTCCGCCAGCTCTACAGCCCGGCCGCGGTCACCGGCCGCGCCCTGAACTCCGACTACAAGGGCGCCACCGAGCTCGCCGCCTGGAAGAAGCAGGTGCGCTCGGGCTGGGGCGACGTCCGCGTCGAGCACGTCGAGAGCCACGGTGTCGGCGACAACCCCGAGGTCGGCTCGGTGCTGACCGTGCGCGCGTTCGTGGCGCTGGGGTCGCTGACACCGGACGACGTCGCGGTCGAGGTCGTGCACGGCGTCATCGACGGCGAGGACGACCTCGTCGACTCCACCGTCACCGAGCTCGAGCTGGCCGACACCTACGACGGCGGACGCTTCCGCTTCGACGGCGAGGTCCAGCTCAAGCGCGGCGGCGCCTTCGGCTACACGGTGCGGATCGTCCCGCGCCACAGCGTCCTGGCCGCCGTCTCCGAGATGGGCCTCGTCGCCCTGCCCTAGGCGTCAGTCCTCAGGTCGGACTGTGCGGTACCTGGGTGTCATCAGGTGGCACCGGCGTACCGCACTGTCTCGCCGACCTGACTAGTGGGCGGCGCCGACCTCGTCCAGGAGCTCGGAGACGTAGGCGAGGCCCGGACCCACGGTCTTCCCGTCGCGTTTCACCGTCCCGATGTCGACGCAGAACCCTCCCGTGGTCACGGTCACGTCGCCCGTGGGCGTGTGGAACACCACGCGGTCCTGGTAGCTGTCGCGCATCGCCGGGCAGCTCGCCACGATCGGCCCGGTCCCCTCCAGGCCGTCGAACGCGACCTCGGCCGCGAGCACCTTCGCGGGGTCGCGCACGGTGAACGACGAGTGGCTCGTGTGCGAGACGCGCCCGAACCTGGTGTGGGTGACGTCGACGTCGATCGACGTCGCGTCCTGGACGAACGACGCGAGCGGTCGGGCGGGTTGCCACACGGACAGCACCTCGGCGCGGATGCCGATCCCGCCGGGCACCCGGACGGTCTGCACCTCGATCATCACTCCACGCGGGGGCAGCCCTCCGCTGTCGGGCTGCGTGAGGTCGACGCCGTACACGGTGGTCGTGCCGTCGCTGCTGCTGTTGACGCTGTCTCCGCTCTCGCTCGAGAAGCCCCTCGGCGGATGCTGCGCGTACCACCGCGCGACCGCTGCGGCGTCGGAGCCGGGTGCCCGCCACCAGCGGTACTCGCTGATCGTGAAGCCGGGCATGGAGGCGGTCATCGACCCCCGGTCCCCGAACGCAGGGATGGGTCCGGTGTGCTGCGCCCCGGGATAGCCGGGAAGGCGCGCGAGCACGGCGAGCGCCGCGGCGGTGGCCTTGGCCTTGTTCGCGGCGTCGGTCTGAAGCGGCGGGAGCGGGGGCCGGTGCGTCGTGGCGGGAGGGCTGGTCGTCTCGGCTGCCGGCCCACCACCGCGCGACAGGGCGTACGTCGTGCCACCGGCCACCACAGCGATCGCGGCCGCCGCGGCGAGCAGGATCCGTCCGCTCCGCCGCGGAGGTCGCGACGCCGAGGCGAGGGCGACGGCCCGGTCGGGGTCGGCCAGCCGCTCGTGGGCGGCGAACGTCTCCGTCAGCAGGTCGCGGAGCTCGTCGTCGGTCAGCGGGGTCATGGGGTCGTCTCCTCGGTCGTGGCCAGGCGGTCGCGCAGCGTCGCCAGCGCCCGGGACGCGTTCGAGCGCACCGTGGGCTCGCTACATCCGAGCGCCTCGGCGATCTCGCGGTCGGGCAGGTCCTCGTAGAACCGCAGCACCAGCACCGCGCGCTGCTGCCGCGGCAGCGTGGCGAGCAGGCGCCAGGTTTCGTCCCGCTGCTCCAGCGATCCGGATGCGTCAGCCGCGACGTCGTGGCCCTCGAGCGACGTCGTCCGCACCCGCCGCCCGATCCGCCGGATGCCGGAGACGTGCTCGTGGACGAGCGCACGCCGCAGGTACGCCGCCGGGGCCGCCATCGAGGCGATCCGGGCGGCGTGCCGCTGGGTGCGGGCGAGCGTCGACTGGAGCAGGTCCTCGGCCTCGCTCCGGTCGCCGGTGAGCATGACGGCGAGGCGCAGCAGGGCGGGCGCGCGGGCCGCCACCAGCGCGGCGTACCCCTCGGTCTCCTGTGCCTGCGACACCGTCACCCTCCCTAGAACGCCGCGCTTCCGGGAAGCGCTGCATCCGACCAGGCTGCATCCGACCAGGCTGCATCCGACCAGGCTGCATCCGACCAGGCTGCATCCGACCAGGCTGCATCCGACCAGGCTGCATCCGACCAAGACATGGACGAACCGGCATCGATGGCGGTTCCGTCCGAGGTGAGCACCTCGACCCACGAGCACCAGCGCACCTGGGCCTCGGGAGCGAGGGCTCGACAATCGCAGGGGAGGGCTTTCCGGGCGGTGGGAGGGGTCCCTAGTTTCGAGGGACACCAGACCCCGAACGAAGGGACCGCCCGTGGAGTACCTCCTGCTGCTGAACCCCGGCTTCCAGGTGGGTGCTCGATGAGTGCCGACGACGAGTTCGAGCGCATCGCCGCTGAGCTGGCCAACGCCGGCGTCGTGGCCGGCGCCATGTTCGGCAAGCGCGCGCTGAAGTCGGGCGCTCGAGCGTTCGTCTGTCTCAAGGGCGACATGCTGGCCGTGAAGTTGGGCGCCGGGACGTCCGCTCACGAAGAAGCGCTCGACCTGGACGGAGCCGAGCTGTTCGACCCGTCCGGGTCGGGTCGACCGTTCAAGGACTGGGTCGCCCTACCGTTCGCGCAGTGCCGTGTGTGGCCGGACTACGCGCGCCGAGGCCTGGCGCTCGTCAGTCGAGCCCCAACGACGGACTGACTCAGACCTCGCCGACGACCACCACGGTCCGGCCCTCCACCGTCATGGACTCGCCCGGGGCAACCGCGGTTCCCACGGGGTGCCCGGGACAGGTGGACACGACGACCTCGCCGTCGCGCACCCACGCCTCCGACGGCATCGTCACCTTCACGGCGTCGGCCTCGGCGTTCAGCCAGATCAGGAACGAGCTGTCCCACTCCTGCTCCCCGCGTGGGCCGGGGGAGCGCAGCGGGTCGCCGGTCACGAGCATCCCGACCACGGCGAGCTCGTTGTCGGCCCAGTCGTCGCCGGTCATCTCGCGGCCCTCGGGATGCACCCAGGTGAGGTCCTTGCGGCCGCCGACGATGGTCGGGCGCCCCTCGAACCAGTGCCGCTGGCGCAGCGCCGGGTGCTCACGACGGAGCCGGAGCGCCGCCCGGGTGATGTCGTAGACGTCGAGCCAGGCGTCGTCCGCGCACCAGTCGACCCAGGAGACCTCGTTGTCCTGCACGTAGGGGTTGTTGTTGCCGCCCTGGGTCCGGCCGCGCTCGTCGCCCGCGGTGATCATCGGTACGCCGTTCGACAGGCAGAGAGTCACGAGCAGGTTCGCCGCGGTACGCCGTCGCAGAGCCACGATCTCGGCGTCGTCGGTCTCGCCCTCCACGCCGAAGCTCTGCGACCGGTTGTCGTCGGTCCCGTCGCGGTCGTCCTCGCCGTTCGCCGCGTTGTGCTTGGTCTCGTAGGAGACGAGGTCGCGCAACGTGAAGCCGTCGTGGGCGGTGACGAAGTTGACCGAGGCGTACGGCGAACGCCCGTCGTCGGCGTACAGGTCGGAGGATCCGGCCAGTCGCGTCGCGAGGTTCCGGATGCCGCTGGAGTGTCCACGCCAGAAGTCGCGGACGGTGTCGCGGTACTGGTCGTTCCACTCCACCCAGCCAGGCGGGAACTCGCCGACCCGGTAGCCGTCGAGCGAGGCATCCCACGGCTCCGCGATCAGCTTGACGTGACGCAGCGTGGGGTCCTGCCCGATCGCCTGCATCAAGGGTGCCGCCATGTCGACGTGCCGCCCGGAGCGCGCGAGGGCCGAGGCGAGGTCGAAGCGGAAGCCGTCGACGCGCATCTGCGACGTCCAGTAGCGCAACGAGTCGAGGACGAGGCGCACAGCGAAGGGGTCGGAGGCGTTGACGGTGTTGCCGCATCCGGTGATGTCCCAGTAGCGGTCCTCGCTCGGGCGCGGGAGGTGGGCATCGCCGGGCTGCCGGTCGTCCACGCGGTGGTAGAACCCGCGGTCGTCGAGCCCGCGGAACGACAGGGTCGGGCCGCTCACGTCGCTCTCGGCGGTGTGGTTGTAGACGACGTCGAGGATCACCTCGAGCCCGGCGGCGTGGAAGGCCCGCACCATCTCCTTGAACTCCCGCACCTGGCCGCCCCGGTCGCCGGTCGAGGAGTAGCCCGCGTGCGGGGCGAAGAAGCCGAGCGTGTTGTAGCCCCAGTAGTTGCTCATCTCGCGCCGCAGGACTCGAGGCTCGCTGACGAACTGGTGCACCGGCAGCAGCTCGACCGCGGTCACGCCGAGGTCGCGCAGGTAGTCGAGTACCGCGGGCGTCGCGAGCCCGGCGTACGTGCCGCGCAGGTGCTCGGGCACCCGATCGTGCAGTGCGGTCATCCCCTTGACGTGGAGCTCGTAGACGACCGTGTCGCGCCAGCGGGTGTAGGGACGCTGGTCGTCGCCCCACTCGAACTCGTCTGGAGGGACCACGACCCCGTGCGGGACGTACGCCGCCGAGTCGAGGTCGCTCGGGTCCGTCGGGGACCCCACGTCGTAGCCGTAGATCGCGGGGTGCTCGACGAGATCTCCGCTCACGGCCCGGGCGTAGGGGTCCAGGAGCAGCTTGTGGACGTTGAAGCGCAGCCCGAGCTCGGGGGCCCAGGGGCCCTCGGCCCGGAACCCGTACCGCGTGCCGGGCTGCACGCCCGGTATCTCGCCGTGCCAGATCCCCAGCGACACCTCGGTCAGCTCGTGCCGGGTCTCGTGCCCGCCGTCGTCGAGGAGGCAGACCCACAGCTGCGTGGCCTCGGGCGCCCGGACGGCGAAGTTCGTGGCCTCGGGGGAGTACGTCGCACCCAGCGGCCAGGTGCGCCCGGGCCAGACCGGCACGGACTCGCCGGGGTGGCGCCAGGTTCCAGGGGTCACCCGCGCCATTGTGTCCGATAGCGTCGGTCGGGCTCGTCGAGCGCTCCACCCAACCAGCCAGCCAGCCACCACTGACGAAAGCAGGAGACATGTCGGAGTTCGTGCGACTCGAGGTCGCCGACGGGGTCGGGACCATCCGGCTGGACCGGCCGAAGATGAACGCGCTCAACGTCCAGGTCCAGGAGGAGATCCGGGCGGCCGCGACGGAGGCGAGTGCCCGGGACGACGTCAAGGCCGTGGTGATCTACGGCGGCGAGAAGGTCTTCGCCGCCGGTGCGGACATCAAGGAGATGGCCGACATGTCCTACGTCGACATGGTCAAGCGCTCGGGTGCCTTGCAGTCGTCGTTCACCGCCGTCGCCAAGATCCCCAAGCCGGTCGTGGCCGCGATCACCGGCTACGCGCTGGGCGGCGGCTGCGAGCTGGCCCTGTGCGCCGACGTGCGCTTCGCCGCGGAGGACGCCGCGATCGGGCAGCCCGAGATCCTGCTCGGGATCATCCCGGGCGCCGGCGGCACCCAGCGGCTCACCCGCCTGGTCGGGCCCAGCCGGGCGAAGGACATCATCTTCACCGGCCGCTTCGTCAAGGCCGACGAGGCGCTCGCGATCGGCCTGGTGGACCGCGTCGTCCCCGCGGAGGACGTCTACGCCGAGGCGGTCGCCTGGGCGGGACAGTTCCGCCACGCCGCGACGTACGCCGTGCGCGCGGCCAAGGAGTCGATCGACCAGGGCGGCGAGGTCGACCTGGACTCCGGGCTGGCAATCGAGCGGCAGCAGTTCGCCGCGCTGTTCGCCACCGAGGACCGCAGGATCGGGATGACGTCGTTCGTCGAGAACGGGCCCGGGAAGGCGCAGTTCGAGGGCCGTTGAGCTCACCTGGCGACGACGGGGCGGGTGAGGCGAGTTCCTGCGCCCTGGCGCGCCGCTGTGCGATCCTCGACGCATGACCCGGCATGCCACGCACGTCGGCGACTCAGCCGACGAGCAGGCCGACGACGGCTCGCCCGACCGCTCGCCCCACCGCACAGCGCAGGCGAAGGCCGCGGCGAACGCCGTCCGCGCGCGCGTCGCGCAGGTGGTCTGGGTCGTCTGCGCGCTGGCCGCCCTGGTGCTGGCCATGGGGGCCCTGTGCATCGCGCTCAAGGCCAACCTCGACAACGGACTGGTCAAGTTCTGCGTCGACACCGCCGACAAGCTCGACCTCGGTGCCTTCTCGCGCACCGACGGCGTAGCCCACTGGAAGGGTCACACCCACTCCGCGCTGACCAAGAACGCGCTGGCCAACTGGGGCCTCGCGGCGGTGGTGTGGCTGATCGCCGGCCGAATCCTCGAGCGGATCATCCGACCGCGCGCGGTGGCCCCGGCCAAGACCCGTTCGTGACCTTCTCTTGACCTGAGAGTGACTCGCGAGTAACAAATCACACGAATCCTGTCGTGTGGCCCTGGCATTTGCCTGGACCGTGTGATGGGGTGCACAACGCGCGGGGCTCTGGAGTGGGGCCTCGCTCGACCATGACCCCCTGGGAGGGCTTCACCACATGACTGTTCGTTCCTCGCATCTCAAGCTCGTCGGCGCCCTCGGCGCGGCCGCCCTGACCGTCGGTGCCATCGGTGCCGCCTCGCCGGCCCTGGCCGCTGGCCACGACCTCACCTACCAGTGCACGGGACAGCCCGTGCCCCTCCAGGCGGTCGACACGACGCTGAACCCCGGCGCGATCCCGGCCAAGATGACGGCGGGCCAGTCGGTCAAGAACTCGATGTCGCTCGTAGTCCACCTCAACCAGACCCAGACCGGCATCGCCCAGGCCGCCGGTGACTCGGTGGACGGCAAGGTCGTCGCCAAGGGCCCGCTGGCCTTCAAGCTGAACATCCCCAACACCGCGATCGACCAGACCCTGGGCGCCACGCAGGACGTCACGGCGTCCGGCAAGGGCACGATCACCGCAGCGAAGGCCGGCAAGTTCAAGGTGAACGCGGGCGCCATCAATGCCACGCTCAACCTCACCCGCAGCGGCAACACCACGACGGCCACCCAGGACTGCACCGCGCCGACCGACGGCACGCAGACCCTCGCGACCGTCACCGTGGCCAAGGACAAGACCAAGTCCAAGGTGTCGGCGAAGGGCAGCGGCGGCAAGGCGACCGTCACCGACAAGGTGAAGTCGCACTTCGGCCTCGTGCCGACCGGCAAGGTCAAGTTCACCCTCAAGAAGGGCAGCAAGTCCGTCACGGCGAAGGGCTCGCTGAACAAGAAGGGCGTGGCCAAGATCAGCAGGTCGCTTTCGGCGGGCAAGTACTCCATCACCGCGAAGTACGCCGGCGACAAGAACGTGAAGGGCTCCACCGGCAAGGGGTCGGTCACCGTCAAGTGACCCGACCTGCCTGAAGATCGGGCACGTCACCAGCAGGACGACGACGGCCCCGGCGCGATCCGCGCCGGGGCCGTCGCCTTTTTTGCGGCTACCCGACCAGAGCCCACGAAAGAACCGTGACAGCGTCACTGTGAGAGATGCCACCGCGGACTCGGTACCGACCGCGGGAGCGGCCCCGGTAGCGTGACGAGCACATCCCTCGTGACGCAGGACCCAGGAGGCCCGTCCCGGCCATGAAGATCGCTGTCTGTGTGAAATACGTGCCCGACGCCACGGGCGACCGCCACTTCGAGGACGACAAGACCGTCGATCGCTTCGGCGTCGACGGGCTGCTCTCGGAGCTCGACGAGTACGCCGTGGAGCAGGCGCTGCAGATCAAGGAGAAGGCCGAGAACCCCGACGACGTCGAGGTGACCGCGCTGTGCGTCGGCCCCGAGAAGGCGGTCGACGCGGTGCGCAAGGCCCTGCAGATGGGGGCCGACCAGGGCGTGCACGTCGTGGACGACGCGGTGGCCGGCTCCGACGCGATCGCCACCTCCCTGGTGCTGGCGAAGGCCGTCGAGCGCGGCCGCGACGGGACGCCGTACGACCTGGTGATGTGCGGGATGGCCTCCACCGACGGCTCGATGAGCGTGGTGCCGGCGATGCTGGCCGAGCGGCTCTCGCTCCCGCAGCTGACCTTGGCCTCCAAGGTCGAGACGCAGGGCGACCAGGTCCGCATCCAGCGCGACGGCGACGTCGCGACCGAGGTCGTGGGCGGCACGATGCCGCTGGTCCTCTCGGTCACCGACCAGTCCGGCGAGGCCCGGTACCCGTCGTTCAAGGGCATCATGGCGGCGAAGAAGAAGCCGCTCGAGACGCTCTCGCTGTCCGACCTCGGAGTCGACGCCGGCGACGTGGGGCTGTCCGTGGCCTGGACCGAGGTCACCGAGACCAACGCCCGCCCGCCGCGCGAGGCCGGCGAGATCGTCAAGGACGAGGAAGGCTCGGGCGCCAAGGCGCTGGCCGACTTCCTCGCCGCCAAGAAGTTCATCTGATTCGGACAGGAAGCGACGAGACCTTGAGCGAGATCCTGGTGGTCGTCGACCACGCCGACGGCGCGGTCAAGAAGCCGACCTACGAGATGCTGACGCTGGCCGCGAGGCTGGGGGAGCCGTCCGCGGTCTACATCGGCCCGGAGGCCCAGGCCTCCGCGGTCGCCGACGCGGTCAAGAAGTACGGCGCGGGCAAGGTCTACGTCGTCGACGACGCCGAGCTCAAGGGCTACCTGGTCGCGCCGAAGGCCGAGGCGCTCGCCCAGCTGATGGAGAAGACCTCCCCGGGCGCGGTGTTGATCGCGTCGTCCGCCGAGGGCAAGGAGGTCGCCGGCCGGCTCGCCATCAAGACGGGCTCGGGGCTGATCACCGACGCCGTCGACGTCGAGGAGGGCCCGGTCACGACGCAGTCGGTGTTCGCCGGGTCGTACACCGTGAAGGCCAAGGTCACCCAGGGCACCCCGATCATCACGGTGAAGCCGAACTCCGCCGCGCCCCAGGAGGCCGACGGCGCGGGTGAGGTCGAGAACGTGTCGGTGACGATCTCGGACGCCGCCAAGGGCGCCCAGATCGTCGCGTCGCAGCCGCGCAAGGCGACCGGCCGGCCGGAGCTGACCGAGGCCGCCATCGTCGTCTCCGGTGGTCGGGGCACGGGCGGCAAGTTCGAGCCGGTCGAGGACCTCGCCGACGCGCTCGGCGCGGCGGTCGGCGCGTCGCGCGCCGCGGTCGACTCCGGCTGGAAGCCGCACAGCTACCAGGTGGGCCAGACCGGCAAGACCGTCTCGCCGCAGCTCTACCTCGCCGCCGGCATCTCCGGCGCCATCCAGCACCGAGCCGGCATGCAGACCTCCCAGACCATCGTGGCGGTCAACAAGGACGAGGAGGCCCCGATCTTCGAGCTCGTCGACTTCGGCGTCGTCGGCGACCTCCACACCGTCCTCCCCGCCGTCACCGACGAGGTCAAGCAGCGCAAGGGCTGACCGGGCAGCCATCGCCGCACGAGACCGGTGCGCCCCGCCACCCGCGAGCGTGCAGCACTGTGCCCAAGGTCTCGGCGAGCCTGCAGGCGAGCACCACCTGACCCCAGCCGACACGGACGGTGATCGTCCCCTCCGTGAGGCTGCGGAGGTCGCGGTCCAGGTCGTCCCATCGGTCCTGCCACAGCTCGTGGCCGAGCCGGCCGTCGAGTTCCACGCACACGGCGTACGCCTCGTAGCCCACGTCGTGCAGTTGAAGGACGCCGTTCGGGCGCGCCCTGAGCTGGCGATACCCGCGTGGGAGACCGTGCGCCCGTTCCACGTCGCGCAGGTAGCGCCGCTCGAGTGCTGACCACGCGCCCTCGGTCACGTCCCCGAGAACGTCGATCAGCAGGCGACGCCGTGGCAGCCGGGGGAGTGTGGCCAGGGCCGTCTGCAGCCGCATGGCCGTCGTGCGTCGCCGCTGGACCAGGTCGCCCAACAGCGCGACGGCGGAGTCATCGCCGGGCATCGCCGACGCTGCGACGAGAGCCGACACCTCGAGTCGCGTCCTGGGTGGCGAGAGCTGGAGCTGGGTGACGCTCTCCCAGGACCGCATCCGGGTGGTCCGAACCCCAGGGGGGTCGACGACACGACGGCTCGCAGCGACGGCCAACGAGATGGGCTCGCCGACCGCCGGAGTCCAGGCACCCCACGCCGCGAGCGCGGAGAGCCCGAGCAGGGCGGCGGGCTCATGCAGCAGGGTTGCGCCCCACGCTCGTTGCCGCCACGTCGGGACGCCCGTGTGGTCGACGTACACCCCGGGGAAGACGCGAGCCCAGCGACGGCGCCTCAGCATCCGCTCGATGTCGTGCTCGGCCCAGCCGGCTCCCAGCACCTGACGCCGTGACACCACTCCGTCCTGGTGCCGCATCTGCGTGTCAAGGTCCATGCGCTGAGCGAAGCGGTCCTCGCGCCGCAGCGTGGGGGACCAGGCGAGGCGGGTGGAGAGGATGGCGCCGCTACCCGACTGTGGAGGTTTCCCGGCGTCAGGTGCCGGGGAACCTCCACAGTTCGACGAGTGCGTCGTGTCCGGGAGAGAACAGACCGGTCGCGTCCGAGCGGCCAGGCTCCAGGACATGGACACGACGACGCGCGGGAGTGCAGCCAGAGGGTCAAGCAGACGAGGCCGGGGCTCGGTGCGGCGCCGTCTTCGTACGTCGGCGATCGTGCTGCTCGCGGCCGCGGGCGTGCTGACGACGTTCGACGTCGCTCACGCCGTCAGCGTCAGCGGTGACGTGCCGTGGCGGACGACGGTGATCCGGCTGGACGCGACGGAGACGGCCACCGCGTCGGGGACCCTCGCGGATGCCCAGCCGATCTGCGACAGCGCGATCGCGCAGATCCGGGCGGAGGGTCTCTACTTCGCGCCGACGGCCGTGGCCAGCTGTGCGAACTCCCTCCAGAAGTGCTCCCGGTGGGCGCAGACCTACGGCTACCCCTACGTCGGCGTCGAGTTCGTGGCCGACACCGGCGTGCCGACCTGCAAGCGCCCCCAAGACCTTCCCTGATCGCCGCCCTACGATCGGGGCATGAGCGGGGAGGTCGAGGAGCTGGCCGTGCGGGCGCGGGAGGCGGCCCGTGCGCTGGCGCGCGCGACCCGTGCCGAGAAGGACGTCGCCCTGCACGCGATGGCCGACGCTCTGGACTCCTCCCGGGACGACGTCCTCGCGGCCAACGCCGAGGACGTACGCCGTGCCGTCGACGCCGACACCGAGGAGCACCTGGTGGACCGGCTGCGGCTGACCCCCGACCGGGTGGCGGCCATGGCCGACGGGCTGCGCGAGCTCGCCCGCCTGCCCGATCCGGTGGGCGAGGTCGTGCGGGGCAGCACGCTGGCCAACGGACTCGAGCTGAGGCAGGTGCGGGTGCCGTTCGGGGTCGTCGGGATGATCTACGAGGGACGTCCCAACGTCACCGTCGACGCCGCGGGGATCTGCCTGAAGTCCGGCAACGCCGCCCTCCTCCGGGGCAGCAGCAGTGCCGCCACGAGCAACGCCGCCCTGGTGGCGGTGCTGCGCCAGGCGGTCGCCGGCGCAGGGCTGCCCGCCGACTGCGTCCAGCTCGTCCCGGCCGACTCCCGCGAGACCGTCAAGGAGCTGATGAGGGCCCGAGGTCTGGTCGACCTCCTCGTGCCGCGCGGAGGGGCCGGTCTCATCCAGAGCGTCGTCGAGGGGTCCACGGTGCCCGTGATCGAGACCGGCGTCGGCAACTGCCACGTGTACGTCGACGCGGCCGCCGACCTCGAGACCGCCCTCGCGATCGTCCTCAACGCCAAGACCCACCGGCCCAGCGTCTGCAACGCCGCCGAGTCCCTCCTCGTGCACCGCGAGGTCGCCGAGGAGTTCCTCCCTCGGGTGGTCGCGGCGCTGCATGACGCCGGCGTGACCATCCACGGCGACGCCGCGTTCACGGCGTACGACGGTGTCGTGGCCGCCGGTCCCGACGACTACGGCCGCGAGTACCTCTCGCTGGACATCTCCGCAGCGGTAGTGGCCGACCTCGACGCCGCGCTGGAGCACATCCGCCGTTACTCCACCGGACACACCGAGGCGATCGTGACCGGCGACCTGGCCGCGGCCCGCCGGTTCGTGGCGGAGGTGGACGCCGCGGCGGTGCTGGTCAACGCCTCGACCCGGTTCACCGACGGCGGGGAGTTCGGGTTCGGAGCCGAGATCGGGATCAGCACGCAGAAGCTCCACGCGCGCGGACCGATGGGGCTCCAGGAGATGACGTCGACGAAGTACGTCGTGACCGGGACCGGCCAGGTCCGGTGACCGGCCCGGCGTCCGATATCGTTCGCCTCGTGACTCCGCTCATCCTCAACCACTGGCTGGTCGGCGGCACCGTCCTGGTGATCCTGCTCCTGCTCATGCTCGCGCTGCTGGCCTTCGGCGCGGGCCGCGAGCACAGCTGAGCGTCCGAGCCGGACCGTGCGATGACTGACCGCGCCCGCCGGGTCGGGGTCATGGGCGGCACCTTCGACCCGATCCACCACGGCCACCTCGTGGCCGCCTCCGAGGTGCAGTCGTGGTTCGGTCTCGACGAGGTGGTTTTCGTGCCCACCGGGGCGCCGTGGCAGAAGTCCGACCGACAGGTCACCGCCGCCGAGGACCGCTATCTGATGACGGTGATCGCGACCGCGTCCAACCCGAGGTTCTGGGTCTCGCGAGTCGACATCGACCGCGGCGGTCCGACGTACACCGTCGACACGCTGCGCGACCTGAGCGCCGCGCTGCCGGGGTCGGAGCTCTACTTCATCACCGGCGCGGACGCGCTGGCCGACATCTTCACCTGGCGCGACGCCGACGGGCTGTTCGACCTGGCGCAGTTCGTCGGGTGTACCCGCCCGGGCTTCGTGATGGATCCCGAGACCCTGGGCAAGATCCCGGGCGACCGGGTCACGATGGTCGAGGTCCCGGCGCTGGCGATCAGCTCGACCGACGTGCGGCGTCGTACGATGCGGGGCGAGCCCGTGTGGTACCTCGTGCCCGATGGCGTCGTCCAGTACATCGCCAAGCACCAGCTGTACCCGCGCACCCCCGCTCTCGACCATGCCCTCTCCACCGAAAGCTCTGCATGACCGCCACCGACCATGCCGTCAGCCTCGTCCACACCGCCGCGCGCGCGGCCTCCGACAAGCTGGCGCAGCACATCATGGCGTTCGACGTCAGCGACCAGCTCGCGATCACCGACGCCTTCGTGCTGGCCTCTGCCACCAACGACCGCCAGGTGAAGGCGATCGTCGACGAGATCGAGGACAAGCTCCGCGACCTCGGCGAGAAGCCGATCCGCCGCGAGGGCGAGCGTGACGGACGGTGGGTGCTCATCGACTACGGCGACGTCGTCGTCCACGTGCAGCACGAGGAGGAGCGGCAGTTCTACGCCCTCGAGCGGCTGTGGCGCGATTGCCCCCTGATCGCCCTCCCGGCCGACGTCACCAGTGCCTGACCGGCGAACCCTGGTCCTGCTCCGACACGGCGAGACCGACTGGAACGCCGAGGAGCGCGCCCAGGGTCACGCCGACGTCCCGCTGAACGCCGTCGGCCACGCCCAGGCCGAGGCCGTGGCCGGGGTGCTGTCCGGGATCGGGCCGGCTCGGCTCTGGTCCAGCGACCTCTCCCGGGCGATGCAGACCGCCGAGCACGTCGCGGCGGCGACGGGCCTGGCCATCGAGCCGGACCCGCGCCTGCGCGAGTACGACGTGGGGCAGCGGTCGGGGCTCACCATGGCGGAGTTCGCGGCGTTCCACCCCGAGGAGTACGCCGCGTTCCGGCGTGGTGACGGCAGCCGACGGGTACCGGGGGAGGAGACCACCGAGGAGGTACGCCGCCGTGTCGTGCCGGCGCTGGTCGACTGTCTGGACGCACTGTCCCCGGGTCAGATCGGGATCACCGTGCTCCACGGCGGCTGCCTCAAGGTCGGCCTGATGGGGCTGCTCGGGTGGCCGTGGGAGCTCGGGCGATCCCTGCAGGGCGTGGAGAACTGCGCCTTCTGCCTGGTCTCCGACTCGGGACCCCAGGGCGAGGTCCGGCTCACGTCGTACAACGAGAAGGCGACCGGCCTGCGACACGGGCCCGATTTCGCGGCCGACGCACCGGTTGGCTAAGATTCCGCGAGTTGCCCGCCGGGTTCGGTGGCATCGTGCGGGGCTGTGGCGCAGCTGGTAGCGCATCTGCATGGCATGCAGAGGGTCAGGGGTTCGAGTCCCCTCAGCTCCACCAAACTCGCAGGTCACTGGCCATGTCGGAGTCCTAACAAGAGGAGTCCGACATGGCCGTTGGCCATTTATTGGCCACTTCGACCTCGGCGATCGAGTGGTCCACACCCATCCTGGGCAGATCTCGACCCGGCTCGGTTCGGCCTGCGCACCTCGACGATATGACCACCCAAATGACCACCCAGGCCGACGTCCAGCACCGCTTCGAGCCCATCCTGACTCTCACCGAGATCGCCGACTACCTTCACGTCCCGGTGCAGACGCTGTACGACCTGAGGTCGAAGGGGCGTGGGCCGCGGGGATTTCGGGTGGGGCGGCGCCTGCAGTTCCGCCAATCAGAGATCGAGGTATGGCTCCTCGGCCTGGAGCACAAGGACGGCTCGCAGATCTCGGAGGAGAGCCGGTCGTGAGCGGCCGGCCGCGCACGCTGATTGGGACCTTCGGTGACGTCCACGTGACCCGAATCGCGTCCGGCCGGTTCCGCGCCTCGACCAGGTACCGGGACGTCGATGGGCGGCTCCGCCGTGTGACGGCGACCGGTGCCAACGCCAGATCGGCGACCTCCGTGCTCAAGGGGCGCCTGGTGGACCGGCGAGGTTACGGCAGCGGGGGAATGTTGGCGCTGTCGAGTCCATTCGGAGACCTTGTCGAGCTGTGGTTGGCCGATCTCGACTCGCGTGACCTGGCCAGCAACACCAAAGAGAACTATCGCGCCGACCTTCGCCGCCACGTCCTGCCCGTCTTCGAGCATTTCACGCTGGGCGAGATCAGCACCGGTCGGGTGGAGAGCTTCCTTCGGGCTGAGGCCGGTGTCTCCTACTCGCGGGCCAAGCACTCCCGCAACCTCCTCAACCAGATCTTCTCCTTCGCGCTGCGGCACGATGCGCTGCCCCGGAACCCGCTGGAGGGGACCTCGCCGCTGGTCAGGCCGAAGACCCAGGTGCGGGCGCTGACCCTGGAGCAGGTCCAAGCGATCCGCGCCGCGGCCGCCGCGTGGCGCCGCGAGCCCGGCCGCAAGGGTCCCAAACCAGATGACAAGGTCCGCGACGTGGTCGAGGTGCTCGCCGGCACCGGGCTGCGGCCCGGGGAGGTGCTGGGGTTGCGTCCCGTCGACGTCACCGACGGCAGGAACGGGATGGTCGTGCACGTGCGTGGCACCGTGATCTATCAGCCGGGCAGCGGCTCGCTCCGCCAGGACCACCCGAAGACCGACAGTTCGGTTCGCCGAGTGCCCGTAGCCGAGTTCGCAGCCGCAGTCATCCGCCGGCGGCTGGCCGACATGGAGCCGCATCGGGCAGAGCAGACAATCTTCGCCAACCGAACCGGGGGAGTGCTCAGCGCCTATAACGTTCGGCGCACCTTTCGGGAGTTCCTTGTGCTGGCGGGGCTCGCCGACACAGGGATCACGCCACGATGGTATCGCCGAACCGGGGCCACTGTGCTGGCCCGTGGCCTGGGCGTCGACGCCGCTGCCACGCACCTGGGACACGCCTCCTCCGCGATCACCGAGAGCCATTACATCGAGCCAGACCGCAGCGTTGAATTCAGCGCCGCCCGCGTGTTGGAGCTGACGCTGCGGCCGGTCGACCCAGATGGGGCGCTGCTGGCCCGCGCAGGCACGGACCAGGAGCAGACCTTGCTCGAGGAGCTCGATCTGGACGGCGAACGAGGCGACCCTGAGGTCGACTGACCCGAAACCTGGGCTAGCCCATTTCTTAGAGGAGCGCGTCGGCCGATGCGAGAAGGCCACGGAGCGCGTCCGGGGTGACCCACCTGAGGTCGGCCCCCTCACGGATCTGGCGCCAGCGTCGCTCCACGTTGTTGACCTGCTGCCAGGTGCCGTTGCGGGTAGGAAAGACGGCGTCGGCGCTCATGTCTCGCCGCTCCGCAAGTCGGCGCCTCAACACCTCCACGGCGAATCGGGGCAGCCTCACCGTGCGTCCCTCCGGAAGCGGCTTGCGATGGGTGCCGCGGCCCGGTTCGGTCTTGACCGTCCCGCTGATCCGTGCCTGACCTCGCTCAAGCTCGACGTCGCTCCACCGGATCGCGAGCACCTCACCGATCCGGGCTCCGGTGGCGAGCAGGAGATCGACGATGTCCGACATGTCGCCTGAGGCCTTGGGTCCCGGGCCGCCCCTGCCCGCCCACGCCTGCACCGCGGCGCGGATCCGGTCCAGATCCTCCCGGGTCACCGCTCGGTGTTCCACCTTCGGCCGGGGCACGCTAATCGACCCGCGTACCGGATTCGCCGCGAGCGCGCCCCGCCGGACAGCCACATCGAGCATCGCGCCGGTCACGACCCTGGCCTTGCGCTGACGGTTCACACTCCTTGTGCCCAGCTCGGTCAAAACAGCGTCGATGTGACTCGAGCGCAGCTCCACCATCGTCAGCGGTCCGAGCGTCGGGACCACCAGCTTCCGGAGCACCCGCTCGTACTCGTTGATTGTCGTGAGCTCCAGCCGCGCCTCGGTCCGTAGCAGCTGCAACCAGTACTCGACCAGCTGCGAGACCGTGGTGTCCGCGCTGATGACCTTTGGCATGGGAATGCTCCTTCTCGACATGGTGTGGTTCCTCATCGAGAAGGTGTGCGGGCTCGACCGCGCGATGCCCCGGGACCCCGTAGGCGACCGATCTCAAGCAGCCGCCCCGGCGACCCGAAGGGAACAGATTCGGCCCGAGAACCAGAGGTCGCAGGTTCAAATCCTGCCCCCGCTACAAAGAAGTGGCCCGTGAACTGCGGAAACGCAGATCACGGGCCACTCGGAATTTGAGTCCGTTGCCGTCCTGACCCGATTAGTCCCCTGAAATGGTCAGAAATCTGAGGTCTCCTCCAGGCACTTCAGGGTTCGACGTCCACCGCTTGACCTGCACCAACACGTCATCTCGGCCGACCGCCCGCCGAGCCAGGGTTGGTCCTGTTCAGCACTTACTCCCCAGAAACGCCAGGTGTTCGGTGCAGCGGTAGGGGAGTTGCAGTCCCGTGATAAGCGGTCGCGGACGGTCTCTCCGCCGTGCGGGCCCTCACTAGCCACGGCTGAACGACTACTCGCCACCCGCGGTCCAGATGCGCGGGCTTGCTCTTGACCGCAGCGCTGGGCGCCCGCGCGTGCACTCCCGCAAGAGAAAGGGAGGAAGTTCGTTACGCGTACCCGGTGAGTATGGAAGCGGGTAGGCGGTCTAGGCGTGAGTGCGCCTGCCGCACCGCGCGGGCGTCGTCGGGATGGCAAGCGACCTCTACACACGCGGCTCGCAGGAAGATGGCGTTGATGGCATCGACCTTCTTCCTGGTCTTGATCAACTCGGGGCGCAGCGGGCGTGCACTGAAGCACGCCGCAGTAGTGCGGGTGAGTGGGCCGATGATGAAGTCTGCGTCGCCGAGGGCGAGCCGGTCGCGGAACCCGTACCGGCCCTGTTTCAGAGCAGCGTGCACGACCGGGGTGTCGCCGATGACAAATCCCGGCAGCAGACGGGGGTCGGCGAGTGCGATCACCTGCAGATGGAAGTTATTGAGCTTCTCGGCGATCGCGTCGTGCTGCCGGATCATCGTCGTCACAAGGCTCATGGGGTCCATCGCGAGTTCGTCGTAGGCGCGCAAGGCGAGCTCCAGCAGTTCCGCTTCAGTGGGCGGTCGGCCCTCGGATGCCTCGAACCGCGCGACGTATTCGGGGTTGTTGACAAACGCGGGCACATCGACCGCGCGGAATCGGTCGCCGATGTCGCGATGGAAGTCCTTGAAGGCTGGGCTTCGCACCAGATGGATCGCGAACAGGTTCGCCACGTCCGCATTTTGCTGTGGACCGCAACGTTCGACATCGATGGTCCGGATCTCATTGAGGACGCGCCTCTCAACCGAGACGAATGCCCTCTCGAGCAGATCATTCGGCACGCCCGCCTGCAGGAAGGTAGTGAATCCTTGCTCGCGGAAGTTCGATTTCGATGGGTCGACCGACGTCGATCAGGCGCCCCGATGCGGTGCTGATGACAGCGACGCGCTTGTCAGGGGACGCGAAGTTCTGTTGGTAGCCGCGAGAGACGAAGTGGTCTCGAGGCAATTCGGTCTCAGACACGCCAAGACCATAGGCATGGGATCGGTCGCGGGCCCGGCATTGCGGCGCTAGAGGTCTTCGACCGCAGGCCGTTAGATGCACGATTCGGCTCGCCCCTCGGCGTTCTCGTCTGCTGCCCTCCAGGTGCGCGAAGTCTGGACTACATGTAGAAGGCGTAGCGCGGTTCTGGTTCCAGGCCGTCGGCGAGATGCTTAAGGATGCTGCCGATCGACTCAGCGGTTCGGATCGTGATTGGGAGCCGCCCGTCGAGTTGTGTTGCGTTCCAGTTCATCTTCGACAGCGCCAGAAGCTCCGATGCGATCTGCTCCGGGCTGCTCTCGTGCACCACCGGTCGGAACGGCAGTGCGTGTGGCACGTACATGCCCGGATACATCTGGTAGAAGGGCACGGCTCCCTTCGTGTAGAGGACGTGGCGCGTCTCGCCGAGGCTGAGCAGGGTTCCACGAAGCGGGGGCTGTTCGCCCTGCCGAAATAGGCGAGCAGCATCGTCACGGGGGAGCCACACCAGTTCGAGCAGATCGATCCGCTCCCCCTCGGATGCTGCCTGGAAGCCTTCGATCTCGTCGGCAGTGAACGACGACGTCTTGTGCAGCATGATCCTGGCCGGCGCGTTCCGATGTTCGCTGCGATAGCGCGCGAGCGCCTTCTCCAGCAGATCCTGCGCATCCGCCCGGGTCAGGTGGGGTTGCCTGTCGTCGCTAGACGAGATCGCTGCTGCGCCGCGCACGATGACACCGTCGCCTCGCTCGTTGAAGATCTGCGCGACGCTGGTCTGCAGCGTCTCCTGATCGGTCGTCCGGTAGAACGCCACGCCCACGTAGCAGGTGTCGAGGTCGCTGGCCTCACGAGTCATGCGCCAAGGAAGCCCGCCGGCCTTGTAGTACAGGGCCGTGAATAGGTTCCACGCCCGCGTCGCCTCGTCCTGCTGGCGTCGAGGCTCGCGCTGCCTGGGCTTGAACGTCGGATCCCACGTCTCGCGACGAATCAGCTGAATCGGGCGCTTCATCGTGAGGGAACAAGCCTTGAGCAGGTCACGGAAGTCGTAGCCGATCGGCTCTGACCGAGGTCTCAGCCACGGCCGGTCGGGATTGGCGACCAGCTCGTTTCGCTCCGGCAGATCGTCCGGACGGCAGATCAGTACGACCTGACAGTTTGGCTCCTCATCAAGGATGCGCAGCTCCGCTTCGTAGAGCTCTACAGCCTTCTTGATGGCCTCAGTTGGCTTGAGCGAGGCGATGTTCGCCAGCGCCTTCTTGTCGAGCCGGCGCTCCAGTCGGCTGGTGATCTCGAGCCTCGAGAAGAAGCCCACGTCGGTGTTGTAGCCCGGGAACGGGACGAAGAAGCGGGCCGCGCGACTTGGCTTGGCGGCGACCTCCTCACGGCACCGGTCCAGCCACCGTCGCACGCCGTCGATGGCTTCCTGTGTACCGACGATCCCGAGCCGGACGGTGCCGACAGAGTTGTCTCCCGCGTCCGCGGGGCCAAAGGTGGTGATGCCGGTCCGGGGGTCGACGTGGCGATGGCCGTTGCCGAACTCGAGCAGCGGCTCTTCCAGGACTCCGGCTCTCATGCCGACTCTCCAAACAAGGCAAGACCGTCACCGGGCGTGTCTTCGCCGTCGGCCCCTGCGGGATCTGCGACGCGCTTCCACGAGGAGTCGGTGATGCCGCGGTCAACCTGAAAAGCAGCCAGATCGCCGAAGTCGAGAAGTCGAGTGTTCTGCGACAGCAACGTGTCCTCGTTGCGGAGGTACGTCGCCCACATCTTGGTCTCCTGGAGCACGGCCGCGTTCTTCTCCCGGCGCTTGATGCCGGACAGGTAGCTGTGCGAGAAGCGCGATTCCTTGGCCCCGTCGTAGGAGTAGAAGTACGTGGGCGTCAGCGCGCAGACCCAGCCGTCGTCCGTGGGTATGAACTGCCACTCCAGAGCCGAGTGCTTGTAGTACTTCATCTGGGTCGGGTCGCTGGCCTTCGGGTAGCCCTTGAACACGGTCCGCCAGTTCGTCCCGCTGGTGTTGATCTTCCGGGGCGAGAGGTCGTCCGTAGCGTGGAAGTAGATCAAGTGCCGCTGCCCGTGCCAGGAGCAGTCGCCCTTGAGGTCCTCTCGCATCGCACCGTTGAGTAGCCAGACCAGCCGCCGTTCCCCGTCCGGACCGCTGTCGAGCAACTCGCCCACCGCCTGCTCTGAAGCTTCGCCCTGGACGACATCAGCCAGGGCGGTGCCCGCGACCGGTCGCCAGGTCAGCAGCCGCCCGCCATGAAGAATGAAGTCGTGACGCAGCTCCAGCCCGCTGTCCCGCTGGGCGCGGTAGACGTCGCCCGGGCGGCGCACGCGCGCCTTGTATGAGAAGTACGTGTCAGGAATGGCCACGGACAACAGGTTGGACACCAGCGTCTCTGTGCGCTCCTCGGCTCCCGGAACGAACGCGCGTCCACGCGGATCGGCGATTGCGAAGAACTGATCCGAGATGTCGCCGGTGAACACCATGGCGGCCTTGTCGATCTCGACGCTGGCGCGCTTCCGTCGGGCCGGATCAGCGAAGTAGGACTGAACATCGACCCACCACGCCACGTCGGCACTCGGCTGCGAGACCACCACGATGACGGGCAGGTTGGCCTTGAGCCAGTACTCCAGGTCGCTCTTCTTGAGTGGGTAGCTGATCCGATCTCCGCTGTCGCCGGGGATGCCGCTCTCGTGAGCCTTGCTCTGAACAAGCACAGAGGCGCTCGTGGCTTCGAACGTTGCGGGGTCGATGAGCTCGATTTCCCCGTCGATCCCGATGTCGACGTTGCGCTGATGCCAGATGTGCCCCATCGCCGCGACACGACGGTGGATGAGGGCATGACCCGACTCACCGATCTGCTGGCTCTTGGTGAACTTCTTGCGGTCGGCCATGGCCGGCGAAACCTCCTGTCCCTGCGAAGGGGTCGACCCGAGAGCTGCGTGGGCTTTTGACTGTACGAGTCGCCACCGACACTTCTGACGCGCCGCGCAACTGCCCGTGCACAACCAGGACTCGACGCCGCTGCCCGTGCCGCCCTCCGCAGCGGCTCGCGCTCGGCGGCGCTGCTACTCGTTGGCACAACACCTAAACGGCGGGCCCCTCGCGATGAGATCGAGCGCGGCATAGCCGATCCATGGCGAGCTCCTCCACGCTCGGGCCACGCTGTCGGTGCTGAGTGCCACGATGGTGACGTGTTCGAGAAGCAGCGTTCGTACCCGACCGCGTTGAGCACTCGGGATGAAGCAGGCGTGCAGCAAGCCATCGCGTGGGTGATCGCCCAGCAGAGGCAGAGCGGCGGGCAGATCCTGTTGTACCTCCCGGGCAAGCAGAACCTGAGAGCCAACCCGGTCATCGAACGGTTCAGTCGACTTCCAGGCGTCGTCGTCGGCACGTGGCGTGCTGGCTCGACCTTTTCCTGGAGCGGCGGGCCGGTCCTGGCCACGTGGCCCAACCGCGAGAAGCTCGCCGAGATCGCCGACGCCCACCGGGTGACCGCCCTGTGCGTCATCCCCTGGGTGGACGCCGAAGTCGAAGCGTGGCAGGCCGCCGCCGCCCCTGAGCTCTTGGCGGAGCAACTTCGCTTGGTCCGACGCCGGCCTTGGACCCTGTCGTCATCGAAGGGCTGAAGACCCTGACGTCGTCGGTCAACCACGCCAACCACCTCGCAGGCGCCTTGGACCGCCGAGACGCGGTCGCCGTGCTCGCGCACGCTGAAGAAGGCCGGCTACACACTCGAACCGGACGCCGGTCTACGCCTGGGCGTTGGCCCACGGCTGGCCAGGGCGCGGCGCCGAGCGACTCCGTGAGCTCGCGGAGGCGTACGAAGCAGGCAAGCGCCCACAGATGAAGGGCAACTTCCCCTTCCGCCCCGACATCCTCCAGGTCTGGCGGCAAGAAGCCGAGAATCACTCCTAGGTGACTCAGTGGCCGCCCACGCCAAGGTGGTCAACCCGACAAGGTGCAACGCCGTGTCTGCTCCCGAGTTCCCCGACCCGGGCGACCAGGCCCTCGCCGTCGTCAAGACCTGTTCGGGGACGACGACTATCGGCGAACGACCGTCGTCACACTGACAACCAACGCAACCGCTACGAGCCGGCCGCCTCAATCTCAGCGATGCGCCCATCGAGCCAAGAGACCGCGTCCTGAACCGCGGGAATCAGCCCGCCGGCGCCAGCGGCCTCCTCGAGCGAGACCTGATATCCCGCAGACCACAGCGCCACTGCGGCTGGCGGTGCCCAGTCGACCGGGGGCCATTCGTGTCGCTGCCGGTAGTCGAAGGTGCGGCGGCACATCTGCGCCAACAGTGGCATGTCGATCCCGCTGTCCCCGGCAGAGCTCCACAGCAACTGAAGGTCCACCAGGTCGCGTGGCCGGTCAGCGCCTGCCTCGGTCACCGCATGGATCTTCTGCGCAATCCTGCTGTTCGAGTGAGAGCAGCGGCACCTGGAGCGAGTGCTCCGCAACCCAGAGCAGCTGCGATGTCAGACACCTGCGCCGCGATGACATGGTCGGGCTCGGCGATCTCGGAGCCGTCAATCTCGTCGTGGACGACTTCCAGGGGTGTCGCCGGCCAGTTGGTCGCAGCGCCGGTGAACTTCAGCGACACCTTGTAGGGCTGCATGACGTAGTTCGGCGGCACGCCCGGGGGTGTCGCCTGCTTCTGCGCCCGGATGGTCCCGGTGAACGCCACCCGTGGCGGTGCCTCAGCGTCCTTGTTCAGAGCCAGGGGAGTGGGTGGCACCTCTCCCCAGCCGACCTCCAGCCGACGCGCGACCTCAGCCTCAAATACCTCGCGTTCCTGCGCCACGACGTCGATGTCTCTGGTCGCGCGAGTACCGGTCTCGCCCAGCCGGAGCTTGATCCCCATGCCCCCCTTGACGGCGGCTGCTGGGGGCAGCATCTGTGCGACTATCGCGCTGCTCACCAAGGTCCTCGCCCGTGCTGCCGTCACCTCCAGGGCCTCGGCGATAGCCGAGATCCGGGCATCGAGCTGTGGCAGCAGCACGGGCGGATCCAGCGCGGCGAGCTCTGCGAGCGCCGGCCCCGGATCGTGGTCGCTCATCGCGCCGCCGCAGTGACGTGTCGGGTTCGCGACGCCAAGACCCCGCGCACCTCGGTGGCTTCGAGTTCATCTAGCAGTTCCTGGTTCTCCGCCTCACCCACAGCAGCCAAGAGACGTTCGACCGGCACGTGGTCGGCCGCATCGATCAGCGCCTGCCGCACGGTGACCGCGCGCAGCCCGTCGTAGCTGGTCAGCTCGCGCTCGTCCACGTTCGGCCTGGCTCGCACGACCGTGTTCCGAGGTGGGGTGTTCCGGCGAGGGCGCGCCGTGCCCACGTGGATCTTGTTCGGGTTGACCAGCGCCAGGCCGTGCATGGCCAGGACGGTGTCCCCCTCGAGGAAGGCATCCGGCCCTGCTGCTGCTAGCGCGGCGGCGAGCTCGGTGCGACTGTCCAGTGGCACACCGTTGTGCCGGTAGACCCCGTAAGCGAGCCTGGTCAGCGCTCCGCGGGCTGCCAGGATGCGCAACTGCTCTGCGGGCACGCCCACTTCTTCAGCCTGACGAGTCGTGACGACGCCGTGATTCGCGGCAGCGATCTCCCACAGCTCCTGGCGATACGTCATCACCGCACCTCCTTCTGTCACCCGTTTGGCGCCACGCACACCAGGGGCACAATCAAAACCGTATCGAAAACAATACGGTTATGTGGACCCAAGTGCAACACCGTATCGTTTTCGATACAGTTTTGATGATGGCACTGAGTGTGGACTCGTGCCGAGAGCGGTGTCTCACAGGCCTACGACGCGCTCAACTGCTACCGGAGGGTCTGGGCTTGCCAGTCGAGCAGCACTTGGTCGGGGACGTTGAGCCCGAACTGATGGAGCAGCTGCTGGGCGAGCTCGACTCCGACTTCTCTGGGCGCTGCGAGTAGCCGACTGCTGTCGACGACGGCAGTCGCCTCGAGCGTGCCCGCGCTGATGAGGTATGGGCCGTTCAGCTCTCGCTTCCAGTCGCCGGATATTAGCTCGCGCCCAGCGATGTCGGCGAGGGCGAGGTCGAAGGCGACTGCGGGTAGGTCGAGAGCGGTGGCCATCCGGGCGCCGAACTCGGCCACTTCGACCAGGTAGAAGAGGATGTCCCAGACTGCGACGGCGCCGGTGGCCTCGGGGATCGTGACACTGAGCTCGGCGGCGTCGATCAGATCGGTCGCGAGTACTCGCCGGTGGAGGAACTGCCCGCTGCCACAGATTCGCCACGCCTCCTGGTGCGGGGCGCCCTCCGCGTCGACGTCCTGCCCAAGCCAGGTGCCGTGCCGCAGCCGCGGCGTCTGGTAGTCGATGAACGGCACCGGCCAGCCGCGGAGCCGGACGGTGTTGTCGTTGACGAACGACTCGAGATCTACAGGCAGGACTCGGCCCGAGGAGTACTCGGCCGACCGGACGGCGACGTCGAAGTGCCCGCGCTCCAAGATCGTCTCAAGGATCTGGCTCGTCTCAGCCCAGGCGGTCGCTGACTCGGCGGCGTAAGCGTCGCGGTCGAGTTCGCCTTGTGTCTGCGCCGGCTGGAGGGCGATGCCGGCTCCTCCGGCGACTCGGACGAACTCGCGTACTCCCTTGGCGGTCGCGAGGTCGAGGAGGGCGCGCATCTCCGCGGAGTTGGGCACTGGTACGGACTCCGGTTTGCCGCGTGGCCGAACGTAGGTCATACCGTCTTGGAGTTCGTCGGGGAAGGTCCGCTTGCACACGTGTGGGACGGTCTCGAACTCGTCGACGTCCAGGACCACAGCCCGAGCGCCGCTGCTCAGCGTGAAGGAGGTGAGACTGAATGTCACTGCCGGGTCGGAGTAGCGGGCGAGAGCTGCGGCGACGTTGTCGAAGTCGGCCCAATCCGCAGCCTGGTTGGCATCCAACCCGGGCGCCATCGTCTTCATCTGGACCTCGTCGATTCCCAGGCAGACCACGCCACCGTCGCGGTGGTTGCCCATCGCCATCACGGCGCGTGCGACCTTGGCGACGTAGGCCTTGTCCTTGAGACTCCCGGGGCCCTTCACCTCGAAGCTGGTCGACTCGTTTCCGACCGCGAGCAGCTGCTCGAGCTCGGCCTGGGTGGTCACGCGAGCTCCTGCGCGGTCGAGTCGATCACGACATCGGGTCGTAGCCGTCGATGGCGCGCTGACCCTCGGCGGTCAGCGAGAGCCAGTACTCCTGGGGGCTCTCGGCCGGCTCATCGTAGCGACGGAATCGCGCCATGCCGACGTCAACGACCACTAGCCCGGCCTCTTGCAGCTCGGACGCGTGCGGACTGGTCCCGTGCCACGGCGCAGACGACTTCCAGAAGTACGGACCGCCTCTTCGCTTCCACAACTCGAGCAGCCCTCGACCCACGGCCTCGGTTCCGGCGGCGCGACCAGGCTGTTCCTCTTGGGAGATGACCCAGAGGAGATCAAGCTGCACTTGATTGAGCTCCATGGGTCGACACTACGAGTCCGCGTCGACAGCGGAACCCGCCCAGCAACGCCGCAGACGACAGGTCACGAGCGCGTCCCCTTGGCCTTCAGCGAGGCCGATGAGAACACGTCGCAGAGGACTGGCCCAGGCTGTCGGCGGACGGGCTACCGTCGAGATGTGGGCAAGAAGAAGCCAAACAGACGCCAGTCGGGAGACCCGTCTAAGCGGACCTCTCCCTCGCCGTTGGCGCGGAGGCCGATCATCGGGCCAAGTGGTCTCGACTACTCGCAGTTCCCGCCCGATGCATCCAACCGGCGCAGCCAGGCCGAATTCCTCATCGACAAGATCCTGCATGGCACCCCCGATGGACGGGTCGACCCGGTCATCTCAGAGAACCTGCGCCATCACCTGGCCGAGAACGCCGGCGATCCCGAACGCGCGTTGCTGAATCACCTCAACGCGCAGATGGCGGCCGCGGGGATGCCCACGGACGCCGTGTTCCCCGAAGACCTCGAAGTGGACCACCTCGAAGACCCGCAGGGCTCGTAAGCGCACGAGACGCCGCCGTCCGTGGCCTTGTCCTGGAGCACCACGCTCCGCCTGGGGCTGCTTCGGACATCTCGGGTGGGCGGCCCCGGATCACATTGAGAGCGCTGGCGCCCGCGACGGGGCCTACAGAAAGGTGAGCTGACCCGCTGCTGCGCGTGTGATCGTCACGGTGGTCCCTTCTGAGGTGAAGTCGAGGAGCAGGCCGCTGTCGAGCACCGCTGCGACGCCTGCGTGATCACGCGCGACGATCACCCCAAGAATCGAGCGATCTTCGGCCAGGATCTTGAGCTCATCACCGTTGTCCGACGCGGCCACGGTTACCGGCGTCGGGTCGACGAGCTCGTCACCCTCGAGCCGAGACTGAGCAGTGACAGCGCCGGTTGCCATCAGCTCGGCGAGCTTGTGTCGGTCTCTGCCCTGGACGTACTGGAGCAGGTCGAGAACATCGGTTGGGGTCGCTCCGAGCTCGGTGCGCCAGCCTTGGATGTGCCGCTCGCTCAAGTAGTCGCGCAAGCCCTCTTCGTCCAGCCCGGCATCTTCAGCAAGGCGCCCTAGGTGCTGTGCCAGCGTCCGGGACTTTACGTCTCTGACGAGGAGGTCGATCGCGAGAGGGGTATCAACGCCGTATCGCAGGTGGGCAGCGGTGTTCGAGAACAGCTGCACGGGGCTCAACCGGGACAGCAGGATGTCGTTGGCCTGGGCAATGACCAGGCCGACGGTCCAGGCCAGGTAGTGCTGGACTCCTTCGCTGATCACGTCGACCATCTGCTCGAGTCGAAACGCCGAGTCCTTTACCGCAGTGGTCAGATGGGTGTTGGCCAGTTCGGTGAGTGTTCGTCCTGCTGATCCAGTCACGAATCACGGCGTCGGTGTCGACCTCGATGTCCGCGCCTCTCGGTGACTTTCGGAAGCGCCAGTACTTCTTCGCTTCGGGCAGCTTCAGCAGTCGGGTGTACACGGCTTGGCTGGTGAGAATTTCGAGGGTTTCCTCGAGTGTCTGTTCATCAAGGCCTCCGAGCTGTTGCACAAGGTCGGCGAGCTTCTCGGCGATCAACTCGATCACGGCAGCTGAGGCGAGGCTGGTTCCGGCTTGTGCCCAGCGTCGACGTGACGCGGGTGGTGTCTGCTCGTACTGGCTCGCGACGAGTTCTGCGAGTGCCAGCCACCGCTGCTTGAGGTCTTCGGGGAGTTGGGTAAATGCGAACAGGCGCTGCACGACCTCGCGCCAGGTCCGGGTCCTTGCGAGGTCGGGCACGTGGTCCAGGACGTGGAGGATGAACCAGACGTAGTTGACGAAACCTCCGGCCTCTTCGTCCGGGGTCAGCTGCAGGATCGCGTCCTGTGTTTGTGCCACCAACGCCTCGGCTTCGGCGAGAGTTTCAAGTGCGGAGGGCTTGGCGACGGTCGAGCGGACCTCAAGCTCGTTGGGCCCGGGGGTAAGCCGGTCGAAGTCGCTGCCGCTCAGCGCCTTCTGTAACGCCAGGACGATCCAGCCCTCGGACTCCTTGCCGGCGCGGCCGGCGCGGCCGACGGCGTTGAGAAGTTGGGCGGCCGTCATCCTGAACGCGGGGTCCTGACCGTCGTACTCGGTGGTGGCGATGACGACGGTGCGGACGGGCAGGTTCACGCCGTCGGTCAGGGTGCTGGTTGCGACGACGGCCTTGATGGTCTCGCTGCGGATCGCGTCCTCGACGGCTTCTTGCACCTCAACCGGCAGCCCGGCGTGGTGGTAGGCGACACCCTTGCGGACTGTGCCGACGAGGGGGTGGTCGTCGCCGAGGCGTGCGGCCAGGGCGTCGGCAAGGCCTTGGGAGCGCGGGTCCTCGTCGAGCTCGTCGGCCATGATCTTCGCGGCGTCGCGTGCGGTGGCTCGGTGTGAGACGACCATGAGGAGGCTGCCGGCGCGGAGCAGGAGCGTGGCGGTCTTGGCGGTTGTCGAGTAGGCGGTGGAGGTGTTGCCGCTCCCGGTGATGCGCTTGTTGTCGGGGCCGAGGACAAGCTGACCGATGGGGGTGTCCTTGCTGGTGGCCAGGTGCCGCTCGGTGGCGTTGGTGGGGCGAACCGCTAGATGGGCTTGCAGGTCGTAGCGGGTCTTGTCCTTACCCCCGCGGCGGCTAGCGGGGGTCTCGGTGCGGCTCTCCTCGATCTTCTCGGTGCCCATGAGGACGTGCAGCCGTCGTGGCGCTCTCCACTCGTCGGTGAACAGCACGTCGGCCTGTCCGGTGGAGGTCCATGCGGCGAGGGATGCGGCGTTGCCCATCACGCCGGAGAGGAGGATGAGTCGTGCGCCGCTGGCGTCGAGAAGGGAAAGCAGTCCTTCGAGCAGCAGTCCGCGGCCGCCGGACTCCGCGATTAGGTGCACCTCGTCGATGATGAACAGGCTGAACCGGCTCAGGACTTCCTGTGGGTTCTGCCGCAGCGCGTTCATGAGGCGCTCGGGCGTCATGACCTCGACCTGCGGCAATTGCCCGGTGCCGTCTTCGTCGTCGATGGTGTCATCGCCGAACAGGTCTTGGGCGCCGAACCCGTCGGGGAGGTCTGCGCCGAGTCGCCGGTTGAGGTAGCGCAGCCGGGGTCGGAGTCCTTGTCGCATCTCCCGCCCGAGGCTTCGCAGTGGGGTCACGTAGCAGACGTCGCGGTCGTCGCGTGCGGTGTGCGCGCAGATGATGAGCTGTGCGAGCAGCGTCTTGCCGGCGCTGGTCGGGACGGATACGAGCAGCCTGGTAGTGGCGGGGTCCAGGGGGCTGAGGGTCGGGTGGGCGACGAGGGCGCGCTGGGGCGGCCACAGCGTCAAGATGGGCTGCTGGTCGAGAGTGAACGCCTGCTTGACGGCTGGGGGGAGGTCGGGTGGAAGGACGGCCCAGATGCTGCTGTCGGCAAGCCCGTCGGCGAGGAGGAGCAGGTGTCCCGCCACCCAGCGGGTGTCGAGGTCGCTGAGGCCGACTTCGTCGTTGACGACGACGCGCAGGTGTCCGCGGGCGGTTTCGAGCGCGTCGGGGCTCCCCTCACGTAGGTAATGGACGAGGTCGGCGACCCCGCGCAGGAGCCGCTGGGTCGGGCCGAACATGGTGCCGTCGAGGCTGTCGAGCTCGGTTCCGCGGGTCAGTGCCGTGGCGACGGTCGCCCACGTGCGTAGCCGCCGGTTGAGGGTGGCCATGTCGAGGCCGAGGAGCAGGATTCCGGCTTGGAGTGCGACGTCTGCGCTGTCGGTGAAGTCGGCCGGTTCGTTCACGGCGTCGCGCATCTTGCGGTGGATGGCGCCGGCGTTGGGGCTCTCGTCCGCGCGGTGGTAGCCGACCTGGGCAGCGAACGCGGTGGCGAGTCGCTCTCGGTCGGTTTCGGCTGGGTCTTCGAGGAGGAGGTCGAGGACGTGGGCGCTGACGGCGAATGCACGGCGGCGCTGTTCGAGCGGGTACCGGAAGCCTTCGGCGGTGGAGGCGATTCCGTGCAGGTACCAGGCGGTGCGTCGCAGCGGTGTGAGGTCGGCGCGAAAGCCGGTCTCGGTGAGACCGCGAACGAGCTCGATCTCGAGCTCGGCGATGAGGTCGGTGAGTTCGGCGACGGTGGGAAGTTCGGTGAGCTGGTCCTCGCCGAACGCGGCGTTGAGGTGCTCGGCGGCTAGAGCGCGGTCCACGCGTACCTCCGCACTGTCTTGGCGAGCTCCTCGTAGCAGCTGATGCTGGTGGCGAGGCCGCGCAGTTGGCCGGGCTTGTCGAACAGCGGGAGCTTCTTGCTCATCTTCTTGAACGGCTTGTCGGGTAGCGACTGGTGGGTCGCGAGCGTCACCCCGGCGCCGACGAGCTCGTCGCCTTGAGTCCACGCGGCGGGCACCTTGGCCATGAAGGCGAGCGTCTCGTCGTCGTATGAACCTGGCGTGAATGTGCCAACGATCTTGGCGACGTAGCGTTGGCCGGAGTCCGCGATCTGCTTGTACGCCTTGCTGAGGCTGGTCGAGAGTCGCCCACTGCCGGTGTTCTTCTTGCTCTCCCACAACCGGAACCGCAGCGCGCCAGCGGTGTTCTCGTAGATGGAGAACCCATCGGCACCGGCGTCGGTGACGTCGCCCTTAGGGTCGGGTTGGACGCGGACGGCCATCTTGTCCTTGGTGAGCAGGTGCCAGAGCCACTCGCCGACGTGGCCGTGCAGGTGGTCCTTGCTCTTCGGCGCCGACGGCAGCCCGAAGACCGGCTCGATGAACGAGGCAATGGTGTCCTTGTCCGGTGACGGGATCTTGGTTCCCGCGAGGGTGTGGTCGCGCCACGTGTCGTAGAGGATGATGGCGGGGCCGAAGCGGACCTGCATCATCGTGTCGATGAGCGCCCAGGCGAGCGCGCCCGCCTCCTCGGGGGTGAGGTTCGCGGCGACGTGCGAGCTCCACTCGCACTTGCTTGCCTCGGCGGCGCCGTCGTGGAAGGTCACGGGGAGGTAGTCTTGGATGCTCAGCCGCTGATGGATTCGGCCGTACTCTTCGGACTGCGCAGGAGTCAGCGCAGCGAGAGCGGTTGCCGCCTGGTTCTTGGCGGGCGCCTTGGTTTTCGACACTGATGCTCCTAGTACGTGCGCGATGTCGGCACACGAAGACGACTTCCCGATCGAGGCTGATCGACCACACGACGGCCATTCTCGCGCGGCCGAGCGGCAGATTGCCGCCACGCGGTTGTCCGCCGTTGCCCGTGGCTCAGGGGCTGTTTGGCTGACGCTCTCGGTCGACCTGCCCGGCGTGGAAGGCATCTCTTCGAACGCCGTTCGATCAGGTCGATGCTGCCCTCAACCGCGTGTGACTGAGAGAACCAATCCAGATTCGAGTCGTGCCCCGTTTACTCCCCGAAAACGAGAGCATAACCCCTCGATCGAGATCATACGCGAGCAAGAAGCGTGAACCCGTCGGATGCCTGCTTGACGCCGTTCGCGCAGGTCAGCGCACGAATCGTCAAAGAGGAGCAAACACACCGCCTACCGCAACTCTTGCTCGCCGGATGCCCAGAGGTCGCAGGTTCAAATCCTGCCCCCGCTACGAATTTCGGGCTCGGAGATCGTGGATCTCCGAGCCTGAAAGTTCTTGAGATTTGATACGGCAGCCAGAAACCGGCCAGAAACTCGGCCGAGGAGCCCTCCGGAAGCCCCGTTGCGGGGAACGGCATGGGATGTCATGGAGCGCCACGGAGGCGCGTGGAACGGCCAGCACACCTGTTGGTCATGGACCAACACCACCATGAGCGGCCCGGAGCCGCTGACGATCGAGGCTCTTGCCGAGTACCTCGATGTGCCGGTCACGACGATTCGCGACTGGCGCACCGATGGCAAGGGTCCTTGCGCGATTCGCGTGGGCGGACGAGTCCGCTTTGCGGTGAGCGACGTTCTCCACTGGCTCAGCGAGCAGCGCGAGGTCGAGCCCGGTCGTGGACCGGACGGACGGTGATGAGCCATGCCTAGGCCCCGCACCCCGATCGGCACGTTCGGCGAGATCTACTACGAGAAGGCTCCCGGCGGTCGCGTCCGCGCGTTTGCCCGGTTCCGTGACCACGATGGCCAGCTTCGCCGCGTCCAGACGACGGCTTCGACCCAGCAGGCGGCAGCACGCAGACTGAAGGAGCTGCTCGCAGAGCGAGCCGAGCAGAGCTCGGCCAAGGCGAGTTGTCGGGCAGCAGCTCGTTTCGGCACCTCGTCGAGGTCTGGCTCGCCGACCTCGACTTGGAGGACAAGCTCGCGCCGTCCACTCGCGACCTCTACGAGCGCAACATGGAGAAGCTCGTCATGCCGGCCTTTGCCAACTACACGCTGCGCGAGATCACCGTCCGCAAGGTCGACCAGTTCATCAAGACACTGGCCTCGACCAAGAGCTACAGCACCGCCAAGCAGGCTCGCACGGTGTTGAGCCTCGCGTTCGGTCTGGCTGTGCGGTACGACGCCATCCCGCGCAACCCCGTGCGTGACACGGTCCGTTTGCAGAAGCCGCCCTCGCAAGCCCAGGCGCGCACGGTCGAGCAGATCGACGTGATCCGGACGGCGGCTCGGAGTTGGCGTCGAGGGGCTGGGTTCGCAGGCCCGCCCCCGGACGGCCAGTTGGAGCAGGTCATCGAGGTCATGCTCGGCACGTCGGCTCGCATCGGCGAGGTGCTCGCGATCCGCAAGTGCGACGTCGATGTCACCGATTCTCCCGCGACAGTCCGTATCTGCGGAACCATCGTCTCCCCGAAGGGCAAGCCCACCCATCGCCAACCTCACCCCAAGACGCAGAAGTCGACCCGAACCGTTTCCGTGCCGTCCTTTGCTGCCGAGGTGCTCCGCCAACGACTCGTGCTCATCGCGGGTGAAGAGCCCGAGCACCTGATCTTCTTCAGTCACAACCACACGCCACTGACGACGAACAACCTCCGTCGCCGACTGCTCGCGGTGCTGGAGGACGTCGAGATTGAGGGTGTCACCCCGCCTCCTTCCGGCGGACCGTTGCCACGTTCCTCGACCGTGCCAGCGGCCCGGACCTGGCGGCCGAGATGCTCGGGCACACGTCCAGCAAGATCACCAAGGAGCACTACATCCAGCCTGACGAGACCGTCGACCCGGTCACGGCAGACATTTTGGAGGCGCTGGCTCCTCGGCGGCGAGGTGGCCAGGATGCCGTCTGATCACGAGGAATCCGCAGAAGACCGAGCAGAGGTCTCGGCTCTACCAGGGTGACTGTGCAGACTCGTCTTGGCAGCTCGGGCAGATGCCGAAGATCTCGATCGTGTGGTCGACGTCGGTGTAGCCGTGCCGAAGGGCGGACTCGTTGGCCCAGCGCTCGATGGCACGGCCTTCGACTTCCTGTGCGCGGCCGCAGACACGGCACACGACGTGGTGGTGATGACCGGCCGGAGCGGTTCCGCACAGGCGGTACGTCGTCTCCCCGTCTGGGGTGTGGATGGAGTCGGCGATGCCGAGCTCGGTGAGCGACTGGAGGTGTCGGTACACCGTCGACAGGCCGATTCGTAGACCGCGAGCACGCAGCGACGCGTAGATGTCCTGGGCACTCTGGAAGCCGTCCTGCTCGCCGAGCGCGTCGCGCACGGCGGCCCCTTGCGAGGTTCTTCTGGTGGGTCGGGCGGGTGGCTCCACCCTTCGATCGTAACGGGAACCGTTACCAACAACACCTAACGGGAACGATTGTCATTTGCGTTAAGACTTGGTAGAACCGGTGAGAACGGTTCTCACTCAGGAGAAGGACGCCCGCATGACCATCGCCAACCGACCACCCACCATGCCGATCCTCGTGGGCCTGACCGCCCTGGCGGCGCTGTCGCTCACGGGCTGCGGTTCCACGAGCTCGGGCGGCGCGACTCCGACCGACGGCGGCGGTGGCGGCGCCGGCGGGGGAGCGGTCACCGGGACGGTGTCGGTGGTGGCCTCGACGAACGTGTGGGGTGACGTCGTCCGCCAGGTCGCGGGCTCACTGGCGGACAGGCGGGTCCAGATCACGTCGATCATCTCCAACCCTGACGCGGACCCGCACTCGTATGAGGCCAGCACGCAGAACCTCCTCGCCCTGTCGAACGCTCGCGTGGTCGTGGAAAACGGAGGCGGGTACGACGACTTCGTCGCAACCATGCTGAAGTCGTCCCACAACACCTCGGCCACCGTCCTCGATGCGGTCGCGATCTCGGGAAAGCAGCCGGACGCGGACGGCGATCTCAACGAGCACGTCTGGTACGACTTCCCGACGGTGCATGCCGTGGCCGGCCGGATCGAGCAGGCACTCAGTGCTGCCGACCCCACGAATGCGGTGACCTATCGGAACAACCTCCGCGTCTTCGACGCCAAGCTCACGGCCATGGAGCACACCGAGTCGGAGATCAAGGCAGCCGACGGCGGCGAAGGAGTCGCGATCACCGAACCCGTGCCGCTCTACATGCTCCAGGCATGTGGCCTCGTCAACCGCACCCCGGAGCCGTTCAGCAAGGCTGTCGAGGAAGGGACCGATGTCTCCCCGTCCGTGCTGAAGCAGACCGAGGACCTGTTCAGCCACGGGGAGGTCGACCTGCTGGCCTACAACGAGCAGACCACCGGTGCGGAGACCCAAGCAGTGCTCAACGCTGCGAAGGCCGGTCACGTGGCCGTCGTCCCGGTGACCGAGACGCTGCCTGCCGGGCAGAACTACGTGTCCTGGATGCGTGGCAACCTCGCCGCGATCCGGCACGCCCTGGGCTGATGTCGAGACCTGTCGTTGATCCGGCCGCGGTCGCGCCGGGCGATTCACCAGCGGCAGCGAGCTGGGTCGAGGCGTCCCTCTCCTTCGGGGCCAGGAGACTGTGGAGCGGTCTCACCCTCGAGATCGCCCCCGGAGAGTTCGTCGCGGTCCTGGGCGCCAACGGGTCGGGCAAGACATCGCTGATCAAGACTGCTCTTGGTCTCCAACCGCTGACCTCGGGAACGGTCAGCGTACAGGGCCAGCCGGTACGTCGTGGGACACCGGCCGTCGGCTACGTCCAGCAGCAACGACGGATGGACCCGCTCCTCCCGATGCGGGCACGCGACATCGTCAGGCTCGGTGTCGATGGGCACCGCTGGGGCGTCGGGCTGCCGCGGCGCGGAATCCGGGTGCAGGTCGACAAGGCGCTGCAGGCCGTGGACGCGGCCGGCTACGCCGACGTACCGATGGGACTGTTGTCCGGGGGCGAGCAGCAGCGAGTCAGGATCGCGCAGGCTCTGGTCACCGACCCGGATCTGCTGGTGTGCGACGAGCCGCTCCTGTCGCTGGACCTGCAGAGCCAGCGGACCCTGACCGCCCTCATCGACCGTCGACGCCGTCAGGGCATGGCCGTGATCTTCGTGACCCACGAGATCAACCCGGTACTCCCGTACGTCGACCGGGTCCTGTACCTCGCGGACGGCCGATTCCGGGTCGGCCCACCGGACGACGTGCTCACCTCCGAGACGCTCAGCGACCTCTACCGGGCGCCGGTCGACGTCGTCCGCACCCGCGGCCGGATCATCGTCTCCGGAGTGCCAGAACCCATCGGAGCCAACCACCATCTCGACGACCACGTCAGCGGAGGCCGGGAGTGACGGCCGCCCTGACGCTCCACCTCCAACAGGGCATCTGGCACCAGCTCTTCGACTACTCCCACTACGGCGCCTTACTCGCCCTGGTGCACAACTCACTGATCGCCGGCGCAGTACTCGGCCTCGTCGGTGGCCTGGTCAGCACGTTCGTGCTGATGCGCGACCTCCCCTTCGCCGTGCACGGAGTCAGCGAGCTGTCCTTCGCCGGCGCCTCCATGGCACTGCTGGTCGGAGCCGGAGTGGTGGCCGGCGCACTGGCGGGGTCGATCGTGGCGGCGCTCCTCATCGGACTCCTGGGCAGCCGAGCCAGAGATCGCAACTCCGTGATCGGCGTACTCATGCCTTTCGGGCTGGGGCTCGGCGTCCTGTGCCTGTCGCTCTACCAGGGACGCGCCGCCAACAAGTTCGGACTCCTGACCGGGCAGATCGTTGCGATCGACAACCCTCAGCTGCACTGGCTCCTGGTGACGTCGGCGGTCGTGGCGGTCGGACTTCTGGCGATGTGGCGTCCGCTCGTCTTCGCCAGCACCGACCCCGAGCTGGCGGCAGCGCGTGGGGTTCCGCTTGGCCTGGTGTCCACCCTGTTCATGCTCGTCCTCGGTCTGGCCGTGGCTATCTCGGTCCAGATCATCGGGGCCCTGCTCGTACTGTCCGTAGTCTGCACGCCCGCCGCGGCCGCGATGCGGCTCACGGCCTCTCCGGTGAAGGTCACCGTTCTCAGCATGGCCTTCGGACTCGTCTCGGTGCTCGGCGGAATGCTCCTGGCTCTCGGCAGCAGCGTTCCGATCAGCCCTTACGTGACAACGCTGTCGTTCGCCATCTATCTCGTCTGCCGGGTCATCCACGGGTCACAAGGCAAGAGAGCTGTCGGTTGATGGCACAGGTCGACTCGAGACCCCGCCCCGATATGGCGGCAGGGCTCCGTGATGTTCCGTCCGTCCAACTCCGACCTCACCGGCGCCAACATTCCCGCAGCCAGCCAACAGCTCGCCAAGCGACGGGCGGCCGGCGTGGTCTCCGCGCGAAGCGATGGACGACGTCAGCTCTATCGGGTCGATGACACCCACATCCTGTCCGTCATCGAGCAGATGTTCGCCCACATCGCCCCGGACGGCACTCTCGCCACCGAACCTGACACGTCGAAGCGGCCACCTCGACGCCCGAGGTTCGCCACCTCCTCGCAAGTAGCCCGGCGGGGGGATCGAGGCGGAGCCGCACGTCGTGGGGCGTGCCGTGAGAGTCGGGGTTCGGCATCCGCTGGCTAGGTGAGGAGGCGTCGGGCGTACCAGTCGGACGGCCCCGTGACCCCTGGTACGACGTAGAAGTAGCCGCCGCCGAAGGGCTGGACGTAGTCGATCAGAGGCTCGTTGACCAGCCGCTCCTGCACGGTCTCGAACTGCCGATGCAGGTCCTGCTGGTAGGCCACGAACACGTGACCCGCCGACAGGTTCCCGTTCGAGTCGACGCCGAGGTCGTAGTTGTACGAGCGGCGGATCAGGCGCTGATCGGCGGTCGCGGGGGTACGGGGGTTGGCCAGCCGGATGTGGGCGTCCAACGGGATCACGTGGCCGTGCGGGTCGGACTTGTAGTCCGGGGTGTCGAACTCCGCGTTGCCGTCCAAAGGGGCGCCGGTGTCGCGACGGCGTCCGAACATGCCCTGCTGCTCGTTGATCGAGACCCGGTCCCAGAACTCCACCAGCATCCGGATCAGCCGGATCACCTGGTAGGCCCCGCCCTGCGCCCAGGCCGGCTCGGTGGGGTCGTCGACCCAGACCAGTTGCTGGGCCAGGCCACCGATCGGGTTGGCCGTGCCGTCCTTGAAGCCGAGCAGGTTGCGTGGGGTTCCGGAGGGCCGCGGCGGCGAGGCGTACCCCTCGATCCGCCATCGCAGCTGCATCGCGCCGCGGGTGTGCTTGGCGATGTCGCGGATGGTGTGGTGGATGGTGTCGGGATGGTTGGCGCACAGCTGCAGGCTGAGGTCGCCGTGCAGCCAGGCGGGGTCCGGCGAGTCGTTGGGGAAGACCCGCATCGGCGTCAGCCGCTGCGGCTTTGCCGAGGCCAGCCCGAAGCGCTCGTCGAACACGCTCGCGCCCAGGCCGAGGGTGACGGTGAGACCGTCCGCGGGCACTGTCGGTCCGAGCACATCGCTGTCCGCGGGCGGGTAAGCGGAGCCCAGGTCGCTGGACACGGCACCGGCGGTGAGGACGCGCGCGCGCTGGGTGAGGGTCCGCATGAGGGCCGCCAAGCCCGACTTCGAGGTGCCCTCGACGACGTCGTACGCCGCGAAGCACGAGTAGCTCTGCTTGGTCGCCGGCCCAGGCGTGAGGATGCCTGATTGGTGCAGGCCGTGGAAGGGGTACGACGCCGCCTCGGACGTCCCGGACGCCGAGCCACGGGCGTCCGCGCGGGCGCCCTCGATCAGGACGCCGCCGGTCAGGGCGGTCCCCGCCGCGCCCGCCGCGGCCCCCTTCAGGAACTTGCGGCGGTTCAGGTTGCTGCCGGCAGGACTAGCGGGGTCGGTGTCGGTCATCGGTCCTCGGTTGCGGTAGACGTCGTCGTGGTCTGGCCAGGTCTGGGCCGAGACTGGGTCGTGGTCAGGGGGTGGGTGGCACCTCAAGGAGGTTGGGCTCGATCGCGAGCGACTCCAGGAGCGCGCCGATCGTGCCGTCGACGCGCTGCCGTGCAGCGATCGGAACCGCGCCCGCGGGTTGCCATCGACTGTGCGCGCGGGTCGCGCGCAGCGCGGCCTGGAGCCGGTCGAGCTGCCGGGTCACCCGCGGCAGGAGCTGCGGGTCCCGGGCCCGGATCAGCGGCGCGACCTCGAGCAGGAGGGTCCGGGTGACCTGGGAGTCGGCGTACGTCTCGGCATACGCCATGTGCGCTCCCTCGTCGTCGATTCCGGAAAGGTGGTCGCGCTGAGCGTCCTCGAGCACCTCGTGGACGCGCAGCGGCAGGTTGGTGGGGTCGCCGGCCTCGTCGTCGCCGGTGAGTCCGCGGCGGACCACCGCGAGGTCGGCGAGCAGGCGGTCGACGACCGGCGCCAGCCGCGCAGCGCTCTGCCCGTGGTACAGGCCGTACTCGACCCGGTGCAGCCCGATGAACCTCGGCGAGTGCACGCCGCGGCGGATGCCGTCGGGCAGGTCGTCGACGGCCAGTCCGGCGCGACCGAAGCTGTCGTACGACGCCGCGACGCGCTCCCAGGCCAGCTGCGCCGCCAGCCACGCCGCCTCGGCCTGGGCCCGCGAGCCGGTCCGCAGCGTGTTGCCGAGCGTGCGGACGTCGTGCACGACGCGCACCAGGTCGGCCGCGGCGTACCGCTGGTACTCGCGGTTGGGCCCGACGAGGTCGCGGAGAGTGACCGGCCGGAACGCGAGGGTGCTCGACCGGCTCGCTGTACCCGACACCTGGACCGGCTGGCCGTGCAGGGTTCCACCCGACATCAGGCACACGAAGCTGTAGGTGCCCGGGCCCAACGTGGCGGTGAGCCCGGCGGTCGTCGCGGGGCCGAGGGTCTCGATCTCGCCGACCACGGCCCCGGCGGCGTTGTCGAGGTTGACCTCGCCGGCCTTGCCCGACTTGTTGTCGACCTCGAAGGTTTGGTTCCCGGTGTGCCCAGACGTCCACTCGCTGGCACAGGCCGTCGGCGTCACCGTCACCGACGTGGTGGCCGAGGCGTCACCGACCGGGAGCAGGGCGATCACTGTCGCTGCCGCTGCCACCGGTACCACCACGAGCGTGCCGACCACCGGCCAAGTACGCCGGGCGAGCAACCGCTCCCACCGGCCCGGTCCCCTCGGCTCGACGGCGTCGGCCGCGACGGGCGCGGGGGCGGCAGCTGACTCAGGCGCTGGCGGGGGAGCAGGAGCCACGGCGGGGGTCACGACCGGCGCCCGCCCGGCCCGGACGAACACCGGGATCACGACGCCGAGGTAGACCGCCCAGGCGACGACCTGAAGCACCGTCATCCGCGGGCTCAGCTCGGTGACGCCGGAGACCACTGACACCCACCAGGCGTTCGGGTCGACGTGCCGGGTGAGATCGAAGGCCACCCAGCGCTGACCCGGCAGCCAGCCGGCGTCCTGCAGATCGCCCAGGCCGTAGGCGAGTACGCCGGCCGCGACCACGATCAGCGCAATCGCGGTGCGGTTGAAGAAGGTGCCCAGGTTGAGCTTGACTGCCTGCCGGTACAGCAGCCAGCACAGGACGACGGCCGTGGCCAGACCGAGCGCGGCGCCGACAAGCGGGGCCACCGTCGAGCCGGATGCCTTGACCGCGGTCCAGATGAACAGCGTGGTCTCGAGACCCTCGCGGCCCACCGCCAGGAACGCCGTCAGCGTCAGTGCGCCGGCGCCGATCGCCACCGCTCGAGCGACCTCGCCCCGCAACTGCGCTGAGAGGAAGCGCGCGGTGCGTCGCATCCAGAAGACCATGGCTGTCACCAGGCCGACGGCGATCACGCTCAGCAGGCCTCCGACCGCCTCCTGGGCCGACGACGACAGAGCCTCGGTGGAGTACGTCAGCACGGCGGCAAAACTCCCGGCCACCGTCACCGCACCCAAGACGCCCAGCCAGATCGCCGCCGACGAGACCGGGCGCCGGTCGGAGCCCTCGTCCGCGCCGACGCCGGCGTTGGCCTTGCGCAGGGCCGCGAACAGGATGCTCACCACCAGGCCCGCCTCCAGGCCCTCCCGCAGCCCGATCAACAGGTTAGGGACAGCATCCGCCCAACTCACGACCGTAAGGTATGCCTAACCTAAACTGAGAGGAAGGGCCTGCTCGTCATCTCAGAAACATCTCAGACTGCGCGCTTGGCGATGTGCTGCGCCAAGCCGGTACCCAAGCTCTACTCCTCCATCAGCTTGAATACGGCACGTCGGGCGATGGCGGGGTAGTGGTCCTCCTGATCCGAGCTTGGCGCGAGTTCGAGCTCTAGTACCACTACACAGGTCGTAGTAGTGACTGGATGGCTCCTGCTGACCTGCGGAAACGTCGCTGTCGTGGTCGCTGGGTACGCTCTGGGTACGCTCGGCGACACTCTGTTGCAACTCTCGTGCACACGTGTGACTGCGTCGTCGAGGATCGGAAGCTGCTTGTGAGGGTCTGCCGGATGATGTCAAGGCGCGTTGCGAAGTAGTCGTGGCCCAGAGTTCGCGCATGCCCGCGGCCTCACTCCAAACGACATCGCGGTACTCACTCTTGCTTCCATTTCACGAGGTGTGCGGAACGGATCGATCGATCGAGCCCGGTCCAGTCCCGGCGCTATGACGGACCTTCTCAGGTCTTCAGTTATCTCCGGCTGACTCGGTGAGATCCTCTGGCACGAGCGAGAAGAAGAGAGCATCTACCCGCGCGTCGCTCGGCTCAACGTCGTACTTTCGAAGTCGGCCCTGGTACTTGAAGCCACTGAGAACCGCGACTCGCTGCGACCGCTTGTTGTCGGGAGACGCCCAGAGTTGGACCCGCGGGAATCCCATGGTGCGTAACGCCCATGTGGCCACCAGTCGGACCGCTCGCGAAGCGTAGCCACGACCTCGAGCATCGGGGAGCAGCCAGTATCCAAGGTCCGCGTACCCCTGAGCGCGCGGCTCCAGCAGCACCACGCCGACGGATTCGCCGCCCACCCGAATCGCAAACGCTGCGGCGACGCCTTCCTCCCACCGGCGCCGGAAGAATTCAAGCTCACCGCCGGGCTCCGGTGGTGCTCCGAAGTAGTGCATGATGTCGGACACCGCCGCAGCCACTTCTAACGCAGGGCGGTCGTCCTCGTCGACAGCGCTGAGGCTCACCGCGCCATCAGACATTGGGGCGTCAGGTGGTTGCAGGTCTGTGCGGGAGTCCACACCGCGAATCTAGACTCGCGCACGAGAACTCACTGGCGTCGTGCGCGATCCTGGTCAGTCAACCATCCGCTGCCCGATGCCACCGTTGGGGTCGGCGCCAACCGGCGATGTGACGCATCCATTGCCTGGCAGGGCGGATGCTCAGCGGCTCTTATGGCATTCCTCCGTGGCTAGCTTAGTCTCCTCATGTGAGTCACACCGACGTCGGCCGAGCAGTCGTCAGCGCACCACGCGACAAGGTGTTTGCCGCGCTGGTGGATCAGGCTGCTAGAACCGCCTGGCTCCCTCCGGCAGGCATGTCGGGTCAGTTCAGCTGGTTCGATGCCCGGCCAGGCGGTGGCTACCGCATGACTTTGGCCTACGACGACGAGTCGAGCGTGGGGAAGTCTGGCGGGAACACTGATGTGGTCGAGGCAAGGTTCGTCACGATCAATGAGCCTCATCAGGTCGTTGAAGCGGCGGACTTCGTCTCCGATGACCCCGATCTGGCCGGAACCATGACCATGACCTGGTCCCTTGAGCCGGTCGACACCGGGACCCTTGTCACCATCACGGCGACTGATGTTCCCGACGGCATCTCCAGCTCGGACCATGCCACCGCCTTCGAGTCCACCCTGAGCAACCTGAGCGCGTACGTCACTCGAGACCGCTGCTGAGCCTCGAACTCCGTTCGTTCGGAAGCCCGTCAGCCGGCGAAAGGACTCTTCGCGGCTACGAGGCGTGCTAGTCGCCACCGTGCAATTCGACGATCCACCCATCCAACGTCATCGACTGCGAGCACACTCGTGTGGCCCGGCGGGCCCAGGGATCAGCGACCGAGAGCTCCGTCAACCAGCCGGGGCCATGGACGGGAACCCATGCTGCCCAGCGCCACGGGGCTGAGGCTCTCGTCGACACCCCACCTCATGAATCGCAAGCACAATCCCATTGAAAGTGGCCTGTTCGTCTTCGTGGTGGCCCTCTGAACACTCGACACGTTTGCCCAATCGCGGTCCAGGAGTTTCTCGACCCACTCATCTGGTCCCTGGTGTTAGACCACCGACCAGGACACCGTGTGGAGCCGACTCGAAGTCATCTCCACAGCATTGCTGCTCCGTGCGAGACCGTCACGGACGTTCGCACTGCCGCATGGTGCCATCACGAATGCACCGTGTCCTTGGGAGTCGCGAAGCTGTGGCCAGGGGCAACTCTCGACCGGCCGGCGGTTAGGCACATGGGGTGCGGTGCAGCCAGCTACCCCCTCAGCCGAAGTGACGCACGTACGTTCGGCGCACGCGTCGAGAACACCGCTCCCTCAGTGGTGTCCCGTGAAGTCTGGCGCGCATAGGCTCGGCGAAGCCGTCCTGAGTCAACCTGGGCTTCGTCGTCCGATGAGATAGTCAATGCGCGCTCACGACGAACAAGCGCCGCCCCCAGAAAGCGCAGCGCCACGAGCCGAGGGCAGTGGAATGGGCGTGAGGCACACATCGCTTCGTGCCCACGGCCGACGAACGCTACAAAGAGCTGGAAGCTCAGTACAGGAAGGTTGCGTGAGTTCGAAGACAAGATGGCCGAGTGCTTCCCCGAGAAGGGCCGGCGCAAGAGCCCACTCACCGACAAGGAAGCGGTGCTTGATCGGCAGCGGTACGCGCATCGTGAGTTCGAGCTGAGGATCGCCCTCTACGGGCCCCACCGTTGGGCCTGTGCCCCTCGGCATGGAGGACCAGTTCGTATGGTCGAGTTACCCATCTGACTGCGCCCACATGGCCAGATGCCCGTGTCACGTGGCGGACGCAGCAGTGCTGGCCACCCATCACCGCAGCTCACGGCCGCGTCGATCCGGCATCCTCGGGTCAAAGGGGGAGAACCTTGATTCCGGAGCAGCTCCACAAATCGACCAATGCGCGCGCCGCTCGGACCGCAGAACTTATCAAGCAGCTGCATGTAGTCGTAGAGGAACTCAAGTCCCTGCATCCCGGACGAAAGGCCCCGCTGGGATGGACATCTGATCGGCTCCATTGGTGAGGCTGCTGCTGAAACGATGTTCGAGATTTATCTGGTCTGCGCATCCTGTGCCGGGTCACGGTGCCGTTGCCCTTGTCAGCCTAGGGGGCGAGGTCTAGCGTCGGCCTGGGGAACATTCAAAGTTCGGCAAACTCATCTTGGGGAGCAACATGGACACTCGCAGAACCCCGCTGGCGACTCGCTCGCGGATATTCTTCGCATTGATTGCCTGTACAGCGCTGGCCTTGACTTTCGCGATAATCGGTGGTGCACAAGCATCTCAAGAGGTCCCTCGGGCCGCTCACGCGGGAGGCTCCCGCTTCGGTGGCAAGATCGTTCATCCGGGCTTGGTAGTGGCGCGGGGCAACGGCAACGTTTCGGGCTACGTCTCCGAAGACTTTGTGACGGCGCACCCCCAGGTTTTCGCGAAGCGATTCGGCATGAGTCAGGATCAAGCGAAGCAGATCTTGGCTGGGGTCGGTGCCAGCCAGGAGGCGCGACCGACCGAGATGAGCGGGGCTGTCGTCCAGCCGGCAGATCACAGCGGCTGCAACCTAGCGGTGTGCATCACGGTCCAGGGATACAAGCTTCTCGTAGATTACTGGTCGACGACCGCGACCGGAGACTTCGGCTGTATCTATCCGCTGTACTGGCGCGATGACGTCATCAAGAAGGTCGGCAACTACATCTGCCCTGACCCCGGCAGCGACTTTGGGGTGTACGTGAATGTGAGAGGCGGAGGTCCCTGGGAATATCCGAATGGAACAATCCTCTGCAATAGTTGGAAGGGCGAGAGCAAGGTGCCCGGTTACCCGTGTGCGACGGTTCATGACTAGTCAGTCAGAGCCATCCGATGACGGAGGGGCACCACGTCCCTCCGTCATCGCTTCTGGGCCCGCCCCGATGGGCGGAGAGTGGCGGCTTTCTGAACGTCAGTCAGAGCACTCTTACCTCACTCTCCTCACGCTTCACCAGGACGGGCATACCCGTTTCAGCGGCGGAATGGGTGGAGAGCCGCTTTGGCCGGGCGAGGTGGTCAACGTTTATGTCGGTCAAGAGGGGGCCGTCCGAGGTGTCCTAGTCAGGGTGGCCAATGCGATTGAGCGGGTCGTTCTGCAAGGCGAGGACGGAGAAGTTTCGGAGGTCCCCTTGTATCTGTCATCGCTTGTCGATGGACTCAGGGTCGGAGGAGCCTTCCTTCGCGGGTCGGAAGGGCCAACCAAGTTGCTCGGGATGAGCGCGAGCGGCGAAGTCATCGCGCAACAGGATCTCCCAGTGTTGGGAACGTAGATCAGATTCCACAGCGTAGGCAGATACTTGAACTAGGCAACCCCAAGCCTGGCCGAGGCGTTTCGAAACGGAGTTAGCGAGGCCGAAACCTCCCAGAGGTCACAGGGGTCAAATCTGGCCAATGCAAACACAGTGAAGGAGTTGGCCAGAGGCGGTTTGGGGTCAGAGCGGGACGCTCGCGCACTCCGGTCGACCTCAAGTGGGAGCCGCCTCGCATCAAGCAAAGCGAGCGATGCAGGCCAGCCAGTCGTCGGTGTCTTGTAGCTGTACGACTCGCCGGCGAGGGCTGAAGAGGGGCCTGGAGCAATTGCTGGACAGGCTGACTCGCAGATCCCGAGGTGGAGGCCAAGGAAATGGCTCCGATGGGCCAGAGCCAACGTTAAGAGACGAGAGGTGTAACCTTGCAAGATGTCTTGGGAGGTTGGCTCGGAGGACCGTATCGTTGAGCTTCGGGCTTTTGCCCACCCGGTCCGGCTGCGGATGCTGTCGTTGCTGCGTGGCCGGGAGGCCTCGGCGACGCAGTTGGCCGGCGAGCTGGAGATCGCGACGGGTTCGGCCAGCTACCACCTACGAACGTTGGCGAAGTCGGGTCTGATCGAAGTCGCCGCTGAGCGAATGCGACGTGGCGGGATAGAGCGCTTCTACCGGCTCGCGCATCCGGTCTCGCAACTGCGGTTCGGCGAGCAAGACCGTCGGGAGTTTGCCGAATCGGCACTGTCCGAGGCTCGCCGCAAGCTCGGGCAGGCGGACTTGGCCGATCTCTCGACCGTGGGTGACGCGGAGCTTTGGCTGGACCCACGGGATTGGTCCGAGTTGGTCGAGCGAGAGAAGCAGCTGATGGCCGATCTTGTCCGGCGCGGACGGCCGCGCGGCACCGCGGGCACCGTCGCGGTGAGCATGACCGTGCTGTGGTTCGCTCTCCAACAGGAGGCCCCGGACGGGACTGAGCCCGAGTGACGGTCAGCCCCTCTTTACGGGGCACGCGTTGGCTGCGCTACCGGACGGTGCTCGGTGATCCGAGCGTCCGGTGGTTGATGCTGTGGGGCTTGGTCGCGCGGTTGCGCGAGGGCGGAATCGGTCTCGCCCTAGTCCTCCTGGTCCAGCACGCGGCGGGATCATTCACGCTGGCCGGCGTGGTGGGCGCCGCGTTCTACGCGGCCGGGGCCATCATGCGTCCGGTTCAGGGTCGCTGGATGGACCGCCGCGGCCACCGCGAGGTACTGCTGGTTACCGGTCTTGCCAACGCCCTCCTGCTGACCACTTTGGTCGTCGTGGCCGACGGCGGTCGGACCTGGCTGCTGATCGCAGTCGCTGCGCTTGCCGGCGGCTCAATGCCGGCCACGTCGTCCGCGCTGCGCTCGCTGTGGCCGACCCTCGTCGCCGAGGGGGTGCACGAAGCTACCTACGCCCTGGACTCGCTGCTGTACGAGCTGGCGATCGTGATAGGCCCCGCGCTCGTCGGGCTGATCAGCGCCGCGGCGCAACCCGGCTGGGCCGTGATCGCCCTGGTCTGCGCCGGCCTGTTCGGAAACATCGGCATCGCGCTGGTAGCGGCAGGCCACCGCACACGGCACCCCGCGGACTCAGGAGCGACGCGGCGACGCGGCGTGCTCGATCCTCGATTTCTCACGCTGATCGCGGTCGCCTTCTTCGTTGGCGGAGCGGAGGGCCCGCTCACGGTGGCGATCACCGCAGCTGCGGTCCGAGACCAGGCAGGGGCCTTCAGCGGGCTTTTGGTCTCCGCCATCGCGGCCGGCAGCATCCTCGGCCTCCTCCTTTATGGGGCACGCGACTGGAAGTCGAGCTCGCCGACCCGCCTGGTCGCCTGCACAGTCGCCCTCACCGCCAGCCTGTTGCTTCTCGCGGCGGCAGCAGCCAGCACAGCGGTGCTCGCCGTCGCTGCCGCGGCGATCTTCGTGGGCATCGCGGTCGGTCCGGCCATCAACACCATCGCCCTGTTCGTCAATGTTGCCGCGCCCCGAGAGCATCTGGCCGAGGCATTCGCCTGGATCAGCTTCGCCACCCCCTGTGGCGCCGCCGCCACGCAGTCGTTCTCCGGCATCCTGGTCAGCGGCCCCGGACCCGCCCTGGGCATTCTGGCAGGAGCCCTCTGCGCCGCCACCGCCGCCGCGTTCGCGACAAGCGCGCGTCGCGGCTTCCAGACGTAGCCCTGACCCCACACGCAAGTCGAGGGAACTGAGTCAAGAACGTGCGCCCCGCTGCGTCGTACAGCGTGGACCCTTCCGGGCCGTCTCCGACTGGCTAGACGGCCACATATGCACGCTTGCTGTGGAGTGACCCACCACCGACGTCCAAGCGGGACCCTCCGGAGACTGAGGGCGGCGTGCTGCACCTTGCGCCGCGGCGACTACATCGGACGGGACCAAGCCCGACTCGGACGACCGGACTTGGTTCTCCCGAGTCTCCAGAGGGACTTGGCGCTGATGTTGCGTTCGACCTCGTGTCGCATGGGGCGACCGACATCCAGTCGGCCTGCCGAGCCGTCAGTAGCTCTATCGGCGGCCAGCCCACGCTGGCGGGTTGCCGAGCCTGCATCGGCGAACCGCGACGGATTCGCTGCCGCTCGTTGAGGTGGTGGCCGCCGATGTCGCAGAGTTCAGGAGTTCGGACGGAAGGTCGGGGCCGAGCCGAGTTCTCGTCTATGTCTCGGTTGACTTGGCCGTGCCTGAATTCGATCGGACTCCTATCCATGCTGCTAGGTGGAGGAGTGCTCATGTATCAGTGACGCGATTCGTGACCAGTCTGCGTGCTCGACGCCGTGGCCCGCCCTGGGTAGGACCACGAGTCGTGCGTGCGGAATTTCGGAGGCGAGCGCTTCTCCGTGGGCGAGGGGGAAAAGGGGGTCGGCCTCGCCGTGTATCACAAGGGTTGGCGTTGCCAAGGAAGAGAGCTTCCTGTCGGGTCGCTCTGACTGGGAGAGGAGATCGTGGTTGGTAGCCGAGGCTGGGTTCCGGGCTCGGTCGACATCGTGTCGCACCAATCGTTGGACCTCAGCCTCCGGGAAGTCGCGGTGTTTGCCTGCAAGTACTCGGGCATATGCGACGCGGTACTCCACGACCGAGGTGAGGTCGGCATAGTTCGGTGGCGCAGTCTTCAGGAACTGGCCGACGGCAGGCTCAGGTGGCGGCAGGGTGCCGCTCGACCCGCCGCCGACGGCGGGGCTCGTGCTGATCAGTGTCAGGGACCGCGTGCGCGTGGGGAAGTCCAGGGCCATGACTTGTGCGAGAGCTCCGCCCGCGGAGACGCCGACTAGATGCGCACTCTCCACGCCGAAGGCGTCGAGGACGGCTACCGCATCCTTGACCAGGTCGTCGGCGTCGTAGTCGGGCTTCCCGGGCTCACATGTGGTCGAGCGTCCCGTATCTCGGTGGTCGTACCGGATGACGAACCGCCCACCGTCGGCGAGCATCGTGCAGAATCTGGCGTCCCACCACAGCATCGAGGCGGCGGTTCCCATGATGAGGAGGAGCGGGGGGTGCGTGGAGTTCCCGAATGCCTGCGCACACAGGTCGATGCCTCGGATGTGGATCATTTGTTCATGCATCACATGACTCCTTGATCTCGTGACGGGTGTGGGGTTTTCCGCGCATCGCGGCCGTGATGGCGACCAGGAGTAGGCAGGCAAGACCCAAGAGTTGGTATCCGCCAAGAGCGAAGACAGGTGTGCACGCGAGGGCGGCCACCGAGGAGGTAGCCCAGGCCAGGCACTCCACACTGCCTTGCACCTGCATTTGTATCGTCTGTGGCACAACACGAACGATGTGGGTGCTGGCGGCGACCACGGTTACGTTCCAGCCGTAGCCGAGTGAGAAGAGCGCCACGGCGAACCATGGCAGCGTCAGGTGCGAGGACTGCATCAATGCTGCTGCGGAGGTGGCCAGAATGAGCAGACCACCCGCGAGCAGGCGCACGGCCGGAATGCGATCAGCCAGGAATCCGGTGAGCGACGCCAGGCCGTACATGCCGAAAACGTGAATGCTGATAACGACCCCGATCGCTCCCATGGCGTGTCCCCTGTCGTCCATGTCGACAGGGGCAGCGATCATGAGTGCCACCATGGCTGCCTGTGCGGCGACCATCCCGGTAACTGCGGCCCGCAGGCCCGGTATCGAGGCCAGGCGGACCGGATCGGAACGCCGGGGAGCCGCGCCGATGTCGCCCAGCGCCCCTCCGCTTGCGACGGCGGTTGTCGCGACGACACCGCCGAAAGCTGCCGCGATGAAGGCGCCGGCGAGAGCGGGTAGTCCTGTCTGTCTGGCTACTTCGGCGGTGGGCGCAAGCAGAACAGGTCCGCCGATAGCCCCCACGGCGCCGGCCGACACGACAGCGCCTAAGGCCAGGCCTCGTCGAGAAGAAGACACAAGTTCCGCGCCGGCGTAACGCGAGAGTTGGGCTCCAGCGTTGCCTACACCGAGGACGAACATGCCGAGTAGGACGAGTGGGATCCATTGCGTGACGCCGATGAGTGCCACCAGCGCTCCGAGGGTGGTCGTGGCGTAGGCGTAGGTGAGTCCGCTCCGCCGTCCTCGTGCTTGCATGACTCTGGTGAGCAACAGCGATCCGGCGGCGTTGCCTGCCACGCCCAAGGCTGCCGGTAGTCCCGCCGACCCTTCCCCTGCGGCGCGCGCGAGCAGCAGCGTCGACGCTGTACTGGCGACCATCATCGCGGCCTGCGAGATCGCCGACGAGGCGATCAGGAGCGCCAAGACTCGGCCATGGCTGCTTCGTGTGTTGCCGCTCTGTCGGCCGGATGCCGGGCGGGTTGTCGCCGTCATGAAGCCTGCTCGCCCAGGCGGAGCATGGCTGGGCCGTCTCTGATGACCCCTCGGACGTAGTCGATGGGTATCCGATGTGGCTCGAATTCCGTCAGGATCCACGTGGCGCCAGCCGTGGTGTAGGGAGTGGGGTCGTGGTCTGGTGGCAGCGGAACGGCAACGTCGAAACGGTCCGAGACCTTGGGGCGCAATGCGTGGAGTGTGTCAAGCGTCTCGGCCAGTTGGTCGGCGTCCTCGAGCTCAACGGGGAAGTACCCGTCGCATCTCGCTGCCCGGCGGAGGGGTCTCGTGCGTCCCGCGTATCCGGCAGTCCAGATCGGTATGCCGGGTCTTTGAGTGGGCTCCGGCAAGAAGGCGATGTCGTCGACCTGGTAGTGGCGCTCGTGGTGCGACACCGGGGCGCCGCGCCATGCTGCGGTCAGGATGCTGAGGGTCTCGTCCAGCATCTCGCCGCGCAGGCGCTCGTTCACCTGTTCACCCGTGCGTTCGAACTCCGAGCCGAAGGCGTCGCTGCCGATCCCGACTCCCAACGTGAGTCGCCCATCGCTGAGGCGGTCCAGGGCGACGGTTTCTCGGGCGAGCTTGGATGGGCGTCGCCGTGGGACGGGCGTGACCATCGGGCCGATCCTCAGCACTTCGGTCGCAGCTGCAGCGGCGGCGAGAGCGATCCATGGGTCTGTCACGCTCAGGATCGGCGAGGCCCAGGTCAGCTTGTCCCAGACGAAGAACCCCTGCCAGCCGCACTCCTCGGCTTCGGCGGCCAGCGTGGCGACCACGCGCGGATCTGCGAGGTCGTCGAACAGGGGGAGCCACACGGCGGACTGAGCAGCGGAGGTCATGACCTCGACGCTAGGTTCGCGCGAGAATCGTGAAAAGCGATGATCATCGATCATCATGATCGCTAATCCCGAAGTACCATCACAGCATGACGGACCTCGAGCTGCGAAACGTTGAGACCTTCACCGCCGTGGTTGATGAGGGCTCGTTCGCGCGGGCCGCGTCCCGCCTGGGGTATACGCAATCGACGGTCAGCCAACACATCGCCTCGCTTGAGCGGGCCATGGACGGTCTCGTCTTCGACCGTCCAGGAGGGCCGAGGCGGGTGCAGCTGACACCGCTCGGCCGCGTTGTGCTCGAACACGCCAGGACACTTCTCGAGCAGACCGAGTCCCTGCACACAGCCGTAGAGCGCCACAGGGCGGGTGAGGGGAGGCTGACGATCGGGACGTTCCAGAGTGTGTCGAACACGATCGTGCCGGCGCTCATCGATCGGCTTCGAGGGGAGTTCCCTACCTGTGATCTGCGGCTCACCGAGGCCGAGTCCGATACTCCGGACTTGTCGAAGGTCGACTTCGCGTTCTACGACCACGATCTGGCAGATCCCGAGGTTGAGCACCTGAAGCTGCTCGATGACCCTTACCGACTCGTGGCAGTTCGCGGGTGCTTCCCGGTCGGCAGTGTCGCATTGAGGGACCTCGACGGCGCGCCGATGGTGGCGTGGCCACCTGACTGCGCGCAGCCTTCGGTGTACCAGGCGCTGGCCCAGAGGGACATCCGTCCCCAGGTCGTGTTCAGCGCCATGAGCAATCAAACGGTGATCTCGATGGTGCGTGTCGGCCTAGGGTCGGCGATCCTGCCAAGCCTTGCAGTCCAGGCTGCTGGGATTGAGACGGACCAGCAACTCACGATCCATCGCCTGGAACCGGAGGTCGCGCCGCGGGAGGTCCTTCTGATCAGACGTGCTCAGCGCACGCGTTCGCCGTTGGCGGAGCGTGCCGCACGGCTCGCCATCCGAGTGGCCCGCGACTTCGAGCTCGCGGCCACATGACCCAAGGTTTAGCCGCTCATGCGGGGCGCCGACCCCCGCATGAGCGGTCAGGGACCTGCCCGAGTGGCTCAGGCCGAACAGCGGCTGCGCGTCTCCTAGGGCCACCCGGTCGGCTACGGCAACAAGCCCCGAAGCAAGGCGCGTAGACCCGACTCGTATCGATCCTCAGTGAGGAGGTCCTGCCAACGGTCGGGGAGCTGGGCGAGGTACGGATACTCCTCCGCGTCGATACGGGACGAGTCCTCCCCACCATCTCGCGCACCGTCATGACGTTGGCGGTGCTTGCGTCCCGCGAGGATGGAGACGTCACCGACCGTGTAGGACCAGACGTGCCCCCACAGGCGTGCCGCGGACTCGATATCGACCCCCGCTTCAACCGCGCCGCCGATGATCTCTTCTGGAAACCAGAGACCGGAATCGATCGACAAGGCGTCACCGACGCTGACACCGACCTCGGCGATCCAGGGCCGCGCCACAAGCGTCTGGTGCAACAGCAGCGCGACCGCCACGATCCGCTCGCGCGGCTCTGGGGGCAGTAGCGGCCGCTGAACCCCCCTTCCTTCCTCGATGAGGATCTCGGTCAGAAGGGCATGCTTGTCACGGACGTAGTTGTAGATGGTGCCCGGCGAGACAGCGAGCTCGCCAGCAAGTCGCCGGATGGTCAGCCGCTCCCATCCCTCCTGCTCGATGAGCCGCGACGCCGCGTCCAGGATCGCTTTCCGCGAGGTGTTCGCGGGTCGTCCGGCACGAATCGCTGTCACTCACACATCATGCCCCAGCGATCGCTGGGCGGTCACTTGTCTTCCTGAACGCGTTCAGGTATACCTAACCCAGGACTTATTGAACGCGTTCAGAAAGGCTGGTTGCTGTGGAAGAAGGATCGTCGGCAGGCGAGCCCGTCCAGTCCAAGGCCCTGAGTCCAGGCCCAGCGTCGCCAAACGACGACTGTGCCAGGGCGCAGGCCTCGCACCGTGCGCGGGTCTTGGCCGCAGCGTGTGTATGTCAACTGATGGTTGTCCTGGACATCAGCGTGGTGAACGTGGCCTTGCCGCGCATCGATCACGCGCTCGCGTTCAGCCCGGCATCGCTCTCGTGGGTCGTCAACGCGTACACCCTCGCCTTCGCGGGCCTTCTCCTTCTCGGCGCGAGAGTCGCCGATCTTGTCGGTCACCGCCGCACCATGACCAGTGCCCTGGTCTTCTTCGGAATCGCCTCCATGCTCGGCGGCCTGGCTCACACGCCCACGCAGTTGATTGCCGCTCGGGCGGCTCAGGGAGCGGCGGCTGCGGTTCTGGCGCCGGTCACGCTCGTTGTCATCATGGCGACCTTCGAAGAAGGAGCTCCTCGGCGTCGCGCCATCGCGACGTGGGGGATGGTTCAGGCGTCTGGAAGCGCGGTGGGCGTGCTGCTCAGCGGCGTTCTCACCGAGTACTTGAACTGGCGATGGGTCCTGTACGTCAACATCCCGTTCGTGGTTGCCGGCCTGGTTCTCGCGCTGGGCTCCGTCCGCAACCTCAGCTCCCGGACACGCACTGAGCTGGACGTGCCTGGAGCTGTGCTCGCAACGGCATCGATGACCCTGCTCGCCTATGGGTGCGTCAATGCCGGGGAGCATGGCTGGGCGGACGGCACTACGGCGGGAAGTCTCGCCCTCGCCGTGATCACATTCGGCGCGTTTCTGGCAACCGAGCGCCGCGCCCGGCATCCGCTGGTGCGCCTGCAGGTCATCAAGAGCCGAAGCGTCGCGATCGCGAGCGTGTTGATGACCTTTGTTGGTGGGGCCACGGTAACCAGCTTCTACTTCGCCTCTCTGTTCCTTCAGAATGTCCTCGGGTACAGCCCGGTGCGCACGGGGCTGGCGTTCCTCCCGTTCAGCGTCGGGATCGCCCTGGCGACCATGGCTAGTTCGGTGATGGTCGAAAGACTTGGGCCCCGTCGTCTGATCACCTCCGGCCTGGTGCTTGCTGGGGTTGGGTTCATCCTGTTCGCCCGGCTCGACGTCGATTCCGGACTTGGCACCTTCCTGCTCCCGGTGGCACCAGCCTCGCTAGGTATCGGGGCGACCATTGCCCCGATCCTGAACCTGGGCACGTCCGGAGCGGACCGGCACGAGGCAGGCATGGTCAGTGGCCTGCTGAATACCAGTCGTCAAGCGGGAGGAAGCGTTGCGCTCGCGCTGCTGGTGACGATGGCCACCCGGGTGACGGCGAGGTCTTCACCGTCGGGGCTTCATGCCCTGGCCCAGGGCTACCGGGTGGCGTTTGTCCTGGATGCTGTGTTGTTGCTGAGCGGCGCTGTTGTTTCCGGGACGATCCTGCGACCACGCCGATGAACGGCACGTCAGGTGACAGCTCGCTGAGGCCCGGCTCAAGAGATGCAACTGAGACCCACTTTCATGCGCACGGTGATTCTGGGGTCATCAGACGGCCGCAACCCGATTGGGCCGAGTCCACCGGCTATCGCTACCGGTGGATCGTGATCGCGTTGGTGATCGTCGCCGACGTCATGGACCTCCTAGACACGACGATCGCCAACTTGGCAGGACCCTCCATCAGAAGCGATCTCGGTGGAGGCGAGAGCGCCCTCCAATGGGTCCTCACCGCCTACACCACGGTGTTCGCTGTTGGCTTGGTCGTCTCAGCGCGCGTCGGTGACCGCCTCGGACGTCGCTGCCTGTTCATCACGGGGATGGTCGGCTTCACAGCTGCCTCCCTCCTGTCGGGCCTGGCGCCCACCGTCGGCCTCCTCGTCGCAGCGCGCGCAGTCCAGGGACTCTTCGGAGCGCTGATGATCCCGCAGGGACTCGCCATGGTGAAGCAGTCGTTCGTGGCCCGTGATCTGCAGAAGGCGTTCACACCGTTCGCGCCCATCATGGGACTGGCCGCCGTCCTGGGGCCGATCCTCGCAGGGGTTATCTTGCATGCTGACCTATGGGGGACCGGGTGGCGCATGATCTTCCTGATCAACCTCCCCGTGGGCATCATTGGAACCGCGCTCGCGGTTCGCTACCTGCCGCGAGGCGAGCCGGACACATCGATCCACATCGACCTCGGGGGATCGGTGCTATTGGCCGCCGCATCAGGACTGCTCATCTTCCCGCTCGTACAAGGCCGTGAACTCGGTTGGCCCGCTTGGGTCTGGGGCATGCTGGCCGCATCCGCCGCGCTGTTCGCCGCCTTCGGCTGGCGAGAGCGGAACAGCTCCCATCCGGTCATTGAGCCAACGCTCTTCCACAACCGCGGATTCGTGGCCGGCGTGGTCTTCCTGGGCACGTTCTTCACGCCCATGAACGGCGTGATGCTCATCGTCAACCTGTTCCTCCAGTTGGGACTGGGATATCCACCCCTGAAGACCGGAGCCGCCATGACGGCACTTGCCGTCGGGCTGGCTATCGGTGCCGCGCTGTCAGGCGCATGGCTCGGCAGGAAGCTCGGCCGGACAGTCCTTCATGGCGGCCTAGCTTGTGCCGGACTCGGAATGATCGCACTGGTGTGCACCATTCAACGAGATGGGCTGGCCGCGAGCGGGTGGGACCTCGCTGGGCCACTGTTCGTCAACGGACTCGGCAGCGGCGCCATCTTCGTCCCGCTGTTCGACATCATTCTCGCCGATCTGAACGACCAAGAAGTCGGCACAGGATCCGGCCTCCTCAACGCGACGCAGCAGTTTGCCGGAGCGTTGGGGGTCGCCGTCTTCGGGACGCTCGTCTTCGACGTGCTTGCCCAGCAAGGCTGGGTGGATGCTGTGACTCACGTGGGGTGGGCTGCCCTCGCCTGCTATGCGCTGAGCTTCCTCGTGGTCTTCTGGTTGCCCAAGGCTCCTCGCGGCCAGACAACCGGCTCGAACGGTGAGCAGCTACCCACGAACGAAGGCACCGGCTCCAGATCGGCCGCCACATGATCACGTGGAATTCTGGGGCAGCGCGTCGACGTCGCGTTGAGGCTGCGCAGCCCGGACCCGGGGACGCGCGGGCCGGCCTCACCGAGGAGGACGCGTGTGCAGGGGACCAGATAGCCGACCTGCTGGCGTATCTCCATGACACGGTGATGCAGACGCTCGTACTGATCCAGAAGAACGCGGGCGACCGAGCCGCCGTGGCTCGGCTCGCCTCCTCCCAAGAACGCGAACTGCGCGGCTGGCTCCAGGCCGGCACGCTGGTTGACCACACGACCGAAAGTGTGAGTCTTGGCGGCGCTCTGCGGCTCGCGAGTGCCGAGATCGAACTCTCACACGGCGTACCAGTACACCTCGTCACGGTGGGTGACTGCGAGGACGATGGCACCCTGGGTGCACTCGTCCAGGCCGCCCGAGAGGCGATCGTCAACGCGGTCAAGCACTCTGGCGCCGCGCACGTAGATGTCTACGCCGAGGTCAACCGCACCGGAATCGACCTCTTCGTGCGTGACCGGGGAAGTGGGCTTGCCCTCGAGGCCATGCCCGACGACCGGTACGGGATTCGACGAAGCATTCTGGGTCGCATGGATCGATCCGGGGGTACAGCCGAGGTTCGGACAAGCCCGGGCGAAGGTACCGAAGTGCACTTGCACTGGCCACGCATGGGGCGTACATGTGGCGCCCGGTCAGCGCCAACAGCTAGCGGGGAGTGCCCAGATCCCAACCCGGCTCCGCACATCGAACCCCGATGACGAAGGCCACCCGCCGCCCTCGGAGTTAGCAGAAGAACCGTGGCCCAAGAATGGCGCCAGCAAGGCGAACCCAAACGAGCCGAGCCTCGGAGCCCGGACTATCGAAACGCTCACCTCAGAATGTTTACCTGCCCTTGACGTAACATGCCACCAACCACGTCGTTTTGGAGAGACGTGAGCTTCGAGCCTCCCCGGCCGAAGCGAGTTCTCGAGGTGATGACGAGCGGGCGCCTAACGAAGGCGACGAAGGTGACGACCTCCGATCTCGGGGGCGCCCGCTCCACCTGGTCGTTGGGCTGCGGCGCTAGTTCGAAGGTGTCCCTCGGGTAGTGGGGTCCACCACACGCACCCCGACCCCGCGCACCGATGCCAAGTAAGACGGCGCAGCGGCTGTCTCTCCGAGTTTGCGTCGTAGCCACCAGAGATAGACGTCGACCGTGCGATCCATGCCCTGTTCGCCGGAACGGCTCCACAACTTGGTCAGCAAGGTCTGTTTACAGACCAACTCACCTGGTCGTTCAGCCAGGTAGAGAAGCAAGTCGAACTCGCGCTTGGCTAGGTCGAGGGGATGGCCCCGCAGTATCGCCGCCCCTAGACAGTTCGTCGATCGTGAGTTCACCCACGCGGATCGACCCGGACACTTTGCGTTGACCAACGGTCCTCAGGCCAAGGCCTACTCCAACCACTGCATTCAGGTCCACCTGAACGAGGCAGCCAAGGGTCAGACCTACGCCCAGGTGAGCGGGCAGTACCTCGCCCAGTGCAGCGATCCGGCCAAGGCCAAGACGGCCGCCTGCCAGCAGCTGGGCAGCCTCCGTCAGACGATGTTCATGGGTGACACCCTGCGCGGACTGCTGCTGTACGGCTACGCGTTCGACACGATCGGCACCATCGCAGGCTACGCGTCCGTCGCCGCCTTCATCGGCGCCGTCCTGCTCCTCGTGCTCGTCGGCTTAGGCTTCTGGCACTCGCGTCGCGCCGGCCACCCCGTGGCCGCGGTGCCCGAGGCGACGGGCGCGCACGCCTGACACCGCGATTCACGCTAGCGGCCGACGCTTGAGCGTCGGCCGCTAGACGTGCTCGGTCAGGGAGTGGGCAGCAGCCAACCACGTTAGGGACGAGGCATGGCCTGGCACGATGGAATTTCTGTCCAGTTCGACCCCGACCGGCTCCGCCCGGCAAACTGGCGCCCCCACGTACAGGACTCGTTCGTTCTCGCCGACGTGGCTAGGGCTGACTCGGCCTCGAAGTTCGCGTCCTTGTCGTCGGGCTCCCAATGATCCGGTGCGTGTCTGGAGCTCCAGGACGGTCTCCGCGTCGGTCACCGGCGCACGCCTCGGGGCACCCAGAGCGCGTCGTCCGGCGCAGCTGGCACGCCGAGCCAAGATGAAGACAAGGTCGGAGGGCGAGTTAGTCAGCTTGATGAACTCCCGAGGCAGCCTCGCGATCAAGTCGGCAACCTGGCTGGCTGGTACTCCAGGATCATCCCGCGTTCACAGCACCCCTTGCGGTGCCCTTGCTCGATCAGAACTCCAAAGGGTGGAGGTGGTCACTTGGGGTCGACGGGCTGGATCCCCGCGGAGCCACCAACATTGGGCGGTCCTTGATCGCCACCTCGCCCGCAAACTTGCTCAGATCGACATCGCCGATGGATGAGCACACCCGTTTCGTGCCAGCTGAGTTCAGCGAGTCCGAAAGGGTCGCTAGACGCCGCTATGGAACTCAAGAAGTGCGCAACCTCGGCCAAGTAGGTGGGCGTGGCCGTGGCACAAGGGGAGCCCGAGAGTGATGGTGGCGAAGTCCGGAGGCACATCGTGGCCGGGCACGACCTGGACGCAGGCGCGGCCCATCAGGTGCGCCGACTCGAGACACTCGGCCACGCTGCACGGAGTGTCGGCCAGGTCTGGGCTCACCGGGGCGGTCAGGGTCACGGTGTCCTCCTGGGAAGAGGCTGCTTGCATGTAGTACGGGTGATGGCCGGGTGCTCCGCCGTCCGCGTGCATGCGTAATGCGGGCGCGGACGGCAGAGCGAGGTCACGACCACCGGACAGAACGAACGGGACGAGGCAGGCCCGGCGGCCGCGCCTTGACGCCGGGGATCAGGCCTCGATCGCGACGTGCTCGGCAGGCGCGCTGATCTGAATCTTGCGTGGCTTGGCCTTCTCGGCCACCGGGATGCTCAGCCGGAGCACCCCTGCCTCGTAGCGGGCCTCGATGCCTTCCAGGTCCAGGTTGTCGCCCAGCACGAGCTGACGGCTGAAGGCGCCGCGGGCTCGTTCGGAGGCCAGCATCTCCCAGTCACCGTTGCGGGAGACCCGCTCGGCGCGCACGGTCAGCACGTTGCGCTCCACGTCGAGGTCGATGGACTCCAGGGCCACGCCAGGCAGGTCAAACTCGATCTGGAAGACGTCGCCTTCGCGCCAGGCGTCCATCTGCATCACGGTCGGCCGGTTGGTGGTGCCAAGCAGTTGGCCGGTCAGACGGTCGAGGTCACGGAAGGGGTCGGCGGTTCGCAGCAACATGGTTCTTCTCCTCCTGATCTGTTGAGTTGTCTGCGTTCTGTGGCTCGACGAGGAGCCACACCGATCTGTATCGTGAGATACAGGTTTTATTTAGCGCGGAGGTCAGATGTTGTCAAGTGAGGACGGCGAAGTTCTCGATACGCGCGCGGCGTTTCCGATCTCGGTGGCCGCTCGGCGCGCCGACATGCAGATCCAGAACCTCCGGGTCTACGAACGCCACGGACTGCTGGAACCCGCCCGCACTGCCGGCGGGACCCGTCTGTACAGCGAGGCCGACATCGAGGTCCTGCACCGCATCGCGACGCTCCTGGCCGAGGGTCTCAATCTCGCCGGCATCCGCCGCGTGCTGATTCTTGAGGCCGAGCTCACGGTCCTGAAGGCGGCGGCAGGCTCTTGACGTTGGCCATTGTGATCGCGACGCCGCGGGATCGCGGGATCGTGGTCCAGGTCCTCGCGGCCGGGTGAGGCGCAGCGCCGCGCGATAGCACGGGGCTAACGCCGGGCCGCTGCTTCCGCTTCCCCGGTGGTCTGCCACTGGGTATTGCCCGCCGACCGTAAGCCACGTGGAGCGTGGTCGTGGGCCGATCAGGATCGGTCTCAGGTTACGCATGCAGGGCGCCGTATCCCCGGGCGTGGACAACCCGCTCTGGGATTCGCTCATGGTCGAAGTGGAAGATCTTGTCGCGAATGGGGAAGTCCTCCAGCAGAGTCGGACCTCGCTCGCCTACCTTCAGCGAGTTCTGCCCGTCCCCCAACGGTGTCCCGGTCGAGGTCGTCATCCGCTCCCCGCGCTTGACGCCCTGGTGCAGCTCGTCTCCGTGCCCACGCTGGTCCGGCGTAGTCGTGGGTCGCTTCGTGGCCATGGACTCTCCTCAAGACAGTGGGAGCGCGCGAGTGCGTCCTAGACTCGAACCTACGTGTCACACGCGTCTGGGACCCCACCCCAACAGCGGCTTTGAAACCCACTTTCGCCAGTACTGGGAGACCGCCTCGACGCGCTAGCCGCCCCGCCGTCCAGATACTGAGGCGCTCCTCCGAGACGAGGGGCTTTCACGTGAAGTGACCGAGTCAGTCTCCGGGCCATTCGCCGGTCCATCGCTCGAATGCGCGCGCTCCTCCTCGGTTGATCAGCGCCTTGACCGCTGAGAAGATCGCGCCCTGGATGAGTGCCGCCAGCAGGACCTTCGGCAGTCGATACTCCGATTCCAGCGGCTTGGGCGGGTCGTCGGGGCCCTGGGGGTCAAGCCGTTTCCAGAGTTGCTGGAAGATCTGCCCGGCGACCAGACCGCCGATGAGACTGGCGGCTAGTCCCCACGGCCGGTACAGAATCTTCGCGGACTTGCTGGTGTTCTGTTGTTGAGGCACTGAATCGCTCCTCTTCTCGATCTCTGTGCTCGGGTTCGAATGTTGTCGGTGTTCGGCCTGTTCGGCCTGTTCGGCCTGTTCGGCCTGTTCGGCCTGTTCGGCCTGTTCGGCCTGTTCGGCCTGTTCGGCCTGTTCGGCCTGTTCGGCCTGTTCGGCCTGTTCGGCCTGTTCGGTGTGGTCCTGGTCCGGATTCTGGCCGGCGCTAACGCGTAGCCGCCGTGCACGTTCGAAGTCCTCAGCTTCCTTCTCTTCGGTCTTCTCCATCTTGGAGGTGTCCCGGGCTGGTAGCTGAAGGGTCTCCTCGGCGGCGATACCGGCCTGAAGCTCGCGGCCTCGTTCCAACTCGGAGTCGAGCTCGGCTCCGAACAGGAGAGCGAGGTTGGTGATCCACAGCCATAGCAGAAACACGATGATGCCGGCGAGAGAGCCATAGGTCTTGTTGTAGCTGGAGAAGCTCGCGACGTAGAACCCGAAGAGGGCCGAGGCGAAGATCCAGGTCAGGATGGCTACGATCGCCCCGACGCTGATCCAACGGAACTTGGGTTGGTGAACGTTTGGCGTGGAGTAGTACAGCAGTGCCACGATCATGACGACGACCGCGAGGATGACCGGCCACTTCGCGATGTTCCACACGGTCACGACTGTCGAGCCGAGTCCTATGGCGTCACCGACAGCTTGCGCTGCGGGGCCGGTGAGAATCAGGCTGACCGCCACGAGTGCGGTGAGGACAATCGTGATGAGCGTGACGAGAAGCTGCAGGGGACGGAGCTTCCAGAACGGCCTCCCTTCCTCGATCTCGTAGATGCGGTTCATGCCCCGGCCGAAGGCGCCGACGTAACCGGATGCTGACCACAGGGCGCCCGCCAGGCCGATGACGAAAGTCAGTCCCGAGTTGTGGGTCCGGCTCAGCTGCATGAGTGTTGGCTGCAGAGTGTTCGCTGCGCTCGACGCGCCGACCTGACGCAGGATCTGCAGGAGAGTGTTGACCGTGCTGGGCCCTTGGCCGACCAGGCCGACCAGGGACAACACAGCGAGAAGTGCGGGGAAGAGCGCCAGCACCGAGTAGTAGGTCAAGGATGCTGCGATGTCGGTGCACTGGTCCTTGGAGAACTCTCGAGCGGTCTTTCTGGCCACGTACACCAGCGACGGCTTCTTCAGGTCAGTGGGGGAGTCTGGCTTCAGGTCGTCCTCGACATCGACCGGTGAGGCTGGCTCGCCCATCAACGCCGTCTTGCCCAGGGACGGTTCGTGTGCCCGCGGCGCCAGCGCACCACCACAACGATGCCGAGCGCGGCAGCAAGAGTTCCCGCGCCGATTCCGACTGCCCGCGGGCTCGCTTGCGGTTGGAGCTCCGTGGCTCGGCTACGCAGCGCTCGCACTTGCCGGATGGAGTCTGCGCCGGCAGTGGACATCCGCGAACGGAGCCTGCTCTTGACGTCAAGCTTTGCAGCCAATCGGTCAACGGTCTCGGCCAGGTCGTCTCGCGTCCGTTCGATATCGGCCTGCAACTCGGCGATGCCCGCTGTGTTCGAACCCGGAGCCTGCTCTTGGGGTTGATGGGTGACGTCGTCGGTCATGGCGCCTCCTTCGATGAGGTCACGGCGGAGTCAGCGGGCATGTCCGTGCCGGATCGTCTCGACGTCACGCTTGAGGTTGTCCACCGCACGTTCGGGCATCGGCGAACCGACCGCCTTGAGACGTGTCTTGCCCAGCAGCGCGGCAACGCCCGCGAACACCAGGACGACGGCTGCGACGATCAGGGCGGCGAGCCACGCCGCCATCGCGAGAGCCAGGGCCAAGATGGCTGTGGTGATCAGCACCCCCACCCCGTAGAGGGCCAGCAGTCCCGCCACGCCGAACAGCCCGGCGCCAATCCCTGCTTTTCTTGGCCTTTCCGCTGATCTCGGCTTGGGCCAGTTGCAGCTCTTGGCGGATGAGTTGAGACAGGTCACGAGAAAACCGGGAGACCAGTTCCCCGGTGGACTCGTCCTCGGGAGTCTGGGGGGCCGAGGATCCGTCTGCGCTCAAGACCGGCTACCGCCGCTCGCGCTGGAAGCGTGACTCCCAGTCGACGCGCTACTCGAGGACGAACCCACCTTGCTCTTCACGGCTTGACTCGCCTGACCGGCCTTCTCTTGAGCCAATTGCTGCGCCTGCTCGGCCTTCTCCTGCACACGCGGATCGCGCCACAGCTCTTGGGCCTTGGCCATGATCTGGTCATACCGCTCCCGGCCCGACCTGGCGCCCAACAGGTAACCGGCCCCGAACCCGACCAGCACCGACAACTTTCCCGCCATAACGGCTCCTCCTTCGACGTGAACCACACGCGAACTCCGGCTCGTACAGACCAAACTTACGGTGTAAGTCAAGTGTGGTGCCCACCGCGCATCCCTGCTGGGTCGAGGGACCCGTACCCTCGACCGAAGGAGGAACGGATGCCCGGCTCTAGTGACTACGGCGAGAGCAGTCGCAATGACGTGCGGAGCGACTTGCCGGACGCGGACGCCGCCATTGTCCAAGGCGCTGCTCCGCCATCGGCGCGGATACCCCTGACATTCGACCGTATCGTGGAGACCGCGGTCGAGTTCATCGACGAGTCCGGTCTGCCTGGCCTTTCGATGCGGCGCCTGGGAAGTGTGCTCGGGGTGGAGGCCATGTCGCTGTACCGCTACGTGCCTGGCCGTGAGCAACTCTTAGACGCCGTGGTATCCCACATCATCGATGACATGGAGTCCGATCCTGATGTGATCGACGCACCAGACCACGGCTGGCAGGACTACCTCCAGCGGCTAGCCCACGGGATACGTCGAGTGGCCCTGGCACATCCCAAAGCGTTCCCACTGGTCGCATCCCGCCCCGCTGAGGCGCCGTGGCTCCGGCCGCCGCTCAGGAGTCTGCGATGGGTCGAGGCCTTCCTGGCCGGACTAACCGACGAGGGCTTTAGCGACCAAGGAGTGGTCGAGGCGTATCGCGCTTTCACCAGCTTCCTACTCGGACACCTACTACTCGAGGTTGCCGCGCTAGGTGCCGACCTTGGACCCTTAGATGTCCTCGAGGAAGACGCCGACGAATCCCTACGTCCCTACCCCCGGGTGCGGCAACTGGCCCCCCAACTCAGCGAAAACCATGCGGCGCTCGAGTTCGAGGACGCCCTCGAGAACCTGTTGCAACGACTTGCGCTGATCCGCACCGAGACCTGACAGTGCTCGAGCGATCTGGTCCGCGGGCCCCTGGTCACTCGTCCGGTCGAGCCAAAGCGGCGGTACGCGCTTTCGCACTGGCCCGGCCAAGGTCACACGCCCTTCAGGACGTGTGGTGTGGTTCTAGGGCCCGAACGAGGCCGCCACCGGACAGCACCCTCGCCCTGTAAGGGAATGGCCAGAGCTCTCGCCGAATGGGGTCGGAGGCGTCCGATGGAGGTTCAGACTGTCCAGGCGGGTCCCGCCGCGGCGTAGCGTTGCGGCATGGCACAGTCCGATGACCTGGGGAACGGGGTGCAGTTGGCGTTGGACGCCACAATGGCGCAGTTCGGCAACGAGCCGGACCGACTCGTGGAACTTCTGAACGCGTCTACACCGCCGGAACTATCCCATGCCGTGGCGTACCTTGCGCAGCGCTACCAAGAGGTGCTCACCATCCTCGCCCACGGCGACCGCGAACGGGCGACGAATCAATTCAGGGAAGAGATAGCTGCCACCGAGGCGTCTCAAGAGCTCGACAGAGGCAAACTGCCTCATGACGAAGTACCCAGAGACTGACCAGACGCGGCCCCCGAGGCGCAGGACTTACTTGACCTCGTCAGCGATGTAGCCGCCATCGAGACCTCGGGCCTCTCAAGCATCGGGTGCTGGCCGACCGTCTGTCTCCTGGACCCAGGAGATCTCATCATCGAGCCGAGCCGCCGGCCGGCCTCCGACCTTTGACCTAGTTCCCGGACGCCCTGGACGCTCGATCGCTACCTACCCCCTGCCTTGCCACGTGGTCAGGCAAGCGCGGTTTCCTTGGGGTCTTGCACCACCCAAAAGGCGGGCGCGGACGTGTCATCGACCAGCCTGCCGCCCGCCCCAGTTGCCTCAGCAATGCGGGTCTCGATCACCTCCGGCGGGACGCGTGGGTCGAGGTGCCAGCGGCTCCGCGCCACGTCGTGAGCGTCGGTGGACTGGAACCAGATGGTTGCCCGTCTTCCTGTGGCATCGCGGAGCCGAAGCTCAACCCAGGCCTCAACTGTCTCGTAGTCGAGCAAGGCCGCCCAGAACGGTCTGACCTCTGCCTCATCCACCGAGTCGAGGCCGAACTCGAGCACACTGGTGCGCTGACCTACCTGCACATCATGATGAATGTCCGCTTGGCCAAGATGGACGAGGGCGGTGCCTCCGCGGTCGAGTACGGCCTGCTGATCGCCGGCATCGCCGCGCTTGTCGTGATCGTCGTGTTCGCCTTCGGTGGACTGTTGTCCAAGGTCTTCCAGAACACCTGCAAGAGCGTCGCGAAAAGCACCGCCAACAGCTGCTGACCGAAGCGTCCTACAGAAGACGGGCGGATGCCGATGACCCACCTTCTCGGGTGACGAGAGTCCCACTGACGAGCACGCTCAGGACAGTCGGGCTTGGGCGTTGCCCGAACGTCATGCGCCGGACTTGGCGTCCCGTTCTTCTCTCCCGTCGAACGGGACTCCAACCTCGCTCCCCACCCGACCATGACACATGACGACGCCCGCCAGGCTCTCGGAAGCAGCCAGCGGGCATCGAGGGCCGGTCTGGCGGGATGCCACCCCAGCTGGCCCGCTTCCACGACCGCGACTTCTCCGACAACTCAGAGAGCGGCCCGCCCGCTGACGCCGCGAGTCGCCGGAGAACCCGACCCAGTTTCCGCAACCACACGCCGGGGTACGCATTCCGCGTGATCCACCTCGTCGCCGACCTCGGCCGCCACTGCGACCCCGAAGTCAAACGCGAGCAAGGCACGAGCAAGGCAAGTGCATCGCCAACGAGCAGAGCACCGACGTCATCCTCGGCGCCCTCGTCGTCGGTGGCCTGATCTTCCTCTTGCTGTTCGGCATTGCGTACCTGTGGATGCGCCACCGCGTCCGCTAACGGTTCGGCTCCGCACCAGGAGGCTGACCCACCAACAGCCTCCACCGCAGCCCGCCCCCACCTACGGAAGGCAACCCACCGCCATGGCCACCATCGTCATCAAGACCCTCGACATCGAGCACCAGATCGAAACCACCGACCTCGGCGCAGCCATCATGGTCCAACACCTCGGCGCAGCCTTCGCCCACGCCGGTGGCGTTTGGATCCCTGTCCACCTCCCAGACACCGAACCCAACGACACCCAAGGCGTGGCCGAAGAGACCGAAACCGCCAGCCTGCGCTGGCTGCCTGCCGCCAGCACCACGGTCCGCGTCAACTTCACAGAAGGCGACGTCCCCGAAGCCCTCGCCGACCTCCCCGGCTACCTGACCCTCAACTAGCGTCGTCACATCCCGTGACGTCATCGCATTCACGTCGTTGACCCGACAAGCACGTCGAACGCCCCGACCGAGTGCGCCGAGGAGAACCCGTGACCAACGGGAACACCACCACCGTCTGCCCCACCTGCGGCTGCACGGTCGTCGACGAGCTGCGCCACACCGAGTTTCACCACCGCATCGAGGCCATCGAACGCGACACCGATCACGCGCTCGAACTCGCCCAGGCCGCTGCGAAACGAGACTGACCCATGACAGACGCTACGGTCAGACGAACCCGGGGCATCCAGCCACGGTGCAGAGAGGATGCCCGTGTCCGACGACCAGATCGACCAGATCGACCAGATCGCCCACGTGTTCGTCGACCTGCTGACCGTTGACCCAGACCAACACAGCGATGCCTACGTCGCCCAGCTCAACCTCGTCCAAGCCCGCCTCGCCGAGCTGAACGCCATCACCGCCGTCGTCGACACCAAGAGCGACGCATCAAGATCAACCTCAACAGCGACCCGCTGATCGGCGGTGCCGCGATCGCCCTGGGGGCACTGTTGCGGATCGCGCGCGACCTGTCCGGCGAAGACCGAGACACGCTGGTCGTGCAGCTCCGCGACCAGATCGACCGCCCGTAGGAGGGCCACGATGACCGAGATCAGCGAGGGAGCGCTCGGCCGGCTCTTCGAAGACATCGCCACCCAACTCCGCACCACCATCGAACAGGTCATCGCCGAGAACACCGCACGCGCCACGGACGAAACCGCCGCCACTCTCCACAAGACCCTGAACAACGCCGGTTTCCACTGCGACGACACCTGGTGCCGCAACGCTATCGACACCGTCCGTCGAGGCGAACCCCTCACCATCCAGCTCCCTTGACCCGGCCATCGCATCCGGATCAAGCCCGAGCCCGAAGGCGTCAGTACGGGTAGCGGAGCCCTTGGGCTTTACGCTCGCCCGCGCTGAGACAGTCGAGTCCGAGGAGGTGTTCTGATACGTCAGGACGGCGCACGAACCGGACAGCACGACAGGTCAGATTCTCGGCGATCAGCATGAGCGCCTGCACCGCATGACGACTCCCGCCACCCCGTCAGACGGGCGGCGGGCGCCTTGCCGGACGTGTGAACGTTCGCGGCGAGGTCAGGTTGGCCTCGAACACGCGGTGGCTGCTGGGATCAGGGCCACCGTCGTGACCCTCTTCGCGAAGCCCAGCCAGCATCGGCAGACCAAAGTCATCGAGTCCGTCGCCCCATGGCACGTCTCGGTTGAAACTCGTCCTGGTAGACCGGCACGCACCAGCGCGACCAGAGCGGCCTTCACCGGAAGCGGGAAGTGTGAACCAGGCAATGCTGAGACCGAAGAATGACTGAGTCGTCGGGCTGACCCTGACCTCGTCCCACTCATCCGACAATGCAGTCAATCCCCGGATGGTCGGGATACCGAGCTCATTTAGGGCGTTGAGATCAGCCAGGCGTCGTCCAGTTTGGCCTTGCCGGTCGCGGCTTCCGCGACCACGCGAGTCGAGCACTGGCCGCACGACGCTGCCCTGCCATCCGGTGACTGAGCGGCGCCACTCGAGGAGAAGCGCGGGGAGCCGGCCGTGCTCGCCTGAGCGGGAGCTAGTTCCTGGCCTGCTCCATGGGAACACCGAACCGACCGCTACGCCGAGCACCAGGATGATCAGGAACCACAGCCACAGGGGCGAGTCGATCTTGGCTCCGAAGAGGTTGATCCGGGCGTTGTGGTGGCTCGATGAGCAACGACGGACGGCTGGTGGCCGTCACCCCGCATGATCGGCGCGGCTTTCGTTCTGGTCCTCCTGGTCGTGTTCGCCCTGCTGAACCACCAATTACCGCTCGCCCCGTTCGCTGTGGGCACACCCCAAGAGGTGGGCGATTGCCAGGGCCCAGGCAAGGTGAAGAGGACCTGCCGGGCAAGCCGTTACATCGGCGCCAGATGCAACGTTTACTGCGTGCTGGCCGGTTCCTGACACCTGGGGGGTGTGGTTGGAACCGATGGAGAACCACGTCTGCTCGGCGGGCGGGCGGCAATCTCCTGCCCTCGCTCGCCCCACGCGAGCGGGGGCGCCACACACCTGCTGATCGGGAGCGGGACGTGAGTCGTGCCGGGCGTCGGACCACACCGAGCGTGGTGGTGGCGTATGCGCGGTCGTTCGCCGAGCGGCTGCTGCTGGCAGCGGCGTGGCGTCGAGCGTGGCTCTGCTGACCGCGGCTCTGGGGCGGTAGCGCACGCGCGTCGGTGGTCAAGTGGACGACCAGCGAGATCGCAGTCGCCACTCCGTCGCCTTCGCAGGGCGTCCACTCATCGGTCACCAGTGATGGGGCTCGGCCAGGTCAGAGCGAAGCCAGTTGTGAAGCTAGGTCGTGAGAGTCAGGCGTGTTGACCGATTGAATGGCTTGTTCGGGACTTTGGTCCCGAAGGGTCGTCGTTTGCCTGCGCCACGAGCTGGCCCCCTTTACTGTCGTGGTAGTCGATGGGGGATCGACAGGCCGGGAGCGGCGCCGAAGACGGGGGCTTCGGCGGGCCCGGACGGTTCGTGCCGTGCGCCCCTTGTTCTCCAGGATCATCCCGTGGGCCCGGCGCTCGCTCAGGATCGTCAGGGAGATGCAGGAAGTACCTCGCGTCTGCCCACCGAGCCTACTCGAGAGCCCTCCCTCCAGGCGCAGTCGCTACCGAGTGGTCGCTACTTGAGGACTCTCAGCAGTTCGGCCTTGCGCATCCGCGAGGTTCCGGTGATGGCTCGTGTCCGGGCCTCTTGACGCAGTTGCGCCGCCGTCCAAGAGTCGTCGGGAGTCGCGGTTCGATTCAGAAGACGGGACCGTGCCTTGCGCGGCACCAGCCTCAGCGCCCTTGTTGGCAAGGCCACAAGCAAACAGTAGTAGCCGCTGCCACAGAGTCACGACGCGAGCTGGTAACTCCATCGTCCGAACGTAGTTCTCCTGACGTGGTGGGCACTCCACCCCAAGGAGCGGGGGCTCTGATCTGAAGCGGTTTCGATCGTGTCGGGAGTGGGGTTCGGCAGGAGAGCGCCCCACGGTGCATGGGAGCCGTGGGGCGCTGTGCTCCAGCCGGGGAACTGGAGACGTCGATGGGCTAGTCCGGGCGCTCGGACTCGTCGGGCGCCGTGGGCTGGTCTGGGTTCTCGGGGTCGACGTGGATGGGCTCGGGATCCCCGCTCGGGAAGATGTCAGGGTCTTGCGTGGGCTCGTGGCTGGGGCCTGGCGGTGTTGTGGTCATGCTGCCTGCCTTCCAGTTGACGGAGTCCACCTGGGGGATGGTCGCCCCGCCGGTCTCGGTCTCGGGGGCGGGGCGATCGTCCCCCGTCATCAGAGGGACCGGCCGGAGTGTTCGCGCCGTCACTCGGCCGAGATCAGAGTGCGCTTGCCGGGTGTGTTTCGTCTTCACCCGTCCAGGTGGATCGGAATCCGATGCGCCCCGCGGGCTGCTTGCGCAAAGGAACGCGAGTCCTAAGCCCCGGTCGTCGCGTCTCCAGACGGGGCGTCGCAGACGCGACGACCGAGGCAACTCCGGACGATATGCCTGGAGGTCGGGACGTGTCGATCACAGTTGCGGCACGTAACAGAGACGCCGGCCGATCGTTGTACTGGGTGCCGACGCCCGATCGGGGTAGTCCGAGCGGCGGTCCGCCGCACTCCGTGTGGCGAAGACAGCGCTCCGTGGTAGCACGGGGCTATCACGGAGCGCTGTGACCCCGATCGGTCTGCCACGGGGGAGTGCCGCCCGATCGGAGTGAGCCACGTGGAGAGCGCGGCGTCATCTTCACGGTAAGGCTGAGACTGAGGGTTCCACAAGGACTATCCCGTAGCTGGGAAAGCTCGACGGAGCCCGTCGCCCCGAACCCGAGCGACGGGCCCGCAGAGGTCAGGTTAGCCCTCGGGTTCGATCTCCATCACGTGCTCGACATGGCCCCCTAACCGGTGGGCGATGATCAGCACCGGCCCCTCAATGGAAAGCGCCAGTTGGTGAAGATGAGAGAGGGCCTTCTCGAACTCGGGGTGGGAGTCGATCTCATGGTTGCCCTGGCGGCACGTCCACGTGCCTTCGGGGTTCTCGAACGCTCGCAGGAAGAAGGCCACAAGCCCCAAAGGTCCTCCCCGGCGGGCAGCACGGCAGGTGCCAAGAGGCATCACGAGGCACCCCAAAGGTCCCAACCACGCGGGCCCCGAACGAACGAACGAACGACGCCCGCCGGCGCTCTCGGAAGCAACCAGCGGACGTCGACCGCAACCGAACGGGAGATGCCATTAGTCGCGGTACCGAAACGGTAGCGGCCCCGAGAGGTTCTGGCTCGCTGCCATCCGTCACGCAGATGTTGGACCGCGCTAATACGGCAGAAACATCGGTCTCGCACAGTGGCGGTCATCGGAGTTCGATCCGCGTAGGAGGCCATGTGGGAATGCACCCCTCAGCCGGAGTTGACCAACCCTCAGGACCAGGGGAAGACGCTGCGCTACGGTCCGATCTCAGCGCACCCCGCGTGCTGACCGGTGGCACATGGCAGCTGCGGGGCTACGTGCTCGTGTGGGTCCCCGATGAACGCCCCCGGTCCCTTGTTCCGCTCACCGTCAAGGCACGACTGCGTGGCTATCACCAGTGGCGCCGAGGCCTCCGCAACGACTTCACCCGTCAGGCCTACGACGAGTACCTGCGCTTCTACGGTCGCCGGGCGGCCGCGACGAAGGCGTCCTGATAGAGCCACCTGGGGCATGACGGGTGCGGTCACCACGGGCTGCGTGTGAGGTCTTCTGCCCGCCTCAAGCTGCGCTCTGGACTGGACGTGACTTGGGGATCCCACCAGATCTGCCGTGCGCCTCACTCAGGAGGCGTGCCGCCGGTCCACCCCTCATCGAACTGGTCTGGGTCGACAGGTGCGGGCGGGTTCTGCTCCTGAGGATCACTCGCAGGCTCCGGGCGGTCGCCTCCGGACTTTGTGGCACTGTTGTCATTGGATGTCTCCCGGTCTGGCGCCAAGGCGACCCCAAACCCCGCACCCAACCGGCGATGTAGGCGAAGAACGCGAGGTTCACCGCCGAGATCGATGGTCCCGTGCGAGCGCGAGCACGGCCACCGCGGCGACGGCCAGCCGGATCACACTTTGCGGCCTCCCGGGGCGATCAGCACGCCACCGAACTGTAGGGACTGCTTGCCTCGGTCATGGTGACGACCAAGGCCATGAGCCAAGGTCAAGTCACGGCGATGTCCTCGTGTTCGAATTCGGAGCCCCATGCCAGGTCGTGGTGTCCAGCGGCCAGGTCCGACGAGTTGATCGAATGCCTAGGCCAGACTCGGCTGGTTGGCAGCCGCAGTGAAGGCTTCGTCTCCGAGACCGCCGACCCACTCCACGGGGTCGCGCCAGGTCGCAAGGTCGGCCGGGTCAGGTCGATAGCCGCCCACGCGAGGGTGAGCGCACTCCTCGGCAAGCGGCGCAGGCACCGCACCTCCATCAGAACGAATCCGTCGCTGACGAAGGACGCGATCTCGGCATCGAGAGCACCGGGCCATCATCAGACGCTCGACGTCAGACGGCACCCGGATAACCGCGCGCGCCCGTGAGACGCCGTCAATGGTTGCTTAGGCGCACCCTCGCAGTAGATCCGAGCTCAACTTACTTCCTTGCGTCGCAGTTTGTGTGCCGAGAACGTCAGGGTGTGGTCCACGCTGATGGTGATGCGGGTGAAGCCCAGCGTCTGGAGTCGGGTGTAGAAGGTGCCGGGTTCGATGGGGTTGTAGGTGTCGCCCTGGTGGAACTCGTGGAGTCCATCGCTGGGCAGGCTGTCCGAGCCCACGAGCACGCCGCCGGGTCGAAGGACTCTGAGCACTTCGGCGAGCAGACGGTTCTGCAGGGCGATGGTGGGGACGTGGTGGAGCATGGTGAACGATGCCGCGGAGTCGAAGGTGTCGGCGGGGTAGCTCAGAGCGGTGGCGTCCGCGTTGACGACCTCCACGTTGGAGCCCGCCAGCCGTTCGCGGAGTTTGTCGGCGGCGGGTTTCTCGTGCTCGACGGCCACCAGGCGGGTGACCTTGTGGCGCAGCCAGTCGGTCGCGGCGCCGGGACCTGGCCCGACCTCGATCAACTCATCCCCTAGGTCTACATCCCGAGTGACGATGGGGAGGATCTCGGTGTGCAGGAACTCCGCCCACTCCGGTGAGGGGCACAAGGAGGCGTGGTTCTTGTTCATGGGTCCACCGTAGGGTCGCGCGGACCCACGAGCAGGAGTGCGCCGTCGTCGCGGCCCGCTCGGCCCCGCCGCTCAGGCGACGGGAATCACAGCAGCGCCTGCTCGTGTGTGGGCCGCCTTGTGGAGACGAACCCGATGCCGCTAGTTTGATTAGGTAAGGCTTACCTTACTACCAGACTGTTTCCGACTGCACCGGCAGGGGGCTTCATGGGTGTCGCGACGCGCCGCTGCGAGCAGTCTTGCTGTGCGGCAGGAGGCAGCAGGTGACCGTTGTAGCCACGAGCGACCATGATCCGGTTCGGCAGGGCGGTTCACCCGGGCGGCCACGTGCCGGCGTCACGGTGGCCCGAGCGGCTGGGTTGGTCTGCTGTCTCGGGCTCCTGGTGTTGGTGACGCTGGCCAGCATCGCGATCGGCGCGAAGCCGATCCCACTGGGCGGCGTCGTGCATGCGTTGTTCCATGCCCATGACAGTGACAACGGCGTGGTGGTCCTCGACCTGCGTCTGCCCAGGACGCTGCTCGGGGTGGGTGTGGGTGCCGCCCTGGCGCTGGCGGGGTGCCTGATGCAGGCGCTGACCCGCAATCCGCTGGCCGACCCTGGGATTCTCGGAGTCAACATCGGGGCCTCGCTCGCAGTGGTGCTGGCAATCTGGATCTGGCATCTGGCTGACCTGAGGGCCTATGTGTGGTTCGCCTTCCTGGGTGCCGGTGTCGCCTCGGTCCTGGTGTACCTGCTCGGCTCCCGGGGTCGGTCTGGGGCCACGCCGGTGCGCCTGGCGTTGGCCGGTACGGCGGTCAGCGCGGTGCTGGGGTCGGTGGTCTCGTTCGTGACCTTGCTTAATCCCGAGGTCTTCAACGAGTTCCGATTCTGGGGCGTGGGCTCGCTGTCCGGCGTCCAGGTCTCGGTGTTGTGGGAGGTGCTGCCGTTCCTGGTCGTCGGATCCATGCTCGCGCTGGGGCTGTCGGGTGCCTTGAACGCGCTGGCCTTGGGTGATGAGACCGCGAGATCGCTCGGTAGCCATATCGGCCGCACCCGCCTATGGGGTGCGGTTGCGGTCACCCTGCTGTGTGGCGCGGCCACCGCGGCAGTGGGCCCGATCGGATTCGTCGGACTGACGATCCCTCACATGGCCCGGATCATCACCGGCCCGGATCACCGGTGGCTGTTGGCCTACTCGATGGTCCTGGGCCCGATCCTGCTGCTCGGATCCGACATCGTCGGCAGGGTGATCGCCCGGCCGGGAGAGATCCAAGTCGGCATCATCACCGCCTTCGTGGGTGCCCCGGTGTTCATCGCCCTGGTCCGCCGCCGCAGGATCGCCGAGCTGTGACCACCACGACCACGCCCTACCCGGGCAACTCGGGCGACCCGGGCACGCCTGTGCTTCGCGGAACTTCGGGGTACCCGCCGGTGCTGCGTGGTCGGGTGCTGCGCACCCGCCACGACGCGGTCTCGCTGCGCTGGCATCCCCGCACAGTCCTGGTCTGTGTCGTCTTGAGCGTCGCCACGGCCCTCGTGGCGGCGTTGAGTCTGACCACCGGGGACTATCCGGTGCCCCTGGGCCGTGTCATCGACACCCTCGCCGGTGGAGGCACCAGCATCGACCACTTCATCGTGATCACCTTACGTCTGCCCCGTCTGGTCGCCGGGTTGCTGATCGGTGCGGCGCTGGGGATGAGCGGCGCAGTCTTCCAAAGCCTGGCCCGAAACCCGTTGGGGAGTCCCGACATCATCGGCTTCACCAGCGGGGCAGCGACCGGCGCGGTCCTGGAGATCCTGGTGTTCCACGGTGATCAGGTCGCAATCGCCTCCGCCTCGATCCTGGGAGGCCTGACCACCGCGCTGGTGGTCTATCTCTGCTCAGTCAAGGGCCGCAGAGTAGCCAGCTACCGGCTGATCCTGGTCGGCATCGGCGTCAGCGCCATGCTCGACTCGGCCACCTCCTACCTGCTGACCCGCGCCACCCTCTACGATGCCCAGAACGCCCAGGTATGGCTCATCGGCAGCCTCAACGCCGTCGGCTGGAACGTCGTCACGCCCCTCGCCGCCGCCCTGCTCGTGCTCACACCGGTCACCATCGTCACCGGCCGGGTGCTGGGCTGGATGGAGATGGGCGACGACGCCGCGACCGCACTCGGGATCCCGGTAGAACGGACCCGGCTGATCCTGGTCGTGGCCGCGACGGCCCTGTGTGCGGCCGCGACCGCGGCCGCCGGACCGATCGCGTTCGTCGCCCTGGCCGCACCCCAACTATGCCGCCGGCTCACCCAGGCTACCGGCGCGCTGATCGTGCCCGCCGGGTTCATGGGCGCCTTCCTGCTGTCGCTCAGCGACTTCAGCGCCCAACGGGTGCTGCCGTCCACCCAGCTCCCGGTCGGGCTGATGACCGGCGTCATCGGAGGCGGCTACCTGTGCTGGCTCCTGGGCAACCAGCTGAAGGCGGGACGCTCGTGAGGCACCTGAACCGCACGCGCGTACCGCAACCGCCGCACGAACCTGAGCAGGAACCCGCGCGGGCATATGAGGTGCGCCCGAACATGTCCCGGCTCAACGCCCGGACCCTGACCATCGGATACGACGAGCGGATCGTCAGCACCGGCCTGGACATCGTGATCCCCGACCGGTCCTTCACCGTGATCGTCGGAGCGAACGGTTGCGGGAAGTCGACCCTGCTGCGGGCTCTCGCGCGGATGCTGAAACCCAGCAAGGGCGCCGCCTACCTCGACGGCAAGGAGATCCACTCCCTGCCCTCCAAAGAGGTCGCGCGCCGCCTCGGACTGCTGCCGCAGTCGCCGATCGCGCCCGACGGCATCACCGTCGCCGACCTGGTCGCCCGCGGCCGCTACCCCCACCAACGACTGCTGCGGCAATGGTCCCGCGACGACGAACGCGTCGTCGAAGAAGCACTGGTCGCCACCGGCGTCCGGGATCTGGCCGACCGTTATGTCGACGAGCTCTCCGGAGGCCAGCGTCAACGGGTCTGGGTAGCGATGGCGCTGGCCCAGCAAACTGACATCTTGCTGCTGGATGAGCCGATCACGTTCCTCGACATCGCCTACCAGATCGACGTCCTGGACCTGTGCGCCGATCTCCACGAACGCGCCGGCTACACCCTGGTCGCCGTCCTGCACGACCTCAACCACGCCTGCCGCTACGCCACCAACCTGGTCGCCATGCGCGAGGGACGCATCGTCGCCCAGGGCCCACCCGCCGACATCGTCACCGCCGACCTGGTCGAGGACGTCTTCGGCCTTCCCTGCGAGATCGTCGACGACCCCCAAAGCGGCACCCCGCTCATCATCCCGGTCCACCGCCGCAACCGCCCCATCCCTGCTGACAGCAACGTAACCCCCATTGGCACCCACACGTCTACGGAGCCCTCATGACCGTCACCCCCTTGCTCGCCCCGCGCCGCCCAACGGCCCACGGTGCTATCCGTCACGACCTGGCACGGACTGCCCAGCTGAACCCACACCTGAACCCAAGACTGCACCCAGATCGGCAAGCGAATCTGGCCTCGCACACGCCCGTGGAGTCCGAGGAGTGGGTGCGCACGGCACTGGATGCGGGCATCGATGCACGATTCGACGCGGTCCTGGACGAGCTGACCCGCCGGCGGCTGCTCACGGCCGCGACGGCCGGCGTTGCTCTCCTCGGTTTGGATGCCTGCGGCTCCTCCCAGACCTCCTCGAATGACGCGGCGGCGAAGGACTCGGCGTGGACGTTCACCGACGACCTCGGTCGGACCATCCATCTGCCCAGCAGGCCGGCGCGCATCGCGTCGTTGTGGGACTCCACCACCGCCACCTTGTGGGCAGCCGGGCTGCGCGACGTCGTGGCCTCCCAACTGGCCCCCGGCAACACCGCCATGCTCACCGCCGCCGGGGTCGACCGCGGCGGCATCAGACGACTCAGCATCGGCAATACCGCCCAGGTGAACCTCGAAGCACTCGCCGCAGCCACACCTGACCTGATCATCGACATCACCGACACCACGAAAGGTGGTGCGAGACTCGCCACCACCCACCAGGAACCCCAGATCACCAAGATCGCCCCGGTGGTGGGTCTGGACAGCGACGGCCCCGACATTGTTTCGATCATCACTCGAGCCGAGCGGCTGATCCGAGCCCTCGGCGTCCCCGTCGCCGACCAGACCGAGCAAGGCCGCTATCAAGCCGCCGCCCAACGACTCCGCTCCGCCCTGGAAGCCAAGCCCGGCCTCCGGTTCGTCTTCTGTTGGACCGACGGCAGCGACGTGCTGTACCTGTACGCCCCCGACGGCAGCACCGGCAATCCCTGGTCGCCGACGCTGGCCGCCCTCGGCATGGACTTCACCCCGGTCCACACCAGCGCCGGCCCGAGCGCCGGTGGCTTCGGCACCGTCAGCTGGGAACTGGTCCCTGACCTACCCGTCGACGTCCTGCTGCAAACCGGCGGCACCTGGCCCATCACCAACCCCGGATGGCAAGCCATGCCCGCGGTAAGAGCCAGCCAAGCCCACAACACCGACACGTGGGGCCCCGGCTGGTACCTGACCGACTACGCCAACTACACCAGCCTCCTGAACCACCTCACCACCATCACCGAGGACTCCAGACCCGGCGTTGGCCCCCAGACCGGCTCACCCAGATAAGGACACACGATGTCGACCGCCACAGCCCATCTCTCACCCACCGGCACCCAAGAGGCCGGGACCGGACAGACCATCTCGCCCACCACACAGTCTCACGCCCCAACACCTGCAAGCCCGGCACCTGGCAAGCCCGGCACCTGGCAAGCCCGGCACCTGGCAAGCCCGACACTGGCAAGCCGGACACGTGGCAAGGACAACACCATGACTACTGACTTGCTGACCCGCGTCCGATGTGCCCCGGACCTGGATGCGCGCATTGCGAGTGTCTCTGTCGCCGACGAGCTCACCCGGCGTGGCCTGATCACCGGTGGGCTGGGCGCCGCGGTCGCCCTGGGCCTGACCGGATGTGGCGACGACTCCAGCACCTCCGACGACAAGGCGGACGACGCTGGCGGAGCGAAGACGGCCACCCGCCGTCGGGTCTCCACGATCCACGGCACGGTCGAGGTGCCCCTGAACCCGCAGCGGATCGTGGCCTTCGACTTCCCCGAGGCGTGCGCGCTCCTCGACCTGGGGGTGGCCCCGGTCGGGCGGCCCAGCTACATGCCGGCCTTCGCGCCCTACACCACAGCCCTGCACCAGGTGCCGGCCATCGACGAGGCCAGCACCGGCGATCTGGTCTTGGAGAAGATCGCTGCACTCACCCCGGACCTGATCCTCGGGGACGACTGGGCCGACCCCCAGCAGCAACACCAGCCCTACAGCAAGCTCGCGGCTATCGCCCCGACCGCGATCTTCGCCTGGCAACAAGCCGCCGGGAACTGGCCGGCCCTCGCCGCGCAGACCGCGGCCGCCATCGGCAAGACCGCTGACCTGAACACCCTCAAGCACCGGTACGCCGCGAAGGCCGCCTCGATCCAGCACACCGATCGGAGCCTGTTTGCCCGCACCCGCTGGGACCTCATCGACTGCGGCAAGGACTACTGGGACCTCTACAGCGCCAGCTCCTCCCACGGCCATGTCCTCACCGGTGCCGGCGTCCGCCTCGGCGTCGGCGCCACCCAGAAGACCGGGTACAAGCAGTACTCCCTCGAACAGCTCGGGATGCTCGCCCATACCGACGTCATCGTCACGACCCCGGTCAGTCTCCCGTTCCTGCACAAGCAGGCCCTCTTCGAAGGGCTGCCCGCTGTTCGGGCCGGCCATGTCTACACCACCGACCTGTTCTTCCCCGCCAGCTACGGCATCGCCCTGGCACTCCTGGACGGCCTCACCCGGATCTGCGACCAGCTGGCCGGATGAGCCACCCGTGACTGCGGCCTGAACCCAGACTCGAACACCGAGGAGCACACCATGACCAGCACGCTGTCAGAGGTCCCTCCGATCGGGATGCCCGAGGACGTACGTCAGGTCCGGTCGGCGCAGCTAGCCACGCTCGTCGACGAGCTGACTCGCCGTACCCTGCTGATTGGCGGGCTCGGAGCCAGTGTCACCCTCGGCCTTTCGAGCTGCGGGGACACCGAGGGGTCTCGCCCAACCACGTCGGTCGAGCCCGGGTTCCCGGCCCGAGTCACGCACAAGTTCGGCACCACCATCATCCCGACCGCTCCTATCCGGGTCGTGTCAGCCGGGTCCTGCACCCAGGACTACCTGCTGGCAGTCGGGGTCATCCCGGTCGCGATCACCGACTGGTACGGCCACCAACCCGACGCCACCTGGCCCTGGGCACACCCACGACTCCGCGGCGCCCACCCCGCAGTGCTGACGGCCGACGACGGGTTCGAGTTCGAGAAGATCGCCGTACTCGGGCCGGACCTGATCGTGGCGACCAACGACGGCATGACCGCAGCCGACTACGCCAAGCTCTCGGCGATCGCGCCGACCATCCCCCAGTCCGGCAGGTACCGCAACTACTACGACCCTTGGGATGTCCAGACCATCCAGATCGGCACCGCGCTGGGCAGGCCCGACCACGCCAGGGGACTGGTTGCCGGGATCAAGAGCCGGTTCGCCAGTGAACGCAGGAGCCATCCCGAGCTTCACGGGACCACGGTGGTGTTCTTGCAGAACGCCGTGTCCGACGGCAGCGTGATCGCCTCACCAGCCGGCTTCGCTACCGAGTTCCTCACCGGCCTCGGCCTTGTCGTCCCGCCGCAGATCGCGGAGTTCGCCCAGGACGCGCAGGCCTACATCCCACTCGAGCAGCTGTCGGTGCTCAACAGCGCCGACGTCCTCATCTGGGCCACCGAGGAGCCCTCGGACCAGGCCGCGCTGCAGCACGTCCCGGGGTTCCAACAGCTCCACGCGGTGCGGGCCGGGCGATCGATCTACACCGGCGGGACCCTCTCCGGAGCCATCTACTTCGATAGCCCACTCAGCCTGCCCTATGTGCTGGACCATCTGGTGCCCGAGCTGGCCGAGGTCCTGACATGACTGGACTCGACCGGCGCGAGAACTACCTGCGGGCCGAGGTGCTCGACATCCAGCCGGTCACGCCGCACCTGCTTCGCGTCCGCTTCGGGGGAGCCGGGCTGGTCGACTTCCAGGTCACTCGACACCTCGACCAGCGCGTCCACATCGCCTTGCCCGCGCCAACCGATGCGGAGCCCCCCGCACCCGTCCTGGTCGACGGCCGCTCTATCTATCCAGCCGACGGGGCCCAGCCCGAGATCCGCAACTACACCGTCCGTAGCTGGGACGCAGTCAGACACGAGCTGACCGTCGATTTCGCCGTCCACTCCCACGGGCTCGCGGTGGACTGGGTCCGACATGCGGCACCGGGGTCGGTGGTCTACCTCAACGCCGACGTGGGCTGGTTCCGGCCGCCACCGGAGGCCACCTGGTACCTGCTTCTGGCAGACACCGCCGGGCTACCCGCGCTGGCCAGAATCCTCGAGCAGCCCCTGGACGAGGTCACGGTGTTCGCTGCCGTGGAGGTCGGCGACGCGTCCGAGCTCCGGTACTGGCGCCACGACGACTACCCGTCGGGGGAGCAGCCAGGCACCGTCGACCTGCGGTGGTTGATCGGTTCCGGCAACGACCGCGGTGAGAGCCGGCTTCCAGAGCACGTCGCGGCTTTTCAGCCGCCGCCCGGCCACGGATATGTGTGGGCGGCCACCGAATGCGCAACCGCGCGCGCCATCCGCAAGCACGTTCGGGGTGCCTGGGGGATGAGCCACACCCAGATGGATGTCGTCGGCTACTGGCGCCGCAACCAAGACGCCTGGCTGAAGCGCTACACGCGCGTCGCTCCCGAGATCGAAGCCCTCTGGACGGCCGCCCTCGCCGACGGGAAGACCGAGGACGAAGCCGAGGAACTCTGCGACGAGGCCCTCGAGCGAGCCGGCCTCTGACCCACCACGGCCAGCCCTCCACCCATGACGACACCCACGACGACACCGAGCCACCAACTACCCCGACAACCGAATCAAGCCCGAAGACAACAAGAAGACCCAGAAGAGAGGCACAGCCATGGCCGCCACGGCGACCCGCCCGTCCCCGAACGCCACCACCCCCACCTGGCTCGACACGCACGACCTTAAGGCCCCGCTCAACGATCCCCTGGACGAGCGGTTCGCCGCCATCGTCGACGAGCTCACCCGCCGCGGCTTCCTCGCTGCCGGGGCCGGAGCCGTTGCCGTGGCGGGCCTGGACGCCTGCGGCCCAAGCGGGTCACCGGACGACACACCGGCCGGATCAGCCACCCGGAGGGTGACCACCCCAGACGGCAGCATCACCGTCCCCACCCACCCGACCCAAGTCGTGTCCGTCGACTACTTCACCGGGATCTTCCTCGTCGAGCTCGGCCTGGTCCCCGCCGGCGGCATCGACTACTCCTGGGTCGACCCCAGCACCATGTACCCGCCCTACGTCCCGATCCTGAAGAAGATCCCCGACATCGGCCAGATCACCTCCACCGACATCGAGAAGGTCGCCGCCCTCCACCCCGACCTGATCCTCGGACCCACACCCGGCAGCCGCTACGACAACTCCAAGGGCGCCATCCCCAAGCTGAAATCCCTGGCCCCGGTCGGCACCGTCGACTTCGACCAGACCGGCGACTGGCGCGGACCCCTCCACCAAGCTGCCCAGCTCGTCAACCGCACCGACCAGCTACAACCAATCGCGACCGCCTACCAGAACGCCATCGACGCCGCCAAGACCCGGTACGCCGACCTGCTGGCCACCACCGTCGTCTCGATCCTCGACTACAGCCAGGACGGCACCTTCGCCCTCGACCTGCCCAGATCCACCGACGGAGTGATGCTCGCCGACCTCGGCGTCCGATTCGGCCAGGCCAGCGCCGACAACGGCACCAGCACCCGTGAGCTCTCAGTCGAACGGATCGACGACCTCGCCGACTCCGACCTCATCCTCTACCGCGCCGACGCCACCGGCACGCCCACCAACGGCCTCCAAGACGTCGTCAAGCTCCAGTCCTGGAAGAACCTTCCCGCCGTCCGCGCCGGACACGCCTACCCCATCGGCTGGGCAGACCTCTGCACATACCGATGGGCCCGAGCAGCCCTGAACAGCTTCACCACCATCCTCACCCGCTACCACCAGGACCTGCGATGACCCCGACCCTCCAGCACACACACCAGTACACCGCGCACGCCAACACTTACGAGGCTGCTACTTTCGCTCCTCAGAGCATTGCGCGTGCCGCCGCTCATGCCGGGTGCATTCGGCCAACCCCCGAGCTTGGCCTCAACCCTGACCTCTCCAGAAACCTCGACGTCCAGAGTGCATCGGACTTCAACTCCCAGCTCGCCATCGTGGACGAAGTCACGCGGCGTCGACTCCTCACCGGCGGCATCGCCACCGTCACTCTCGGCACCCTTGGTCTCGGCGCCTGCGACTCCCCAACGCCCACCAGCAGCTCGCCCGACCCGGAGACGAGCAGCCGCACCATCACCACCGCGAAAGGCGACGTCACGGTCCCCACCGATCCTCAGCGCGTCGTCTGCCTCGACCCAGGCTTCTCCTGGCAGACACTCCTCGAGGTCGGCGTCACGCCCGTCGGCGTCCCCTCCCGGGTCGACTCCCTGATCTTGCCCCACAACCTCGCGGCCATCGCCGGTGTCCCCACCGTCTTGGAGCCCAACGGCGAGCCCGACCTGGAGAAGATCGCCTCCCTCCACCCTGACCTCATCTTGGCCTCCAGTGGCCCCGTCATCGACAAGAACTACGCCAAGCTCACCACGATCGCCCCCACCGCGGTCTACGCCTTCGACTACCCCAGCGACTGGGAGGATCTCGACCGCGCCTACGCCAACGCCGTGAACCGCGCCACGAAGCTCTCCGGCGTGATCGCGGCCTACGAAGGCAGGCTCACCCGGCTCAAGTCCGACCACGGCGCCACCATCGCGGCTCAGCGGTGGGCGCTGGTCACCGAGAGCGACAAGCAGGTCTACGTCTGGGGCTCACGTTCCTCGGCCGGGCCCGTGCTCACCGCCGCCGGGGCGGCGTTCTCTGTGGGCGCCCCCGGGAACCACAGTCCTTTCACCCAGATTTCCGCGGAGAACCTCAACACCATCGCCGACGCCACCGTCATCCTCTACGGCGCCGGTGCCGACACCCGGCCGTACCTGGAAACCAGCCAGCTCCTCGACAACCCTGTCTTCACGACCCTTCCCGCGGTCAGGGCGGGACACGTCTACCCCCTGCCTAGCTGGTTCGCCTACTGCTACCAAGACGCCGATGCACAACTGGACGGCATCGCCGCTGCCTGCCAGAAGCTAGAGGCGAGCAAATGACCACCACCGCCACCGCCACCACCATCGACATGCCTAGACCGACCGCCTCTCTCCCTGCGGCAGCCGATGCCAACATCGACAACAACCAGATCCGCGGCCCTATCGGCAGTGGCAGCGATATAAACGCCGGGTTCGCCGTCATCGTTGCTGAGCTCACCCGCCGCGGGCTCCTCGCCGGTGGTCTTGCCACCACCGCCCTCGCGCTCGGGGCCTGCGCAGACAACGACTCATCGGCAACTACTCCGTCCGCCCCGAAGACCCAGACCATCCCCACCGCCTACGGACCCGTCCGAGCCCCAGCCGAGCCCACCCGCGTGGTCTGTGTCGACACCTACACCATCAGTGCCCTGCTCGACGTCGGATACACCCCGATCGGCGTCGGCGACGGTGGCCGGGTCTTCATGCTCGCCAGGTACGGCAGCACCTATGACCGCCTGCCCAAGGTCGCCTCTGCCGATGACGAGATCAACATCGAGGCCGTCGCCGCTCTCCAGCCCGACCTGATCCTCGGCGTGAACTATCCGTACATCGCGAAGGCCCGTAGCAAGCTCACCAGCATCGCCCCCACCGCCGTCTTCACCTGGGACACTTCCGGCGACTGGAGGACGATGGCCGCCGCCGCGACCGCCGCCGTCAGCCATGCCAGTCAAGAGAATGCCCTCCAAGCGCGCTACCGTGAACGCGCCGACCAGATCAAGACCACGTACGCCGACGTCCTGGCCACCACCAAGGTCGACCTGGTCACCGGTGGCGGCGGCCAGGCCTACGTTTGGCTGCCCGGCTCGGGTGTTGCCGGCGTTTTGAAGGACGCCGGTGTCCGCCTCGCCCGGGCCTCCGCGGGCCCCGGAGTCCACGCTACGCACGCCGACCAGAGCAGCGGGTTCAAAGCACTCTCCTACGAGCAGCTCGACCTGCTCGCCGACGCCACTGAGATCATCACCCTCGCCGACATCGACGGCAAGATCGATCCCGACAGCAAGGCCCTCACCCAACAGGCAACCTTCCATCGCCTCCCCGCCGCCCAGGCAGGACACGTTGATGCCGTCGTCAACTTCTTCCCCTTCAGCTACGGACAGGCTCTCGCAGCCCTCGACGAGCTCGCCCACGTGCTCGAACGCTTCCCAGGCTGACTAGCGACGAAGAGGAGCCATGGCAAACACGACAACACCATCGACCGGATCGCAACCCGCACCACCCCTTCTGCCGACCGCGGCCGAACGTGCTCGCACGGTCCTGGCCGGCACCACGTCCCTGCGCCTGGGAATCTTGAACCTCGCCGACGACGTCGAAGCTCACCTGGTCGCCAAGGACGGCTCGATCTGGATGCTGCCCGCCGCCGGCTCCCCGGCCCGAGTCCTCGGGTGCGCAGGTCAGATGCCGACCTGGGCAGGCACCGCGACCGCACTGGACCTGGCCAGCGTGCCCCACCCCGACCGGCTGCGAGGCCGGGTGACCCTCACCGGCCGCGTCGAGGCCGTCACCGCCCCCAAGTCCGACCACGTACGCCAACACCTCGCACGACTCTTTCACGTCTCGGCGGAGCCGAACGGGCCCGTATTGCGGATGACACCAGCCCGCGTGGTGCTCGAATGGTTCTGCGAAGCACTCGACCATGCCGGCCGCTCGCAGACCATCCACAACACCGAGTACCGCCAAGCGTACCCCGACCCCTTCGTCGAGTGCGAAGCCGACTGGCTCACCCATCTCCACCTCCACCACGCTGCTGCCGTGCACCGGCTCGCTCAAGGCCTAGCCTCCGCCCCCGGCGGCGACCTCATCGCGGCTAACCGCGACAGTGACGTACGCCCGCTCCTGGTCGACCGACACGGTCTCGTCCTCAGGATCTACCCACGGCGCCCCAGTGGATCGCCGTACGACCTCCGCCTCGCCTTCGACCGAACAGTCACATGCGCCTGCCAGGGCACGGCCGCCCTCGACGCCCTATGGCGCCGCGCCGGCCTCGACCCAGACCTGGAAACACGCTGCTCGACATGACTTCGTCGTATCCGACCCGGTGCCAGCCAGCGCTCGGGGTCTAGGCGGCCCGGGGTATGCGGACGTGGACATTGCTGAAGGTCGGCGGTCCATCTCCATGTCGCCTCCATCCTCATCGCGGCACCCCAGAGCAAGAAGCTGCGAGCCAAGAACTACGAGGTCCGCAACGGTGGAGGCACCAAGCGCATCCTCGCCCCGATGTCGAGCCACGACTGGACACCGCCGCCGACGTGACATCAAGCAAAGTGAAACTGCACATGTGGGTGCCGCCTCTGCCAGCTGCGAGCATTTCCCCATCACTCCTGTGCCTTGTCGCCACCCTGGCCATCCGCACTATCCGCATTGGCCTTGAAGACCGAGTCGATGGCTCGCTTGGTGCGCTCGGAGCTGCCCTCCATCAGGTGGGTGTAGGTGCGCAGGGTGAAGCCGGGGTCGGCGTGCCCGAGGTACTCGCTGACCGCCTTGATGGTCTCGCCCTCATGGAGTGCGGTGCTGGCGAAGAAGTGGCGCAGGGCGTGACAGCCGTTCTCCCGCAGGTCGGGGACCCCCGCCCGGCCCAGGGTGGGACGCCATAGATAGGTGTTGAAGTAGTTGCGGTTGAGGGCCTTCTTTTCGCGCGACGTCAGCACCAATGACGCTGTTGTCGGCTTCCCGTCGCGCACCATCCAGGTCAACGTCACGTCCACGGGAGGGTGGGCGGTCATGTAGGCGGTGATCGCCTCGGCGACCGTGTCGGGAAGCGGAACCGTGCGGGTCTTGCGGCCCTTCGGCAGCCCGAAGACCTGCTGGTTGCTGGGGAACAGTTTGACCTGGCGCCGGACATGGACTTCGCCCGCCTCGAAGTCCATGTCGTCAGGGGAGAGTCCGAAGATCTCGCCCTGACGTAGTCCGAGCCCGGCTCCCAGCCACACGACGAGCTGGTAGCGCTCGGGCAGTTCATCGCGTACGGCGATGACCTGGTCGCGGCTCCACGGCACCAACTTCTTCGGGTCGGATCGTGGCTTGCGAACCGACGGCGCCTTGCACGGATTCTTTGCAATGAGTTCGTCGTCGACCGCAGCCGTGAAGATGGTGGCGACGTTGGCGAACACCACCTTGCGGTAGGTCGGGGCCAACTCGTTCAGACTCCGGAACCACCCCTGGATCGTTGAGGGCTGGATGTCACTGAGGAACCGATCGCCCAGCGCCGGGAAGGCATGCAGGCGGAGCCGGAGCTCGACTGCGACGCGGGTGGTTTCCTCGAAGGTCTGGGCCGCGAGCCACTTCTGGGCGTACTCCTCGAAGAAGACCTTGCCGGCATCGGGGTCGAGGTAGGACCCGCGGACGATGTCAGCGGAGATCGTGAACGCGAACCGGTCGGCGTCGACCTTGCGCGGAAACGACTTGGCGCGTGCGCGCCAGGGCATGCGCGAACTGCCTCAGCGAGAGCCCACTCCGGCTGAGCGCGTCGTTGAGGCGCGACATGACTGCCTCGGTGTCCTGGTCCATGACCTCACCTAGTCTCGCAAATGTTCTCTGATCTGACAACGTACAATCACTGGGCCGAGGACGTGTTCCTATGCCCGCAGGATGAGTCGCCCGATCCGCGGCCTCAAAGGCTCGGCTGCCCGATCCGGAGTCCTAGCCGCGCTCGCCTTCTCGAGCCAAGCGGCGGACCTGGCCGACCGGCGTTCCGCCGTAGTGCGATCACGCGAAGTTTGGTCATTGTCTACAACGACCTGATGCAGGACATCGGTGAGCGGTCTAAGCACGGCGACGGCTACTACGACCTGCAACCGCTGAAGGCCAAGTGGCTGAACATACTCACGGAAGCAGGTTTCGAGGTCCCACCAGTTGGCCCAGCGTTCTTCGTCACCCCGGGTCAGGACTTCCTTCTCTTTGCTGGGCCGACCGGCCCCTCAGGATTGCGAGGATTGCGCCAGCCACGTTCTCGGTTCGGGGCTCCAGGGTCCAGAACGGGCTCAGGTGCTGCGCATACGGGCGACGAGTAGTTGACTGCGGGGGTGTGGAGGCAGTTTGGTGTCTCCACACCTGCACATGCGTGCGTTGAGCGCACAGGACGCGGAGGCTCATGACGACAAACGAGGACGACGATCTTCGCTCCGGGCGAAGTTCTGACTTCGTCCAGTCGCTGGACAGGGGGCTCGCGGTCATCCGTGCCTTTGACGCCGACAATATGGAGCTGACCCTGAGCGACGTGGCACGTCGAACAGGACTGCCTCGCGCCGCCGCGCGTCGGTTCCTGTTGACCCTCGTCGAGCTCGGCTACCTGGGGAGCAACGGACGCGTCTTCACTCCTCGACCACGCATCCTCGAGCTGGGGTTCGCCTACCTGTCCAGTCTGGGCCTGCCCGAGGTGGCCAAGCCGCACATGGAGGCGCTCGCCCAGAAGCTCCACGAGTCGTGCTCGGCGAGCGTGCTGGACGGCGGCGACATCGTCTACGTCGCCCGGGTACCGGCGCGCCGGATCATGACGGTGGCGATCAGCGTCGGGACTCGGTTCCCCGCCTACGCCACGTCCATGGGCCGGGTACTCCTGGCCGGGCAGTCCGACGACTGGGTCGACGGCTACCTGGCTTCCACCCAGCTGGTCGCCCTGACTCCCAAGACCGCCGCGACGCCCGACCGCATCCGGGCGATCATCACCGAGGTCCGCAGCACGGGTTACTGCATCGTCGACGAGGAGCTCGAGCTGGGTCTGCGATCGGTCGCGGTCCCCATCCACGGAGCGAACGGCGTGCAGGCCGCGATCAACATCTCGGCTCACATCAGCCGCGGCACCGTGGAGCAGGCCCGCAAGGAACTGCTTCCGCAGCTCCTGAAGGCCGCCGAACGCATCGAAGCCGACTTGGCTGCCGCCCGGCCACTTTCTTGACCGGACGGATCGGCCAGCCCTAGGTTGAGACCTGTTCGGATACCGGACATATGTTCGCGAAAGCCTGGGCTTCAGAGGAAGGGAACAAGTCGTGACCCTACGCATCGGTGCGCTCGGGCTGGGCCGGATCGTGGAGCACGGCCATCTTCCCTCCTACGCAACGGCCGGCCTCACCGTGACCGCCGGAGCCGACCTCGAGGCGGCCGCGGTCGAGCGCTTCCGCGCGAGCCACCCACAAGCGCTCGCCACGACCTCTGTGGACGAGTTGATCGCCTCCGACCTGGTCGACGTGCTGGATATCGCCACCCCACCGGGCTCGCACGCCCAGTTGATCCGGGCCGCAGTCGACGCCGGCAAGCCGGTCCTGTGTCAGAAACCGCTGGCGCTGACCCTGAGCGAGGCCCGCGACGTGGTTTCCCACGCCGAGTCGCGCGGGGTACCTCTAGCGGTCAACCACAACCTTCGGTTCATGCCCGCCAACCAGGCGGTCAAGCAGTGGCTCGTCGAGGAGAGGATCGGCCAGCCGCACTCGATCTCGATCCGCTATCACACATCCCTGGACTACGGACCGTGGCGAGCCAAGCTGGACCACCTGGTCGTGGCCGAGGTGATGGTCCATCACCTGGACCTGACGCGGTGGTGGTGTGGCCGGCCCGACACGGTGTTCGCCGTCGAGACGCACGCCGCCGACTCACCTGACGGCGCTTCTACGATCGGCGGCCTGCTCGCCACCTATCGGTCTGGCCTGGTCGTCAACCTGCAGTGTGACCTCGTGAACCCTGGCGACCCTCCGTCGCTCAACGTACGCATCGACGGCTCGGCTGGTTCGATCCGGGCGGACGGGCGAACAGCTCGGCTCTACCGGTCGGGGGAGCCCCCGACGTGGACCGAGACGGTCCCGAACCCGACCGGCGAATGGCGTCAGGGCATCGGGTTCATGCCGGCATTTGCAGCGTGCATGGCGAGCTTCATCGAGTCCGTGGAGTCGGGTGTGGAGGCTCAGACGTCGGCCCGCGACAACCTGCTGACCCTCGAGATGGTGTCGGCCACGGAGGAGTCCATCCGCACCGGCGCAGCAGTCCAGCTGGCGGCGTGACGTGTGCCCCGCGAGTGAGACACACATGACCCTCCATCTTGGGAGCAGCTGATGGTGGCCCAACGCCTCGTGCTCACGGAGTCGGACGTCACGGCGCTGATCACCACCGTCGTAGACGAGGCCCGCAGCGAAGGTATCGCCGTCGTGGTGGCGGTGGTGGACGACGGCGGGACCCTGCTCGGCCTGCACCGGATGGATGGCGCCAAGCTGCCGGCAGTCAAGGCAGCGCCGGGCAAGGCGTGGACGTCCGCCATGTTCCGCCGGGCGAGCGGCGACTACCAGGACCTGGTGGCGCCGGGCGGGGGCTCCTACGCCCTGTGGAATGCGTTCCCCGGTCAGATGGTGCCGGTGCTCGGTGGCCAACCGATCCTGTGGGGCGACGACTGCCTCGGCGCTGTGGGCGTCAGCGGTGGCACGGGCCAGCAGGACGACGACCTCGCCAGCCTTGCCGTTCGCTCGTTGCTGGTCAACGAGCCCCCGGAGCCGTGAGCTCGATCGCGGTCCAGGAGGACCCCTCGAGGCTCGAGGACCGGTTCGGGGCCAGCAGTCTCATCCGCACCCCACCGGCGGGGATGGACTTCGGCTGCGTGAGCGACGTCGCCGCGGACTCCGAAGGCGCCATCTACCTGCTGACCCGCGAGCCTGGCCTCGTGCTCCGCTGCGACGAGACCGGCCATGTGTACGACGTGTGGGGCGATGAGCATCTCTCCCACGCCCCGCACGGCATCGAGGCAGTCGGCGACACCGTGGTCGTCGCCGACGCCGCGGCCCATTCGATCGTCGTCTTCGACCGCGGGGGGCGCCTGGTCAATCGCCTCGGCACCGCCGGGAGCCCGTCGGCCACGGGGATCGACACCTCCATCGAGCACACCCTGCTGCGGGCACTGAGCGTCCAGCGCGGTGGGGGTCCTTTCAACCGACCCACCAACGCAGCCGCCCACCCTGATGGCCGCCTCTACGTCAGCGATGGCTACCAGAACAGTCGCGTCCACGTCTTCCGGGACAACGAGCTCGCCCACTCCTGGGGAGAGCCAGGCCCCTTGCCGGGCCAGTTCTGTCTGGTCCATCACGTTGCGGTGACGGCGGAGCAGGTCTACGTGACCGACCGGGAGAACGAGCGGATCCAGATCTTCGATCCCGATGGCGAGTTCCTGTCTCAGTGGCGCGACGTCCAGCGGCCCGCGTGCGTGCAACCGCTTCCTGACGGGACACTGTTGGTCTCCGAGCTGGCCTGGGCGCAGGGCGCACTCTCTCTGCGTCGGGGACGGATCGCCTCGCCGATGCCCGCCAGGCTGTCGGTTCGCGATCGCGACGGGCGACTTCTCGCACGGTCCGGCTCACCCGGACCCCCCGAGTCAGGACCGACCTTCCACTTCCTGTCGCCGCATGGGGTCGCCGTCGACCCCGCCGGCGCAATCTACGTCGCCGACCTGTTCGCCACCGGCGGCTCGCGCGACATGGTTCAACGACTTGTCCCACGCTCCACTGGCTTGTGAGCACGTGATTCCGCCACCGACGAAAGGACTACACCATGGATCTCGCCGACCAGATGGCTCAGCTCGCGCACGGCCTGAGCTGGGCCGACATCCCCGCCTCGGTGCAGGAGCGAGCGCGGGACCGGCTCCTCGACGCGCTCAGCACGGCCGCCGGCGCGGCAAGCCTGTCGATGCCGGTACGCCAGGCCGCGCGGGCAGCGATGCCGTCCACCGGTAGCGGTCCGGCCACGGTCGTCGGCGAGACCGGGGGCTCGGCCAGCGAAGCTGCCGCGTTCGTCAACGCAGTCGGAGCGCACAGCCTGCTCTACGAAGACGTGTGTCTTGCCAGCTCCGACCATCCCGGGCCGGTCATCTGCGCCGCGGCACTGGCCGCAGCAGAGGAGCGCGACGTGAGTCTCGAGCGGCTGTTGGTCGCGATCGTCGCCGGCTACAACACCCAGCTGATCCTGGGAGAGATCGGGGCCGAGCCCGCGATCGCCAGGGGCTTCCGCACCACGTCGGTGTTCGGCGTCGTCGGAGCAGCCGCCGCTGCGGCGACGGTCTTCGGCCTCGACCTGGCGCAGTACACCTCGGCTCTCGGGCTCGCGGCGAACGGCGCCGGCGGGCTGATGGAGGCCTGGGCCCACGGAACCTGGGAGCCCTACCTGCACGCCGGGTTCGCGGCGTCCGCCGGAATCGTGTGCGCACGGCTGGCCGAGGTGGGCACCGTCGCGGCACCGACCAGCTTCAACGGCAGGAGCGGCTACCTCAAGGCCTACATGGGTCCCGAGGTGGCAGCGCCGGAGGAGCTTCGGCAGACGTGGCCGATCCTGGAGGTGTCCTGCAAGCCCTACCCCATCAGCGGCGCGAAGACCACCACCGTCGACAGCGCCCTGGCCCTCGTCGAGACGGTCCGGGCACAACCCGGGGGCTACGACCCGAGCACCATCACCAGGATCGTGGCGTCGATGCCGCTCGGCGCGATCGCCCCTGCCGGGTGCGACCGCGTGGCACCGTTCGCGAACGCGACCCAGGCACAGGACAGCGCGCCGTTCTGCGTGGCGGCCGCACTGGCCGGAAAGGACATGTCCGACCTCGCGACCTTCTTCGGGGAGTACGCCGACCCCCTGGTCGCCGACCTGACCCACCGCATCGAGCTCGTCGGCGACCCCGAACGCGCCCTCGGCCGACTCGAGGTCCACGTCGCGGACGGCACGGTGCACGAGGCCGAGGTCGACGCCCGGCAGAACCAGGTGCCATCGACGGACTCGATGGGGCGCAAGGTGGGCATCCTCGGGCGCGAGCTTTGGGAGCGTGAGGCGATCGACCGGATCGTCGCCGTGGTCACGGGCCCGACCGACATCGCCTCCAGCACGATCTCCGACGCACTGCGGGAGGTACGGACCTGACCGCACAAGCCGGCAGCAGGGACGTGCCGTCAGCCTCCCGCCCCTCCGACCGTGCTCGCAGTCCACGTCTGTGCCGCGCGGAACCAGTCCTCGGCGTTGGGTGCCCCGTTGAGGCTGTGGCCGCTCTCGGGCAGCACGTAGGCGTCGACGGACCGCGGGGCGCCCAGGCGCTTCCCCTCGGAGCTGGCCAAGAGCCCCGGATCGGCTCGCAGCTCGGGCGAGTGCAACGGGTCCGCGGCCCCCAGGACCAGGAGCACCGGTGCCTGGACCGCCGACTGCCCCTCGAAGACGGGTGGCAGGTCGGTGAGGTGTCGGGAGGTCATCACGTCGCGATGCTCCTCGTCCCACATCAGCAGCCGAGAGTCGACGGGCCCCGGGTCGTAGAAGCCGGAGCGGGTCCCAGCGGCGGTCGTCACGTAGCCGTCGTCGAGCGACAGCCAGCGCGGATCCTCGTTGGCGGTCATCCACTCGAGCGCGCCCTGACCACCCGGGTCTGGGAAGTGGGTCGCGCCGGTGAGGACCAGGCCGGCAAGGTCGTTCCACCGCGATGCGTGGACCCACAGCGACGTCGTCCCCAACGAATGACCGACGGCCACGACGTTGTCGAAACGCTGACCGCTGGCCGGTGACTGCAGCCACTCCACCAGCTGGTGGCTCACCCAGGCATCGCACTCCAGCCCGACGAGGTGGCTCGGCGGGACCGAGCTGCGGCCGCGACCGAGCAGGTCCACCGAAGCCGTGGCGAAGCCGTGCGCTACCGCCGCGCGGACGTAGCTGTACCTGTCGGTGCCCTCCCGTACGTCCGGGAGGTCCCAGTACTGCCTGTTGTACGTCCCGCCCGCGACCAACAGCTGGACCGTCGAGGGAGTCCGACCGCCCTCCGGCAGGGCTAGCTCCACGTAGACCCGGTGCGCCAGCGGCAGGTCCGGCGCAGCGGAAACCGACACGAAGAACCCTCGTGCCGCCGATCCGACATCCTCCGGGCTAGGCATGGGCAGCGCTCGTGGTCCGACGCCCGAGCTTTCCCAGCGCGACCGCAAGAAGAAGCGCCGAGCCCTGGAACGTCTCGATCACCCAGAACGGCAGGCCGACCTGCTGGAGTCCGTTCACGCCGACTCCCACGATCAGCAGCGCCACGATCAAGCCACCGACGTTGAACCGCCCCGGTCGAATCATCGTCGAGCCGAGGAAGGCCGCGGCATAGGCACCGAGCAGATACCCGTCCCCTACGCTCGGCGGTCCGCTGCCGGACTGGGCAGCGAACAGCACCCCGGCGATGGCTGCACCGAGTGCGGAGCTGCAGAACCCGAGCACGATGATCCGTGTGGTCCGGATGCCGGCAAGACGCGTGGCCTCACGAGCCGCACCCGTGGCATAGAGGCTCGGTCCGAACGGTGTATGGGTCATCAGGTACCACGTGATCAGTGCGAGTCCGGCGAAGACGAACACGAGTACCGGGATCTTCCCGACGTTGGCCTGGCCGAAGTTCGTGAAGCTCGCCGGGATGTTGTTGACGATCGTCGTGCCGTTCGCGATCAGCTGCGACATCCCGACCAGGACCGCGCTCGTGCCGATCGTCGCTATGAAGGGGTCGACCTCGATCTTGAGCACGAGGAAGCCGTTGATCATGCCGACGACGATCGCGCCCACCAGAACGCAAAGCACGGCGAGGACGACGGGAAACTTGCCGTGGGTGCTCTGGAACAGGGCGGTGACTCCGACGACGGACAGCGTCATGACGCCGGCGATGGACAGGTCGAACACGCCGGCCGCCAACGGGGCCAGCAGGCCGAGGGCCACGATCCCCGAGATGGCATAGCTCCCGAGGATGCCGACGGCGTTCTCGTACGTGGGGAAGTTGACCGGCTCCAGGAAGGAGAACACGGCGATCATCGCCAGCAGCACGATCACGCCGCCGTACCGCTCGAGCAGGACCGCCGCCCGGCGACCTGACCTTAACGCCGTGCGCTCGGGCTCGTGGCCGGTCTCGCTCATACGGCTCGCTCCTCTGCGGTTCCGTAGCACGCCTGCAACAGCGCGGACTTGGTGATCCTCGCGCCGACGAACTCGTCGCACACCCGGCCACCGCGGAGCACCAGGACCCGCGTGCAGACCTCGACGATCTGCTCCAGGTCGGAGTCGACCACGATGACGAGCTTGCCGTCGTCTGCCGCCTTTCGCACGATGGCCCCTACGTCCCTCCGGCCTTGGACGTCGACGCCGCGAGACGGCTCCTCCAGCAACAGGATCGAGGGCTCTGCCGCGAGGGCGCGGCCCAGTGCGACCTTCTGGGCGTTGCCGCCACTGAGCAGCATCGTCGGCAAGCCGGGGTCGCTCGGTCGGACCCCGAGCGCCTCGACCGAGTGTCGGGCGTCGCTACGCATGGCACCTCGTCGGAGCAGCCCGCGCGAGAAGTACCGACCGATCACCGACAGCGTGAGGTTCGTGCCGGTCGACTCGGTGAGAACGACGCGCTGGTCGCGGTCGCCGACGACGAGGCACAGCCCCAGCCGGAGCATCCGCGGCACGTCTCCGGGGCGGACGGGCTTGCCGTGCAGGCGCAGCTCGGCTCGTCGGGCGGCGACCCGGCCGGTGAGGAGACCGATGAGGTCGTCGATGCCCGAGCCGAGCAGGCCCACCACGCCGAGCACCTCGCCGGGGTGACCGACCACGTGGGCCTCGTGGATCGCGCCGGCGGCCGTGGCCTTCAGCTCGAAGGCCGGCCCTGCGGTCACCCCCGACTCGCGAGGTGGCGACTCCGAGCCGAAGGCAGCGGAGGCGGTTGCCGGCGGCTCGTCGGCCACACCGGACGGAGGGCCCAGGGTAGCCAGCTCGTCGACCTCGACCGCGGGCGCCAACGGTGCGCCGGAGATGACGTCGATCAATCGGGACGCGGGGAACTCCGCGACCGGCCCACGCCCCACCACGACGCCGTCGCGGAGGATCGTGACGTCCTGAGCGATCTGGCCCACCTCTTCGAGCCGGTGGCTGACGTAGACGATGCCCACTCCGCGCGCGCGAACGTTCTCGATGGTGCCGAACAGCTTGTCGACCTCACGCTCGGTGAGCGCAGCGGTTGGTTCGTCGAGCACCAATACGCGCATCGACTCGCCACTGCGGAGGGCCCGGACGATGGCGACCTCCGACCGCTCCACCGCCGTCAGGCTGGCGACCGTGCGCTCGGGGGAGATGCGCACGTCGAACTCCTCCAGGGCACCCGTCGCGGCCGCCCGCTCACGCCGCCACGAGATCCTGCCCGCCATGCCTGTGGAGTAGGGCTTGCCGAGGTGCAGGTTCTCCAGAACCGTCAGGTCCGGGACTAGGCCCAAGGTCTGGTGGACGAAGCTGACCCCGGCGCGGGCAGGACTCCGGAGGTCGCCGAAGGCGATCGGCGTTCCGTCGACGAGGACTCTTGCCGCCGTCTCGTCGTCGGGAACGTGGAAGCCGGAGAGGATCTTGATGAACGTCGACTTGCCAGACCCGTTGTGTCCCAGCAGCGCGTGCACGCTGGATCCCCTCACCTGGACCGCGAAGTCGTGCAGGACGGTGTGCTCGCCGAACGTCTTGGTCACGTGGGAGGCTTCCAGGGCGAGCGAGGGAACGCTCGACGGGCCGGAGTCGGTGGTGAGCCTGTCGGTCAAAAAGCCTCGCTCGGGTCAGTGCCTGCGATGGGCAGCGGGAACCTGGCGCTCGCCCCGCCGTCGACGGTGAGGACCTGCCCCGAAATGTAGGCCGACTCGGGCGAGGCGAGAAACGCGACCGCAGCTGCGATGTCGTCGGGGCTGGCCATCCGGCCCAACGGGACCCGCTCCGCCATGACCCGATACGCAGCGTCGTCCAGCGTGTCGGACGTCGCGGGCGTGTCGACCCTGCCGGGCGACACTGCGTTCATCCGGATGCCGTGACGCCCGTACTCGATGGCCACCGATCTGGCCAGATGGATAACACCCGCCTTCGCCGCGCCGTACGCCGCGTGGTTGGGGGCTCCGCGCATCCCGCTCAAGGAGCCAACCGCGACGATCGAGCCGCGCCCTCGGGGCACCATGTGCGTCAGCGCTGCGCGAACACTCAGGAACGCGCTGGTCAGGTTGAGGTCGAGGATCGCGGCCCACTGGGCGTCCGTGTGCTGGTGAACGGGCTGCCACGGCGCCAAACCACGTACGCCGCCAACCACGGTCACCAGGACGTCGATCCCGTCGGAACCCTCGGCGGCCGCGTCGATCGCGGCGTTGACCTCGTCGGAGGAGCAGGCGTTCGCGGCCTGGCTGTCGGCTCGTCCCCCGAGACCGACGATCTCGTCGACCACTCCGCTGGACTGTTCGGGATCCAGATCGACCACGGTCACCCGAGCCCCGGCGGTGGCCAGGGCCAGGGACACACTGCGCCCGATGCCCTGGCCGCCGCCGCCCACCACCACGGCATGCTGTCCCTGCAGGTCAGGCATCAGAACTCCTTCAGGCTCGTGACACGAGTAGGGCGGGTCCGCTCGGAGTATTCGCGGTCCGAGCGGACCCGCCACCTCCGGGGGTCCTAGCCCTGGCCCCAGAGCTTCTTGAACTGGGTCTCGTAGTCGGGCGTTCCCAGCCACATGTTCATGCTGTTGGTGATGGCACCGACGGTGTTGGGGTCGATGAGGTACACGTTCGGCACCGACACCTTGGGCACCTTCACCTTGGAGTACACCCGGGCGGCCATGTCGGCGGACGCCCATCCGGTCTCACCCTGCGCCGACGACTCGTCGTACTTCTGGACCTTCCCCTGACGGATCAGCTGGACGTTCGCCGGGTTGGCGTCGAATCCCGTGGCGACGATGCTGTTCGACTTGCCCGCCTGCTGGACCGCGGTGACGGCGATACTGGTGGCCTGGTCGATGACCGCGTAGATCCCGGTGATGCCGGGGTGCTGGACCAGCGCCGCCTGGATCTGGCCGGGCAGCGACTGCACCATGGTGGCGACGTCGAAGTCGACCACGTCGAGCTCGCAGCCAGGACACAGGCGCTGGTACTCCGCCTTGAACGCGGCGTCCCGCTCGCGGGTGCACGCGGTGAAGTTGGAGGCAAGCATCAAGACCTTCGCGTTGCCGTTCGCATCGGCGATCAGGGCGTCGGCGATCTGCTTGGCCTGCGCGGCGCAGTAGCCGCCCACCTCGCCGGCTGTCGTCCCCGGCGCGTTGCCGGTGTCCACGCCGACGATCGGGATGCCGGCCCTCTGCAGCGCCGCGTATCCGCCCTGCGAGTCGGCCGCGTCGATCCCGCCCATCAGGACGACACTGGGTTTGGCGTCCAGGGCACTCTTCATGCAGTTCGAGGTGCCCTGGGCCGTCGCACCGGCGTTGCACGACTCGAACTTGTACCCCAGCGCCTCCGTCCCCTGCTGGACCGCGTCCGCGATCACCTTGCAGCCGACGATCGACTCGTCACACGAGACGTAGTAGAAGAAGCCACCAGGGGCGGGCTTGAACGAGCCCAGCGACGCGGCCCCGATGACGGTCGGCTCCTGCTCCGCCTTCGCCACAGCCGCCTTGGCCTCGGCCAGCAGGGCACCGGAGTCTCCCGAGCCCTGGCTGGCTCCCGAGCTGCCGTCGCCACTGCTGCCTGTGCTGCCGGTGTTGCTCGAGCTCGAGCCACATGCCGCCAGCGTGATCGTCAACAGCACCGCAGCTCCCGCGAACGCTGCCGTTCTCCAGCCTTGCCGTTCGGCTGCTCTGAGTTCCCTCATTGCCGCCCTCTCGTCTCGACGTGACCATGAGCAGTCCGCGGTTTCCAGTGCAGAGCCAGCCTGCGGGCCCTCGTCGCGAGATGCAATGAAGCGGACCACGGTGCCTTCCGACTTGTTCGCCTTCCGAACACGTAGCCGGACCATAGCGACGTGCATCACCACCGTCAAGCAGCATTTGCAGCGTGATTGACGTTCATGGGGCTTCGATCTAGGGTGACGCACCATCGTGCGCACAACGAACACGGGGTGTTCCGCACCACGGTCACGGCGCTGGCAAGCCCTTCGCGGGCTCGTACCGTCGATGGCGATCAAGGCAGGTCACGCCCAGCGAGGAGAGCATCATGGGTTCAGTGGGAGCGGTTGATCCGTTGCACCTAGTCCATGCCCGGCTCGGAGACGCGACCTCGCCCCCGCTGGTGCTGGTGAGCTCGATCGGCATGACCGAGCGCCTGTGGGACGCCCAGACGGGCCCGTTCGTCGGCGCCGGGCTCGGCGTCGTCACCTACCGGCAGCGAGGCCACCGCGGTTCGCCCGTTCCCTCGGGCCCGTACCGGATCGACGACCTCGGTGGTGATCTGGTCGGGTTGCTGGACGTGCTCGAGATCGAGCGCGCGTCCCTCTGCGGAGCGTCTCTGGGGGGCATGGTCGCTCTCTGGACGGCCGCTCACCACCCCGACCGCGTCGAACGCCTCGTCGTCGTCTGCACGTCGGCCCACCCCGGGGATCCCCAGAAGTGGAACGACCGGATCGAGGACATCGAGGCGGGCCGCCTGCCCGAGGTGGCCCGACGAGCCTCTGGCGGCTGGTTCACGGACGAGTGGGCGGCCTCCCATCGCCAGGTCGTCGACGAGCTGGTGGAGGTCGTCGCCGCCAACCCTGCAGCCGGCTACGCCGCCAGCTGCGCCGTCGTGCGCGACGTGAACCTCCGCCCCGACCTGCCGCAGATCCAGGCGCCGACGCTCGTGATCGCCGGAGCCCGGGACCGGGGCTTCCCGCCGTCGCACGCCGAAGAGATCCACCAGGCCATCGGTGGCTCCCGGCTCGAGGTCCTCCCCGACACCGCACACCTGCCGTGCGTCGACCAGCCGACTCGGTTCAATGCGCTCGTGCTCGAGCACCTTGGCCCTGTGCTAGCCCCGACATCGACGCCGAGCACCTCCTGATGGCGCAGATCGTCTCTCTCTCCGAGGCCATCCGGGCCACTGTGCACGACGGCGACTCAGTTGCTCTCGAAGGGTTCACCCACCTGATCCCTTTCGCTGCGGGCCACGAGATCATCCGCCAAGGTCGTCGCGACCTCACCCTCGTGCGCATGACCCCTGACATCATCTTCGACCAGATGATCGGTGCGGGTTGCGCCAGCAAGCTCGTCTTCTCCTGGGGCGGCAACCCCGGGGTGGGGTCGCTGCACCGGTTCCGAGACGCCGTCGAGAACCACTGGCCCCGCCCACTCGCCATCGAGGAGCACTCGCACGCCGGCATGGTGAACCGCTACGTGGCCGGCGCCTCCGGCCTTCCTTTCGCCGTCATGCGGGGCTATGTCGGCTCCGACCTATCCAGCCACGCCCGGGACTCCTTTCGGACCATCGAGTGCCCGTTCACGGGAGTGCAGGTCGGCGCCGTCCGGGCGCTGAACCCGGACGTGGCCGTCATCCACGCCCAACGAGCCGACCCGCGGGGGAACGTGCAGCTGTGGGGCATCAGCGGTGTCCAGAAGGAATCCGCGCTCGCCTCCTCCCGCACCGTCGTCACCGTCGAGGAGATCGTGCCGACCTTGGAGCCCGAGCGCGCAGAGGTGATCCTGCCGACCAGCGTCGTCACCTACGTCGCGGTCGTTCCTGGTGGCGCAAAGCCGTCGTACGCCTTGGGCTACTACCCACGCACCAACGACGACTACGTGGCGTGGGACGCCGTCTCTCGAGATCGCGACGAGTTCGAGCGATGGCTGCGCGGCCTGCTCGGCGAGACCGAGGACGAGCAATGACTGCCACCGAGACTGCCACGCTCGGCGCGCCGGATCGCCAGGAGAGCATGACCGTGGCCGCCGCCCGGATGCTCAAGGACGGCTCCACCTGCTTCGTCGGCATCGGGCTGCCAGGCGTCGCGGCCAACCTGGCACGGATCACCCATGCTCCGGGGATCGTCCTGGTCTACGAGTCGGGGGTGATCGGGGCCAAGCCGGGTGAGCTTCCGCTCTCGATCGGCGACGACCAGCTCGCCGAGACGGCCGAGCTGATCGTGTCGCTCCCGGAGATCTTCAACTACTGGCTGCAGGCAGGGCGCATCCACACCGGCTTCCTGACGACCGCCCAGATCGACCGCTTCGCCAACCTCAACACCACGGTGATAGGCGGCGACTACGACAGTCCTCGGACGCGTCTGCCCGGGGCAGGAGGGGCACCGGAGATCGCCAGCGGGTGCACCGAGGTGATCGTCACGCTGCGGCACTCACGCCGTGCCTTCGTCGAGCGCCTCGACTTCGTCACGACACTCGGACACGGCAGCGGTCCCAGCGACCGCGCTCGACACGGGCTGACGACGCAGGGGCCCCGGGTCGTCGTGACCGACCTGGGCATTCTCGAGCCGGACCCCGATACGGCGGAGCTCACCTTGACCGGGATACACGAGGGGGTCGGCGTCGACGAGGTCCTCGCCGCCACAGGGTGGCCCTTGCGGGTGCACCCCGAGCTGCGAGTCGTCCCAGGGCCGACCCCGGAGGAACTGCGCGCTCTGGCCGAGCTGCGTTCGGGAGGCTCCGGTGCCTGAGGCCATGGACGTGCCTCCCGGAGTCGTCTTCGCGGCGAACCTCTCGACCCTGTTCACCCACCTGCCGCTGGTCGCCCGACCTGCTGCCGCGGCGGCAGCGGGGTTCGTCGCCGTCGAGGCCTGGTGGCCGTTCGTGATCGCGACGCCATCCGACGAGGACGTCGAGGGCTTCCTTGCGGCCGTGGATGCTGCCGGAGTACGACTGGTGGCACTGAACTGCTTCGCCGGAGACATGCCCTCCGGCGACCGGGGTGTGGTCTCCATGCCGGGACGTTCGGCGGAGTTCCGCGCCAGCCTCGACCGGTTGCTGAGGATCGCCGAGCGCACGGGCTGTACGACGTTCAACGCGCTGTACGGCACCCGCGTCGTCGGTGTTCCCGCAGCCGAGCAGGACGAGATCGCGACCGAGAACCTTGTGCATGCCGCCGCTCGCGTCGCGGAGGTAGGCGGCACCATCGCGATCGAGCCACTCACCTCGGGAGAGAACGGCACGTACCCGATCCTGACCGCGCAGGACGCTCTCGTCGTCGTGGGACGGGCTCGATCGGCCGGTGCGGCGAACGTGTCCCTGCTCGCGGACCTCTACCACGCCTCCAACAACGGCGACGACCCCGCCGAGCTCCTCACAAGGCACGCGGGCGACATCTGCCACGTGCAGGTCGCCGACAGTCCAGGTCGACACGAGCCGGGCACCGGCTCTCTGGACTTCACCGCGATCTGGGCGGCTCTGCTCGACATCGGGTACGCCGGCTACGTCGCGCTCGAGTACCGACCACTGGCCGACACGGTCGACGGCCTCGCCTGGCTGCCTGAGTCACGTCGAGGCCACGCGCCGCACTCCCATCACGACACGAGGAGCACCACATGACCACGCAGCGCGTCGCGTTCATCGGCCTGGGTGTGATGGGGGCCCCATGGCTCGCAACCTCGTCGCCGCGGGGTTCGAGGTCACCGGCTTCAACCGGGGTCGTGGACCCGTCGACACGCTCGTCGCCGCCGGCGGGCGCGGGGCGACCTCGGTCGCCGAGGCCGTCGCCCAGGCTGACGTGGTCCTCACCATGCTTCCGGACACTCCCGACGTGGAGGGCGTGATCGCCGGTCCGGACGGCGTTCTCGCCCATGCCCGGACGGGCGCGCTGGTGATCGACATGAGCACCGTCTCGGCCGCGCTCGCCGTGGAGCTGGGGCAGACGGCCGCCGAAGTCGGGATCGCGTTCCTGGATGCACCGGTCTCAGGAGGCGAAGCGGGAGCTGTCGAGGGGACCCTGGCCATCATGGTCGGCGGCGAGGCACCTGCCTTCGAGATGGCCCGCGCCTTGTTCGACGTCCTGGGGCGCACCGTCGTTCACGTAGGCGCATGGGGGTCCGGTCAGCTTGTCAAGGCAGCCAACCAGCTCATTGTCGCGGGCAACATCGCACTGCTCGCCGAAGCCCTCACCTTCCTGCGAGCCCACGAGCTCGATCCGATCCCCGCCCTGCAGGTGATCGGTGCCGGACTCGCCGGCAGCGCCGTCCTCGACCGCAAGGCACGCGCCATGCTCAGCCAGGACTTCACGCCAGGCTTTCGGCTGGCCCTGCACGACAAGGACCTGCGGATCGCTCTCGCAGCCGCCGCGGACCGCGGCCTGACGCTTCCCGTCACTCCGGGCGTCGCCCACCTCGTGGCGTCGGCCTGCTCCGCCGGACTCGGGGACCGGGACCATGCAGCGCTCGTCAAGGTCGTCGAGGGTAGCTCGAGGTCAGCTGAGTGAGGCGCTGGGCGATCAGCACAGAGTCACCGCGTTGACAATGTTGTCGGGGTCACGACGGTGACGAATTCACACACCGCGAGCACGGAAACGGTGCGCTCGACGATGCCGGCGGCAGCCCGTGCGGTGGTCTCGACACATTGCTCGGTGCGGATGGCGCAGATCACGAGCCGGTCGACATCGTCGGCGTGCAGACGTTCCTCGAGGTCGCTGCTGGCGAAGGCGTTGATCGTGGTCTAGCGCAGGAGCGGCTCGTAGTCGTTCGGCTGCAGCCCGGACATCACGCGTACGGCTCCGAGGGCGGGGTCGAACTGGTCGCCGGAGCCCGATTCGTTGTGCCGGATCCAGAGTACCCGACTCGCTGCGACCACGCGCGGCCTCGACGAGCCGGCCGATCCGCTCTACGACGACGGGGTTGTGGGACTCGGCCCAGTCGTCCCCGACGCGGAAGGGCTCTTGGGAATCGATCACCAGCAGGGCTGTCGTCATAGGTCGCCGCACCTGTCGCGCCTGTGCGGGCTGAGGCATCTCGGCCTGTCTTTAGCGATGCTGACGCGCGGTTCGAGCGCGTCGCGATGCCTGTCTGCTCGGGCTGTTGATGCTCGTCGGTGTCTGGGCTCTGCTCATGGAGGCCGGTGTCGTTCGGGCGGTGCCGTGGGGGCCGCTGGGGCAGGCTCACCAGCACATGCCCTCGCAGCACGGCCGCGCTCTACACCCTGGGCTGACGCTCCACATGGCGCGGCTGCTGATGCGCACTGGCATGCCTAGCGCAGAACGCCTGAGAGCGTACAGCTGCCGCCGCACAGTGTGGGTGACCGGCAGGTAGATAGGCGAGCCCGGCGGTCGCCTTCGCCCCTGACGCAGTTAAGCTCCCCGCAGAGCAGGCACACGATCTGGTCGCCCGCCAGCCGGACCGTGGGATTCCTCAGAGTGCCACGAGGACGGCGCACCGCTAGGGGCCACGTGCGGGAGTGTCAGCCCGCGTGTCACGCAGATGTTTGCTCCGTCTAGCGAGGGCGAAATGTCAGCCACGCTTGTTGAGGCAGCACCACGATCTGTTGCCAACGGAAAGGGATCATCCTAGATGCGCCACAGTGTGCTTGGGTCTGCTGCACGATCGGGTGACAGTTCGGGTTAGGCCGCCTGCGTGGCGGCTGTGGTCATGATCAACTCGTATTCGATGGGGGTCGATCGCCCGAGCGCCGCCTGTCGACGGCGTCGGGGTAGGTCCGCTCGATCCAGGTCACGATCGCGATCCGCAGCTCCTCGCGCGTGTTCCAGGCGCGGCGGTTGAGAACGTTCTTCTGGAGCAGGCTGAAGAAGGACTCCATGGCGGCATTGTCGCCGGCCGCGCCGACGCGACCCATCGAGCCGACCAGCTGGTGCCAGTTGAGCTGGTGGACGAGCTTCCTGGACCTGAACTGGGACCCACGGTCGGTGTGCAGCACGCAGCCGGCCACATCTGCGTGCTCTGCTCGGCGGCGGGCGACGGCGTTGTCGAGGGCAGCCACGGCGATCCGTGACTTCATCCGTGAGTCGATGGAGTAGCCAACGATCCGGTTGGAGTAGACGTCCTTGACCGCGCAGGGATAGAGCTTGCCTTCCCGGGTCCAGTGCTCGGTGATGTCGGCCACAGCTCGTTTGCAGCGTCAGCGGTGAAGTCGCGCCTCACAAGGTCGTCGTGGACCGGCGGGCCTGGCTTCTTGCCGTTGCGGCCGCGCCTCTTGCCGAACGCTGACCACCAGCCCAGTTGCGAGCAGATCTTCCAGGCCGTCCGTTCGGCCATCGACTGCCCGGCTTCACGCGCCTCATCGAGGAGGAACCGGTAACCGAACTCCGGGTCGTCGCGGTGGGAGTCGAACAGGGCGTTGGCCCGGTAAGCCTCGGCCAGCTCGGCGTCGGTGACCGGCTTTGCGAGCCAGCGGTAGTAGGGCTGGCGAGCGATCCTGAGCACCCGGCACGTCACCGCGACGGAGATCCCGTCGGCGGCTAGCTCGCGGACGAGCGGGTACATCATTTTCCCGGCAGGTTGGCCTGCGACAGATAGGCCGCGGCGCGGCGGAGCACCTCGTTCTCCTGCTCGAGCAGCTTGATCCGCTTGTTGGCCTCACGCAGCGCCTCGGACTCCTTTGCCGCCCGACCGGCCGGCGAAGGGTTACCGGAGTTCTTGTCGGCGATGGTGAGCCACCGCTTGAGACACGACGGCGAGACACCGAAGTCCCTCGCGACCTGGGCAACGGACGCATCGGAGTCGCGGTAGACCCGGATCACGTCCTCGCGGAACTCCTTGGGGAACGCCTTCGGCATGGTGCACATCCTTCCAGCGCCGACGCACATCGACGCAGATCAGATGTCACCTATCCGTGCAGCAGACCATTGCGTCCGCGGCGTGGTCGTGGTGTCGGCTCGGCAGCGATATGGTCGCGACGCTTGCCGATCAGGCCTGGCCCGCCCATGCTCAATGCCAACGACGAGGCTAGGCCGGTCTACGAGGCGCTGGGCTTCGCCGCACTCGAGCGCAGGACCGCGTGGCTGCGTCCCGCGGTGTAACTGGCTGCCGAGTTCTCGCCACGAGCGCGACAGGGCCGATCCGTCCGTGGTCCGACGCCACTGAGTACCAGGACCCCTGCCGCGATCGGGGACTCCCCTTGCACAGCCATACCGCACAAAGAGGTGCTGCGCGCAGGGTGTGGCCAAGAATTGGCCACATTGGATACACGATCTCGGTCTATCGGGGTCCAGGCGGATCTAGATGGTCGGCTACAGTGGAGAGGTCCTGACAACAGACTCCGTTACTGGCTTGGTGATTGAACGAGATGACTCAAGTCGGCACGAGGTGGGTCGAACGTTCTAGATCGGCTGCCTGCAAGCAGAGGGTCAGGGGTTCGAGTCCCCTCAGCTCCACTCCGAAGATCCGCAGGACGGAAGCAGACCGCTTCTGACCTGCGGATTCGTCGTTTCCACCTACCTTCCAGTCTCTCGCCGCGGTCCGCGAGCTCGGGACGACGCTGGGTCACCCGCAGGGGTGGGTCCGCGCATGCCGCGCGTGCCCTACCCTGCGGCGGCGGCCGGAGTCCCGCTCCGGTCCGGACTGCGTGACGGGGGATCCATGGACTTTCGACGTCCGCTCGCGGTGGCCGTGGTCGCCTCGCTCGTGGGGCTGACCGGCTCGTGGCCGGCGCAGGCCGCGGAGGGCGTGGTCGTCGTCCCCGGGGTCGGCGCGCTGGCCGCGCTCACGACATCAAGGGGGCTGGGCATCGGCGGCACCTTGTGTGCCCGGGCCGAGCCGGCGCAGATCGGCCACGCGGGCCCCGTGGTGAACACGAGCACACCGGGGACACCGCTGGGGAGCGCCCTGTGGTCCCTGGACCAGCCCGAACCCGGCAGTGCTGGCGGACCGGTCCAGGCGTACTCGACCCTCGCCGACTTCGGTGACTTGCAGGTCGACCTCGTCAATCAGAGCACCACGGGAGCGCAGGGCGGCGTCGTGTTCGCCCAGGCCCTCGACGGGGCGGACGTCTGGTACGGCGTCGCAGACCCCTTCAGCCTGGCGGCCGGTGGCGGCTGGCACACGATCCGGGCGGACGCGTCGACGGTCTTCGACTGGAACGAGTACCAGAACAAGTTCGCGGGTGAGCAGGTCGGTGGCCCCTTCACCGGCACCGTCGACCAGCTCGAGACTGCTGTCGTTCACGACGACCAGGGCGGGGTCGTCGGCATCGGCATGGGCTGCGATGGCGGATCATTCGGGTTCGATGCGGTGACGACGGGACCGGTGGGTGGTCCCGACACGACCTATGACCTCGAGACCACGGGCACCAGCGTCGTGGCGAGCAACCCTCCCGCCGCGATCATCCAGGCGAAGCAGCCGCTACCGATCACGGCCCTGCTCGCCGACTCGGACGGAACCCCGTACCAGGTGGGCGACGTGACTCTTCAGGCCAAGCCCTTCGGGAGTCGGACGTGGACGTCGGTGGGCGTCGACCACTGGTCCTACGACTTCACCTCACACGCGAACTGGCTGCAGGTTCGACCTCTGGTCGACACGAGATACCGCTGGGTCTACGCCGGCCACGACAGCTCGGTGAGCCCGGTCGTCCCAGTCGCGGTGGCACCGCGGATGACGCTGACCGACCGCGTCGTGTCGGTCAGGCGCGGTACCCGCGTCGTGTTCTTCGGGCACATCCTGCCCGCGAAGCCAGGAGTGCGGCTCCGGCTGCATCACGGCAGGCGCGTCATCGCGCACACGAGGGTCAGCAGCACCGGCCGCTTCCGGTTCGTCATCCACGCGCCGCAGCGCCGACACCACGTGTGGTGGGTCTACGCAACGGTCCGCCGAACACCGGGGAACCTGCACGGAGTCTCGTCCGCGGTCGGCATCAAGGTCACCTAGCCCTGACATGTGATCGGCCTCGTTTGATATATCCGTACGTTCGTGCGAATATACGGATATGGCTGCCGAGACACATGCCCACCCCGTCGACCCCGAAGCCGTACGCCGAGCGGCGTCGGCGGTCGTCTCGGTGCAGGACGCCGAGCTGCTCGGGTCGCTGCTGTCCCTGTTGTCGGACCAGACCCGGCTGCGGGTGCTGTTCGCGCTGGTCTCCGTCGAGGAGCTGTGCGTGGGCGACCTCGCGCAGGTGCTCGGCGTCTCCATGGACCAGTCGTCGTACGCCTTGAAGCTGCTGCGGGGCGCGGGTCTGGTGCAGTCGCGCCGAGACGGACGGGTGATCCACTACCGACTGGCCGACGGGTTCCCGCACCAGCTGCTGGAGCACTGCCTGCGTGAGCTGTTGGGCATCTCGGCCCGAGGTGGGCACCGGTGAGCGTGCTGAACGGCATCGCCGACGCCCTGAAGATGGCCGGGTCGATGACCTGGCAGATCGCCTGGTCGCTGATCCTCGGGTTCATCCTGTCGGCCGTGGTGCAGGCGGTGGTCCGCCGGCAGGCCGTCGTGCGGCACCTCGGGGACGACCGGCCGGCGACGCTGGCCAAGGCGACCGGCCTCGGCATCGCGAGCTCCTCGTGCTCCTACGCCGCTGTCGCCCTGGCGCGGTCGCTGTTCCGCAAGGGAGCCAGCTTCACGTCGGCCATCGTCTTCGAGATCGCGAGCACCAACCTGGTCATCGAGCTCGGCATCATCATGGCGCTGCTGCTGGGCTGGCAGTTCACGCTGGCGGAGTTCGTCGGCGGGCCGATCATCATCATCGCGATGGCGGTGTTCTTCCGGGTCTTCGTCCGCACGAAGCTCGTCGACGCAGCCCGGGAGCAGGCCGAGAAGGGGCTGGCCGGCTCGATGGAGGGCCACGCCGCCATGGACATGAGCGTCCAGGGCGAGGGTGGCTTTCTCGCCAGACTACTCTCGGGGCGCGGACTGACGTCGATCAGCCACATCTTCGTCATGGAGTGGGCCGCGGTCGTCCGGGACATCGTGATCGGCCTGCTGATCGCCGGGGCGGTCGCCGCCTGGGTGCCGGACTCCTTCTGGCAGAGCCTCTTCCTGAGCGACCACCCGGTCTGGTCCGGGATCTGGGGCCCGATCATCGGCCCGGTGATCGCGATCCTCAGCTTCGTCTGCTCGATCGGGAACGTGCCGCTGGCGGCGGTGCTCTACAGCGGCGGGATCAGCTTCGGCGGCGTCGTGTCGTTCATGTTCGCCGACCTGATCATCCTTCCGATCCTGCTGATCTACCGGAAGTACTACGGCACGAAGATGACCCTGGTCCTGCTCGGCGGCTTCTACGTGACCATGGTGATCGGCGGCTATCTCGTGGAGATCCTCTTCCACGTCCTGCACCTGGTTCCGGACCACCAGCAGGCGACGGTGACGCTCGAGGCCGTCAGCTGGAACTACACCACGATCTTGAACATCGTCGCGTTCGCGCTGGCCGCGATTCTGCTCCTGCGCTTCTACCGCACCGGTGGTCGCGAGATGCTGGCCATGATGGGCGGTGGTCCCGACGACATGGCAGACCATCACCACCAGCATGGGCAGGACCATCAGCACGACCACCAGCCGAGCACCTGCACGACCACCAGGGGTAGGGCGGCGTCGCGGGGCACGGGAGGATCCGGTATGGGCAAGAGGCCACCTGAGGGAGCCGACGACGTCGCCTCCGTCGAGCCGCCGGTCGGACGCGACCCGTCCGACTACACGCGGTCCGGGCGGCTCCGGGCGTCGGTCTACGAGGCCGCCATGGCCAGTCTGCAGGAGCAGCTCGTGCTCCTGCAGTACTGGATCGCGTCGCAGGGTCTCAAGGTGGCGGTGGTGTTCGAGGGCCGTGGCTCCGCGGGCAAGGGCGGCGTCATCAAGAGCATCACCGAGCGCATGAGCCCCCGCTCGGTGCGCATCGTCGCGCTGCCCAAGCCGACGGAGCGCGAGCGGACGCAGTGGTACTTCCAGCGGTACGTCGAGCACCTTCCGGCGGCGGGCGAGATGGTTCTGTTCGATCGGTCCTGGTACAACCGCTCGAACGTCGAGTGGGTCATGGGCTACTGCACCGAGGGCGAGCACCAGGAGTTCCTGCGCAGCTGCCCGGAGTTCGAGCGGATGCTGGTGCGCTCGGGGATCCTGGTGGTCAAGTACTGGTTCTCGGTGTCCTTCGACGAGCAGACCCGGCGCTTCCAGGCCCGCAACGCCGAGCCGCTGAAGCGCTGGAAGCTCTCCGAGATGGACCTGGCCGAGCACGAGCTCTACGTGCGGTACTCCATGGCCAAGGACACGACGTTCCAGTACACCGACATCAAGCAGGCGCCCTGGTACGTCGTCCCCTCGGACGACAAGCGCGCGGCCCGACTGAACTGCATCACCCATCTGCTCAGCCGCTTCGAGTACCAGGACGTCGCACCCGACGTCGTGGAGCTGCCGGCGATGCGGGAGATCCCGTACGTCCGCCCGCCCATGCACGAGCAGACGTTCGTCCCGCGGCTCTACTGAGCCTCGGGCTCGCGACCGCACATCGGGCAGGTCAACAGCCACAGCGCGCGTTGGTGATGACGCCAGGTGACCCCGACCTGCTCACCGGGACGGCCCGGTCCCAGGCCACCTGCCTCCGCGACGGTCTCCAGCACGCGGAAGAGGTCGCGCATCGAGAGGACGCCCGTGATCACGCCCTGGGACACGACCGGGAGATGGCGCACCCGCGACTCCCTCATCATCCGGACGGCCTCGTAGAGGGGTGCCTCGGGAGGCACGGTGTGCGGGCTGGCGGTCATGACGTCGCGGGCCGAGAGCTCACGCGGATTCGCCTCCGCCGCGACCGCGGCGGTGACGTCGCGCTCGGACACGATGCCCACCGGACGCCCCTTCTCGAGGACGACCACGGCGCCGATCTCCTGGTCGGTCAGGCGGCGGGCGACGTCGACCAGCGGATCGTCCACGTCCATGGTGACGACCGGCCAACGCATCACCGTGGTGACAGCGTCCGAGAGCGACACGGGTCGGACCTGGCCGGTGGAGCCCATCGTCCTCGCCTCCGATCGTGCGAACCGGGTGCGTGCGGGTATGGGTCCAGGGTGTCGCCGGGCCGTCGACGCGGGCAGGGCCCAAGGGCCACTGCCGTGTCAGCCAAGGTCACCGGCGCGTGTGGCGGGTGCACCTAGGCTCGCCGTTGTGCTCGGCTTCTGGCCCTCCGACGCGGGGCTGCTCCTGACCCAGGCGGCCCTCGTCTGCGGCCCGCGACCGAGCCTGCCCCGCGCCGTCGAGCGCCTGCGGGGCGGCATCTGGGCCTGGCTGATGCCGGCGTCCCTGGGTGGCACGATCGCCGTGCTCGCCGCCTATCCGGGCCTGGCGCACGCCTACTCCTGGGTGGCGGTGATCGGGATCCCCTTGCTGGCGGTCCCGTCGATCGTGGTGCTGATCGAGGGTGGTCGTGCGAACGCCGGCCTGGGACGTCCCGCGGCTTGGCTCGTGGCGCTCGTCGTCGCGGCAGCGCTGCTCGGCTACTCCTGGGGCGTCCACCACGGACTGGCGGCGCAGTCGGCGGCGACCGCCCTCACGGCACTCAGCTCGGCCACGCTCGCGGCGTACCTCGCCACGGTTACGCCGGCCTCGTGGCTGAAGGTCGGGATCCTCACGATGGCGGCCCTGGACGCCGTGCTGGTCTCGGCGCAGCTGCTCCAGGGCCCCAACGACACCCTGGAGGCGGCGACGCCCGGGGCGCACCTCCCGCACCTGCAGGTGGCGGTGTTCGGCTCTGCTGTCATCGGGTACGGCGACGTCTTCATCGCGGCCGTCCTCGGCACGGTCGTCGTCGGTGACCCGCGGCTGGCCAGGCGGGTCCGACCGTGGCAGGGCGCGTTGGTGGTGCTGGCCTGTGCCGCCGTCTTCGACCTGCTGTTCCTGGTGGTCGACGTGCTGCCCGCGACGGTGCCGGTGGCCGTCGCGCTGGTGCTGCTGGAGCTCTGGGTACGCCGGTCAGCAGCCCGAGCAGGGCCAGTTGGTGTCGTACGCCGGGCGGAACGAGCCCGCCTGGGCGGGGGCGGCGCCGATCAGGACGACGGCGGACAGGGTGACGGCCAGAAGAGCGAGTCTCTTGCGCATGCGTCTCCCTTACCCCGATGGGCGGGAGTCCACACCCGCCGGCGGCGAGAAGCTCGTCCGCGACCCGAGGTCCGGCCTTAGGCGACACTAGGCTCGACCCGTGCCTTCCGATCACACGCACACCCCCCATGCCGGCGCCGATCGCCGCTACCTCGTGGCCGGACTGGGCCTGCTCGTGGCGTTCATGGTCGGCGAGGTCGTGGCGGCGTTCCTGGCGGGGTCGCTGGCGCTGCTGTCCGACGCCGGCCACATGCTCTCCGACGCCGGCGCGCTCGGTGCCGCCCTGTGGGCGATGCACCTGGCGACGCGCCCGGAGAGCTCGCGCTGGACCTTCGGGCTGAAGCGCGCCGAGATCCTGTCCGCTGCCGCCAACGGCGTGACGCTGCTCGTGGTCGCAGCCGTGGTCCTGGTCGAGGCGGTACGCCGGCTGGTCACCGGCGACGCCGACGTCGCGGGTGCCCCGGTCATCGTCGTGGCGCTCGTCGGATGTGTCGTGAACGTCGCCGTCGCATGGCTGATCGCCAAGGCCGACCGGTCGAGCCTCAACGTGGAGGGTGCCTATCAGCACATCCTCACCGACCTCTACGGCTTCGCCGCCACGGTCGTGGCCGGTGTCGTCATCGTGAGCACGGGCTGGGCCCAGGCCGATGCCGTCGCGTCCCTCGTCGTCGTCGCCCTCATGGCCCGGGCGTCCTGGGGTCTCCTGCGCGACTCGGGGCACATCCTGCTGGAAGGGGCGCCGGAGGGTGTCGACCTCACCGAGGTCCGGGACCACCTGATCGAGGTCGACCACGTGCGTGACGTCCACGACCTCCACGCCTGGAGCATCACCTCGGGTCTGCCCACGCTCTCGGCGCATCTCGTCGTCGACGACGACTGCTTCACCGACGGGCACACGCCGCAGCTGCTGGACGCCGTCCAGGCGTGCCTGGCCACGCACTTCGACGTCGAGCACTCGACGTTCCAGCTCGAGCCGGCCAGTCACCTGGACCACGAGTCGGCCCACGAGGCCGCCCGCGAGCCGGGGTAGCCCAGCAGCATTGACATATTCCGATACAGGAATACATTGGTCGCGTGCCACGCTCCGCGACAACCTCTGATGTCTTCAACGCCATCGCCGAGGAGCACCGTCGCGACATCCTCGACACGCTGATCCCCGGCGAGAAGGCCGTCGGCACGATCGTCGAGGACCTCGCGCTGTCCCAGCCCCAGGTCTCCAAGCACCTCCGGGTGCTGAGCGAGGTGGGGCTGGTCACGTGCCGGGTCGACGGGCGACGCCGGCTGTACTGCCTCGAGCCTGCGCGGCTTCGTCCGTTCCAGGAGTGGCTGGCGCAGTACGACCGCGCCCTGGAGGCCCGGTTCGACCGGGTCGCGGACTACCTCGACGAGCTCCAACACCCAGGAGAGACGCCATGACAACGCACCGCCGTCACTCGGTCCTCGAGTTCCCCTCCGAGCTGGAGATCGTCCACCGGCGCACGTTCGACGCCCCGATCGGGCTGGTGTTCGACGTGTTCACGACGGAGGAGCACGTGCGCCGCACGTTCGCGCCGTTCGGCGAGGAGGTCACGGTGTGCTCGATCGACCTCCGTGTCGGTGGGGAGTACCACTACGTGATGGTCACCCAGGACGGGCAGGAGTGCTCGTTCCGCGGCACGTTCCTCGAGGTCGAGCCACCGAGCCGTACGGTCCAGACCTGGCACTTCGACGGCTGGCCCGACGCCGACGCCGTCGAGACGATGGAGCTGAGCGAGAACGACGGGGTGACGAGCCTGACCTACCGGCTCAGGTTCACCGACCAGACCGGACGGTCTCGGATGACGAAGTACGACGGGATCGAGTCCAGCTTCGACAACGTCGACGAGTACGTGAGGTCCCTCGTCGACGGCCAGTGAGCTCTGCGGCGCGCTCGCGCGGCACCCACCACGTGGCCTCCGGCGCTCCTAAGGTGAGGCGACCCCCCCAGGTCGACCCACCAGTCGAGCCCCCGGAGCCACCATGTCCCACCTGTCGGCGGAACGCCGATGAGAGAGTCGGCGACCACGCCCGCGCGAGGTGACCACATCGCATCGAGCACGCGGATCGACGAGATCGACAAGCAGATCATCGCGATCCTCCAGAACGACGGCCGGTGCGCGTACTCGACCATCGCCTCGCAGGTCGGGATCTCCGACGCCGCCGTGCGGGCGAGGGTGACTAGGCTGCGCCGCGACGGGGTCATCCAGATCGTCGCCGTCACCGACCCGCTCCAGCTCGGGTTCTCCCACGAGGCCCTGGTCGGGATCCGCACGGAGCTCCATCCGCAGCCCGTCGCCGACGCCGTGGCCGAGATCCCCGAGGTCGACTTCGTCGTGGTGGTGGCCGGCTCGTTCGACATCCTGCTCGAGATCGTCGCCGACAGCGACGAGCACTTCCTGGAGCTGGTGCGACGGATCCGCGATCTCGTGGGCGCGGGGACCGTCACGGTGCTGCCCTACCTCGAGACCCGCCTCCAGCAGTACGCCTGGGGCGTGCGCTGAGCGGAGTGGCCATGGGATCGAGCGCAGTCTGGAGCCTCGGCGTCGCGACGTTCGCCGCAGCGCTGGTCGAGATGGTCGAGGCGCTGACGATCGTGCTCGCGATGGGGATGACCAGGAGCTGGCGCTCGGCGATGTGGGGTGTCGGCGCCGCGCTCGTGGCGCTCGCCGCGTTCACCGCCGTCGCCGGCTACGCGCTCACGACCTGGCTGCCGCGCTCGGCGCTGCAGCTGGTGATCGGCGGCCTCCTGCTGGTCTTCGGACTCCAGTGGCTGCGCAAGGCGATCCTGCGATCGGCCGGGCGGAAGTCGATGCACGACGAGGCGGCCATCTTCGCCGAGCAGGAGGAGCGGGCGCGACAGGCGGCCGACGAGGTCCGGCTCGGGCTCGACTGGTTCTCCTTCGTGGTCAGCTTCAAGGGCGTGTTCCTCGAAGGCGTCGAGGTCGTGTTCATCGTGATCACCTTCGGACTGAACGCCGACGACATGCCCGTCGCGATCGCCGGGGCGTCTGCAGCGGTCGTCGCCGTGGTGGCGCTGGCCGCCGCCGTCCGCACCCCGTTGACCCGCGTCCCCGAGAACACCCTGAAGTACGCCGTCGGTCTACTGCTGACGACGTACGGGACCTTCTGGGCGATCGCAGGCCTGGGCATCTTCAGCGCCGGTGGCGACAGCCTGGCGTGGGAAGGGCACGACGTCGCGCTGCTGGTCCTGCTCGTGGGATGGTTCGCGCTCACCCGGGGTCTCGTGCGCGTGCTGCGACTCCAGGAGGCCCAGCCGTGAAGATCCTGAGGGCCGTGGCGACGTTCTGGTACGACTTCCTGATCGGTGACGACTGGAAGATCGCGGCCGCGGTCGTCACCGTGCTGGCGATCGGGGCCGCCTTCGTCCTCGCAGGCGACGTCGACGCCCATGTGCTGACGGCGCTGCTGGCCCTGGGCGTCGCGGCGGCGTTCACCGCTGTGCTCCTCATCGACGTTCGCCCACCCCGACGCTGAGCCCGTCAGCGGCGACGACGGGCCGCCAGCCAGCCGACGGCCAGGATCGCTGCCGCTCCGGCGGCGACCACCGACATCACGGTCGTGTCCAGGCTCCCGTCGTCGCGTCGTCCCAGCAGGGCGTTCGTGCTCTGCCACGACAGCGCAGATCCGTCAGCCTGTCCGGAGAGCACCGAGCTCCGGGCCTGGTAGGAGCCGAAGGACAGCATGGACATCGCCGAGGCCCCGGATCCGACCGAGGCGAACGACGCGACCGAGCCGATCGACAGCACCGAGCCGGCCGAGCCGATCGAGAGCACCGAGTCGGTCGAGGCGATGGACAGCAGCGAGCGTCGCGAGCGGATCGAGAGGCGGGATCGCATGCGCACATCCTCCACGACGTCCCCGGCGCCCGTCATGCCACCGCCAGCGGTAGCCTGCTCCTGTGGAGCTTCCCTCTGGTCGCGCGGTCATCGGTGGTGCCCTGGTGTTGGCCACCGCCGCGGGTTTCGAGTTCGAGCACTCCTGGCTGTTCCTGGGCGGGCTGGTGCTCTTCCTCGCCTGGTGCGGCTACATGCTGATGGCCACCGACGGGTCCTGATCCCCACCAGCTGCCATCACGTGATGGTCATCCCGCCGTCGACGGCGAGGGTCTGGCCGGTGATGTAGCCGGCCGCGTCGGAGGCCAGGAACACCACGGTGGCGGCCAGCTCGGTCGGGTCTCCGCCACGTCCGGCAGGCACCCGGTGCAGCATCCCCTCGAGGTAGCCGTCGGGGTACTGGTCGGTCATCTCCGAGGCGAAGAAGCCCGGCGCGACGGCGTTGACCCGGATCCCCTTGCGGCCCGTCCACTGCTGCGCCAGGTCCCGGGTCAGGCCGATCAGGCCGGCCTTCGACGAGGCGTACGCCGCCTGGGGGAGTGCAGCCGTGGTCAGTCCCAGCACCGACGACACGTTCACGATCGCGGAGCCCGGCTGCATCACCCGGCCGCAGGCCTGGGCCATCCAGTAGCACCCGTGAAGGTTGACGTCGATCACGGACCGGAACTGCTCCGGCGTCTCGTGGGTGGCCGGCACAGCCGTCCCCAGCCCAGCGTTGTTGACCAGCACGTCGACCCGGCCGAAGGCATCCATCGCGGCCGTCACGAGCGCCGTACAGGCCTCCGGGTCCGAGACGTCGGTCGGGACGCTGAGGGCCCGTCGACCCGCGGCCTCGACCAGCACGGCGGTGTCCGCGAGCCGGTCCGCGCGACGCGCACCGAGCACGACGTCGGCTCCAGCCTCGGCCAGTCCTCGGGCGAAGGCCACGCCCAGTCCGGAGGAGGCGCCCGTCACGATCGCGACGCGACCGTCGAGCCGGAACAGGTCGGGTGTGGCCATGCCCGCATCGTAGGAGGGACGCGCGCAGACACGCTCGACGCATCGACTCACCCATCGGGGGTACGGCGTGTCCGGTCCCCGGCGGGCGCGAGGACCGGGAGTAACGTGCCCCACGCCCACGGGATGAGTCGGAGGTCAATTCGATGGAAGTCTTGTCGTCCTCGATCCTGCGCATGGATGCGAACTGGGTCGACTACCTGCTGATCGCGCTCTACTTCGTGTTCGTCCTCGGGATCGGGCTCACGGCGCGCGCGTCCGTCTCCAGCAGCATCGACTTCTTCCTGTCCGGGCGCTCGCTCCCCGCGTGGGTCACGGGCCTGGCGTTCATCAGCGCCAACCTCGGCGCCGTCGAGATCATGGGCATGTCGGCGAACGGCGCGCAGTACGGCATGGCGACGTTCCACTACTACTGGATCGGCGCGATCCCGGCGATGCTGTTCCTCGCCGTGGTGATGATGCCGTTCTACTACGGGTCCAAGGTCCGGTCCGTGCCGGAGTTCATGCTCCGCCGCTTCGGCCCGACCGCCCACCTCGTCAACAGCATCAGCTTCGCCCTCGCCCAGGTGCTGATCGCCGGCGTGAACCTGTTCCTGCTCGCGACGATCGTCAACGCCCTGCTCGGCTGGAACATCTGGCTGTCCACCGTCGTCGCGGCGATCATCGTGCTCTCCTACATCACGCTGGGTGGTCTCTCGGCCGCGATCTACAACGAGGTGCTGCAGTTCTTCGTGATCGTGGCGGCGCTGCTCCCGCTGACCTTCATCGCGCTGCACGAGGTCGGTGGCTGGGGCGGCCTGTCCGACAAGATGAGCGCCGCCGGGACGCACGACCAGCTGGCGTCCTGGCCGGGCACGACGATCACGGGCTTCGGCTCGTCGTTCTGGTCGGTGGTCGGGATCGTCTTCGGGCTCGGCTTCGTGCTGTCGTTCGGCTACTGGACGACGAACTTCGTCGAGGTGCAGCGCGCGATGGCGTCCAAGGACATGAACTCCGCCCGGCGGGCGCCGATCATCGGCTCGTTCCCGAAGATGTTCATCCCCTTCATCATCATCGTCCCCGGCATCATGGCCGCGGTCCTCGTGACGCCGATCTCCGACATGAAGGCCAAGGGCGACGCCACCGGTGCGGGCGGCATCACGTATAACGACTCCCTGCTGCTGTTGATGAAACAGCTGTTGCCCAACGGCCTGCTCGGCGTCGCGATCGCGGGCATGCTCGCGGCGTTCATGGCGGGGATGGCCGCCAACATCTCGGCGTTCAACACCGTGATGAGCTACGACATCTGGCAGACCTACGTCCAGAAGGACAAGCCGGACCACTTCTACACGACGTTCGGACGGTGGGCGACGGTCGTCGCGACGGCGCTGGCGATCGGCACGTCGTACTTCGCCAGCCACTTCCCGAACATGATGACCTACCTGCAGACCCTGTTCGGGTTCTTCAACGCACCGCTGTTCGCGACGTTCATCCTCGGGATGTTCTGGAAGCGGATGACCGCCACCGCCGGTTGGGTCGGGCTCGTGTCCGGCACGCTCGCCGCGGTCGTCGTGGCGTTCCTCTCGAAGGACGCGTTCGGGTCGGCCAGCACGGGTGTGCTGAACCTCAGCGGCCAGGGCGCGAGCTTCGTGGCCGCAGGGGCGGCGTTCGTCGTCGACATCGTCGTCAGTTACGTCGTCACGCTGATGACGAAGCCCAGGGAGGAGTCCGAGCTGCGTGGCCTGGTCTACTCCCTGACGCCCAAGGAGGACCTGCTCGACGAGCACGCCGGGCACTGGTACACCTCGCCGACCAAGCTGGCCGGGCTGTCACTCGTCATGGTCATCGTCCTCAACCTGCTCTTCCGCTAGGAGTCGTCGACATGAAGAAGGCCAGCCTGTTCGACGTCCGCACCATCGTCGGCGCCCTGATGTCCCTGTACGGCGTGATCCTCGTGCTCGCGTCCTTCGCCACCTCCGACGCCGACAAGGCGAAGGCCGACGGCATCAACGCCAACCTCTGGGTCGGGCTGGTGCTCCTGGTCTTCGGGGCGCTCATGCTGACGTGGGCGATCACCCGGCCGATCGTGGTCGACGAGGCCGAGCTCGAGGCCGACAAACGCGCCGTCGAGGAGGCCGCCGGGCGTCGCGTCGACGACGAGGGCGGTGCCGGGGGAGTCGGCTAGGCCAGCCCTTCTGGCAGCCGTGACAGCAGCTCGGCCAGCAGCTCGTCCTGCCAGGCGAAGGCCGCGTCGGCGCGGCTCTGCAGGCCGTCGCCCCCGAAGAGCGCGGCCACCCGCTCGGCGTACTCCTCTGGGAGGTCGGTGCGCAGGTAGCGGAGCCCGAAGTCGTGACGCGCGGGGCAGTGCTTGATGCGCAGCAGGCGCACCAGCGGGGTCACGGCGTACCCGAAGTGGAAGGCCTGAGCCTCGACCAGGTCGCCGCGCGCGATCGCCCGGTTGACCAGCCACTGCGCCGTGGGGCGACGGGCCGCGGCCTGCGCGACGGCCTCGGCGCGCGCGGTCGCCATCGCCTGCTCGTCGTCGTGCCGGAGCTCGACCAGTCCGTCAGGATCGTGCACGACGTGGGGTACGCCGTGCCGACGATCGTCGACGATCCGGTGCTCGTCGGCGAGGTCCGAGACGTGCAGGTCGATGATCCTGGTCGGCTGCGCCATGTCCCCGGCGTCCGGCGTGAGGTTGAGGAAAGCCTGGCGGCCGTCGGGCCAGGTCGACGCCGGCAGCTCCCAGACCTGGTACACCTCGAAGTCGCGCAGGGCCGCGTCGAGCAGTCGGCGGTACGTCGCGACCGCCTCGCCGGGAGTGGCCAGCACCTCGACGTCGAGGTCGGAGTGGTCGTCGTAGCCGCCGGTCACCGCCGAGCCGCCGACGAAGACGACGCTCACGTCGTGGTCGGCGACGGCCCGCTGACCCAGCCAGACCAGCCAGTCGTCGTACCTGCTCAGGTCGCTCATGCGCGGAACCTAGGGTGACCGACGAGCGGCCGCCAGCACGTTTCGGTTACGATGGCGGCATGCACCACCACCAGAGCACCCTGCTCCTTCGACAGCCGCGCTGACGTCCCACGTCGCGCGGCAACCCCTCCATGCGAGGGGTTTTTTCATGTCCACAGGCGAAGATCCCAGACGGAGAGACGAACGATGAGCCAGGAGCAGGCACCGACGGGCGAGGATGTCGCGACGTACGACATCGCCGCCGTCGAGGAGAAGTGGTACCGCCGGTGGGAGGAGCTGCAGCCCTTCCGCGCCAGCGACGACGTGGTCCGCGACCACACCCGCGAGAAGCGCTACGCGCTGACGATGTTCCCCTATCCCTCCGGCGACCTGCACATGGGTCACGCCGAGGTCTTCGCATTGCACGACGTGGTGGCACGGCACTGGTGGCAGAAGGGCTACGAGGTGCTGAACCCGATGGGGTTCGACTCCTTCGGCCTGAACGCCGAGAACGCCGCCATCCAGCGCGACGAGCACCCGGCGACGTTCACCTACGCCAACATCGCGACGCAGATGGACTCCTGCAAGCGCTTCGGGGCGAGCTTCGACTGGACGCGCACCTTCAACACCAGCGACCCGGAGTACTACCGCTGGACGCAGTGGCTGTTCCTGAGGTTCTACGAGCGCGGGCTGGCCTACCGCAAGAAGAGCCCGGTCAACTGGTGTCCGCACGACCAGACGGTGCTGGCCAACGAGCAGGTCATCGACGGTCACTGCGAGAGGTGCGGGGCCGAGGTCACCAAGCGCGAGCTGACGCAGTGGTACTTCAAGATCACCGACTACGCCCAGGAGCTGCTGGACTGCCTGGAGGACCTGGCGCCGACCTGGCCCGAGCGCGTCATCACCGCGCAGCGTAACTGGATCGGCCGCTCCGAGGGCGCCCACGTGACCTTCCCGGTGCAGGGGCACGACGACCTGACGGTCTACACCACGCGTCCCGACACGCTGTTCGGGGCGACCTTCATGGTCGTGGCCGCCGACGCGGCGCTGGCCGGCGAGCTGGTCACCGACGCGCAGCGTCCGGCGTACGAGGCGTACCTGGAGGAGGTGCGCAAGGCCAGCGACATCGACCGCCTGGCGACCGACCGCCCCAAGACCGGTGTGTTCCTGGGCGTCCACGCCACCAATCCGGTGAGCGGCACCCAGATCCCCGTGTACGCCGCCGACTACGTGCTGGCCGACTACGGCACAGGCGCGATCATGGCGGTGCCCGGTCAGGACCAGCGCGACTGGGACTTCGCCAAGGTCTTCGACCTGCCCGTGATCCGCACCGTGCAGCCGGCCGACGGGTTCGAGGGCGAGGCCTACGTCGGCGAGGGCCCCGCGGTGAACTCCCACAACGACGCGATCTCGCTGGACGGCATGGGGGTCGACGAGGCCAAGCGCACGATCATCGACTGGCTGGAGGCCGAGGGGATCGGCCGCGGGGCGGTGAACTTCCGTCTGCGCGACTGGCTGCTGTCTCGACAGCGCTACTGGGGCGCCCCGATCCCGATCATCCACTGCGAGAAGGACGGCGAGGTCCCGGTCGACGAGGCGCAGCTGCCCGTCGTGCTGCCCGAGCTGCGCGGCCGCGACCTGACGCCCAAGGGTGTCTCGCCCCTGGCCGCCGCCGAGGAGTGGGTCAACGTCGAGTGCCCGCGTTGTGGAGGCCCGGCCAAGCGCGACAGCGACACGATGGACACCTTCGTCGACTCGTCGTGGTACTTCCTGCGCTACTGCTCGCCCCAGGACCACACGCAGGCCTTCGACCCCGACCTGGTCAACCTGTGGGGACCGTGCGACATCTACATCGGCGGCGTGGAGCACGCCGTGCTGCACCTGCTGTACGCGCGGTTCTTCACCAAGGTCCTGGCCGACATGGGCCTGCTGGAGTTCCGCGAGCCGTTCTCGGCACAGCTGAACCAGGGTGTCGTCATCAACGAGGGCGCCAAGATGTCGAAGTCCAAGGGCAACGGCGTCCGATTGGGGGACCAACTATCGGCCTTCGGTGTGGATGCGGTGCGCCTGACCCTGGTCTTCGCGGGCCCGCCTGAGGACGACATCGACTGGGCCGACATGTCGCCCAGCGGGTCGCTGCGCTTCCTGCAGCGGGCTTGGCGGCTGAGCGGCGACGTGACCTCGGAGCCGGGCGCCGACCCGACGTCCGGTGACGTCACGCTGCGCAAGATCACGCACAAGACCGTGCACGACGCCGACCACCTGGTCGAGAGCCATCGCTTCAACGTGATGGTCGCCCGGACGATGGAGCTGGTGAACGCGACGCGGAAGGCGATCGACACCGGTGCCGGTGCGGGCGCCCCTGCGGTGCGCGAGGCCGTGGAGGCCGTGGCGATCCTGCTGTCGCTGGTCGCGCCGTACACCGCGGAGGAGATGTGGGAGCGGCTGGGCCACGAGCCGTCCATCGCCCGGGCCGGCTGGCCCGCGGTCGACCCGGCTCTGCTGGTCGAGGACTCGGTCATCGCGGTGGTCCAGGTCCAGGGCAAGGTGCGAGCGAGGCTGGAGGTCTCGCCGGAGATCTCCAACGACGACCTGGAGGCGGCGGCGATGGCCGACCCCGCCGTGGTGCGCGCGATCGACGGCTCGACCGTGCGCCGCGTGATCGTGCGGGCGCCGAAGCTGGTCAACATCGTCGTCGGCTGACCGCGGCCTGGGCTCGGCTGGTCGCCGGTAGTGTTCGCCCATGTCCGGGCGCGCCGTGGTCGTCACCGACTCCACGGCGTCCCTGCCGCCGGAGGTCGCCGACGACCACGGGATCGTCGTGGTCCCGCTCCAGGTCGTGATCGGCGCCTCCGTCTACGACGAGGGGCCCGACGGCGCGACCCCGACGATGGTGGCCGAGGCGCTCAAGGACTTCCGCCCGGTCAGCACGTCGCGTCCGGCGCCGGCGTACCTCGCCGAGGTGTACGCCGACGTCGCGGCGCAGGGCGCCACGGCGATCCTGTCGGTGCACCTCTCGGCCCAGATGAGCGGGACGCACGAGTCGGCGCTGCTCGCGGCCCGCGACGCGCCGGTCCCGGTGACCGTGGTCGACTCCCGCCAGGTGGGGGTCGCGACCGGGTACGCCGCCGTGAGCGCGGCCGAGGCACTGGCGGCCGGAAGGACGGTGGAGGACGCGGCGGATGCCGCGCGCCGACGGGCCGACGCGACCACGACTCTGTTCTACGTCGACACGCTGGAGTACCTGCGCCGGGGTGGGCGGATCGGGGCCGCCGCGGCGATCCTCGGCGGGGCGCTGTCGGTGAAGCCGCTGCTGCGGATCGACGACGGACGGGTGGTCAACCTGGACCGGGTCCGCACGTCGGCGCGGGCGCTGAGCCGCATGGAGGACCTGATCGTCGAGGCCGCGGGCGATCTTCCCGTCGACCTGTGCGTGTCGCACCTGGCCAACCCCGACCGTGCGACCGAGCTGGCCGGCCGGCTCGGCGAGCGCCTGGCCGACAACCTCGCCGGTCGCGACGTGTGGTGCGGCGAGCTCGGCGCGGTCCTGGGTGCGCACGTCGGTCCTGGAATGGTCGCGGTCTGCGTCGCCCCGCTGTTGGACGAGACTGGCGGCTGACGGGCCAGCTGCCGTCCACAGGCACCCCGCCACGGTGGTTCGTCCACAGGCTCGAGCAGTCCGACGGCGCCTGCCGTGCTCGGCTCCTACGTTCTCGGACATGCGCAGCCGATCCCATGCCGCCCAGCACGACGCGGTCGTCGCCCGCCGCCTGGAGCTGTTGACGACCGAGCTTGCCGATCTGCGCCCCGAGTCCTCGTGGGCGCACCTGCAGCCAGCCGTCCGCGCGGTGCCCGACCTGGTCCTCGATCCCGGCGACGAGGCCGATGAGGGCGATGAGGACACCCAGATCGACGGTCGGACGGGACCGCCCGCATCCGTCGTGCGGCTGCCGGGTCGGCACGCGGCGCGTCGCCCGGGTCCGTGGGTCGACCTGCTGCCCGAGGCCGTGCGCGGGCGGGTCGCACTCGGCCCCGGTCAGGTGGCCGTGGTCGCGGTGCTCGTGGCGCTCGGTCTGGCCGCGACCTGCTGGTGGCTGGTGCGAAGCGGGGGACGATCCGTGTCGGTGCCCACGGCTCTCGAGACGCCGGCCACGGGGCTGACCACACCGGCCGACCCCGCGTCGTCGTCCGGCGGTGGCGGGCCCACGGGCGCTGCCGTCGAAGGTCCGTCGCCGTCGACCCAGGTGATCGTCGACGTGACCGGCAGGGTGCGACATCCGGGGATCGCCGTCCTGCGACCCGGCGCGCGCGTCGTGGACGCGCTCCGGGCGGCCGGTGGCGCCCGTCCGGGCGTCGACCTGGGCGGGCTCAACCTCGCGCAGGTCCTCACCGACGGACAGCAGGTGGTCGTCGGACGGCCGGCCCCGGCTGTTCCGGGCGGCAACGCCCCTCCTGCCGGCGCGCCTCCCGCGGCACCGCTGGTCGACCTCAACACCGCCGACGAGACGACGCTCGAGTCGCTGCCCGAGGTCGGGCCGGTCACGGCCGCGGCGATCATCGCCTGGCGCGGTCAGCACGGAGGCTTCACCGCCGTCGACCAGCTGCTGGACGTCGACGGCATCGGCGACCCGATACTCACATGAAGACCTAGTAGGCTGTCAAGGGAGAAGCCGAAGAACGCCGCGCTGCTCGTGCGGATCTCCGACGACCGCGCCGGTGAGGCTGCCGACGTCGGGCGTCAGGAGAAGGATGCTCGAGCCCTCGCTGAGAGGCTGGGATGGGGAGTCGGCGAGGTCTTCGTCGAGAACGACACCTCCGCCTACAAGCGCCGAAAGGTGCTGCTGCCAGATGGCTCGACTGCCCTGCGCGTCGAGCGCCCTGAGTTTCGGCGCCTGCTCGCAGCTATATCCGACGGCGCCGCAGATGGGCTCATCGCTTATCACCTTGACCGGGTGGCGCGCGATCCGCGGGACCTCGAGGATCTCATCGACGTCGTCGAGCGCAGTGGTGTGCCTGTCGAGTCAGTCACCGGGTCACTCCGACTGGCGTCGGACGCTGACGTCACCATGGCTCGCATCGGAGTCGCCATCGCCAACCAGTCCTCGCGTGACGCCGCCCGGCGTATCCGCCGCAAGCACGACGAACTGGCAGCGGAAGGCCGGTACGCAGGCGGTGGGGCAAGGCGGTACGGGTTCGACGTCGACGGGGTCACTCTTCGACTGGATGAGGTCGAGGTGATTCGCGAGTGCGCTGACCGAGTGGTCGCCGGGGAATCCGTGACCTCCCTATGCCGCGATCTAGATCGACGGCAGATCCGACCGGTCAAGGCCGCTACCTGGTCGAGCAAGGCACTTGGAGACATCCTCCGCTCCCCGCGGGTCGCTGGGCTGCGAGTGCACCGCGGAGAAGTGGTCGGCAAGGCTGCCTGGCCAGCCATCCTCGACGAGGAGACGTGGAACGCTGTCGTAGCGGTGATGCACAGTCGGTCCGCCGGGAGGGGCAAGCCGGCACTGATTCGCTGGCTCAATCAAGTGCTCTTCTGTGGTCGGTGCGGCCACGGCCTGACGGGCGCTCACACGAACAACCATTCGTATCGCTACTGGTGCAACCATCGGACGGGCGGCTGTGGCGGCATCGCCATCAACGGACCGGGAGCGGAGGGCGAGGTGCGTCGACAGGTGCTGGAGTACCTCAGCCGCCCGGACGTCGCCTTGCAGCTGGCCGCCGAGTCTTCGCAGACGGGTGCCCGCCAGGTTCGGCGGGAGCTAGCCGCGGACGAGGAGCAGCTACGACAACTCTCCCGAATGTGGGCCGAGAAACAGATCTCCCTCGACGAGTTCGCAGAGGCCCGCAAGGTGATCGCCGCTCGCATCGAGGTGGGGCAGCGAGTTCTGCTCACCCAGGCAGCGCCGCGCGTGCGAAGGGTCTTCGACGCCCAGGATCACGAGAAGGCCTGGGACTCACTCAACGCTGACAGCAAGCGCGAGCTGATCACGACCCTGCTTGCGCTGGGTGGGTACGTCGGGTGGACTGTCGCGCCTGCGGATCTCGGTAGGGCCAGGAGGTTCGACGCATCGAGGCTTTCTCTTAGATCAGGATCCGACTGATGACGGAATCAGGCTCGGAGTTTGGGCCGTTGGTCAGTGGACCGACAGCGAGAGTGATCGGCTCGAGGCCGAACAGGCAGCACCTGAAGGACTACCCGGTTGATATCAGAGTGGCTGAAGTCATCTGTCGTCGTGGTCGCCGTCAACTCATCGCGGTCGTCATTGGTGAGCGCGAATGGTTCATGGTTGCGACGACGGAAGAGATGACCGAGAAGATGGGCGATGATTTCTTGGTGAGTTGCGGCTGCGGGTGGGACCACGCCGTCGACGGTTCCGAAATTGCGAACTGCGGTGAGTCATCTCCAGGACGGGCGCCGCGTGCCCATCATCTTCATCGACACGGTCGAGCGTCTTGCTCAAGAAGGTGGTGGGTAGGCGGTAGAGTTCAGAACTGACAGGAAAACAGTTCTGCTCAGTCGCGTTTTCGCGAGGCCCGCCGTGGGGTTAAGCACGGCGATCGCACGAGCTGCGTGAATCCCGAGAAGGGGTTACGTAGCGATGGCAGAACAGACCGTCTCTTCGCCGCGACGCTGGCTCAACCAGATGCAGGCTGGTGAGTACGTCGGCGTGACCGAACGCACGATCAGGAACTACATCAGAAGCGGGACGCTTCGGGCCCATCGTCTGCCCGGTTCCCGACTGGTTCGTCTAGATCGCCTTGAGCTCGACGCCGCTCTCGATCGTGCGCTGATCCCGACCGCGGGCGGCGAAGAGTGACCGCCAACGTGATGGCAGTCACGACGAGCCTTGCCGATTCTCTTCCCGCCCCCGACGTGGCCAGTGCGCGGAAGATCCTGGCCCTGGTATCCAGCCCTTCGGCTGACTCCATCGTTCAGCAGCGGAATCACCTCCGCCCAACCGACGGAGGCGCAGATGCGGCCTAGAGACCGAGAAGGCCGGCCCGCAGTCGCCACCGCGGAACCGGCCGATATCTCAGATGCCACTACCAAGATGTCGCCCATTGTACCGACCGCCACCGCGGTCGGGATCGAAACGGCGAAGTCTGGGCGCGTAAGGGACCAGTCCGTTACGACGAGGAACCGGCGCACCGCCACGGAGTACGCCGCACTGGACACTGCGATCGTCGAGGTCTGCCACGCCGACCACCCGATGTCGGTCCGCGGGGTCTTCTACCGGGTGATGTCCGCCGGCGTGGTGGCCAAGACCGAGCAGGAGTACGGCGTCGTACAACGCCGTGTCCTCAAGCTCCGCCGCGACGGCGTCCTGCCCTACGAATGGATCGCCGACGGCACCCGCTGGCACGTCAAGTCCGCCTCCTGGGACAACGTCGAGGCCGCCCTCAACGATGCTGCCTCGTCCTACCGCAGAGCCTTGTGGCGCGACCAGGACGTGTACGTCGAGATCTGGTCGGAGAAGGAGGCGATCTCCTCGATCGTCGCGCCGGTCACCGACGACTTCGACGTACCGCTGATGATCGCTCGCGGGTTCGCCTCGGAGTCGTTCCTGTGGTCGACGGCCGCCACGATCCGCGCGGCCGGCAAGCCCACGTTCGTCTACCAGCTGGGTGACCACGATCCGTCCGGAGTCGCTGCCTGGGAGCACGTCCAACGCCGCCTGCGGGACTTCGCCCCGGACGCGGAGATCACCTTCCAGAGGATCGCCGTCACCGAGGAGCAGATCACCTCGCTGACCCTGCCGACCAGGCCCACCAAGGCCAGCGACTCCAGGTCACGCGGCTTCGACGGCGACTCGGTCGAGGTCGACGCCATCCCGACCGCCGTCCTCAAGAACCTGGTCCGCGAGGCCATCGAACAGCACATCGACCAGCACCGCCTCGAGGTCACCAAGATGGTCGAGGCCGAAGAACGGGCTGACCTCCAGCGCTGGGCGGGGGTGGGCTGATGAGCCTCCTACCTCCCGTCGTCGTCATTCGACTGGCGTCCGACGTGGATCGGCCGATCGGCGAGGTTGATCACGCCGATCGCCACGCGCTCGCCGATCTCGACCACCTGCCGGCCGGGTCACGGGTCCGTGTGCAGCTCGGCGACCGAGTCATGCCCACGACGAGTGCCGTCATCCTCCTCCAGCGCGTCCTGGGCTACCTCGACGTCCAGCTCGAGGGCACCGCCGCTGCTGTCGCTACCTGGACTCCTGCCGTGCGCTCCGGTGACGTGCTTGGGGGTGTCGCCGATGACTGACGACACGGCACGCACCTGCCTGCGCCACCCACCGGAGAGGGTGTGGCACACCGACTGGGAAGGGCACGACGAGGTGTGCCCGGAGTGCGGCGCACCTTGGGAGCATCTGCCACCGCTCGACCCCAGCCAGCCAGTCGAGAACCCGTCTCCGCAGTCCTTGTTCGAACGCGCCGCCGCGTCCAAGGCCTACGACCTCCTGGTGCTCGAGAAGGCCAGGGAGATGGTCCGCGCCAAGCAGTCCGAGGCCGTCGAGCTGCCCTGGCAGTCGCGGCTCGACTCGTTCTTGGCCTGCCCCGACGAGGACGTCTCGCACCTCGTGGAAGGCCTGTGGCCCTCCGGTGGACGAGTGGTGCTTTCCGCGGCCAACAAGTCCGGCAAGACCACCATGGTCGGCAACCTGCTCCGCTCCCTGGTCGACACAGACCCGTTCCTGGGGCGGTTCCGGGTTGACGGTCCGGTCAAGGTCGTCCTGATTGACAACGAGCTGGACGAGCGGATGCTGCGCCGGTGGCTGCGCGAATAGCGCATCGTCAACACCGCCGACGTGTGGGTGGTCCCGCTGCGAGGGCAACTGTCGAAGTTCAACATCCTCGACCCCGCCACTCGGACCCTGTGGGCCAAGTTCCTCGGGCCGCACAATGTGCTGATCTTCGACTGCCTCAGACCGGCGCTCGACGCTCTGGGTCTCAGTGAGGACAAGGACGCCGGGAAGTTCCTGGAGGCCCTCGACGAGCTGACCACCGAGGCCGGCATCGAGGAGACGCTGGTCGTGCACCACATGGGCCACAGCCAGGAACGCTCCCGTGGTGACTCACGGATCCTGGACTGGCCCGACGCCGTGTGGAAGCTGGTCCGCGAACAGGACGAGGACGACGAGGACGACCAGGCCACCCAGCGGCGCTACTTCACCGCCTACGGCCGCGACGTCGACCAGCCCGAGATCCGGCTCGCATTCGACCCCGCCACACGCCACCTCACCGCCGCCGGCGGGTCACGCCACGACAGCCGCGCAGAGCGGCTCATGGTGGCCATCCAGGCCTTCCTCGAGGACAACCCGGACTCGAGCAAGCAAGCCATCGAACGCGGCGTCGAGGGCCGAGCCGTCGACATCCGCAAGGCACTGGCTCGACTGGTGAAGGCCCAGATCGTGCTGGTCGAGCAGGACGGAAGAGCACATCGTCACTCGCTCAACAAGGCTGGAGTCGTCCACTCGTCCGATGTCGTCCCGGACGAATGGACGAGTAGGTCGTCGGAACTCGTCCACTCGTCTATAGACGAGGGACGAGGACGACACACCCCGCAGGACCAACCAATCAACGAACTCGTCCCGGACGAGATCGAGCAGGTGGGGCGATGAAGGTCAGCTCGGTGCTTCCTCGGCGTTCGGGTTCTCAGGAGTGGCGCCACGACGAGGAGGGTTTGGTCCGAACTCCTCCTCGATGTCGTCGATGCGCTCCTCAGCGTTCGCGACAACCTGCTCCTGGTCGACGTCGACCGCGTTCGCGTCCTTCAGCCGCTCCCGCGCCTCAGCCATCCGCTCGTCCTCGTCCAGGCCGGCCGCCGGAACCTCGGCGCGCACGTCACTCATGTCGCGACTCACGACTCAGCTCCTCCCGGCTGCGTAGCCCCTCCGAGGTCCTCGAGATCCTCCGCTGTGGCAAGCGTCATCGGCACCAGGTCCTCGTCGTCTGGATCGTCGAGCTTCTCGGCCCTGTCGACCGGGTCGCCCTGTTCGGACAACGGGATCGTGCTGGGCTCTTGCTCGTCGACCATGTCGACGCGATCGAGTGCTTCCTGGTAGGTCCGACCCTCACCGTCGGCGTCGGCGTCGGCTTCGGGGCCGGATGTCTCTTCGTCGGGCGGCGGGTCGACACCGGGGTCGTGTCCAGGGTCGACGGGTGCGGGTTCATTGATTGGCTCGGTCATGCACACTCCGTTCCCCGGCTTCACCGGCGCAATCCAGGGCCTCGGGGAGTTCCACGCTCGCAAGCACCTCGGCAACCTCGTGCTCATCGAGCAGCCCACACGCACGCAGCTCAGCAAGCAGGTCGTCCAACCCCCGAGCCATGGGCTGAGACGGTACGGGCTTCCGCGGCACCGGGGACCCTCCGCGAGGGTGAGCCCAGTCAGGGGTCGGCATGGCGGTGAACGTGGAGCTGCCGCCGGCCCCGGAGGTGCAGGTGCTTGGTGACGCGGTGGTGCTGCGCGGGAGGACCGCGCTGGAGGTGTACGCCGCGGTCGGACTCGGAGTGCAGGCGAACCGCGCGTGGAACGGCGTACCTCAAGCCTCCCCACAACTGTCCCAGGCGGTCGCAGCGCTCAAGGCCGCCACCTCGTCTTCCCTGTCCAACGCGTCTACACGCGAGCGAAGACGAGCGGTTCAGCCATCGTTGCGGTCAGGCGAAGTACTAGCCCTTCCTGAGGTGGCGGACCTGTTCGGCATCGGACTCGAGCAGGCTCGCCGCCGGGCTCCCAGCCTCGGCGGCTGGCGGGCCCGGACCCGAGGAAGGCCCTGGTGCTTCGACCGAGGGCTACTCCAAGCCCACCTCGACGCGGAAGGAAACCGATGACAGCGACCACCAGGTACGGATTGACCGGTCCCTACCGGCTCACGCAGCTCGCTGACATCGAGATCGACAACCGCGGCGTCAACCCGCTCGTCGACTACGCCCACGCCACCGACGCCGAGAGGGCGCACCAGGTCGCCGGGTTCGCCGAGGCCCCGAAGATGTTCTCCGCAGGCACTGCCGACCTCCCCCCGTTCACCGCTTCCGGCCTGCCGCCCGAGGAGCTGCTGAAGCTGCCGTTCGGGATGAGGCACGCAGTCGCCGCCGAACCCAACATCACGAAGGTGTACGAGTTCTTCGAGGAGGACCTGGACCCCGCCGCCGTCATCCCCTGTGAGGCGCTCGAGACGGCCTACTACCGCGTGCAGACCTGGCTCGAGAAGACCGACACCCGCACCGCCGAAGACCTCGCCCAGGAAGAGGCGCAGCACGAGGACATGCTCCGGATGCTTGGCTTCGACCCGAACAAGCGCGGCGAAGGACCCGCGGGCGCGGGCAGCACCGGACGTGGCGGCTTCTCCAACGCGCCACTCAACACCGCCAACCCGATGGACGCCGCGTGACCTGGCCGGCGCCGGCAGGACCGGACACCGTGTGGCGGACCGTGCACCCGTTCGGATCCCGCGGCCCATCACTGCGCGTCCGCCAGGTGAGGCTCTGGGGCAACGACGTGTGGATCGACGAGACCGACGCCGTGCTCTGCGACGGCTGCGGACGCACCGTCCCGATCGCCGACCTCACCGCCCCGGGCAACGGGCACCGCGTGTCGCCATGGGGCAACGGCCAACGCGTCGAGCTCTGGTCCGGCGAGAAGAGCTCGCCCGTCCCGCAGGGGGTCTCGTGAGCCGCCTTGTGGTTGGGGCCCCCTGGGGGGTACCCCCGGTCGGCCCTCCAGCCAGGACCGTGGGCATAGGGCCTCGCTGTCTGTATGAAATTCAAACCGTTCGGGGGTGTGTGCCGTCATGCCTGTGAGCGGCCGCAAGTCCAAGCCCTACAGCCGGAACCGGACCAAGCCTGTCCACGACTGGACCGAGGTCGTGGACGTTCCCTTCACTGGCGGCCCGAAGCTGCCTGCGAAGATGCCAAACGGGCTGGCGTGGCCGGCGCGGACGCGGCGCTGGTGGGAGTCAGTGTCCTCGATGCCGCATTGTTCGATCTGGCGTGCGTCGGACTGGGAGTTCGCGTTCGACACCGCTTTCATCGCGGGCTTGCTGCATGGGCACGGGGGCACTGGATACGCGACCGAGCTGCGCAACCGCGAGAAGGTGCTCGGCACGACGATGGACTTTCGTCGAGCACTTCGCATCAGGTACGTCGATGATGACGACCAGAGCCCGGGTGAGTCCGCCACGGTGACCGCTCTCGACGCCTATCGGGATCTGTGATGACCACCGACGCCGCGCAGCGGAAGCTGCTCGAGGCCCTGGCTGGTTTGCATGCTCTTGGCCCCGATGAGGGCCCGCTGTTGTCGTTCGTGGTGGGCGTGACGCAGGCCCAGGAGGTCGCTCTGGCGGCTGCGGAGGAAGCGGCGTTCGGGGCTGACGAGGTCTTCGATGTCTATACCGCGATCGCCGATCTGGCTTTGGCTGTGCATGCGGATCTGACGGAGGTGTCGGTATGACTGATCGCTCGGTGACGTATCGGTTGAGGGCGGAGGTCTCCCAGTTCCGCGCACAGATGGCCGCTGCCGGGTCATCGGTCAAGGCCGCTGGCGACAAGATGACGTCGGCGAGCAAGGAGAGTTCGAAGTTCCGTGCCGGTTTGACCGAGGTTGGGTCGACGGCGGGCAAGGTGGGGTTGTTGGCGGCCGGTGGGCTGACGGCGATGGTGGTGTCGGCGGCGAACTTCGACCAGGCGATGTCGAAGGTGCAGGCGGCGACTCACGACTCGGCCAGTGAGATGGACCAGCTGCGTGCGGCTGCCATCAAGGCGGGTGCGTTGACCAAGTACTCGGCGTCGGAGGCCGCCGAGGGTATCGAGGCGCTGGCCAAGGCTGGTGTGTCGACGAAGGACATCCTTGCTGGTGGGCTCTCGGGTGCGTTGTCGTTGGCTGCGGCTGGGAACCAGTCTGTGGGTGACTCGGCGGAGACTGCTGCGTCGGCGATGACGCAGTTCAGGCTGTCTGGGTCTGACATTCCGCATATCGCTGACTTGTTGGCGGCGGGCGCTGGGAAGGCTCAGGGTGAGGTCTCCGACCTGGCGATGGCGTTGAATCAGGCGGGCCTGGTCGCGTCTCAGACCGGGTTGTCGATCGATGAGACGACTGCTGGGCTTTCGGCGTTCGCCTCTGCGGGGCTGATCGGTTCGGATGCTGGTACGTCCTTCAAGACGATGTTGTTGAGGTTGACGCCGCAGTCGCAGCAGGCGCGGAACCTGATGGACCAGCTGAACCTGTCGGCGTACAACCAGCAGGGTCAGTTCATCGGGTTGGCGAAGTACGCCGGGGTGTTGCATGACCGGTTGAAGGACATGTCGGCGGAGCAGCGGAACGCGACCTTGCAGACGTTGTTCGGGCAGGACGCGATCCGGGCCGCGAACGTGCTGTACCAGCAGGGTGCGGCGGGGATCGAGTCGTGGACGAAGAAGGTCGACGACCAGGGTTATGCGGCGGAGACCGCGGCCATCAAGATGGACAACCTCCGAGGCGACCTCGAGCAGTTGCGCGGGTCCATCGAGACCGCGTTCATCGGCGCCGGCGAAGGCAGTCAAGGGCCACTGCGGACTCTGGTGCAACACGTCACCGACGTGGTCAACGCCTACAACCGCCTACCGCAAGCGGGTAAGAACGCCACGACAGGGCTCTTGGCTGTGACCGCGGTTGTGGGTGGCGGGCTGTGGTTCACAACCAAGATCATCAAGGGTGTCGCGGACACTCGCCTGGCGCTGGACCAGCTGGGCGTTTCTGCGACCAGGACAAGCGGGAGGCTCGTCAGAATCGGAGCATCGGCGGGCACGATCCTTGTGGCCGCGCAGGCCATGGGTGCTCTCGTGAACGCGTCCCTGGACCTGGGCCGCGCGGTCAACAGCTCCGACATTCCTCGCGACCTCGAGGCCATCGCGGGCGGTGGGCAGACCGACTCGCTGAACAAACTCGCTGGTGCACTCAAGGGTGTCAACGAGACGGGCGCAGGGACCGTCAACACCTTGTTCTCGATCCCCAGTGCCATCACCGGGATCAAGACGTCATTCCAAACCGACACTGACACGATCGAAGAGTTCGACCAACAACTCGCTTCACTGGTCGAGGGCGGGCACGCCCAGGAGGCGGCATCCGCCTTCCAGGCGATCAAGGACGCGGCCGCTGATCAGGGTGTCTCCGCATCAGATGTGACCAGCCGGTTCGACGCCTACCGGACGGCTATCCAGAACGCTGCGTCTGCTTCCGACGCAGCAACTGCCTCAACCCAAGGGTTGGCCGGTGCTGTGAAGCGTGCTGGGAAGACGATCGAGGACACGAGCCAGGCTGCTCAGGCAGCACGGAAGACCAGCCACCAGTACGCCGAGTCGTGGGTCGGCATGGGCAAGGACATCAGCAACGCCAAGGTATCGCTGACGGACTGGATCAAGGAGCTCCAGCACCAGGCCGATGCGTTGAAGAACTTCCGGGTCAACGCGCAGACCGCGGCGAAGAAGGGCCTGGACGAGGGTCTCATCGTCTCGCTGAACAAGGCCGGCCCGACGGGCGCGCTGCGGATGAAGCAGCTCGCGGACGCCACGAAGCAGCAGATCGCTGCTGCCAACGCTGCATGGCGTTCACAGTCCCACCAGGTCGACCTCTCCACCGACCAGATCGCGTCCTACATCGCCCACATTCCCCAGTCGTGGACCACACGCGTCGCCGTCAATGGCGTCGACCAGGCGATTCAACAGGCTCTAGCGGTGAAGCGGGCGCTCGACGGGATCGACAAGGTCGTCAACGTCCACATCAACGTCACGCGGAACACCAACGCTCTCCTGGCTGACGTGAACACCCCACCGAAGAAACACGCGAGCGGCGGCTCCATCGTCGGTCCGGGTGGCCCGACATCGGACTCTGTTCCCATCTGGGCGTCAAACGGTGAGTTCATGATGCGCGCGTCTGCTGTCAACCGGTACGGCCTCGCGTTCATGACCGCCGTGAACGCCGGACGGTTCGCTTCTGGTGGCCTCATCGGTGCCTCAGGTGAGGCGGCTGTCCAGTCGGGGAGCGACGACCCTCAGCATCGGGCGCTGCGTCACTCGTTGGCGGCGGACAGCAAGGCCTTGGATGACCACAAGCAGCACCTGGACAGTCTGACGTCGACGATGAAGCAGTACGCCTCGTCGGTGGCGGGGACTTTCCGCAGTGACCTGTTCGGTGACACGTCGGCGTGGGGCTCCTCGAGTCCGCAGGCCACATTGAAGACGGACATCGCGAACGCCAAGGCGATGAACCAGGCGCTGCACCGGCTGGTTCGTGAGGGTGTCCATGGTGGTGCGCTGGCGGCGGTAGCGGAGTCCGGGAACCTCCAGGCGGCGCAGCAACTGGCTGCACATCCGGGGCGCTACCAGCACCTCTTCCGGGAGCGACAGCAAGAGACCGCCAAGTTCGGCGCGTATGCGTCCCAGGAGCGCTACGGCGACAAGATCGATGCTGTCCGCGCAGAGGTGGCCAAGCTCCGCCGTGAGGTCACGCACCTTCGCCACGAGGCCCCCCACAACGCTGACCGTGCCGGCAAGGCGACGGGACGTGAGCTCAACAGCGTTGGCGGTCGAGCAGTGCGACAGAAAAGGCCGTGATGACGACCAGCTCCAGCACGCAACTCACGCCCCTTGTTGAGCGGGTCTACACCGACGAAGGGCGGCGTGGGGTGCGGAAGATGCCGCGGGTGGCGCGCTGATGATGAGGCCAAACGGTTCTCGAGTCTTGCTCCATGTAGCCTCCTGTCCCGTGCCTGCGAACTTCCCCTCGGAGGAGGCGATGAAGCCACGCCTTGGCGAGATTGCGCACCGCCTCGTTTTCAGGCGCGCTGGACGAGTCAGTCTCTTCTTCGAGGTACCTGCTCAGAGAGGCATCCCGGATGCAGTTATCGTCGACTTCCGTAGTGACCGTGCGGAAGTTCCTGCAGTCACTGAGGCTTCGGACATCGCTTTGTGGATCGCCCTGACACGTGCGAACGAAGTAGCTCCGCTGGCCTTGGTACGAGACTTAGCTGCGTCGTGCTCGGTCTCCGCTGGATATCTAGCCAGTGTCTGCCTACCTCGGCTTGAGGCTCTAGGTCTGGTTTCGTCACCAAGGCGTTCTTATTGGAGGGCCGAGGTGCCGTTCGTTGATCGCGCTCTCATGCTGGCCACTGTGGAACTCAAACGCCATGACTGGCGCGGTGGTGTTCGACAAGCCTCTCTTCAGGGTCTGGGGAGCGACTACTCCTGGCTTGTACTCGATGGGTCAAGAATGGCTGAGGGTGGGCCGCGGATGACCGCATCTTGTCTTGCCGCGAGGCAACGCCAAGTCGGGCTCTCGACCATCACAGATTCTGGTTCGGTGAGGATCCTTGAGCCAGCTCGGCGTGGCGGACCCCTTACGGCCAGAAAGTTTGAGTGGAAGTTGGCACGTGCTGTTCTGGCCGAGCGAGCATGGGACCTTGAGAGCCGCGGGGAGCAATCAGGTCCGCGCTTCCCTGTTTTCGGACGTCCAGCAGCGGTCTAGTTCAGGACTCCCACTCGAAGATGCCTGACCACACATCGAGGTGCTCGGGAGTCTCTGCGGCCTCAAGCTGAAGTCCAGGCGGGATCACGTGGGTTCTCTCCCAGGCAGTTTCTGCGACCATCGAGACGAAGGCTCGCCTGTCGGTCGAACGTGCCACAGCTGCCGCCAGCATCCCGTAGCTGTACGCGGCATGCTGGGCGGCCAATTCGGGTCGCCAGACATCCGAGACTGCCTGTTCTAGGCAGTACTCACAGTCGCAGCGCGGGTACACCGCAGGCAGAAGGCCATTCTCAAGGGCCTGGTGACTGCGGTCCGTAATGGTGTGAAGCAAAGGAACCGAGAAGACTCGTTGCACCGTGCTCCGCGGAGTGTCGGGCCGTGCCGCGATGCGAGGCGTGATCGCCCAAGCCTGTGAGGCGGAGGAGCTGCCAGCCCCGAATCCACTGGCGCCCCAGGCAAGCGTTAGCCACCCGGTTGGGCCTGAGTTGGGTAGGAGGAGAACCTTGTTCTCTCTGCTGGCTAGGTTGGCCAACTCCTGATACGCCATGAGCAACGGCCTACTGAGCGTTTGACCGTAAGTGCGCCGGATCAGAGGCCACCGGACGCGGATGTGCCAGGTCGAAACTTCCTCGTGGTCAACGAGTTCAGCAAGCAGCTGGTTTCGCAGTCTTTGGTCGGTCAACCACGTGCTGTCCATCGACAGGTTCCATGCGGCGTACTCACCTTCGGCAACGTTGGCTAGCAAGTCGTCCAGTTCGTTGACAGCACCGGCCAGGGCCGCTTCGGGATTGCCCGGATCCAGGGATCTACCGGGAGTCAGCAATATGTTCGCTCCAGCTGCGCGCTGACTGTTGATGACTTGGTGATTCCAGTCGTGCGGAGTCGGTTCCCCTGGGTGGAGAACTCCGTTGACGTACCCCACCTTCGTCCGTTGCATCGTCGTGAGTGGAGGCTCACCGATGAGGTCTCCTGGCATGGCATAGCCTTCAGGGTCGGCGATCCGCCAGGCGCATGTTCTGCCCGGGAAAGCCTCGAAGTACTCCTGCGCCTTGATGGTTCCGATCCGGGGCAACCCCAGGGAGAGGACGAGGTTCAAGTCGGGAGCAGACTCAGAAATCGCGCGAGCCGCTGATGGCATCCGGTTGTGGTACCTACCGGGCCGGTGCAACAGGAAGTAGACGCCGCGGTTGTACAAGCTCTCGCCTGGCAGACTCGCTACTCTCCGCGGTGGCCGCTCCGCCCCGACGTCGTCGTCGGGCTCGTCGAAATCACTCGGCAACTCATCCGCTGCTGATTCTTCTGCGTCCCAGTCGTCGTTCTGATCGAACGGCGGACTGCTGGGGTAGTCCATGCCCATCTCTACCTCTCCGCTAGCTGCTCGACGAGCGATCTCGAGGTGCCACGCAGGTGCGCGGCGGGACTCGTCATTTGAAGCAGGAGATCCTGGTCCTCCAATGAGAGGTTCGCGATTGGAGTCCTCTCCGGTCCGACCGCGATCCTGGCCGCGAGTTCGGAAACCGTGACCGTGGTGCCTGGCGCATAGAACGGATGCACACCTGCCACGGCCTCGTAGGTGAGCACACCGCAAGCGAAGATATCCGCCAGCCTCCGAACTCGTCCCCCAGAGAGTTGCTCAGGCGCCATGTAGGGCGCCGTGCCAACCAATGCTGGATACGCAGTCAGCGAACTGAGATCCAGGATCTTTGCCAACCCCAGGTCGAGAATCACCGGGGAGCGCCAGTCCCCATCGCGCAGCGCAACATTCGCCGGCTTGAGGTCGCGGTGAATGATGCCTTCGTCGTGAAGTGCGGCGACGCCCGTGAGAAGACCCTGAAGGAACGCGCGCGTGTCATTCGGCGGCAGAAGTCGACCCTCCTCAATGGCGTCCTTCATGTCTCCGCCTGCTACGTAGTCGAAATGAAGGGCGACATGGTCCACGCCATCGATTTCGACTGATCCGGTCCTCAGGAGTCGGACCACGTTTGGCTGGACCACACGCTGCAGGCCATCGATCTCGCGTTGAAGTCGTGCACCCGAGTCCTTGTGCATGATCTTGACGGCTTCATTGTGCACTCGCCAGGTCTCACCGAAAGCTCCGGTCCCGAGGTACGACGCGTCGGACCCGAAGGCTGCAGAGACCGCTGCTGACTCGAAAATCGGACCTTCAGGCATCGCACCTCGTTTCCCTTCGTCCGCGAGCACGCTACTTGGGTGACAACGCAGTTGCTATCGGACCGGCCAACTCGTCTCCATGCAACGAGCCCACTTCGAGATCACGTTCTAGGCGGAAACCTCATCGTTTCCCGGCGGTTCCGCGCTTAGAAATGCCACGAGGATGTGGACGGCGTGATCATCCAGATGGGTGCGGTTCCGGTCGTACCCCATGGTGGTGCGAGGGTCGGAGTGGCGGGCGAGGTCTTGCACTTTGCGCAGTGATGCTCCGGCCTCGAGTGCGTTCGTGATGCAGCTATGCCGGAGCAGATGCGGATTGACGTGCATCTGGATGCCCGCGCGTCGGGCGAGGGTGCTGACGAGCCGGTACAGCCCGCGGCGATCAAGGGGACGCCCGGTGAGGCTTGGGATCACTGGGCCGCTGGTGCGTCCCGCTGCGGCGGCGTCTAGGGCCCGGAGCACCGGTACCGGGATGGGCATCCGGGCGGGTACCGAGCCCTTGCCGGTGAACTCGAGGACGCGGTGTCCCTTCACGGTTCGTTGGTAGTCCTCGATGCGGATGGAGCATGCCTCACTGGCGCGCAGTGCCATGCAGCCAAGCAGGTAGGCGATGGCATGGTGTCGGCCACTGGTTCGCTCGCCGGTCGCTAGGAAGGCCCTCATCTGGTCCCGGTCGAGTCCGACCGCTCCTCCAACCCCTCGCACGACGCGGGGCCTTCGAGCCAGGGCCGCCGGATCGCGGGAGATGTGCTCCTCGTTGTAGATGTACCGGTAGAAGCCTCGGACCGGGGTCAAGGCGGTGTGAACGCTGGACGGCTTCTGGTTCAGACCCTGGTGTAGATGGTGGATGTAGGCCTCGACGTCAGGACGACGAGCAAGCAGAGGCTTGATGGAGTTGACGGCGCACCATTCAAGCCATCGGTCGAGCTGGTAGGTGTACAGGGAGAGCGTGGTACCGGCGTAGGGAAGCAGGTAGGCGGCGCGCAGTTCATCAACTTCGGGTGTCGTGGTCATACGAGCAGACTCATCTGGCGCGTCTGGCGCGTCTGGCGCGTCTGGCGCGTCTGGCGCGTCTGGCTCTCCAGGATCATCCGGTCGGGCTAGCCACCTCATTCCTCGATGGACTGGACAACCTGGATGAGATGTCCGTCAGGGTCCTCTGCCCAGGCGATCAGGAGCCGGCCCAGCCAGGGCTCCGGGTCCTTGACCGGCTTGGCGCCCAGCTCTTGGAGCCGCGCGTATCCGCGAGGCGTGTCGTCGGTCCACAAGATCACAGCTGCTCTTTGCCCACTCACCACGGGAGCCAAGCCATGGTCGTCGCGGGTCGAGGCTTCGCTGGCCAGTCCCACGCGGTACCCATCGAGGACCAGGTCGACATGGATCGGCGCCCCTTCCGCGGGGGTTCGAAAGACCTCCTCGAAGCCCATGCCGCGGTAGAAGGTGGCGGCCGTGTCGACGTCGCGGCAGAACAGGATGATCTGAGGAGTCTTGAACACGGCTCCATGCTCGCAGTAAAGGCCTTGGTAGCCGGGGCTGGATGTGGCGATGCCCGCCGGCATGGGAAGGACGGCGGGCATCTGCCGGCTCACCCGGCATGGGGTGAGGGTGCGCCGGCAGTAGAACGCTAAGTCCACCAGATTGATGGGTCGTCCCCAGATTCGGCCATTGATAGCCCGCGTCAGTCACGGCACTTAGGGTCCACCCGTGGCAGCGCACCTAATCCTGGGCTTCGCGGCGGGACTGTTGATCGCTGCCTTCACTTCTCCTGTGGGGGTCTCGGGGGCGGTGTTCATGCTGCCGTTTCAGCTCAGCATCCTTGCCGTGGCGAACCCGGCGGTGACTCCTACCAACCTGCTGTACAACGTGGTCGCCGGGCCGGGTGCGCTGCTGCGATACCGCCGGAACGGGCAACTCACCGGACCCTTGGCGAGATTGCTGATCGCCGGCACCGCGCCCGGCGTGGTCATCGGGGCCGTGGTTCGAGTGCTCCTCCTCCCCGGGCCTCGGGCGTTCCGGGTGGTCGCCGGCCTGGTGCTGTTGGCTTTGGGTGCATGGCTGATCGCCCATACCCTCAGACCGCCTCAGGCACGCCAACCTCTTTCCAACCCTTCCATCCAGGCCCTGGCATTCGTGGTGGGCATCGTGGGAGGTGTGTACGGGATTGGCGGTGGCTCCATCCTGAGTCCGATCCTGGTCGGCTCCGGCATGGCGGTGGCTGTTGTCGCCCCGGCCGCGCTGGCCGCCACGTTCGTCACATCGATCATCGGGTCCCTTGCGTTCGCCGTGCTCTCACAGTTCGCTCACGGATCCATCGCCCCGGACTGGCCCATCGGGGTGGCCTGCGGACTGGGTGGATTGGCTGGCGGCTACGTCGGCGCCCTGGCGCAACCGAGACTGCCGGAACGGTCCCTGCGGCTACTCCTGGCCGTCGTTGCCCTTGGCCTCGGTGCCGTGTACCTGATTCAGGGCCTTGTGTGAGCGCACCATTCGACGCTCGAGGACGCAGCCCAGACTGCACTTGCTGCTAACGCCTCATCGCCAGCCCGCCTGCCAGCGCCCTCCCCGAGGGCGCGCGCGTGCCCTCGGCATCGAGTGGTTGGACCTCTACTCGGCTTCCTCGTCGACCCTGTCGATCGCCCGGACACCATCGATGGCACCCAGGACGTTGGACGCCTGATGAACGCCACGCCCACTGAGGGTGAGCAGCACGCCCACGTCGTCGTGATCGGCCGGGCTGAGGGACTGGCCCAGCACTCGCTCATCGCCTGGGGGGTCCGCGGCCATGGCCGTGAGGATCCACCCCCTGGCACTGCACTCGCGAAGCAGTTCACGCAGAACTCCTCGACTGTCGCGGTACACGATGTGAAGTCGCGCCGAACCGCCGAGTGCTCCAGGCAGACGCGCGACCAGAGCCGTGAACCCGACCACGATCACGAAGTGCAACACGGTGACTGTGACCGCCAGTTCCCACAGCCCGGCTCCCGCTGCCATGCCGATCGCGGCCGTCTCCCAGACCGCGGCGGCGGTGGTGAGCCCACGGATCGCGCCCTGCCGGGTGATGATCAGACCGGCCCCCAGGAACCCAATACCGGATACCACCTGGGCGGCAACCCGGCTGGGGTCCAGCACCACGTGGGGACCGAGCACGTCAGAAAAGCCGTACTTGCTGACCAACAGGATCAGCGCCGACGACGTACCGACAATCGCCTGGGTACGCACACCAGCACTCTTGCCGCGCAGCTCACGCTCGAGCCCAACCAGGGTGGACAGACCGAACGCCAACAGCAATTCGAGAATCTGAGTCGACGTCGAAGCCATCAACCCATCATCCCGACACAGGCGCGGACCGAGCTGGGTGGCCCAAGCGGCACACATGACGACGCCCGCTGAACGAGGAGAGGCGTACAGCGGGCGTCGGATGCTGGGACCCGTCACGGCTCAGCGGGCGCATCGTGTCACCGGCCCTCAGCCCTCTTCGTCCCCAATTTGGTCAGCGTGCCGGCCCGGCGCCCACGTGAAGGCGCCCGCCACCCCGTCAGACGGGCGGCGGGCGCCTTGCCGGTGTGATGGTTCCCGGCGAGGTCAGGCTAGACCAGGCTCGCCAGCGTCTCCTCTGCCGCCTCTGCGGCCCTGATGAGCTGCGCGGCCAACTCGCGTGCGTGTGCTGGACAGAGGTCGAGCGACTGGTCCCAGTCGTTCACCCACAGCGCGACCGCCGGCATGAGCCCGTCTACCTCGCCCCACGTCGGATGGGCGATGATTCCGCTGGCGCCGAAGGCCGCGGGCACCGATGGCCAGGCCTCATCGCCTGGGTTGGCCCAGTGGTCTCCCTCGGACAACACGTGGTCACCGGCACACCAGGAGACTCGACAGCCGTTCATGACTCGGGCTCCAGCTCGCTGAGGGCCACGACATGGGCGAGCATCGCGGACAGCTCCCTCGCGTCCTCGATGGAGAGCTTGAGTCGCTGATAGTCGTACTCAGGCACCCAGCCCTTGCCCTGTTCCCAGACGTTGTGTCTGAGCGCGACATCGATGCGCGGCTCCCGCTGCCCCACCTGGCGCAGGTTCAGCTCGATGGTCGCCGTGTCGGCAAGATCTGCTCCGCCCCGCGCGACGTGACCTGTGTAGAGCGACGCCACGACGGGATAGCGGCGGTGCGTCGTGTGCTCGACCTCGAACATCCGCCTCGGCTCGACGGTGCCGCTGATGTCGTGCGTGTAGCTGCCATCCGGGTTGTCCGTGACGATCCAGCACCACGGAGGACAGGGGCGCGTGTCCGGGTGGTCGTTGTAGTACGTCCTCGGACGACGCTTGGGCGCCTTGGGGAGTTTGCGGGTACCGCCTTGGGATGATGTAGCCATGGTTCGTCGGTCCTTTCTTGACCGTTGGGCCTAGGCCCTGGTCGGTGCGTGTACACCGGCTGGGGCCGCTTGTAGGTGTTCATGTGTTAGAGGTTGAGATGTGAGTGTCGGCGAGGCCACCTTGGCCAAGCTCACCCCGCTCGTCACCCTCTGACGCGTGTCGACTCGAGCTGTCTCGACCGGGGGAGAGTCCTCGCGACCGCCGGATCTGCGGACCGTGTGGCTGGCCTGCTTCGCCTGGGCGGGTGCCTTGGCCGGAGCCGGGCTCGGATGGGTCGGCGCGGTCCTCGTCGGCGTGCTCTTCGTCGTGGGCGGCGCGGTCCTCGCCCGACGCCGCGGCCGCGGCACTGGGTTGGCGGTGGTCGCAGCCGTAGTCCTCTACGCCGCCGTCGCGTTCGTGTCCGGAGTCCACCACGAGCAGGTGACGCACAACCCCCTCACCCGGCTCGCCGACGAGCGCGCCGCGGTGACGGTGACCGGGGTCGTCTCCAGCGACCCGCGACGCATCCAGGGGAGGTTCGGCGTGGAGGTGCTCGTGCGGCTCACCACGCGTGAGGTGCTCGCCCGGGGGCATGTGCTTCGCCTGCGCCAGCCGATGCTGGTGTTGGGGCGACGTCTTGAGTGGCAGTCGGTCCCGCTCGGCGCGACGGTGCGCGTCTCCGGCCACGTGGCGAGCGCGTCAGGCGGTGACGTGGCCGCGATGCTCTCCTCCGAGGAGCTGCCGGACATCCGCGCTGGACCCGATCCGTGGTGGACGGCCTCGGGGTGTGTCCGAGCGGCGTTGCGCGAGTCGGTGGCCGGCCTCCCGAGCAACCGCCGGGTGCTGGTTCCGGCGCTGGTCGACGGTGACGACACGGACCTCGACCCAGAGCTGGTCGAAGACTTCCGCCGCACCGGCCTGACGCACCTTCTTGCTGTCTCGGGGACCAACCTGACACTGGTGGTGGGCTTCGCCGTGACGGTCGCTCGCTGGCTCCGGGTCCGTGGCCGGTGGCTCTACGCCGTCGGTGCGCTCGGGATCCTCGGCTTCGTGCTGCTGGCGCGGACCGAGCCGAGCGTGCTGCGGGCCGCCGCGATGGGAATCGTCGCCCTGGTGGGGATGGCCGAGGGCGGTGCCGACCGGGGGACGCGGGCGCTGGGCGTCGCCCTGGTCGCGCTGCTGCTCCTCGACCCGGCGCTCGCGACCTCGGTGGGCTTCGCGCTGTCGGTACTGGCCACGGCCGGGATCCTCCTGCTCGCGCCGTCGTGGCGTTCTGCGATGGGGCGCTGGATGCCGCGGTGGCTCGCCGAGGCCGTCGCCGTCCCGGCGGCCGCTCAGCTGGCCTGCACACCCCTCGTCGCGGCGATCTCGGGCCAGGTGAGCCTGGTGGCCGTGGTCGCGAACCTCGCCGCCGCTCCGGTGGTCGGCCCCGCCACCGTCCTGGGGCTCGCCGGCGGTCTGACCACGCTGGTCTGGCCCGCCGGCGGCCGAGTCCTCGGGTGGGCTGCGGGATGGTGCGTCGCCTGGCTGGTCGCGGTCGCCGAGCGCGCAGCGGGGCTGCCGTCGGCGGCGGTGTCCTGGAGCACGGGTCCGCTGGCGCTGGCCGTCTTGACCATCGGGTGCGTCGTGGTCGCGGTGGGCGCGCCGCGACTGCTGCGCCATCGATCCACGGGACTCGCCTGCTGTGGGCTGCTGGTCGCCGCCGTGCTCGTGCGGCTGCCGACGCCGGGCTGGCCGCCGGGCGGCTGGGTCATGGTCGCCTGCGACGTCGGGCAGGGAGACGGGCTCGTGCTGAACACCGGGATCGCGCACACGGCGGTGGTGGTCGATGCCGGGCCCGATCCCCGACCGATGAAGGCGTGCCTCGACGCGCTCGCCGTGCGCAGCGTGCCGCTGGTGGTGCTCACCCACTTCCATGCCGATCACGTCGACGGGTTCCCCGGGGTGCTGGCCGGCCGTCGGGTGGGGCAGGTCTGGGTGAGCAGGCTGCAGGACCCGCCCGACGGCGTGTCCTCGGTCGAGCACGCCGCCGCCGGGGCCGGCGTGCCGACGACGGTGGCGCCGTACTCCGAGCCCCGCCGGGTCGGAGACCTCACCCTCGAGGCCCTGTGGCCGCTGCCGGACTCGCCCTCGGCCGGGCCAGGAGACGGGAGCACGGCCAACAACGCGAGCGTCGTGCTGCTCGCGCGGGTCCGCGGCGTGACCCTCCTGCTCACCGGCGACATCGAGCCCGAGGGGCAGCAGCGGCTGGCCGCGACGCTGCCCGGCCTGCGGGTCGACGTCCTGAAGGTGCCTCACCACGGCAGCAGATACCAGGACCTTCCCTTCCTGCAGTCGCTGCACGCGCGGCTGGCGCTGGTCTCGGTCGGCTCCGACAACGACTACGGTCAGCCGGCACCGGAGACCGTCTCGGGGCTGGCCGCGACCGGCGCCCGCGTGCTGCGAACCGACCTGACCGGCACCATCGCCGTGGTGGAGCAGGACGGCCGGCTGTCAGCGGTCACCCTCGGCCACTGAAATCCGGGTCGTCCGCCTGAGGTGGGGCTATCGCCCCACCTCAGGCGGACGACCCGAAGGTGCTAGAGCTTGGCGCGGACTTCCCGGGCCGCTCGGCGGCCGGTGGCCACCGCGCCGTCGAGGTAGCCCAGGGCGCGCATCGAGGTGTGCTCACCCGCGAAGTGCACGTGGTGCTCCGGCTTGCCGACGAAGCCCCACCACTTCGTGAACTGTCCGGGCCGGAAGGCGGCGTAGGAGCCGTGCGTGTGCGGGTCGTGCACCCACGCGTCGACCCAGGCCTGCCCGGTGTAGCCCGCCTCGAGCCCGGGCACGGCGCGGGAGATCTCGGCGAGGGCGTGCCGCGCCACGTGGCGCGGAGCCGGACCGTGCGCGCTGGACACGTCGTACGACGCGCCCACCGAGCCGCCGGAGTACACCGTGAGCAGGCTGGTGCGTCCCCGCTGGGCCAAGGAGGACGCCCAGGTGTCCACGCGGCGGTCGTAGAACTCGCCGGACCAGCGTGAGGTGGCGGTCGGTCCGTAGTGGGTCACGTGCCGGTCCAGCTCCAGCAGCACCTTGGCGTTGGTCCCCATCCCGAGGTGCTGGATGCAGTCGAGCTTGCGGTGGCTCAGTCCGGAGCCGCCGAGATCGGCATGGCGCAGAGCGGCGAACGGCGCGCACAGAACCACCACGTCGGCGAGTCGTCGCGGTGCCGACTCGAAGCCCAGCCGGTAGCGGCCGTCGCTGCGACGTCGCAGCGAGGTCAGCCGCGCGTCCTGGACGACGGTGCCCACGGGCAGCCGCGCGGCCAGCTCGGTGACCATCTGGTCGTTGCCCCCGCGCACGTGGAAGCGCTCGTCCGAGGGCAGGCCGCCGCTGGCGTTCTCCATCACCATGTTCACGGCGCTGAGGTGCTGCAGGTCCAGGCCGTACTCCTCGGACATGTACTGCGTGGTCTCGACGGCGAGCAGCGGATGGCTGCGGCCCAACACCTCGTGGAGCCACTCGGCGGCCGTCTGCTCGTCGAGCCGCCTGGCCGCGTGCCCGGCGCGGTCGTAGCGGAAGGACCCCACCCGCCGTGAGTCCCGATCAGCAGCGGCGCGCAGGAGGTGGTAGCCCTCGTAGACGGCGCCTTCACCGCGCCGCGCCCCGCGCAGGAAGAAGCGGTTGCGCGCCGGGGGACGGCCTGCCGGGAGCGGACCGAGGTCGTCCAGCTCGAGGCCCAGCTCGGCCACGAGGCGGCGGATGGAGTGCTGGACGGTGTCGATGAACTCGCCGCCGTGCTCGGCGGTCTGGCCGTGGGCCCACCCGCGCGACGTCCAGCACCGGCCGCCGAGCCGATGCGGGTTGGCCTCGTAGACCGTGCAGGAGACGCCGTGCTTCGCCAACTCGTAGGCGCAGGTGAGGCCGGCGAGGCCGGCCCCGACGACGGCGATCTCGGGCTGGGCGCGCAGGCTCCGAGGTCCGGTGAGTCCCGGAGCCGCGGCCGCGGCGACCACCGGATCGGCCGTCGCCAGCCCCCAGCCCAGTCCTGCCGCCAGCCCGCCCTGCAACACGCCCCGCCTGGAGATCGACACGACGTCAGGGTAGGGCGAGCGTGTCCGGGAGGGCAGACGTCCCAGTCCGGCCGGGGGTGGCGTGTGCCAGGCTGCCTCCATGCGAGGTCCCAGTGCCGCTGACGTCCTCGGCCGGGTGACTCTCGTGACCGGCAAGGAGGAGTTCCTCTCCGAGCGCACCGTCGCGGGAGTCCGCGACGCCGTGCGACGTCACGACGCCGAGGCCGAGATCAGCGAGTCCCTGGCGCTGGGCCTGGGTGCCGGTGCGATCGGCGAGCTGGCCGCGCCCTCGTTGTTCTCCAGTACCCGGTGCGTGGTGGTCCGCGGACTGGAGAACCTCCCGGACGACTCCGTCGACGGACTGCTGGACTACGCCGCGGCGCCGGCCGACGACGTCGCGGTGGTCCTGGTCCACGGCGGTGGCCAGAAGGGGTCGGGGGTGCTGACCCGGCTGCGCAAGCTCCCTGCCGTGACGGAGATCAAGTCCGAGGAGCTCCGTGCCTCGGAGTACCCCGGGTTCGTCGTCGCCGAGGCGCGCGTCCACGGCGCCACGATCGAGCCAGAGGCGGCGGCCGCTCTCGTGCAGGCGGTCGGGCAGGACCTGCGCTCCCTGGCGGCCGCGGCCGACCAGCTGGCCGGCGACTTCCCGGGGAGACGCTGACCGAGGAGAAGGTGAAGCGCTACTTCGGTGGCCGCGCGGAGGCGAAGTCGTTCGCCGTGGCGGACGCGGCCTTCTGGGGACGCCGTCGCGCGGCTCTCGAGGAGCTGCGCTGGGCGCTCGACGGCGGCACCGCGCCGGTGCTGGTCACCTCGGCGTTCGCCGGCTCCGCGCGCGGCATCGCCCGCTACCTGTGCGCGGCTCGCGGCCTGCGCGACGCCGACCTGGCGCGGGAGGTCGGGGTACCCCCGTGGAAGGTGCGCACGATCCGCGACCAGTCCCGCGGGTGGAGCGAGGCGGCGATCGCCCGGTCCATCCGGACCATCGCCCAGGCCGACGCCGACATCAAGGGAGCTGCCAGCGACGCGCCGTACACCCTGGAGCGGCTGGTCCTCACCGTCACCGGGCTGCGCGACCGAGCCTGAGCAGAGACGACGAAGGCGCCGACCCCATGGGGTCGACGCCTGGTCGGTGAGCGGCTCGGGTCAGAGCGACGAGGCGCGCTTCATGATGGCCGACTTGCGGTTGGCGGCCTGGTTGCTGTGGATGACGCCCTTGGACACGGCCACGTCGAGCTTGCGGGTGGCGACCCGACCGGCCTCGAGGGCGGTGTCCTTGTCGCCGGCGTCCGCGGCCTCGCGGAACTTGCGAACCAGCGTCTTCAGCTCGGACTTGACGGCCTTGTTGCGCTGATGACGCTTCTCGTTCTGCTTGTTCCGCTTGATCTGGGACTTGATGTTCGCCACTGATGAGCCTTCGGTCGGTGGTTGCTGGGTGCTGCTCGTAGTGAGCCGCAGAGTGTGGGCGCGCACGCTGGATCACTCGCACACGCGACGGCCAAAGTTACCAGCGGGGCGCTTGAGCGCCCGAAATCCACCGAGGTCCGCGCGACTCGCCTCATCCGAGCCGTCGAGCAGCCGCGGTGAGGGCCCGCCGCGCCTGGGTGCGGCGGAAGTCGTTGAGCGTGGGCAGCCCGACGTCCGCCGGAGGTTGCAGGGACTGCCAAGCCAGGGCGACGCCGAACGCGACGAGGAACGCCGTCACCACGTCGTCGCCCGCCGTGCTGAGGGCCGGCGAGCGACTCACGGACTCGTCGAACCATGCCTCCTCCACGCGCTCGAACCTGGCCAGGAGCGGGTCGGTCCACGCGGGCGCGACCGCGGCGGCACCCCAGTCGACGAAGACGATCCGGCCGGGCTCAGGGCGCAGCAGATTGTCGACGCGGATGTCCCAGTGCGTCAGCTGGGTGGGCTCGTCGGGTGGAGCATCGAGCAGGGAGACGAGCCGGAGCAGCCGATCGGGGGAGCGGCGCAGGTCAGCCGGTGCGAGGTCGTCCGGTAGTTCCGCGACATGGTCGAGGGCGGTGGACCAAGCGCGGAAGCGCTCCTGGACGTCGATGAGGCCGGGCTGTCCCAGGGTGGAGGCGGTCGGTCCCGTCGGTACGGGGATCCGCCCGAGCGTCTCGACGAGGCGGTCGGTCGCGGAGAGGAGCGACTCCATCTCGGAGTCGTCGGCGAGGTCGGGATGGCCTCCCGGCACGTCCTCGAGCAGCAGCGCGACCCACGTGCCGTCGTCGTACGTCGCCTGGAGATCGGCCCACAGAGGGTCCGGTCCGATCCTCTCGAGCACCTCGATCTCGCGCCGGAAGAGCGTCGGTGACGCAGGGTTGAGCTCGATGCCCACCGCCTTGACGAAGGCGCGGCGACCGTCGGCTGTCACCAGCCGGGTCGCACATCCCGGCGACATGCCGCCGACCTGATCGGCCCAGGAGGCGACCGGTGAGCCCAGCGTCGCCTCCACCCAGTCCCTGACCGCTCCGGGTACCTCGGCGTAGGGAAGCCGCACACCCACCGCGCGCGGAGCGGTCACCGCCAACCCCGACGCTCACCCAGCCAGTCCCAGCAGACCTCTCCCTGCCAGCGCTGGACCTCGCGGATGTACGGCGAGGTCGGCGGCACCGGCTCGAGGGCGGACTTCAGGAAGTAGCCGCAGACGAGTGCGAGCGTGCGGTCGAGGTGCTCAGCGGGTACGTCGCGCAGCAGCGGCCGCGTCGCGATCACCGACTCGACGTCCACGCCGTCCCCGCGTGGTCCGATGAGCGTGATCAGCGAGTCCACCCACGGCGCCCCGGCTGTCGGCCAGTTCCAGTCGCAGAGCAGCGTGCGTCCGTCGGCGGCCAGCAACACGTTGTCGTCGCGGACGTCGGTGTGGACGACCGTGTCTCCGGCCACGGCCTCCGCGGCCGAGGCCGCCAGCGCGGCCGCCTCGTCGGCGTGCGGACGGTCGTCGTGGGCCCGGACGTCGTCCCAGAACGCCTCCCAGCCCGCCAGCTCCTCGGTGATCGGGTCGAGGTGGAGCGCGTCGGGGACCGGCGTGAGGACGTCGGCCACGACCTCCAGCGCGTCGAGGGTGCGGTCCAGCTCGTCGGTCCGCCACGGGCGACGCGGTGCCGAGGCCTCGACGTACTCGAGGCCGAGCACGACCCAGTCGGCGTCCTCCGACCACAGCAACCGAGGCGCGGGTGCGGTCTCGGGGAGCGCGCCGAGCTTGCGGGCCTCCTCGCGGTAGGACCGCGCGAACATGGCCTGGGCGGCGGTGGACGCGGCCTTCACGAAGTGCCGCGAGCCGTCGGCGCAGGTCAGGACCGAGGCGAAGCCGGGGGTGTAGCCGGAGTCCTGCGAGGCGGCCGTCACCACCTCCGAGCCGCAGCGCTCCTCGACCAGGCCCCGGACGTGTGGGGGCAGGTGACCCCACTCCAGCCGGCGCGCGGTCCGTCCGTGCGGGATCGTCGAGTCGATGGCAGGCACCCGAACATCCTCGCCTACGGCCTAACCTCCTGCCATGAGCGAGACGAACGCCGAGCGGGAGCGAGCGCGCGATCTCGACCGACTCCTCACGTTCGTGGACGCGATCGTGGCCATCGCCATCACCCTGCTCGTGCTGCCGCTGGTCGACCTGGCCGGCGAGCTGGCGTCGGGTGGCTCGGTCTCGGAGCTGCTGCACAGGAGCCGGCCCCTCATCGGGGCCTTCTTCCTCAGCTTCGCGGTGATCGCCAACCTGTGGCTGACCCAGCACCGCATGCTCCGGCATCTCGTCGCCTCGAGCGACCCGATCACGATGCTGCTCATGCTCTGGTCGGTGACCATCGTCTTCCTGCCCTTCCCAACCGCGCTGGTCTCGGCGCGCGGAGGAGTCAGCGACCAGCCGCTGACCAAGCTGCTGTACGTCGGCACCATGGCCATGAGCTCCGTCCTGCTGGCCTTCGTCAGCCTCCTCGTCCACCGCGACCGCTCTTTGCGCGACTCCGACGTCTCTCCCGACCCCTGGCTGGCCTTCGGCGTGACCGCGACGTTCGGCCTGGCCCTGGCCGTGATGCTGCTCGTGCCGGCCACGGGCTACCTGCCGCTGCTCCTGCTGATCCTCACCGACCGCTTCGTCGACCTGACCAAGGGCCGGCTCCGGCGGGGCAGAGGTGTTCCGCAGCCACGACGCTGACCTGGCGATTGCGTGACGCCGGACGACGCTGACCTGGCGATGACGTGCTCGGTTTCGAGGTCGACCCGGCATCGATGCAGCACGTCATCGCCAGGTCAGCGTCGTCCGGCGTCACGCAATCGCCAGGTCAGCGTCGTTCGGTGGGCGGATCGTGCCGGGCTCAGCCTGAGCGACGCTCCAGGGCGCCCTGGTCGGGAACCCCGATCCGTCCGCGTCCGACCGTGATCACGCCCTCGTCGACGAGGCGGCGCAGGATCTGGTTGACCGTCGGCCTCGCTCCGCCGACGAGCTGGCTCAGCTCGTCCTGGGTGAGCGGGATCGTGATCGCCTGCGAGGAGGAGGAGGAGGAGGCGTAGGTCTCGGCGAGGGTGACGAGACGGTGCAGCACCCGGCTCTCCAGGGAGTCGTACATCGCCTCGACCAGCTGCGCGGACAGCTCGTCGACGCGGCGGGCCAGGATCGCCGAGACGAGCTGCTCCAGTCGCGGGTTGCGGTCGCGCAGGTCGCGGAACACGCCCGCGGGGATGCTCAGGGTCCGCATGGGCTCCAGGGCGACGATGCTAGCCGTGCGACGCGGGTCGTCCAGGCCGATCAGCGAGACCTCGCCGAAGTGGTCGTCGCGGCCGACGATGTTGACGATCGCGCTCTCGCCGGTGGGCGTGGTCACTCTCACCGCGGCGCGGCCGTCCAGCACGATGTGGAACGAGTCGGCGACGTCGCCCTCGTTGACCAGCACGTCGCGGCGGGCATAGGTGTTCACCTTCCCGGCCCGGAGGAGAACCTTCGCGTCCGGGTCCGGCAGCGACTGCAGAACCTTGGGAACGATCACGGGTCTAGTCCTATCAAGGATCCGCGGGCCCCGACTGTCAGGTCAGCAACAGAATCTCTGGGAGCGGCCCGGGTCTCATCAGTACGGTGCGGGCATGACGACCGCTCCCGGAGTCGACCCGGCACTCGGCCGCTGCGTCGAGGCCACCCGCGCCCTGTTCGGCGCCGCAGCCTGTTCGATCGCCCTCGTCGACGACGCGGGGGAGACGTTGAGGTTCGTGGCCTCCGACGGCGCCGGAGCCGACGAGATCGTCGGGGTGACCATCCCGGTGAGCCGGGGCATCGCGGGCTGGGCGGCGATGTCCGGCCAGCCGATCGCCGTCCGCGACGTCCGGTCCGACGCCCGGTTCGCCCGAGACGTGGCCGAGTCGACCAACTACGTCCCGACCGCGATCTACGCCGCGCCGATGCTGGACGCCGAGGGCGAGGTCCTGGGCGTCGCGTCCGTGCTCGACCCGGTGGTCGACGAGGCCAGCGACTGGACGCTGAACGTCCTGGGGACGCTCGCCGGGCTGATGGCGATGCTCGCCGACCCCGCGCGTCGTGCGGCCGGTCCGGACGAGGACGCCCCACCGTTGGCCAGGCTGGGCAGCGAGGTGCTCCGGCTGGTGGAGCAGTGGGACCGGGGGCCGGGAGGGTCCCGGTGACCCTGGTGCCGGAGTGGTCGGGCGCCTTCGACCGCGGCTCCCTCGCCGAGGTCGTCGCCCTGCCCCTCGACGGTGTCCGCGAGTGGGCCTTCGGCGGGGCGACCGGCGCCGGCGTGAAGGTGTCGGTGGTCGACAGCGGGGTCGACGCGGATCACCCCCGGGTGGGGGGAGTCACCGGCGCGGTCGCCTTCGAGCTCGACCCGGACGCCGAGCTGGGGTACGTCGAGCGCGAGGGGCGGCACGACGACCTGGTCGGCCACGGGACGGCCTGCGCGGCGATCATCCGGGACCTCGCGCCCCAGGCGGAGATCTACTCGGTGCGGGTGCTCGGCGCGAACCTCAAGGGCCGTGGGGCCCTGCTGCACGCCGGCGTCGAGTGGAGCGTCCAGCACGGCATGCACGTCGCGAACCTGTCGCTGTCGAGCAAGTCGGACGCGATGTTCGCCCCTCTTCACGAGGTCGCCGACGAGGCGTACTTCGCCGGGACCGTGCTCGTGTGCGCCGCCAACAACCTGCCCGGCCCGACGTACCCCTCGCAGTACGCCTCGGTGGTCTCCGTCGCGGCGCGGTCGGGCGGCGAGGCGATGGGGCTGGCCTACAACCCGCGCCCGCCGGTGGAGTTCGGCGCCCGGGGCATCGACGTGGACGTCGCCTGGGCCAACGGCGGCTCGATCACCGCCACCGGCAACAGCTTCGCGGCGCCGCATGTCGCGGGCATGGTGGCGCTGATGCGCAGCAAGCACCCCTGGCTCACGCCGTTCCAGGTCAAGACCGTGCTCCAGGCGGCCAGCCTCAACAGCGTGGCCGGCTGACGCTGCCGAGCCGTCCCCGACGTGTGGCGTTGTGTCATCTACATGACAGACCCGGGTCTCCCCGGACGGGCAGGGTGAGCACGTCGTCCAGTGGACGACCACGGATGTCCCGCCACCCAACCGGGGGGATGGGTGGCGGGCACTACGGGGAAGGCGGCGGGGGGACTCCCAGGGGGGTGGGTCTCCCCGCCCACCTCGTCGAACGAGCCCCGCGGACCGTCGCCACGAATCCGGGTCGGCGGGCGCTGCGTGGAACAATCGGGAGGACCGATCCCGCTCGTTCCTGCAAAGGTCTGCCGTGCCCAACCCGTCCGCGCCCGTGCCGGGTCGTACCGACCCCGCGGTCCTCCGGAACTTCTGCATCATCGCGCACATCGACCACGGCAAGTCGACGCTGGCGGACCGGATGCTGCAGCTGACCGGCGTGGTCGACGAGCGGAGCGCCCGCGCGCAGTACCTCGACCGGATGGACATCGAGCGCGAGCGCGGCATCACGATCAAGAGCCAGGCCGTGCGGATGCCCTGGACCGTCCAGGCCGGCAACGACCAGGGGGCCGAGCCGGGCACCTACGTGCTCAACATGATCGACACGCCGGGCCACGTCGACTTCACCTACGAGGTCTCGCGGTCGCTGGAGGCGTGCGAGGCGGCCGTCCTCCTGGTCGACGCGGCGCAGGGCATCGAGGCGCAGACGCTGGCCAACCTCTACCTCGCGATCGGCGCCGACCTGCACGTGATCCCGGTGCTGAACAAGATCGACCTGCCCAGCGCCAACCCGGAGAAGTACGCCGAGGAGATCGCCCACATCGTCGGCTGCGAGCCCGACGAGGTGCTGCGCGTCAGCGCCAAGACCGGCGAGGGCGTGCCGGCGGTGCTCAACGAGATCGTGCGGCAGACGCCGCCCCCGGTCGGTGACGCCGACGCCCCGGCGCGGGCGCTGATCTTCGACTCGGTCTACGACACCTATCGCGGCGTGGTGACCTACGTGCGCGTGGTCGACGGCAAGCTGAGCCACCGCGACCGGATCAAGATGATGTCGACCGGTGCGGTGCACGAGATGCTCGAGGTCGGCGTGATCAGCCCCGAGCCGGTCAAGGCCGGCGACCTGGGGGTCGGTGAGGTCGGCTACCTCATCACCGGCGTGAAGGACGTGCGCCAGTCGCGGGTCGGAGACACGGTGACCAGCCAGCACCACGGCGCCACCACGCCTCTGGGCGGCTACCAGCAGCCCAACCCGATGGTCTTCGCCGGGCTCTACCCGATCGACGGCGACGACTACCCCGACCTGCGCGAGGCGCTCGACAAGCTCCAGCTCAACGACGCCGCCCTGCGCTACGAGCCGGAGACCTCCGGTGCGCTCGGCTTCGGGTTCCGGTGCGGGTTCCTGGGCCTCCTCCACATGGAGATCGTGCGCGAGCGCCTGGAGCGGGAGTTCGGCCTCGACCTGATCTCCACCGCCCCCAACGTCGTCTACCAGGTCACCATGGAGGACGGCGTCCAGCACGAGGTCACCAACCCCAGCGAGTACCCCGAGGGCAAGATCGCCGAGGTGCGCGAGCCGGTCGTCCGGGCGACGATCCTCAGTCCGGCCGACTTCATCGGCACGATCATGGAGCTCTGCCAGAACAAGCGCGGCTCGCTGCTCGGCATGGAGTACCTCTCGGCCGACCGGGTCGAGCTGCGCTACACCCTGCCGCTGGCCGAGATCGTGTTCGACTTCTTCGACCAGCTCAAGTCGCGCACCAAGGGCTACGCCTCGCTCGACTACGAGCCCACCGGTGAGCAGGCGGCCGACCTGGTCAAGGTCGACATCCTCCTGCACGGCGACCCGGTCGACGCGTTCAGCGCGATCGTCCACCGTGACGAGGCCTACTCCTACGGCGTCATGCTGGCCGGGAAGCTCAAGGAGCTGATCCCGCGGCAGCAGTTCGAGGTGCCGATCCAGGCGGCCGTCGGAGCGCGGGTGATCGCGCGCGAGACCGTGCGGGCGCTGCGCAAGGACGTCCTCGCCAAGTGCTACGGCGGCGACATCACGCGCAAGCGCAAGCTGCTGGAGAAGCAGAAGGAGGGCAAGAAGCGGATGAAGATGGTCGGCCGGGTCGAGGTGCCGCAGGAGGCCTTCATCGCCGCGCTCTCGACGTCACCGGTGGGGGAGAAGGCCGGCAAGAGGTGACGCCCGACATCCCCGAGCTCCGGGTCCCTCTCGGGAGCCCCGAGCCGCGGGCGGTGGCCGTGGTCGTCCGCGGGTCCAAGCTGCTGGTGATGGCCCGTCGTCTCGACGGTCTGGAGTACGCCGTGCTGCCCGGCGGCGGGATCGAGCCGGGGGAGCCGGCCGCCGAGGCCGCGGTGCGTGAGCTGGCCGAGGAGTGCTCGCTCCAGGGCACGGTCCTGCGTCACCTCTTCGACGGCGACCACGGCGGCCGCCGCGCGTCGTACTTCCTGGTCGACGTGCCGGTCGGCGAGCCGGTGCTCGGTGGCGAGGAGGCGCAGGCGCAGTCCGCCGAGAACCACTACCAGCCGTTGTGGGCGACCCTTCGCGAGCTCCCGCTGCTGGGGCTGCTCCCCGAGGGCATCGCCGACCTGGTGACCGACGCCGTCTGGCCGTTCCGGGTGGAGCCGGTCGGCCGTGAGGGCCACCCCGTCCTGGAGCGGCTGTGGCAGCTGTACCAGCACGACCTGTCCGAGTTCCGCCACACGTCGCCGGGCGCGGACGGACTGTTCCAGGTCGAGCGCCTGATGACCTACCTGAACGACGCCCGGGTCACGTGCTACGTGGCGTGGCTCGGCGACATCCCGTGCGGCTTCGCCCTGGTGCGTCCGGTGGCTCTCGCCGACGGCGGTCGGGGTCGGACGATCGGCGAGTTCTTCGTCTCCCGCTCGGCCCGCGGGGGCGGTGTCGCCTCCGAGCTCGCCCGTAGCGTCATCCGGCGCGACCCGGGGCAGTGGCTGATCGCGTTCCAGGACGAGAACCCGCGGGCCGCGGCGTTCTGGCGGCGTCTTGCCGCCGAGGTCCTGGTCGACGTCCGCGAGGAGCGACACCCGGTGCCCGGCAAGCGACACCTCCCCGCCGACGTCGTGCTGCGCGGCCGGTCGCCGCGCAACTGACGACCGGGTCGGCGCGTCTCAGGGGCAATCGTCTCGACTCGGAGGTCCCCATGCGTCTCGCACCGCTCGTCGTCCCGTTCGCCCTCGCAGCCGCGCTGGTCGGCGGCGCCTTCGCCCTGGGATCGGCGTACGCCGCGCACGGGGCGTCCTCCGGCACGACCGACGTGAAAGTGGTGCGCCCGGTCGACGCCACCGGACACCCGAGCGCCGGCTGGACCGTCCACCGGATGAAGGACGTGAAGGCCGACTGCGACGGCTCTGCCACCTCGGCCGTCGACGACGACATCTACACCTGCTACCCGAGCGCGGCCTACCTGCCGGCGTGCTGGGGCGTCCCAGCACCACACCGTCCTCTGCGTGCGCGACGCCCGGGTGCACAAGCTGGTCCGGGTGAGGTACCGCGGCACGTTGGGTGCGGTCACCGCGCCCTCGACGCCGAGCCCGCTGGACCTCGACCTGGCCAACGGGCAGGCCTGCTCGGTGCGCGTCGGCGGAGCCTGGGGCACGATTCCGACCCACCCGAAGTGGGTCGGGTTCTACTCGTGCACGCACGGCAGCGTCTACGGTCCGCCGGCCGGCGACGGGGTCGACCGCGGCTCGCAGCCGTGGACGGTCCGGCTCTGGAGGAGCGGCACGAAGGACTCCGTGGTGCGTCGCTCGGTCGCCACGGCGTACGTCGTCGGCACGCACGCCTGACCCGTCGGGACCGCTCGGGTTGAGTACCCGGGCCCATGCACGAGGCGGGGCCGGTGAGGCTGACTGGCGTCATGAGCGATCGACGTGAAGGTTCCAGACGCCGCATCGGCCTGACGGTGGCCGTCTTCGTCATCGGTGGGGTGGTGCTGTTCTCGCCCTGGATCATCGCCCTGGTCCTGATGGCCCTCTACGGCACCGGCGGCTACGGGAGCAACAAGTGATCGCCCGGCTGCGGCTGACCCTTCTGGTCGCCCGCCCGGCGGTGATCCTCCTGCTGGCCCTTTCCGGGCTGGTCGGCCTGGCTCTGGCCGGTCGCGCGACCGACGTGGTGGCCGTCGCCCGGCTGCTGGTCTGCGTGTCGGCGTTCGTCGTCTACGCGGTCAGCTGCAACGACCTGGCGGATCTCGAGATCGACCGGGTCAACCTCGCGGGTGACCGCAGGCGCCCGCTCGTGACCGGGACGGCGGTGGCCGCCGACCTGCGACACCTGGCCACGGGCGGCGCGCTGGTGGCGGCGTCCTCGGCAGCCACCGAGGGTCGGACGGCGCTGCTGCTCACTCTCGGCGGACTCGTCCTGGCTGCGGCGTACTCGCTGCCGCCGTTCCGGCTCTCGCGCCGCGGGGTGGTGGCGCCCCTGGTGCTGCCCGCGCTGTTCGTGGGCCTGCCGTTCGTCCTGGGCGTGCTGGCCGGTCGCGGTCTTCGGCTCACCGACCTCGCGGTGCTCGCCGGGCTCTACCTCGGCTTCATCGGCCGGATCGTGCTCAAGGACTTCCGCGACGTCGTCGGCGACCGGCTCTTCGGCAAGCGCACCTTCCTGGTCCGGCACGGGCGGCACGCCACCTGCGCCCTGAGCGGAGGCTGCTGGGTGGCCGGCACCGCCGTGCTCGTGGCGGTGACGCCCGGCCGCACCTGGTGGTACGCCGGATGCCAGTGCCTGCTCGCGACCTGCGCCGTCGCCCTGATCGTCGGGCTCGCGACGTGCGAGGTGCACCGGCGGGAGGAGCGGATCGTGTCTGCGCTGGCGATCGTCGGACGCGGGTCCGTGACGGCCCTCTTCGCGCTGCTCGCCACCGGCTCACCGGGCGCAGCGGCGTACGGCGTCGCCGGGACGACGATCTTGAGCCTCGTGCTCGCCGCGGAGATGCTGCGGCTCGGTCCGCGTCAGGCGCGGCTGACCGCGACCGATCCGAGGCTCACGTCGAGTGCCGTCGACAACGCGGAGACAGCCGGGTCGAGCTCGCCCGACCGGGGCTTGCGGGAGCCGGCGAACGTCGAGACCGAGAGCGTCTTCACGCGTCCCGTGCCCTCGATCCGCCAGTAGCCACCGATCCGGCCGTCGACGAGCAGGGGAGCGAGCATGAAGCCGTTGCTCTTGTTCCAGAGGCGGGAGTTGTCGGCGGCCGAGACGAAGCGGTCGCGCGCCTTCGGGTCGTAGCCGACCAGGACCGCGTCGAACTCCGGGAGCAGGCGGACGCCGGGGAGCTCGCGCGGTGGGCCGGCCTCGGGCACGTCGGCGTACGCCGCACCGCCCGGACCGTCGCGCCAGGTGAGGTCGAGCCGTCCGAGGAGCTCGTCGACCTGACGCAGGCCGAGTCCGGACCACCAGGCGACGTCACGCCGGGTCGCCGGGCCGTAGGACGCGATGTGCAGCCGGACCGCCTCGAGCAGGGCATCCTCGGGCCGGTCGCGCTCGGGCAGCAGGGCATTCGCCGTGCGGTACCCCGCACCGCCCTGGCCGGACCAGTCGCCGCGGAGCGGACGCCGCACGAGGCCGCCGTGCCCGAAGGCGAGGTAGCGCCCGAGCCCCTGGTCGACGTTCGCCGGGACCGCCTCGTCGTGCTCGACCAGCCAGGTGCGGAGGTGGTCGAGCAGCTCGTCGGGCGTGCGCCACGCATCGGCCGCGAACACCTCGGTCGCCCGCCAGACGTCCTCCACGGACGCCCGCTCCAGCGGGAGGTGACGCCGCCAGAGCGCCTGCTGACCGACCCGGGTCGTGGCGTCCAGGAGTGCGTGGTGGTCGGCCGTCGAGGTGTGGACGGTGCCGCGGATCGTGCTGCCCCGCACGATCCCCAGCGACTCGTAGGCCCCGGTCACCTCGGCGTGGGTGACGCCCGGCAGGCGGGCGCCCATCGCGACGTACGGCGAGCGGGCGGTCTGGGACTGGATCGGGCCGATCCGACGCACCGTCTCGACGACGGCAGCCGCATCGAGCCGGTCGAGCCCGTCGTCCCGCTCGCCGGTCGGGAACTGGCGGGCCAGGCTCAGCCCCCGCAGCTCGTCCCAGTCGTACGCCGCCACGGACCCACCGTAGGGGTGTGCTCCGACGCCCGTGCCACGATGACCTCACCATGGCCGTCTCCCGTCTCGTGCTGCCGCCTGGGCTCGAGAAGCAGCGCGCACTGGGCCCGGACTGGGGGAGCTGGCTGGACGGGCTGCCGAGGCGCTTGGCGGGACTGCTGGACGACTGGCAGCTGACGCGCGACGGCGACGAGCTGTGGCACGGCTTCTGCTCGCTGGTCGCGCCGGTGCACGACGCGACGGGCACCCCGGCGGTGCTCAAGATCGCGTTCGCGGGCGACGTGGAGGGCGCGGACGAGGCCGTCGCCCTGCAGCACTGGCAGGGGCGTGGGGCTGTCCGGCTCCTGCGTGCCGACCCGCATCGGCGCGCGCTGCTGCTGGAGCGGCTCCCTCGCCGCGACCTCACTGAGGTCCCGGTGCTCGAGGCCTGCGAGATCGTCGCCGGCCTCTACTCCGAGATCCACGTGCCGGCCCTTCCGCAGCTGGCCACGCTTGCGTCGTTCGTCGAGCGCTGGCTGGACGCGCTCGCCGCTCAGCCGCGCGACATCCCGATCCCGCATCGCTACCGCGAGCAGGCCCTGTCGCTGGGCCGCGACCTGCTCGCCGAGACCGGAGCCGACCGGATCATCCACTTCGACCTGCACTACGAGAACGTGCTGGCCGCCCCGGCGGACGGCGACCCGGCGCGCGGCGAGTGGCTGGTGATCGACCCGAAGGCCTTGTCCGGTGACCCGCACTGCGAGCCGGCGCCGATGCTCTGGAACCGGTACGACGAGCTGGCCGGCGACGTACGCGACGGTCTGCGTCGGCGGTTCCACACCCTCGTCGATGTCGCTGGGCTCGACGAGGACCGCGCGCGCGACTGGGTGGTGGTCCGGATGGTCCTGAACGCCAACTGGGCCGTCGAGGACGCCCAGCGCGCCGGCCGCGACCTCGACGACGAGGAGCGCGAGTGGATCACGCGCTGCATCGCGATCAGCAAGGCCGTGCAGGACTGACGCGAAGGGGTCCGAACGGCCCCGGACGGGCTCGGCGGCTGACTAGAGTTCCGACACCGGACCGCGCGACGGGCCAGGAAGGAGTCCGGTGAGCAGCGACAGCACCCTCGACGCCGTGGCGCTGGGGAAGCGTCCACGGTCGCTGGTGCACATGTTCTTGCAGCAGGTGGAGGACGCACCCGACGCGGACGCCTTCTACTACCCGGTCGAGGGCGGCTGGCAGGAGTCCACGTGGGCGCACACCCACGAGCTCGTCGAGGGGCTCGCCGCCGGACTGGTCGCGCTCGGCGTCCAGCCCGAGGACCGAGTCGCGATGATCGTGAGCACCCGCTACGAGTGGGTGCTGGGGTACCTCGCCGTGCTCTGGTCCGGCGCGGCCGTCATCGCCCTCGACCCGGCCGCCGACGACGAGACGATCGCCCGGGTGCTGACCGACTGCCAGGCACGCGTCGTGATCGCCGAGGACTACGAGACCGTGCGCACGCTGTGGCGCGTGCGCGCGGACATCCGGTCGGTGAGCAAGGTCGTCCAGGTCGACGGCGACTTCCCCGACGACCGGGTGCTCACCCTGGAGGGGCTGCTCGCGCTGGGCCATGCGCACCTCGCGGAGAGCCCGCGCGCCCTGTCCCAGCGTCTGTACGCTGTGCGCCGGCAGGGGCTGGCCGCGCTGGTCTACGTCCGGGACCGCGACGGCGTGCTGCGAAGCGTGGAGCTCTCCCACGCCGCGCTGACCTACCGCGCCACGGCGGTGCGCATGCTCGGGCGCCTCGGACGCGACGACCTGGTCTACCTGCCGCTGCCGCTCACCTCGCCGTACGCCCAGGCGGTGCTGGGGGTGCAGCTCGCCACCGGCTTCCCCCTGGCCGTGGAAGGACGCCCGGAGCGAGCCGTCGACTCCATGCGGACCATGCACCCGACCGTGGTCGCCGCCGGGGTCGACCTACTGGAGAAGGTGCGGGCCCGCGCCGACCGGGACACCGGCGACGGCCGGCTGCGTCGTCGGACGACCGAGCGGGCCTTCGACGTCGCGCGGCAGGTCCACGAGGCCAGGGCCGACGACCAGCGGGTGCGCGGACGGCTGGCGCGCCAGCACCGCTCGCTGGACCGCAAGGTGCTCGCCGAGGTGCGAGGTCTCTTCGGCGAGCGGCTGCGCTTCGTGGTCGTGGCCGGCGGTGGTGTCGACGCCGACCTCGCCGACTACTTCGACCTGGTCGGCGTGACCGTGCTCGAGGCCTACGGCCGGGCGGAGACCGGGCCGGTGAGCGTCGGGCTCCCCGAGGACGCCGGCAGCCGCTCGGCCGGGCGGGCACTTCCCGGCACCGAGGTCGAGATCGGGGACGACGGGGGGATGCGGGTGCGCGGGCCGGGCGTCGCCGCTCGCTACCACGCGGTCCGCGGGGCTCCGCCGGATCTGCTCGACGCGGGCTGGCTGCACACCGGCGACGCCGGGGTCCTGGACGCCGAGGGTCGCCTGCGGGTGCTGGGCCGGCTGGTCCGTCGATCCTGACGTGTCGGTCCGGTCTCGTACTCCCAAGTAACTCCCTGGACTAGATTGGCTGCGCTCGGACCGCGTCCCGTTCCCGTTCCAGGAGAGCCCGTGCCCGTCACCATCGACTCCGGCTTCGTCGACCACATGGCCGCCAACGTCGCGCTGCAGTTCCTCGACCGGGTCGACCAGAGCCCGCGCGCGGAGGCATTCCGCTACCCGCGCGGCGAGGAGTGGGAGTCGGTCACCTGGGCGGAGACCGGCGAGCAGGTCGCCCGGCTGGCAGCCGGGCTCCTGGCGCTCGGGCTGGAGCCGGAGCAGCGCGTCGGGATCGCCTCGGGTACCCGTTACGAGTGGATCGTGGCCGATCTCGCGGTCATGTGCGCCGCCGGCGCCACGACCACGGTGTACCCGTCCACCAACGCGGCGGACACGGCGTACATCATCGGCGACTCGGAGAGCCGGGTGGTGTTCGCCGAGGACGACGAGCAGGTGGCCAAGTTGCGTGAGCACCGCTCGGAGCTGCCCCACCTCGGCAAGGTGGTGACCTTCGACGGGGTCACCGACGGGGCCACCGAGGACGCCTGGGTCATCGGTCTGGAGGACCTCGGTCGGCTCGGCGACACCTACCTCGCCGAGCACGAGGGCGTCATCCGGGCGACCGCGGAGCAGATCGGCCCGGACCAGCTGGCCACGCTGATCTACACCTCGGGCACCACGGGCCGGCCCAAGGGTGTGCGGCTGCGGCACTCCTCGTGGGTCTACGAGGGCAGCGCGATCCAGGCGCAGGGGATCCTCGACGAGGAGGACCTGGAGTTCCGGTGGCTGCCGATGGCGCACTCCTTCGGCAAGGTGCTGCTGTCCACCCAGCTCGCCTGCGGCTATCCGGCCGCGATCGACGGCCGCGTCGACAAGATCGTGGACAACCTCGGAGTCGTGCGACCGACGTTCATGGGCGCTGCGCCACGGATCTTCGAGAAGGCGCACGCCCGGATCATGACCATGCAGGCCGCCAAGGGCGGCTTCGAGGAGACCGTCTTCAACTGGGCGATGAAGGTGGGGCTCCAGCACGCCAAGGTCAAGGGGGAGGGGCGACAGCCCGGCCCTCTGCTCCAGGCCCGGCACTTCGTCGCCGACGCGATGGTCTTCGGCAAGATCCGGCAGCGCTTCGGCGGCCGGGTGCGCTTCTTCATCTCGGGGGCGGCGGCGCTCAACCAGGACATCGCCGAGTGGTTCAACGCCACCGGCATCTTGATCCTCGAGGGGTACGGCCTCACCGAGTCGTCGGCCGGGTCGTTCGTCAACCACCCCGACGACTACAAGATGGGGACCGTCGGCCCGGTCTTCCCCGGCAGCGAGGTCAAGCTGGGCGACGGCGACGAGGTCCTGATCAAGGGGCCCGGGGTGATGGAGGGCTACCACAACCTCCCCGAGGAGACGGCGCAGGCGCTGACCGAGGACGGCTGGCTGCGGACCGGCGACAAGGGCGAGCTCGACGAGGACGGCTTCCTGCGGATCACCGGCCGGATCAAGGAGCTGTTCAAGACCTCGGGCGGCAAGTACATCGCCCCGCCCGCGATCGAGTCGAAGTTCAAGGCCATCTGTCCCTACGCCAGCCAGTTCGTGGTGTTCGGCAGCGAGCGGAACTTCGTCGTCGCCCTGGTCACCCTCGACCCGGACACGCTGGTCGACTGGGCCCGGGAGAACGACGTCGCCGGCGACTACGCCGAGATCGTCTCCTCCGACGAGTGCCGCGCGATGGTGCAGGCCTACGTCGACGAGCTGAACACCCACCTGAACCGGTGGGAGACCATCAAGAAGTGGAATCTCCTCGACCACGACCTGACCGTCGAGTCCGGTGAGCTGACCCCCTCGATGAAGGTCAAGCGCAACGTCGTGGAGACCAACTACGCCGCCCTCATCGACTCCTTCTACGGGTCGTCCGCCTGACGTGGGGCTGTAGCCCCACGTCAGGCGGACGACGGATCGAGGCCGGCGGCACGGAGCGAGGCCGCGACCTGCCCGGGCGTATCGACCAGCTCCCGGGAGGTGCACCGCAGGACGACGGCGCCGGTCGCGACGAGGTTGCGCTCGCGGACCATGTCGTCCTCCCAGTGGCCCACCTCCATGTGGAAGCCGCCGTCGACCTCGAGGATGAGGTCGCGGCCGTCCGGCAGGCGCCAGTGCGCGTCGACGTACCGGAGGCGCCCTGCCGCGTCGATCCGCGGAACCTGTCGATCCGGGTACGGAAGGCCGAAGTCACGGCACATCCGGTCCACGCCCATCTCGGCGACCGAGTGTGCTCCTGCGTCGATGAGACCGAGGGTCCTCTTGAAGCGCTTGGCGCGGCGCAGCGGCCGCATCTGGTCGATGGTGAGCAGCAGTCGGGTCGGCGTCGTGAGCCGCTGCTGCACCACGGCGGCCAGCAGGCCGGTCGCCGTCCGCATGCTCGGGTGGTACGCCGCGAAGAGCAGCGCCGCCGGCTCGGTGCACCAGGTCGGGAGGTTGCCCGCCGCGTGGAGCCCGACCGGCCGGCGCGTCTCGGTGAACCGGATCCCGTCCAGGGGCTGCAGGTTGTGCGACTTGGCGAGCAGGACCGTGATCTCGTCTCGATGCCAGCGACGGAGGCCGTGGCTCTCGAGGGCGGTGAGGCCACCGATGGCACTGCCCGGGCCGGCGTGGAGGACCCCCGCCCACATCAGCTGCGCCCGGCTCAGCGGTCCGGTCGTGGTCGAGACGACGACGTCGCTGACCAGGCGCCAGCGCTCGGCCGCCACCTGGTCGTCGACGAAGGACGCGGGATGTCCGAGCTCGACGAGCTGACGCCGCGCGAGCAGGCCGGCTTGCCGTGCCGCGAGCGTTCGCCAGTCCCGTTCGTGACGCCGCTGCATGGCGCGACAGATTGCCGCAGCCGCGTCGAAGCCGGCGTCCCCTCTCCACAGACCTCGGGTCGTCCGCCTGACGTAGGGCTATAGCACCACCTCAGGCGGACGACCCGGGTTAGGCCTTACAGTGACGCTGCTCGGGGCGAGGTGAGTGGCACCAGGACGGGGGACTGCCGTGGGCGACAGCGTGGCGCTCGATGCTGCCGAGGCGCGCAAAGGCGGGGTGTTCGCGACGTTCTTCCGGGAGACCGGTGGGTCGCTGAAGGCGGTCTTCGTCAACCGCAACCTGCGTCGGCTGCAGCTGGGCTTCGCCGGGTCGTTGATCGGCAACTGGGCCTACGCCACCGCGGTCGCCGTCTGGGCGTACGGCGTGGGCGGGGCGAAGGCCGTCGGCATCTTCGCCGCGGTCCGGCTGGCGGTGATGGCGTTCGCCACACCCTTCGTGTCGACGTTCGCCGACCGGTACTCCCGCAAGAAGGTCATGATCTTCAGCGACCTGTACTGCGCGGTGCTGATCACCGCGGCCACCGTCTGCCTGTACGCCGGGACCCCGGCGTTGCCGATCTTCGCGCTGGCCGTGCTCACGTCGTTCGGGAGCTCGTCGTTCCGTGCGGCGCAGGGCGCACTGACTCCACAGCTGGCGAACACGCCTGAGGAGCTGACCGCCTCCAACGGCACGGCCAGCACGCTGGAGAGCCTGGCGATCTTCGTCGGCCCCGCCATCGGGGCCGGCCTGCTCGCGATCGCCGACGTGGAGGTCGTGTTCCTGCTCAACGTCGCGTCGTTCCTGTGGTCGATGTCGATGGTCGCGGGGATCCGCGTCCCGGGCCGCGAGAAGGCTCCAGAGCCGAAGGAGGCGACCGAGACCGTGGGCGAGGCGCTCGCGGAGGCCGAGCAGAAGGCAGAGAGCTTCCTGGTCGAGACCTCGGCCGGCTTCCGGGCGATCGTCCGCGACCGTGACCTCCTGCTCACGGTCGTCGAGGGCTCGGCGCAGACGGTCGTCGCGGGAGCGACGGCCGTGCTGCCCCTGGTGATGGCCGTGGAGATCCTGCACATCGGCGCCAAGGGCGTCGGCCTCCTCGACTCGATGTCGGGGCTCGCGGCGATCGTCGGCGGGGTGTTCGCCATCTCGCGGGCGACCCGGCACAAGCTGGGGCAGGACCTCACGACCGGCGTCCTGCTGTGGTCGGTCCCGCTGGTCCTGGTGACGATCTGGCCGTCGCCGGTGACGGCGTTCGCGGTGATGGCCTGCCTCGGCTTCGCCAACCCGCTGGTGGACGTCAACGTGTTCACCGTCATCCAGCGGCTGACCCCGGACGCGGTCCTCGGCCGCGTCTTCGGCGCCTTCGAGACCTGTCTGATCGCCACCATGGCCATCGGCTCGGCGATTACCCCGCTGATGCTGCACGCGTGGGGCCTGCGCACCACGATGGGGACCCTCGGGATCGCGGTCGGGGTGGTCGCCCTGCTCGGCATGCGGCGCATGCTCCAGCTGGACGACCGGCTCGAGGCGCCGGCGGGGCTGGCCCTGCTGCAGGCGATCCCGATGTTCGGGCCACTCAGCCCGGTCACGCTCGACACCCTCGCGCGCGGACTCGTCCCGGTCCGGTTCGCCGCCGGCGAAGTCGTGGTGCGCGAAGGGGACGAGTCCGACCGCTTCTACGTGATCGAGTCGGGCGACGTCCGGGTGACCGACACCGACGGGCAGCTCCTGCGCGTCGAGGGCCCGGGCGACTACTTCGGCGAGATCGGCCTGCTCCGCGACGTCCCGCGTACGGCGACGATCACCGCCGCCGACGACGTGGTCCTGCTGGCGCTGTCGCGGGAGGAGTTCCTGGACGCCGTGACCGGCCAGGGCGAGGCGCGGCGACTCGCAGAGGACGTGGTGGTCCGGCGCTTGCGCGCGTAGGCGTCGTGTGGGCGACACTGCCCTTGTCATGATCGAGTGCACGGGCTGTGGCAGCCCTCAGCCGGACGGCGCCCGCTTCTGCGGCCGTTGCGGCACCTCCCTGGCCGCCGCGTGTCGGGCCTGTGGCACGGCGCTGCCGGCGGAGGCGAGGTTCTGCCTCGAGTGCGGCACCCCGGTCGGCGCAGCTCAGCCCGGGTCTGTCGAGACCGCGACACCACGTACGCCGGTCGCGTCCCGCCGCATCACCAGCGTGCTCTTCGGGGACCTGGTCGGCTTCACCACGCTCTCGGAGTCGCGCGACCAGGAGGACGTCCGCGAGCTCCTCAGCAGGTACTTCGAGGAGTGCGCCACCATCGTCGCTCGGTACGGCGGCGTCGTGGAGAAGTTCATCGGCGACGCCGTGATGGCCGTCTGGGGCGTCCCCACCACCCACGAGGACGACGCCGAGCGAGCGGTCCGGGCCGGTCTCGAGCTGATCACCGTCGTCGCCGCCATCGGGTCGGAGGTCGGGGTCGACGAGCTCGCGATGCGGGTCGGCATCGTGACCGGCGAGGTCGCCGTCACCGTGGGCGCGACCATGCAGGGCATGGTCGCGGGCGACCCGGTCAACACCGCGAGCCGGGTGCAGTCCGCCGCCGCGCCCGGTCAGGTCTGGGTCGACGAGACGACCCGGTTGCTCACGTCGTCGGTGGTCTCCTACTCCGATGTCGGCTCCCACCCGCTCAAGGGCAAGGCCGAGCCGATGCCGCTGTGGGCGGCCCGTGCGGTGATCGCCACGGCCGGCGGCGCGCAGCGGGCCGACGGGCTGGAGGCCCCGCTGGTCGGGCTCGACCGCGAGTTGCGCATGGTCAAGGAGGCCTACCACCGCTGCGAGGAGTCGGAGCGGGCCGCCTTGTTGGTGGTCGCCGGCGACGCCGGCACCGGCAAGTCGCGCCTGGGCTGGGAGTTCTCCAAGTACACCGACGGGCTCAGCACGCCCTGCCGGTGGCACGCCGGCACCTGCGTGTCCTACGGCGAGGGCGTGGCCTACTACGCGCTGGCCGAGGCCGTGCGCCACCGCCTCGAGACCGGCTGCGGTCCGGGCGAACCGCCAACCGACACCGACGCCCTGATCGAGGGCGGGCTCGCGGCGTACGTCGACTCGGAGGAGGAGCGCGCCTGGCTGGCGCCGCGCCTGGGTGCCCTGCTCGGCACCTCGGGAACGTCGAGCTTCCAGCGAGACGACCTGTACGCCGCGTGGACGACGTTCTTCGAGCGGGTCAGCGACGGCACCGAGGTCGTCGTGATGGTCGTGGACGACGCGCAGTACGCCGACGAGGGTCTGCTGCAGTTCGTCGAGCACCTCCTGGCGGTGGCGTCGTTCCCGTGCTTCGTGGTCCTGCTGACCAGGCCCGAGCTGCTCTCCGAGCGGCCTGAGCTGGTCACCAACCGGCGCAGCACCGTACTCCACGTCGACCCGCTGACCGTCCGTGAGATGGCCGAGCTGGTCGACGGCCTGGTCGCCGGGCTCCCCACCGCGGTGCGCGACGAGCTGGTCCGGCGCGCCGAAGGGATCCCGACGTACGCCGTCGAGACCGTGCGGGCACTGATCGACCGCGACCTGGTGGTGCCGCGGGGCGGCGTCTACGTCCTCGCCGATCCCGGCTCGATCGACTTCGACGCCATCGGAGCACCCACCTCTCTGCAGGCTCTGATCTCGGCGCGACTCGACCGGCTCGCCCCCGACGAGCGTCTGGTCGTCGACCGGGCGTGCGTGGCCGGCGGCTCGGTCGAGCCCTCGGTGCTGGCCGAGCTGTGCGCCGACGTCGCGGAGCTCGACCGGGTCCTCGCCGGCCTGGTCCGGTCCCAGATCCTCACCGTCGAGCACGACCGGCTCAGCAGCGAGCAGGGTCGCTACCAGTTCGTGCAGTCGGCGGTGCGTCAGGTCGCCTACTCGACCCTCTCTCGGCGAGACCGCAAGCAGGCCCACCTGCGGCTGCTCGCCGCCCGCACGCGTCCCGACTCCGACGACCAGGCCTCGGTGGCGGCCCAGCACGCGGTGGCCGCGATCGAGGCGGCGCCCGGCGACCCGGACGTGCCCGAGCTGACCGACCAGGCCATCGACCTGCTCCGCCGCGCGGCTGCTCGGTCCCGTGCGCTCGGGGCGCCGGGCGAGGCCGCCGTCCACCTGCACCGGGCCATCGAGCTCGCGACCGACGACCTCGTGCGGCCGGCGCTGGAGCTGGAGATCGCCCGCGCCTGCCATGACTCGGGGAGCTACGACGAGGCGCTGGCGCACGCGCAGTCGGCGCGCGCGTCGTTCGTCTCCTTGGGCGACGCCGACCTGGAGGCCGAGGCCGCGGCGGTCGAGGCGGACGCGACCGTGCGCGGCCCGGCCGACTACGACGCGGCGGTCTCCCTGCTGCGGCCCTACTACGACGAGCTGAGACTGACGCGGAGACGGTCACGGGTGTTCGCGGTGGTGCTGAGCTCCTACCAGCTGGCGATGGTGCGTGCCGGCCTCGCCGACATGGACCTGCTGGCCGAGGCGCTCGCCGTCGCCGACCTCGTGGGGGACCGGTCGATGGTGGCCCGGGTGCTCAGCAACATGTCCTACCTCATGGCCGGTGCGGAGAACCCGATCCTGGTCGAGCTGTTCCTGGAGAAGTCGATCGAGGTCGCCCGGGACGCACACGACCCGCTGACGATGGCGGTCGGACTGACCAACATGTCCACGGGCGTCCTCGGCGCCGACGTCCCCCGGGCACTGGCTCTCCTCGACGAGGCGGTCGAGTCGACCCGTCGGATCGGCAACGCGGAGTGGATCAGCCTGGCCCACGCCAACCGCGCTCTCGCGTGCTACCTGATCGGGCGGTGGGACGAGGTGGAGCTCGCGCCCGGCTTCGAGCTGGTCCAGCCCGACCACGCCGCGATCGTGGTCGCGGTGGATGCGCTGGTGCGGATGGCACGCGGACTGGACCCGGGCCCGACGCTCGCGCTGCGAGGCGAGCCGCGCCAGCAGTCCAGCGACTACTGGCAGCTCGCCGAGGTGCTGGCGCTCTGGGCCGAGCACGACCCGGGGACGTCCACGCGGCTGCGCGAGGCCCTGGCCCTCGCCCGCGCACGGTACGGCGTGGGCGACGACTTCCACATGACCTACGGCGTGGCCGTGCAGATCGCCCTCGCGCTGGACGACCTCGCGCTGGTCACGGAGCTCGAGCAGGTCGTCGACGACGCGGGCAACCCGCCGCAGGAGGGCCTGCGTGGCCACCGCGCCCTGCTGGGCGCAGTCGTGGCGGCCAGAGCGGGCTCGGAGGACCGCGCAGACGCCCTCTTCACCGACGCCGTCGCCCACTTCGACGAGTGGGGATCGCCGGTGCACAGCGCCCGCGCCCGTGCGGCGTACGGCGCCTGGCTGGCCAGCCGCGGACGCCACGACGAGGCCGGGCCGCTGCTCGACGCCGCCCGGGCGACGTACACCTCGCTGGGCGCGAGCGCCTGGCTCTCCGAGCTCGACGCCCAGCTGGCCGCGCCCGGCCCGGCGGGTTCCTGATCGGGAAGTTTCGCCGTAGTGTCAGCAACCTGACAGACGGGGCTGCAGGTGAGGCGCACGATGGGGTCGCACGCGCAGCAAGGGAGAGGACACTGCGATGAGCGAGAACACACCCGAGATCGTGTTCGGCAACGAGACCGACCCCACCGACGTCGAGGGCCACTACCTGCCCCTGGACGACGAGGGCAACGTCGACTTCACCCCGCATCGCGACGAGGACGTCGAGGGCCACGTGCTGGACCTCGACATCGAGCGCAAGCGGTAGCACACGCGATATCGACGACAACCCGGTAGAGGTGTCGATCACCTCTACCGGGCCTGTGTCGGCCGGGTCGACGGCTGCTTGGATGGGTAGGTGCCCTCCTCGCTGCCCTCGGGCGACCCGGCTCCGGCCGACGGGGCACTGCCACCTGGCGCCCTGACCGAGCTGGGCAGCAGACCGTTCGGCTTCTATGTCCACGTGCCGTTCTGCACGGTCCGCTGCGGCTACTGCGACTTCAACACCTACACCGCCGCCGAGCTGGGTGACGTGCCCGGAGCCTCGCGAACGTCGTACGCCGAGGCCGCGATCAGCGAGATCCGGCAGGCACGCGCCGTGCTCGGAGAGCGCGACGTCCCGGTCGACACCGTCTTCTTCGGCGGCGGCACGCCGACGCTGCTCGGTCCCGGCGACCTGGCGTCGGTGCTGGCGGCGATCGCCGCCGAGTTCGGTCTGTCCCCGGACGCCGAGGTGACCACGGAGGCCAACCCCGACAGCGTCGCGGCGTGGGACCTCGAGGCCCTGCGCGAGGCCGGCTTCACCCGCGTCAGCTTCGGCATGCAGTCGGCGGTCGACCACGTGCTGCGCACCCTCGACCGCACCCACGACCCGCTCCGGGTACCGGCAGTGGTCGAGTGGTCGCGCGCGGCCGGCTTCGACCAGATCAGCCTCGACCTGATCTACGGCACGCCGGGGGAGACGCCGGCCGACTGGGCGACCTCCCTGGACGTCGCGCTCGGTTGCGCGCCCGACCACCTCTCGGCGTACTCCCTGATCGTCGAGCCGGGGACCGCGCTGGCCCGTCGGGTCTCACGCGGCGAGCTGCCGATGCCCGACGACGACGACCTCGCCGACAAGTACCTCCTCGCCGACGACCGTCTGGCCGAGTCCGGGATGGAGTGGTACGAGGTCTCGAACTGGTCCCGCGGGCCGCAGACCCGCTGCCGCCACAACGAGCTGTACTGGACCGGCGGCCACTGGTGGGGCGTCGGGCCAGGGGCTCACAGCCACGTCGGGGGCGTGCGCTGGTGGAACGTCAAGCACCCCACGGCGTACGCCGAGCGGATCGCGGCCGGCGTGAGCCCCGCCGCCGCGCGCGAGACGCTCGACCCCGAGACGCGGCGCGTGGAGCGGGTCCTGCTCGAGATCCGGCTCCGCGACGGGCTGCCCGTGCTGGCGCTGGACGCTCACGGGCGTGCCGCCATCGCGGACCTGGTGGCCCGAGGGCTGGTCGAGCTCGCGGCCGAGCGGCTCGTGCTCACCCGCGAGGGGCGGCTCCTGGCCGACGCGGTCGTGCGCGAGCTCGTGGCCTGAGATTTTACGTTTCGCGGACACCGGGGCACGGCTCGCCCTAGCCTGAAACCGACCCCCTCCCGAGGCCCGGAGACCGACACCCAGCCATGACCCAGCCCCTGATCAAGCTGCTGCTGCTCGCGGCGATCGCGCTCGTCGGCTACTACGCCGTGCGCGGGGGCAGGCGCGCGCTGCACCGGGTCGTCTGGCGCGGCTTCGTGGTCGCCGGGCTCGGTGCCGCCGTGGTCGTCGTGATCTTCCCGATGTCGCTCACCTGGGTGGCCAACCGGCTCGGCGTCGGGCGAGGCACCGACCTGCTCCTCTACATCCTCACCGTCTCGTTCATGCTGATCTCGGTCGTGCTGTTCCGGCGGATGGCCGACCTGGAGCGCCGCTACGTCGACCTGGCGCGGGCCCAGGCGCTACAGGACGCCCGGATCCGCGCGACGGAGACCTCGGGCGTCGCGTCGGAACCCGTCCGATGAGCGTCGCGGTCCGTCGCGGACTGCTCGCCCTGGTCGCGATCCTGGTGGCGGAGGCTGCCTGGATCATGGCGGTCCCGCCCTTTCGTGGGTCGGACGAGATCGACCACACCTACCGCGCGGCCGGAGTCGCGCGCGGGGAGTGGCACCTGACCGAGGGCGCCGAGCACGGGCGCGGCACGCTGGTCCGGATCCCGACCGACATCGTGGAGGCCGCCCAGGGGCAGTGCCTCTCGTTGAAGTACATGCTCCACGACAACTGCTATCCGGTGAGCTCGCACGGAGGCCAGTCGGTCGTCGCGACGGCCGCCGGCGCCTACGACCCCTTCTTCTACTGGGTCGTCGGGACCGCAGCCAAGCCGTTCCACGGCTCCGGGGCGGACTACGCGATGCGGATCGCGACGGCGCTGATCTGCGCCGTGCTGCTGGCGCTGGCGGTAGGTGTCTTGAGCTACGCCGGCACCGGACCCTGGGCCAGCCTCGGCGTCGTGGCCGCCTTCATGCCCGAGGTCTTCTTCAGCGGCGCCATCCCGGCGCCCAACGGTCCCGAGATGGCCTTGGCCTTCGTGCTCTGGGCGTCCTTGCTCGCGGTGGTGCGCGTGGACGACGTACGCGTGCGTGGTCGGCTGCTCGCCCTGGCCTTCGCGGCGGGAACGCCGTTGATGTTCGTGCGCCTGCTCGGGCCACTCTGGGTCGTCGCGATCGTGCTCTCCGTGGTCGCCTTCGCCGGCTGGAGTACGACGCGCCGGATCGTGGCCGCGCACCGACGGCTCGTGACCCTCGGCGTGATCGCCGTCGGGCTCGGCGCCGTCTGGTGGGAGACCTGGCAGCAGATCGCGGCCCACGTGACCCCCGGCGCCCCGGACAAGGACGTCGTCCGGTGGGTCCTGGCCTTCAACCTGCCGGTGTTCACGATGCAGATGGTGGGGGCGTTCCCCTACCGCGACATCCCGGCGCCGTTGGGTGTCTACCCGCTGGCGTTCTGCGTGATCTGCTTGATGTTCTTCGCGGCCTGGCGCAAGGCGATGACGCCCCGGGTGCGGCGGACCGTCCTCGGCATCGGGATCGCCTCGCTGGTGATCCCGGTGGCCGTGTCGCTGGTGTTCATGCCGAGCGCCGGAGCCGTCTGGCAGGGCCGCTACGAGCAGCCCTTCGTGATCGGGATCCTGCCGCTGTGCGGGCTGATTCTCGACGACGTCGGCTTCGCCCCGCGCGAGGGGCGGCGGCTGATAGGGCTCTCGGCGGTGTTCCTTCTGGTCGCGCAGGTCGCCTGCGTCTACCACGTGCTGGAGCTGGAGCTGGGGCGGCCGGTCTCGGCCGCGGACACCTCGTGGGTCCACCCGCCGCTCGTCGTGACCGCCCTGCTGATGGCGGTCGGCTGGGTGCTGCTGTGCGGCCTGCTGCCGCTGCGGAACCCGGAGCCCGCGGCTATGCCTGAGCTCGACGCAGTCGACTACGAACTCTCCACTTGACCGCTCGCAGGGCCCAGCGCCCCGGCCAGCGCGCGACCCGGTAGCCGGCCGCCACCGGGCGGCTCATGTACCGCATCCGGACCTGGTCGGCCTCCTCGGCCGACGCCTCCTCCGACTGCACCGTGATCGAGTCGGGGTGCCAGCGGAACGACGCCAGCGTCCGGGGCAGCGCGACGAGCCGGCCGCGCCTCCGCAGCCGGAGGAACAGGTCGAGGTCCATCGAGTAGGTCAGGCGCTCGTCCACGCCGCCGACGGCCTGGACATCCGCCAGCCGCATCAGCGAGCCGGGCTGGGGCACCAGGTTGGGGGCGAAGGTGATGCTGCGACCGGCCAGGCGCCCGGCCTTGCTGGAGAAGATCACCGCGCCGACGTCGTCGATGTAGTCGCACCAACCGAAGGCCATCGAGGCCCCGGGTTCGGCGTCCAGGGCCGCCGTCGTGGCCGCCAGCGAGCCGGGGCTGAGCAGGTCGTCGTCGCCGAGCCACGCGACGTACGCCGTGCCGGGCGCGGCGGTGGCGAAGCCCTCGTTGAGGGCGCCGGACATGCCGCGGCGAGGATCGGGGACGAGACGCGCGGAGTGCTTCTCGACCAGCGTCTCGACGTCCGGCGAGGGAGGCGCGACCAGGACGAGGTCGAGTCCGGGGACGCCCTGCGAGGTGATCGACTCGAGGCACAGCGTGAGGTGCGGCATCCGGCGGCCGAGGGTCGGCACGATCATCAGGACCCGTGGGCTCCCCGCGCCGTCGGGCCCGGGCGCCGTCACGACCGCTCCTGGCGGGAGATCGCGTCCTCGAGCCTGGCCCGGGCGCCGGGACCCTTGGCGCAGACCAGGTCCGCGTGGTCGGTGTCGGACCCGATGGTCAGGTGCTCGAGGTCGGCCACCGTGCGCGGGGTCACGCCGGCGTCATCCAGCTGCCACAGGTCGAAGCCGGCATCGGCGAGGGATCGGAGGTAGGCGTCGGCGCCACCTCGGGTCGCGAGGTGGGCGGGGGAGACCTCGGTGAACAGGATCAGGTCCCCGGTCGTCGCGATGGTCTGCTTCGCGCCGGCCAGGGCGACGGGCTCCGCACCCTGGATGTCCATCTTGATGACGGCGACGCCGGAGATCCCCGCCTCGGCGCAGTAGCCGTCGATCGTGACCGACCTGATGCGCTCGGTGGCGGCGTCCGTCTCGTCCTGGCCGGCGAGCTGGTGGTCTCCGGAGTTCTCGCGGGAGAGCACCAGCGTCAGCTCGCCCTCGGCGTCCGCCACGGCCGCGCGCACCAAGGTGACGTTCGCGCAGCCGTTGGTGGCGACGTTGTGCTCGAGGATCGCGAAGTTGTCGGAGGAGGGCTCGAAGCTGACGACCCGGCCCTGGCGGCCGACGGCCTCGGACGCCTCCAGGGCGTACAGCCCGATGTGACCGCCGACGTCGAGGACGGTGTCACCGGCGCGCAGACAGTCACGGAAGAGGTTGAGCTCGGCCTCCTCGTAGGTGCCGTTGACCGACAGCAGCAGGCTGTCCAACGGGTCCAGTCGCATGAGGTGTCCACGGACCGTGACCTCGTCGGGCCGGAGGCGGCCGATCAGGAACCCGTAGAGGCGCCGGGACCCCGGGACCAGCCAGATCGCCTTGGCCACGCGCGTGCCGTAGAGCCGTGAGAACACGGCGGAAAACGCGCGGAACAACGACGAGCGGAGCATGCCCCGACCGTAGACTGTGGGCGCCGGATGGGCCGGGTATCCGGCGACTTCCCCCGGCGTGTCTAGAGACGGTCGTCGACGTGGCGCGAGGACGGAGGAGCCCGTGGACCAGGCTCCGGAGACCGCGCCGGGTACGCCCGTCCCGGTGGTGCTGTCGATGCTGACCCTGGTGCCCGGAGGCATGGGCGGCAGCGAGACCTACGCCCGCGCGGTGACCCGCGAGCTGGCCGGCCGGTCCGACCTGGACGTCTCGGTGCTGCTGCCGGAGTCCGCGGCCGGGACGTTCGACGGCGTCCGCGAGGTGGTGCTACCGCAGGTGCGCGGCTCGGGCTCGACCCTGGCGCGGCTGGAGACGGCGGCCCGGGCCGCGTCCCCGCGCTTCCGCGGGCGCCGGCAGCTGCGGGGTGCCCGGGTCGTGCACTATCCGCTCACCGTCCCCGTGCCGCGCGTGTTCCGGGGGACTCCGCGGGTGCAGACGGTGCACGACGTCCAGCACCGTGACCTGCCCGAGCTGTTCTCCGCACCCGAGCGCGCCTACCGCGCCCTCACCTACGACCGCGCCGCACGCAGGTCCGACAAGGTGATCACCATCAGCAGGTTCTGCCAGGAGCGCCTGACCGCGCTGCTCGGCGTCGACCCGCAGCGGATCGCCGTGGCCCCCCTGGGCGTCGACGCCGACGCGTTCGTCCCGAACGACGGTCCGCGTCAGCCGTTCGTGCTGTACCCGGCCCGCGCCTGGCCACACAAGAACCACCCGCGTCTGGTCGAGGCGATGGCCCTGGTGCGGGACCGGGTGCCGGACCTGCGCCTGGTGCTCACCGGCGGCGGCGCCGAGCAGCTGGGTCCGCTCCCGGACTGGGTCGAGCACCGGGGCCTGGTCCCCGACGCCGAGCTGCGCGAGCTGTACCGCGGGGCGGCCTGCCTGGCGTTCCCCAGCCTCTACGAGGGTTTCGGGCTGCCGCCGCTGGAGGCCATGGCGTCCGGCTGCCCGGTCGCGTCGTCGACGAGCGGATCGCTGCCCGAGGTGTGCGGCGACGCCGCGGTGATGTTCGACCCGCTGGACGTCGGCGCGATGGCCACCGCCATCCACGAGGCGATCGACTCGCGCGAGCGCCTGGTCCCGCTGGCGCTCCGGCGGGCGCGCCTCTTCACCTGGCAGGCGTGCGCCGACGCGCACGCCGCGGTCTTCCACGAGCTGGCCGGTGGCTGAGGTCACCTCGGTCCCGAGCGAGCTGCCGGCCCGTTCCTCGCTGGGGACGATCGGGGCGAGCTCCGTCGTGGCCGCAGGCCTGGCGACGCTGCTGCACGTCGTGGCCGGGCGCTCCCTGGGCGCCGACGGCTATGCCCACTTCCTCGTGGTGTGGGGCCTGTTCTTCATGCTCACCGGCATCCTGCCCGGCCTCCAGCAGGAGGTGATCCGCGGCGTCGCCACCGCCCGCGTCCACGACCTGCGCGACCACCGGCCCGTCACGGGCACCCTCGTGATCGGGGCCGTCGGTCTCGTCGTGATCCTCGCGACCAGCGTCCTCTGGGCGCGGCGCCTGGTCGGGGGTCAGGGGTACGCCGTCGCCGCGGCGCTGGGCGTCGGGTTCCTGTGCTACGCGTGGGCCAACCACGTCAACGGCACCCTCGCCGCCACGCACCGCCTGCCGTTCTACGCCCGCGCGATCCTCGTCGACGGCGTTCTCCGCTTCGTGTTCGTGGCGGCCGTCCTCGTGGCCGGGACCGGCCCGTTCCTGTGGACGCTCGCGCTGGTGGCGCCGGCGATCACCTGGGCGTGGCTGGCGACCAGCGCCCAGGTGCGAGCGGCCACGATGGCCCCCGGCGACGTCGACACCGCGGCGTTCGTCCGGCGGGCGGGACACTCGATGCTGTCGGCTGCCTGCAGTGCGGTGGTCGTGGCCGGATTCCCGGTGCTGCTGCGGCTCTTCGGCGGCGGCGTGGACAAGGGGGCCGCCGCGGGCAGCGTGCTCGCGGTGCTGATGGCGACCCGGGCTCCGCTGCTGCTCTTCCTCAACGCCTACCAGGGCGTCGCGATCACGCGGCTCGTGGACAGCCGCTCACCGCTGCGGACGATGGTGCGCTGGATCGGCGGCGGAACGCTGATGTCGCTCCCGGTCGCGATCCTCGGCTACCTGCTGGGGCCGACCGCACTGCGCCTGGTGTTCGGCTCCGACTACCACGCGAGCCGGCTGCTCTTCGTCGAGCTCGTGGTGTCCGGCCTGCTGCTGGGCGTCATCACGCTGACCGGCTGGACCGCGCTGGCGCTCGGCCACCACACGGTGTTCGTCAGCGGGTGGCTCGTCACCGTCGTGGTGACGGCGGGACTGCTGACCGTGCCGGTCTCGCTCCAGGGCCGGGTCGCGCTGGCGCTCATCGTCGGACCCCTGGTGGGCACGGCCGTCCACCTTGCCGCGCTGCGCCGCTATCCGCTCGGCGAGCGGCCTTCGGATCAGTCGACGCCGACCGAGAACGCCGACTCGAGGTCGTGGCGGGAGTAGGCCCGGAAGGCGATGTGGGTCTCGGTGGACTGGACTCCCGGCACCTTGTTGAGCCGGTCGGCCACGACGTCCGCCACGTCGTCGTGGTCGCGCACGCGGACCAGCGCGATCAGGTCGATCTGGCCGGTCACGGAGTAGACCTCGCTGACGCCGTCGAGATCGGCGATCGTCTCGGCGACCTCGGGGATCCGCGCGACGTCGGCCTTCACGAACACGATGGCGGTGATCATGCCGCCGACTCTAGCGAGCGGGGCGCGCGGCGAGCGGCAGGTCGCGACGCTCGTCGAACGGCACGAGGTCCAGGCGGGACTGGTGCACGGCGTCGTGGAGCGCGAGGTGGCGCGTGGCGCCGCCGACCGGGCAGGTCCACTCGCCGTCGACCTCGACCAGCCGGAGGCCCGGTGCCTCGAGCCAGCGGAGGATCTTCTCGGTCTCCTCGGCGGTCGCGGCCGGCGCCGGACCCGGGCCCCCGCGCACCGTCTCGCTGCTGGCGACCAGCTCGGCGACGAACTGGTGGGCGTCGCCGCCGGGCGGGATGACGCCGGCGGCGGCGAGCCGCCCGTGCCGCACGACGTGGACGCTCCACCGCTCGGGCTTCGCCGGGCCCGATCCCAGGACCTCCTCCCGACGCGCGGCGACGAGCTGGGGGATGCGGGTCAGGGCCGTCAGTCGCTGCGTGCGCGAGGCCGCGCGGACGAACGCCGCCAGCCGGTCGCGGTGGACCCCGGCCTCCTCGAACCGCTCGGTGCCGGCCAGGTCGGCCATCCGGCGCGAGATCAGGTCGACGACGTCGTCGGGGCGGCGCAGGAGGTTGTCGCGCAGCTGCCGCACCACGGCGGCGTACGTCGTCTCGTCGACGCTGCCGTCGCAGGGCGACAGGCACCTGCCCATCTCGGCCAGGACGCACGGCGAGCCGGAAGGGCTGCGGGCGATCCGCTGGGAGCACTGGCGGAGCGGGAACGTCTCGTGGAGAGCCGCCAGGCACTTCTCCGCGGTCTTCTTGCTCGCGAACGGGCCGACGTAGTCGGCGCCGTCGTCGGCGACCTTGCGAACCAGCGACAGCCGCGGCCACGGCTCCCGGGTCAGCTTGAGGTAGGTGACCCGCTCCGGGTAGCGCGAGCGCCGGTTGTACTTCGGCTTGTGCTCGGCGATCAGGCGCAGCTCGCGCACCTCGGCCTCCAGCGGGGTGGCGCAGGGGATGCCGGAGACCGACGTGGCGATCGCGACCATCTCGCCGATCCGCGAGCGGGTCTCGGAGGCGGTGAAGTAGGAACGAACGCGGGTGCGCAGGTCGCGCGAGGTGCCGACGTAGAGCACCCGGGACTGCTCGTCGCGGAACAGGTAGACGCCGGGGGCGTGGGGGAGTCCCTCGGCGAGATGGCGCTTGCGGCGCTGGGCGGTGGAGACCTTCGCGCTGAAGGTGGCCAGCTCCTCCAGGGTGTGCACGCCGAGGCCACCCAGCCGCTCCATGAGCCCGTGGAGGACGTCGACCGTCGCGCGCGCGTCGTCCAGCGCGCGGTGGTTGGGGGTGGTCGAGGCGTGGAACGCCCGGGCCAGGGAGGAGAGCTTGCAGTTGGGCGCGTCGTCGCGGGTGATGACCCGGCGCGCGATCTTCGCGGTGTCGAGCACCTCGAACGTCGGCCACGGGATGCCCTGGCGGGCCGCGAACCACTGCAGGAACCCGATGTCGAACGGCGCGTTGTGCGCCACGAGCACCGAGCCGGCCGCGAACTCCAGGAACGACGGCAGCACCGACTCGATCGACGGCGCCTCGCCGACCATGGAGTTGGTGATGCCGGTCAGGACCGCGATGAACGGCGGGATCAGGGTGTGCGGGTTGACCAGCGTCTGGAACTCCCCGAGGACCTCGCCGCCGCGCACCTTGACCGCCCCGACCTCGGTGATCATCGAGCCGCCCTCGGGGGAGCCGCCGGTCGTCTCGAGGTCGACCACGCAGAACGTGAGGTCGCGCAACGGCCGACCGAGCTCGTCGAAGCTGCGCTGCTCCTCCCACCGCGTCCGCCACCGCGGGCGTGACCCGTCGGCGCCCGCGCCGGCAGCCGGCAGGGGGCTGGAGAGCGGCGCGGTGGTCACGTCGTCGACGCTAGGCCGACCCGCCGACATACCGGTGTGGACACGCGGGTGCAGCTCGTTCGGTGGTCGAGGAAGGCGCGGCGCAGCGATCGGAGAGCTGGCTCCGCTCGTGCCCCCACCACCGGTCCTCGAGGCGATCCGGAGCCGACTGTCGGTGGGCCCTGGCAGCCTCGGTCCCATGACGACGAGAATCGACTGCGACACCTGCCTGGTGCGAGGGCAGGCCTGCCACGACTGCGTGGTGACGGTGCTGCTCGGTCCGCCTCCCGAGCTGACCCTGGCCGACGACGAGTGCCGGGCCTTGGACCTCTTGGCCGCCGGAGGACTGGTGCCTCCGCTGCGGCTCGTGACCCCGGTCGACCCGCCCGCGATCGAGTCTGCGTGAGCGTGGGGCGAGCGTGGCGGATGGGGCCGATGTGACCCTTGTGACACCCGTCCGTCCCAGGTCACGAAATTGTCACGACTGGCCTGGTTGAAAGTTTGGCGGTCTCCTCGCGGTGTGGTTAGGGTGACCGCTCAGATGCCCGTGCCGATGGACCAGTCCGGTGTCCATGCGGGTGTCGCGCCGAATCATCAACGTGGCCGCTCGGGGTCGCGGCGAAGAGCCGGGGAACCAACCCACCTGGGGTGTATCGCCGTCGAGGCGGCCGCGGACGCGAGTCCACGGACGAGGAGGCGGCGTAGGGCATGTCGTGCCCGAACCCGTCAGCTCACCTGGTAGGCGTACGACAGTAAGGGAGTCCTTCCGCTCGTGCTCAACGGCCGGAAAAGCCTCGTCACACTCATCGCCGGCGCCGCCATCGCCACCTCCGTGGGGATGATCCCCACCGGGAGCGCGCAGGCCAAGCCCACGATCCACGACGTCCAGCAGCGGGTGGACCGCCTGTACCGCGCCGCCGAGACTGCCTCGGAGCGGTACAACCAGATCCACGTGCAGCTCAAACAGATGCGCGGTGACGTCGCTGCGCTGCGCGCGGACCAGGCGCGCCAGCAGAAGCAGACCGAGAAGGCGCGCCGCCTCGTCGCGAACGCGATCGTGCGTCAGTACGAAGGCGACTCCCTCTCCGCGGTGGGCCAGGCGGTGGTCTCGAGCGACCCCAACGCCTTCGTCTCGCAGCTGACCACGATGTCGGCGTTCAACTCGATGCAGGCGGGGCAGTACTCCTCCTATCTCACCCAGGCCAAGGCGCTGACGCTGCGTCAGAAGGCCACCGCGAGCCAGCTCGCCACGGTGGCCCGGCTCGAGCAGAACGCCGCCCAGGAGAAGGCGGCGGTCGACCACAACCTCGCGGAGGCCAAGAGCCTGCTCGGCAAGCTCAAGGAGCAGGCCCAGCAGCGGTTGCTCGAGGCCTCCCGCGGCACGCCGCGCGTGCCGGCCAACATCCCCGCCTCCGGGCGTGCTGCGATCGCGGTGCACTTCGCGCTCGCGCAGATCGGCAAGGCCTACGTCTACGGCGCGTCCGGACCCAGCGCCTACGACTGCTCGGGTCTGACCATGCGGGCCTGGGGCGCCGCCGGCGTCGGGCTGGCGCACTCCTCGAGCGCGCAGTTCGGCGAGGGCACCCACATCTCCGCGAGCCAGCTCCAGCCGGGCGACCTGGTGTTCTACTACCACCCGATCAGCCACGTCGGCATGTACATCGGCAACGGCATGATCGTGAACGCCGAGAACCCCTCGGCCGGCATCCGCGTCACCGGCCTGTACTCCATGCCGTACGTCGGCGCCGTCCGTCCTGGCTGACCAGGTCCCCGGCCCCACGGTCACCGAGCCTCGAAAGGCCGACCGCCCCCGACGGTGGGTGGTCGGCCTTTCGCTGTTCCTCGTCGTGGTGGTCGGGGTCGTGGTGTGGCTGAGCCGCCACGACTCGACGTACCACGCACCGCTCGACAGGCAGTCTCCGCCGAAGGCGGACGCGACCGCCGCGACGCGGCTGCTCACCCGGCTGCAAGCAGCCGTGCGCCGCGACGACCCCGCCGCCGGTGCATCGCTCGGGAGCAGCCGGTCGGCCGCCGACGACCTGCGTGGGGTCGTGCGCAACGCCGGGGCGACCCATGTGGTCGGCTTCTCCCTGCGCTACGTCGACGAGGCCGGCGCGGTCTCGCCCTCCGGCACCTGGACGGCTGACGTCGCGACCACCTGGCGCTTCGCCGGCTTCGACCAACGCGCGGAGCACCTGGAGGTCCAGGTCCGGTTCGCAGCCGGGCGGGGATCCCTGGGCATCGCCGGCATCGGTGGGGGAGACCGGCGCTCTCCACTGTGGCTCTCGGGGCCGCTCCAGGTGCGCCGTACCGCGACCAGCATGGTCCTGGTCGAAGGGTCGGCGGCCCGGGCCGACCGCTTCGCCGCGCTGGCCCGGCACGCCGTCCCGCAGGTCAGGCAGGTGCTGCCCGGCTGGCGGGGTGGCCTGGTCGTGGAGGTACCGGCCTCCCAGGACGGCCTGGACGCCGCGCTCGGGGCGCACCGGGGCGACTACGCCGGCATCGCGGCCGTGACCACGACGGTGGACGGCTCTCGGTCGAGACGCTCGCCCAGCCACGTGTTCATCAACCCGCCCGTGTTCGACCCGCTCCAGACGCGCGGCGCCCAGGTCGTGATCACCCACGAGACGACGCACGTCGCCACCGACGCCGCCAACAGCACCGCGCCCACTTGGCTGATCGAGGGCTTCGCCGACTTCGTCGCCCTCAGCGCCCAGCCGCTCCCCGTGTCGACGACGGCCGCGCGGATCGCCGCTCTGGTCCACCGGCACGGCGTACCCGGGGCGCTGCCGAGCGAAGCTCAGTTCGCCCCGGGCTCGCCGTACCTCGAGGCCCGCTACGAGAGTGCGTGGCTCGCCTGCAGGCTGCTGGCCGAGGACGCCGGGACGCCTTCGCTGGTCGGGTTCTACCGCGCCATGGACGCCGGGGGGAGGCTCGGGCCGGAGCTCGAGCGGTACTTCGGCTTCGGGCTCCCGGCCTTCGTCCGGCAGTGGCAGGACGTGCTGCGACACTTGCCCGCGTGAGCGAACGCCGCTGGGCCCTGGCCACCTTCCTGGTCGCCGCTCTCGCGTTCGTGGTGGTCGCCGCCTGGCGCATCCCGTGGCACCCGGTGCCCGGGGGCACGCCTCCGGCGGTGCCGGCATCGCAGGTGTTCACCGCCGACCAGATCGCGCGCGCCAACGCCTACAACGACCCGGCCCGGTACCTGAGCTGGGCGGCGCTCGCGGTGTCCCTGGTCGTCTCGCTGGTCCTGGGCCTCACGCCCCTCGGCGCGCGTCTGGCCGGGCACCTGCGCGGCTGGTGGTGGGTGCGGGTGGTGTCCGCGGTGGCGGGGCTCGCGGTGATCGGGCAGGTGGTGGTCCTGCCGTTCGCGATCGTCGGGCACCATCGGTCGCTCCACTATGGCCTGAGCGACGAGGCGTGGGGTCCTTGGACGGTCGACCTGCTCAAGGGGCTGGCGTTCTCCGTGGTGGTCTCCGGGCTGCTGCTGGTCGTGCTGGTCGGCTGTGCGCGTCGTTGGCCCCAGGCCTGGCCGGCCGTCGCCGGCGTCCTGCTGGGCTGCCTGGTGATGCTCGGCTCGTTCGTGTACCCGATCCTGGTCGAGCCGGCGTTCAACCACTTCACGCCGCTGCCGGACGGGCCGCTGCGCAGCCAGATCCTGCACCTCGCCGACGTCGAGCACGTTCACCTCGACGACGTCCTCGTCGCCGACGCGTCGCGTCGTACGACGACGCTGAACGCGTACGTGTCCGGCTTCGGCAGCACGCGACGCGTGGTGCTCTACGACAACGTCCTGCACGACCTCCCGCGCGACGAGATCCTGGCGATCGTGGCGCACGAGCTGGGGCATGCGCATCACGACGACGTGCTCACCGGCTCGGTCCTCGCGGCGCTCGGGACGACGCTGGGCATCGGGCTCCTCGCGGTCGCCGTCTCCGTCGTACGCCGTCGGCCCGGCGGGATGCGCGACCCGTCCGTCGTACCGCTGGTGCTCGCGCTCGTGGCGATCGGCACGCTGCTGTCCAGTCCCGTCGAGAACGCGATGTCGCGGCGCATCGAGACCCGAGCCGACGTCGCGTCCTTGGAGGCGACGCGCAACCCCGCGGCGTTCGTCCGGATGCAGCGCGAGCTCGACCTGCACTCCCTCAGCAACAACCCGCCGGCCTGGTCGCAGTTCTGGTTCGGCTCCCACCCCACCACCCTCCAGCGCATCGCGATCGCCGACCAGCTCGCCCACCCCCAGTCACGTTGACCGGCGCCTCCTGACCGTTGACCGGCGCCTCCTGACCGTTGAACGGCGCCTTCTGACCGTTGAACGGCGCCCTTCGCCCACTCTCATGGTCAAACGGCGCCGGTGAACGGTCAGACGGCGCCGGTCAACGGTCAGACGGCGCCGTTCAACGCAGCTCGAGGTGCCCGGGAAATGGCGAGAGCCGCGGGCCCCCCATGGACCCGCGGCTCTCGTCGTACCCGAGGAGTCAGCAGCTGCCGGTGTTGGCCTTGCTGCTGAAGGAGTGGCAGGTGTTGCTGAACAGGCTGGTGACCTGTGCGCCGAAGGCGTAGACGCAGAGGACGATGATCCCGGCGATGCCGGTGATCAGCAGCCCGTACTCGACGGCAGAGGCGCCCCGCTCGTTCATCCGCGCGATGCGCGCGTCGAGGATGATGCGCAGGTAGTCGAGCATGGTGGTCGCTCCTTGTGGTGACGGCGACGTGGGGGGCAGGCGTTCGACTCAAGTCTGGCGCCGGAGGCGGTGCGCCGGGATCCGGCGTTCGCCTGTTTCACAGTGACCCAGTTGGACTATCCCCGAGTGGGCTCAGTGGCTGTCATCCACTGCCGTCCGGTCAACTGCTGACGCGGCTGCTGAGAATGAATGACGTCCGGACATGCGAATGGCCGCGGACCGAGGTCCGCGGCCATTCGGCGAAGCCGCTTTCAGCAGCTGTTGGTCGCGCCGTTGGCAACGCTCTTGCAGGTGTTCTGGAACACCTTGCTGAGCAGACCACCGAAGGCGAACACGACGACCACGATCAGGGCCGCGATGCCCGCGATGAGCAGACCGTACTCAACGGCCGACGCGCCACGCTCGTCCATCTTGGCGAGGCGGGCGTTCAGCATGATGCGGAGGTAGTCCAGCATTGTCGTTCTCCTAGTTGATGACGTTTGGCATTTGAGAGCCGAGAAGGCCGGAGGCCTCCGAACTCAAGGATTCCCCATCCGGGCGATTTGCGGACCGGAAAACCGGATCGATGGCTCTAGTCAATCCGGACCATTCAGCCCACTGCAGAAGGAGGAAATCGCGAAAACGCCTGACAGCCGGCGTCCCGATGTGCTGGGGAGTACGGGCTCTCAGACGGGGCGCTGGACGGTCGAGAGCAGGCCGATCCGCATCGCCGTGACCAGGGCCTGGGCGCGGTTCTGGGCGCCGAGCTTCTGGTAGATCCGGGCGATGTGCGACTTCACCGTCGACTCGCTCATGTAGAGCTGCTGGCCGATCGCGGCGGCGTTCTCACCGTCGGCGAGGAGGAGCAGGACGTCGTGCTCGCGGGTGGAGAGGCGGGTGGACTCCGCACTCATCCGGCGCACCATCGCACCGGCCAGGCCGGTGCACAGGAACGAGCGGGGTGAGACGGCGGCGTGACGGGCCGCCCGGACCACCTCGGTGGACGGCGCGTCCTTCCCGACGAACGCCGAGGCGCCGGCCTCCATGGCGGCGAAGATCTGGTCGTCCCCGGAGTGCATCGTGACGACGACGAGCCCGATCTTCTCGTCCGTCTGGCGCACCTGGCGGATGATGTCGAGGCCGGTGCCGTCCTGGAGCTGGAGGTCGGTGACGATGACGTCGGGCGGGTCGTCGGCGTAGGCCTTCATCGCCTCGGCGACCGTGCCGACGGACCCCACGACCTCGGTGCTCTCCTCGCGGGCGAAGGCGCCGACCAGGCCCTCGCGGACCAGCTCGTGGTCGTCGACGATGAGGACGCGCACATGGGTGGTGTCGGTGGTCGTCATGGCTCCTCCGAAGTCATGTGAGCAGGGTGTCGGCTGACGCGGCCGGCTCCGGGGACGACACGCCGTCGAGGCGGACCGACACCACGGTGCCGTGGGGGTGGTTGTCGCTCACGAGGAGCTCGCCGGCGATCAGACCGGCGCGCTCGCGCATGATCTCGAGCCCGTGCGAGTCGTCGCGGCCGGGACCGAGTCCGTTGCCGTTGTCGGCGACGACGACCTCGGCGTACGGCGGCGCGACGGAGCACTGGACGTTGATGGCGCTCGCCCCGGAGTGGCGTACGGCGTTGGTCATCGCCTCCTGCGCGATCCGGAGCAGCTCGCTCTCGACCTCGGGCCGGAGCCGCGTGGTCTGCTCGTCGAGCGTCACGTGGATCGGCATGCCGCTGCTGGCGCTGAGGTGCCGTGCCAGCGAGCCGATCGCGGTCCCGAGCGAGTCGTTCTCGCCGATCTCGGTGCGCAGCGTCTGAACCGAGCGGCGCACCTCGCCGACGACCATGGTCAGCCGCTCGCGCAGCAGGGCGAGCTGGCGGTGCTTGGTCGGGTCGTCGCGCTCCTGCTCGACGAGGTTGTCGACGAAGTAGCCGAGGGACGCCAGCTCCTGGGCGACGCCGTCGTGCATCTCGCGCGCGAGCCGGCGACGCTCCTCGACGGTGGCGGAGTCGCGGAACGCCAAGAAGAGCACCGCGGTGTCGAGGCGCACCGTCGCCGGGCTCAGTCGGCGGTCGAGCGCCGAGAGCCGGCGGGGAAGGTCCATCACCTGCGGGTCGAGGCCCGGCGCGAGGACACCCGAGACGACCGCGGCGACGCCGTTGCCGCCGTTGAGCGGGAAGGCGAAGCTGTGGCCGACGACGCGGACGTTCCCGGTCAGCAGTGAGTACTGCGCGAGCTCCTCGCTGATCACGAGGTCCGAGCTCGAGAGCCCGGTGTCGCCGACGAGCGGGGTCAGCACCTCGCCGCGCGGGATGTGCACGGTCAGGGCCGTGACGGGCAGCTCGTCACGGACGGCGCTGGCGATCTGGCCGCCGAGCGCGACCGGGTCCAGGCCCGAGCTGAGCTGTCCCGACAGGGTGATCAGCTCGCGGATCAGCGTCTGGGCGTCGCGGTAGGCGCGCTGCGGGTCGTTGACCTGGAGGAAGGTGTGGCGGAGGAACGACGCGATCAGGCCGAGGCCCAGACCGGTCACCGCCCAGGTGAAGGCGCTGGTGCCCTGCTCCTGGGTGAGCGGACCGTCGGTGAGGCTGATGACGACGTACGTCGAGAGCTCGGCCGACAGCGCCAGCGAGACGCCGCGCGCCCCGCGGCTCAGCCCGCCCGTGAAGGGTGGGACGGCCAGGGCTCCGAGGACCGCTGTCGTCGAGTGGGACGACAGACCGGTCACCGACCCGACGAGCGCCGCGTCCATGATCAGCAGCATCGTCAGCGGCAGGCCGAGCAGCTCGCCCGCGGTCACGGCCGCCCAGATGGCGCCTGTGGCCAGCAGCGCGAGCAGCAGGAGCTGGTTGTGCTTGAGGATCAGCGGCATCGCCAGGCTCAGGAGGGCGAAGGTGCGTGCACCCACCGCCAGCCACGTGTGCTGGCGCCCCAGGCCGCTGCGGATCATGGAACTGCCGTCATTTGCGGTGGAAGTTGTCCATGATGTGGATGACGGCCGGGCCCATGACTGCGATGAAGAGCGTGGGCAGGATGCAGAAGATCAGGGGCACGGTGATCTTCACCGGCACCTTCTGCGCCTGCTCCTCCGCCCGCTGGCGACGCTTGGTCCGGATCTCCGCGGACTGGATGCGCAGCACGTTCGCGATCGGGATGCCGAAGCTGTCGGCCTGCACCATCGAGGTCACGAAGCTCTTGACGTCGTCGACCTCGGTGCGGTCGGCCAGTCCTCGCAGTGCCTGCGAGCGTCCCTGACCGATCTGCATCTCACGCAGGACGCGGGAGAACTCGTCGGCGAGGGGCCCCTCGGTGTTGCGAGCCACCTGCTGGACGGCCGCGTCGAACGCCAGTCCCGACTCGACGCTGATGGTCATCAGGTCGATCGCGTCGGGCAGGTCGCGCTGCATCCGCTTCGAGCGGTCGTAGACCTTCTGGTACAGGTACAGGTTCGGGCCGAACCAGCCGATGGCCGTCGCCGCGATCACGGCGACGATGCGGACGGTCACGCCGAGCCCCATGATGCCCGTCAGGGCCAGGGACACCAGGAACAGCGTGATGCAGCCGATCACCTTGCCGGCCTGCACGCGCTCGACCGTCCAGCCGACCGGGTTGCCCGCGACGTCGAGACGCCGGCGGATCCGCTCGGGGGCGTCGGCGCCGGAGAAGCGCTTGGCCACCTTGGAGGCCCGCTGCTGCAGCGGCGCCATGATCCGGTCGGCGAAGGACTCGTCGTACTCCTTGGTCATCGCCTGGGGTGCGTTGCTCAGGGCCTGCACCAGCGCCACGGAGCGGTCCACACCGGTGGCCGTGTGGCCCCCGGCGGTGGTGCCCGCAGCGGCGGAGGCGAGCACGATGGCAAGAAGCACCAGCGCGGCACCCATGATGAGCAGCAGAGTCATCTCACACCTCGACCTTGACCAGGCGGGACATCCAGAAGATGCCCACCGACAACCAGAATGCACCAGCGCAGAGCATCAGGATGCCCAACGGGCGCTGGAAGAGCACGATCACGTAGGCGTGGTTGGCCACCATCAAGTACAGCAGGAAGCCCGGCGGGAGGCCACCCAGCACCATCGCGGAGAGCTTGCCCTCGGCGGCCAGCGCGGCCACCTGGCGGCGGATGTACTCGCGCTCGCGCATGGTGGCGGAGACCGTCGTGAGGAGCTCGGCGAGGTTTCCACCCACCTGACGCTGGATGTTGATCGCCATCACGACCCAGGCGAAGTCCTTGCTCTGGAAGCGGTCCGCGATGCCCTGCAGCGCCGTCTCCAGCGAGAGTCCGAGGCGAGTCTCGACGAGGACCTTGCGGAACTCGCCGGCCACGGGCTCGGTGCCGTCACGGACGATCGTGTCGACGGACTGCGCCAGCGACAGACCGGCCGCCAGCGAGCCGGCCATCAGCTGCAGCGTGTCCGGGAGCTGGCGCTCGAACTTCTTCTTCCGACGCGAGCGCCGGAAGCCGAGGTAGAACCACGGGCCGATCGCGCCGAGCACCATGAACAGCAGGCCGACGATGAGGTTCCCGCCGCCGATCAGCAGGCCGATGACCGAGATCGCGATGAAAACGCCGGCGTGCATCAGCAGCCACTCCGCCGGGCGCCAGCTGCTGCCCGAGCCCTCGAGTCGAGCGGCGATGCGCGCCTCGAGTGAGCGGTTGCGCTTGAGCATGCTGGCTGCGGCCGACTTGGCCGACGCCAGCGCCGACTCCTCGGGGCGCTTGGGTGCCTCGTACGCCGTGGGCGACGCCTGCGCGCCGCCCGCGGCACGCGCGGCGTACTGCACGACGCGCTCCTCGGTCGACAAGGTGCGCGGGCGCGGGATCGCCATCACCAGCAGGACCAGGAGGGCGACGCCGAGCGCGCCGATCCCGCCGTACATGGTCCAGGCCGGCGCGTCGATCGTCAGGGGGATGAATGCGTTCACCGGGTCACCGCAGTCCGTCCATCGCGAACAGCATCGGGTCGACGTGCACGTTCGAGTGCTCCATCTTGTCCAGGAACTTCGGACGCAGGCCGGTGGACCGCAAGAAGCCCTTGGCCTTGCCGTCGTCGTCGAAGCCCGCTTCGTGGTCGTAGACGAAGATGTCCTGGAGGGTGATGATGTCGCCCTCCATGCGCTCCACCTCGGTGAGGTGGGTGATCTTGCGCGAGCCGTCCTTGAACCTGGTCTGGTGGACGATCAGGTCGACCGCGGAGGCGACCTGCTCGCGGATCGCGCGGACCGGGAGGTCCATGCCGGCCATCAGCACCATCGTCTCCATGCGAGCCAGCGTGTCGCGCGGACCGTTGGAGTGGAGGGTACAGATCGAGCCGTCGTGACCGGTGTTCATCGCCTGGAGCATGTCGAGCGCGGATGCGTCACGGACCTCACCGACGATGATGCGGTCGGGGCGCATACGCAGGCTGTTCTTCACCAGGTCGCGGATCGTGACCTGGCCGCGACCCTCGATGTTGGCCGGGCGCGACTCGAGCCGGACGACGTGGTCCTGCTTGAGCTGGAGCTCCGCGGCGTCCTCGATGGTGACGATGCGCTCGTCCTCGGGGATGAACGACGACAGCACGTTGAGGGTGGTCGTCTTGCCGGCGCCGGTGCTCCCGGACACGATGATGTTGAGCCGACCGCGCACGCAGGCCTCCAGGAAGCCGGAGGAGCGCGTGCTCAGCGAGCCGAACGCGATCAGGTCGTCGACCGTCAGCGGGTCGGCGGCGAACTTCCGGATGGTCAGCGACGAGCCGTCGACCGCCAGCGGCGGCACGACCGCGTTGACACGGCTGCCGTCAGGCAGACGCGCGTCGACCATCGGGCTCGACTCGTCGACGCGACGACCGATGCGGGACACGATCTTGTCGATCGTGCGCCGGATGTGGGCCTCGTCGCTGAACTGCGCGTTGGCCTTGACCAGCTTGCCGTCCTTCTCCAGCCAGATGTTGTCGTGGCCGTTGACCATGACTTCGGAAACGTCGTCGTCGCGCAGGAAGGGCTCGATCGGGCCGTAGCCCAGGATGTCGTCGCTGATCTCCTGGGTGAGCCGGTTGCGGTCGGCGTTGCTGATCGGCCGCTCCTGCGAGCTCATCAGCTGGGTCAGGACGGTGCGGACGCGCTTGTCGAGGTCGGCCTGGTCGAGGTTGGCGTCGTACAGCTGAGGACCGAGCTGCTTGAGCAGCTCCGCGTGCACGTCCTGCTTGAGCTCCTCGAGGCGCTCGTGCTCGGCACCGCGTCGGGCACCGACGCGCGACGGCGTCGTCGGCACGACGCGGGTGCGCGCACCGCCCTGGTCGGAGTCGCCACCGGCGGAGCCGGAGCCTCCGGCCTGCGGGCGCGGCGGCGGCGGAGCCGATGTGGGCTCCTCCTCCGGGCCGCGCGGCGGCGGCGCGGGAGGCGGTGCGGCACCGGCCTCGCTCTGTCGGCGGGCCGCGGCGAGTCGTTCGGCGAGACTGCTCACGATGTCACCTCTTGATCCGGAAGAGCTTGGCGAACCTGTCGTTGTCGGCGTCCGGTCGACGGCCGTTCTCCGAGCCCTTGCTGGGCACCGGCTCGCCGGCGAGCAGCGTCGAGAGGCTGCGGAACGCCGTGCTGGACGGGTGCTGCGGGCTCGCGGCGATGATCGGCGTGCCGGCGTTGGTCGCGGCGGCGATGTCGATCGACGTCGAGATCTGCGACGCGACGTTCATCCCGAGGATGGTCTCGACCTTCTCCGCACCGATGCCGACGGCGTCGTCGGCGCGGTTGAGGAGCAGGTAGCGGTGACCGCCGCCGATGTTGAGCATCTCGAGCGTGTCCAGGGCGACCTTGACGTTCTTCAGCGTCGGGACGTCGAGGGTGGCGACGATGATGCACTCGTCGGTCTCGTCCAGAGCGGTCAGCGTCTGCTCGTCGAAGGCCGGCGCCGTGTCCACGACGACGTAGTCGTACATCGTGCGCAGCGTGCGCAGCACCTTCGAGACCAGCAGCGGCGTGATCCGCTCGCGTACGTCGGGATGGCTCGGCGCCGCGAGGACCTTCAGCGAGTCCTGGTAGCGCGTCAGCAGCGAGTTGAGCATGGGCGCGTCGAGGTCGTCCTCGGACCCGATGGCGTGCTCGATCGTGTGCGACGGGAACAGCTGCAGCGTGATGGCGACGTCACCGAAGGCGAGGTCGTAGTCCACCAGGCACACCTGTCGCGCGCCGTTGTCGGTCAGCGCCAGCGCGAGGTTGACCGCCACCGTGGTCTTGCCGACGCCACCCTTGGGGGAGAAGACCGAGATGACGTGACCGTTGTGCTTGGACGCGTCCGGCCCCCGCAGGGCCTGCGAGAACTGGTGGGCGCGGGAGACCGCACCCGCCACGAGGTGCAGGTCGTCCATGGCCACGACCTCGCGAGCGCCGGCCTGCATGGCGCGAGCCAGCAGGGCGGTGTCGAGAGCGGGGCGCACGAACACGAGGCTGGTCGCCGGACGCGACGTGCGCAGGCTCTCGCACACGGTCACGCCGTCGCCGAACGAGATGTTCGGCCCCAGCACCACGACGTACTCCTCGGGGTGCTGGGCCAGCCACGGCAGCAGGCGCTCGGTGTTGTCCACCGACTGGCAGCCGGGGGGCAGGGCGCCGAGCAGCCGGCGCGCGGTGGTGCTGTCAGGGTCGACGATGACGGGCATCCGTGATCACTTCCACATTTGCGGTCCGGTCATGCCGGCACGCGGGTTGATCTTGCTGGTGCTGGTGAGCAGACCCATCGTCAGCTCGCCGCCTTCGGCGGAGGTCGCGTAGATGATCCGCTGTGCCTCCTTCTGCGTCACCGCGATCGTGAGCAGAGTGCGCGGCAGGGTCTCGGTGGTCTGGATGCCCGACTCGTCGGTCGTGGTCGAGGTCGCCTGGACGGGGTCGCCGACGTTGAGAACGAGCACGTTCGGCTCGAGCACTGCGACCTCGTCGACGCCGTTCCCGGAGGCGATCCCGGCGCCACCCACGGAGTTGCTCAGAGGGTGCCCAGGGCCGCCCAGCCCGCTGGAGAAGATCGTGACGTGCGAGCCCGGGTACACGTTGCCCGCGACTCGCTGGGGGTCGCCCAGCTGGACCGCGATCGCGATCATGCCCTTGGGAATCGGCAGGTTGGTCGTGGCGGCGATGGTGCTGTTGTTCGCCGTGAACTGAGCCGCGATGATCTGCTGGCCGGGGTAGATCGCGGCGTTCGCGAACTTGCCCTTGAGGGCGGTCGTCGACGACTGGTAGCCGTCGTTCAGCTGGTTCTGCGGAACCGGCTGCAGCGAGATCTTGCCCGACGAGAGGGCGGTGTCGTAGGACTCACCCTGGGCGATGTTCGCGGTCGCCTTCAGCACCTCGACGGTGTCGTACTTGCTGCTGGCGCGGTTGTCGGCGCTCTGCACGTAGACGAACACCAGGGCCGTGCCGATCACGGCGACGAACACCGCAAGGATGAGGAGCAACTTACGTCGATCCATGGCCGTTCTACCTCTTTCGCTCGGACAGCTGCCGTCCGGCGGGTGGCGGGTTGGCAGTACACGTGGCGCGAGAGCCGATTCGGAGAGGCTGGAGAGCCGGGCTCGAGGCGGTACTCGCGAGACAGATGGTAGGTAAGGGAACGACCCGCTCGCGGGCTTTTGGCAAAGAAACCCGGAGTGCACGAAACCCCTGCGGAACAGGGGTTTCGGGCGGTAGTTTGCCCCTGCTTCGGGGCCCCTCCGGCATGCCGTCGAGCGGGCCCCGAACCTTCGTTGACCGGCGCCGTCTGACCGTTGACCGGCGCCGTCTGACCGTTGAACGGCGCCCTCTGACCGTTGAACGGCGCCGTCTGACCACGCGGGGATGCAACCGGAGGCTGGACTCTGCCGCGGCGCCCGGTCGTGTTCGGTCTGTACGCCGAGCGCTCTGGCGTCACGGCTGTCCTGACGCCTCCCACGGACCCCGTGTGGTCAGAGGGCGCCGGTCAACGGTCAGAGGGCGCCGGTCAACGGTCAGAGGGCGCCGGTCAACGGTCAGACGGCGCCGGTCAACGGGGTTGGAAGAGGGCGGCGATGTCGGTGCGGTGCTCGCGGACGACGACGTTGCGCTTGAGCTTGAGGCTGGGCGTGAGCTGACCGCCCTCCTCGGTCCAGCTGTCGGGCAGGATCGTGAAGGCCCGGATGGACTCGGCTCGCGAGACCGAGGCGTTGGCCTCGTCGACGGCGCGCTCCACCTCCGCGCGCAGGTCGGGGTCGTCGACGTTCTCCGCGACCGAGGCCGTCTTGGCGTGCGACTGCGCCCAGTCGGGATAGGTCTCGGGGTCGATGGTGACCAGCGCGGCGATGAACGGCTGGCCGTCGCCGACGACGAGGCACTGGTCGACCAGGAAGTGCGCGCGGACGCGGTCCTCGAGCACGGACGGCGCGACGTTCTTGCCGCCGGCGGTCACCAGGATCTCCTTCTTCCGACCGGTGATCCGCACGAATCCCTCGTCGTCGATCTCCCCGACGTCCCCGGTGTGGAACCACCCGTCGGGCTCGAGGACCTCGCGGGTCGCCTCCTCGTTGCGCCAGTAGCCCGCGAAGACCTGCCCGCCGCGGAACAGCAGCTCGCCGTCGTCGGCGACGCGGACGTCTGTCCCCTGCAGTGGCTGGCCGACGGTGCCGACCTTGAGGGCATCGGGTCGGTTGACGGTGACGGCCGCCGTCGTCTCGGTCAGGCCGTACCCCTCCAGCACCGTCAGCCCGATCCCGCGGTAGAAGTGCCCGAGGCGGTCACCGAGCGGGGCGCCCCCGGAGACCGCGAAGCGGCAGCGGCCGCCCAGCGCCGCGCGCAGCTTGCCGTAGACCAGGCGGGAGAAGACGGCGTGTCGGGCGCGGAGCGCGAGCGGGATCTTGCCGCGCTCGAGCGCCCGCGAGTACGCGATCGCCGTCTCGGCCGCTCGGTCGAAGACGGCACCGCGACCCTCGGCGGTCGCCCGCTGGGAGGCGGTGTTGAAGACCTTCTCGAACACCCGCGGCACCGCCAGGAGGAACGTCGGCCGGAACTCGCCGAGGTCGGGCACGAGTCGCTTCACGTCGGAGCTGTGGCCGAGCCGGGCCCGAGCCTTGATCGCACCGATCTGGATGATCCGTGCGAACACGTGGGCCAGAGGCAGGAACAGCAGGGTCGAGGCGTCGTCCGACTCGAACAGCTGGGCCAGCTCGGGGACGGCGACCCCCAGCTCGACCATGAAGTTGCCGTGGGTCAGCTCGCAGCCCTTGGGCCGGCCGGTCGTGCCCGAGGTGTAGATCACGGTGGCCAGGTCGAGCGGTGTCGCGGCGGTACGCCGGCGCTCGAGCTCCTCGTCGGAGATGTCCTCGCCCAACCGGCGCAGGATCTCCACCGCGTTGTCGGCCAGCGACCAGACGTGGTGCAGCTCGGTGAGCGCGGAACGACGCTCGGCCACCCGGGCGGTGTGCTCGGGTCCCTCGGCGACCACGGCGACCGCCGTCGAGTCACCCAGGATCCACTCGATCTGGTCGGCGGACGAGGTCTCGTAGACCGGCACCGTCACGGCACCGGCGAACCAGATCGCGTAGTCGACCAGGGTCCACTCGTAGCGCGTCTTCGAGATCAGCGCGACCCGGTCGCCCACCCCGACTCCGGCCGCGACCAGGCCCTTGGCCACCCCGCGCACCTCGGCCAGGAACTCCGCCGCCGTGACGCCCTCCCACCCGTCCGGCGTACGGCGTGAGAAGACCACCGCTTCCGGCGCCTCGGAGGCGTTGGCGACGATGTCGTCGGTGAGGTTCCCGGTGGCCGGGATCTCGACGTCCATCGGTGCGGAGTACTCACGCACGCTGCCTCCCACGATCGGTTCGGGCCCTGCGGGGGAGGTTACCGCCGGAGAGCCCCGCGCCCATCCGCTAGTCTCGCCGAGGTCCCCAGCCGAGCCCGAAGGGGGTCTTGTAGATGGCAGACCAGACCACGTCGTCGATCGTCATCGACGCCCCACCCAGCCAGGTGATGGCGGTGATCGCCGACTTCTCGGCGTACCCCACCTGGGCCAAGGGCGTGAAGACCGCGGAGGTGCTGTCCGAGGATGCCGACGGCCGCGCCGAGCAGGTCTTCTTCAAGCTGGACGTACCGCCGATCAAGGACGAGTACACGCTGGCCTACGACTGGTCCGGGGACGACGAGGTCACCTGGACCCTCGTCGAGGGCAAGATGCTGCGCGCGCTCGACGGCGCCTACGTGCTGGCCGACCAGGGCGACGGGACGACCGACGTCACCTACCGGCTCGCCCTCGACGTCTCGATCCCGCTGATCGGGATGCTCAAGCGCAAGGGCGAGAAGATCCTGATCGACACCGCCCTCAAGGGCCTGAAGAAGCACGTCGAGTCGCTGGCCTGAGGCCGGGTCAGCGCGTGCGGATCCTGCTGTTCACCGGCAAGGGCGGCGTGGGCAAGTCCACCCTGGCCGCCGCGACCGCGGCCCTGGCCGCCGAGTCCGGGCGCCGCACGCTCGTCCTCTCGACCGACGCGGCCCACTCGCTGGCCGACGCGTACGGCGTCGAGGCGGGCGCCGAGCCGGTCGAGGTGGCGCCGGACCTGTTCGTCCACCAGGTCGATGCCCAGCGTCGGTTCGAGGAGTCCTGGGCCGAGATCCAGGGCTACCTGCTGTCCGTCCTCGAGGTGGCCGGGGTCGACCCGGTGGCGGCCGAGGAGCTCACGGTCGTGCCGGGGGCCGAGGAGGTCCTCGCACTCCTCGAGCTCCGGATCCACGCGCTGTCGGGCGAGTGGGACGCCGTGGTCGTCGACTGCGCTCCCACAGCGGAGACCCTGCGGCTGCTGGCGCTGCCCGAGGCGCTCGGCTGGTACATGACCCGCGTGTTCCCGGTCGAACGACGGGTGGTGAAGGCGCTGCGCCCCGTGCTCTCGCGCGCGGCCGGCGTCCCGATGCCCGAGGACGACGTGTTCTCGGCGGTGCAGCGGCTCCACGACGAGCTCGACGAGGTGCGGGGCCTGCTCACCGGCGACGACGCGGGAGTCCGGCTGGTCCTGACCCCGGAGCAGGTCGTGCTCGCCGAGGCACGCCGGAGCTTCACCACCCTCTCGCTGTTCGGCTACCGGGTGGACGGAGTCGTGGCCAACCGCGTGTTCCCGGACGGGACGGACGACCCGTGGCGGGCCGGCTGGGTGGCCGCCCAGGCCGACGTGCTCGGTCAGGTCGAGGAGTCGTTCGCCGGGCTGCCGCTGTGGCGCTCGGAGTACCGGCCGACCGAGCCGGTCGGGCTGCCCGCCCTGCTCGAGGTCGCCCGCGGCCTGTACGGCACGACCGACCCGCTCGGCGTCCCCGCCGGTCCCGAGCCGTTGAGCATCGCGCGCAGCGACGACGGCGCCCTCCTCCGCCTGCGGCTGCCGTTCACCGGGCGCGCGGACGTCGAGCTGGCGCGCGACGGCGACGACCTCGTGGTGACCGTCGCGTCGTACCGTCGCCTGCTCACCCTGCCGAGCAGCCTGGCCAGGCAGCGGCTGGCCGGGGCCCGGGTCGAGGGTGGGGAGCTCCAGGTGCGGTTCGTGGCGCCCGCCGCCCCCTGACGCGGCCGACAGGATTGCGCGACCTCCCCGCGTCGGGCAGCCGCCGATGCCACGATGCAGCCATGGACGAGCCTCTCGCGGACCGACTCGTCCGGGTCGCCCCGCTGGGGCTGCTGGGCCTCGCCCTGGCCTGGATCACCGCCAAGGCGGCGGCGCCGATCGACGACCCCGACGACTGGTGGCACCTGCGCCTGGGCAACGACCTGATCGGCCAGCACTCGCTCTCGACACCGGACCACTGGTCGCGCTTCGCCGACCACGCCTGGGTCCCGACCGAGCCGGTGCCGGAGATCGTCGCGGCGTACGTCGACCGGTGGCTCGGGCTGCCCGGCCTGGCGTGGCTCTTCGGCCTGTTCCTCTTCCTGGTCACGGTCTCGTTGTACGTCGTCAACCGACAGCGCGCCGCCGTGCTGCCCGCGACCGTCGTGACCGTCCTGGCGTTCCTGCCGATGTACGGCTCGCTCTCGTCGCGGCCCCAGCTGGTCAGCTTCGTGCTGATCCCGGTCGTCGTCGGCGCATGGTTCAGGTCCGAGGAGGACCTGCGCGCGCGGTGGTGGCTCGTGCCGTTGTGCTGGTTCTGGTCGCTGTGCCACGGCTTCTGGTTCTTCGGCGTCGCCTACGGGTTCGCCGGTCTCCTGGCCGTCGTCCTGCGTCGGCAGGCCAACCCGCGCCAGCTCGCCTCGCTGGCCGGGGTGGCCGTCGCGTCGTTCGCGGTGGTGCTGCTCAACCCGGTCGGGCTCGGCGTCATCGAGGCGCCGTTCGACGTCAACGCGACAGGGACCTACATCACCGAGTGGCAGCACCCTCACCCGCTCACACCCGGACCGCTCGGCGCCTGGCTGATGATCGGCCTCACGCTGCTCGCCTGGGCACGCACGCGCCGCGGCATCACGGTGTACGCCGTGCTGCTGCTGGGCACCGCGGCGTTCTGGGCGTGGTACGCCGAGCGCACGGTGATCGTGTCCGCCCTCGTGTCCGCCCCGGTGCTCGCCGGCGCGCTCGACTCGCTGCTCCACCGCGAGGACGGAGAGCGCGACGGAGACGGCGAGCCCGGCTCGGGACGCCGCGGGTGGCCGGGCCGACGCGAGCTCGTGGTGATCGCCGTCGCCGGTGTGGTGTCGCTGGCCGGGCTCGCGATCGCGGTGCCGCGCACGTCCGACCGACCGGGCTCGGTCCCGCTCGCCCTGGACGCCAAGCTCGACCGGCTGAAGCCCGGCACCGCCGTCCTGAACGACTACGCGCTGGGCGGGTGGATCTCCTGGCGGCATCCGGACCTCGCCCAGTACATCGACGGGCTCGCGACGCCGTACTCACCGCAGCACCACGAGGATTTCCACACCATCGAGAGCCAGGGACCCGGGTGGTACGCCCTGGTCGAGAGGTCCGGGGCGCAGGTGGCGCTGGTCGAGGCGGACACGACGCTCGCCCAGGCACTCGAGCACCGGGGCTGGCGGCGCGACGGCTCGGACGCGGGGTTCGTCCTCCTCCTGCCGCCCGTCGTCAACTGAGCCCGGACGGGCGCTGCTCAGCCGACCGCGGAGGGGTCGTATGGTCGTCCCAGCCTCGTCGGGCGCGCTGCTCGGCGCCGCCGCCGCATGGGCGAGTGCGGCGGGTGAGCGAGGGAGCAGGGGCAGGTGAGCGAGACCGGGGACGAGCGGGAGCCCGTCGGCAGCGTCGCGGAGGAGGCGGCCAAGCTGCTCGGCGCGCTGTCCGGGTGGGCCAAGGAGCACGGGGACGGCTTCGCCTCCCTCAGCGACGAGCTCCACGAGCACCTCGCCACCGATGCGCCGGAGTGCACGTGGTGCCCCGTGTGTCGCGTCATCTCGGTGGTCCGTCAGACGAGCCCGGAGGTCCGCAGCCACCTGACCAGCGCCGCCACGTCGCTGGCACTGGCGTTGTCGGGCATGCTCGCGACCCAGCCGCCGAGCGAGACCGGGGTGGAGCGGATCGACCTCGACGACGACTGGCCGGAGGAGCCGCGATGAGCCTGGCCTGCGGCATCGACGTCGGTGGCACCAAGATCGCCGGTGGCGTCGTCGACGAGAACGGCACCGTCGTGGAGGAGCTCCGCGTCGAGTCGCCGGCCACCGACGCCCACGCGATCGAGGCGGCGATCGAGCAGCTGGTCACCGAGCTGCGCACCCGGCACCCGATCGACGCCGTGGGCGTGGGGGCCGCGGGCTACATCGACAAGTCGCGCGCGGTGGTGCTGTTCGCACCCAACCTCGCGTGGCGCGATCTCGACCTCAAGTCGGACCTGGAGCATCGCCTGGACCTGCCGGTCGTCATCGAGAACGACGCGAACGCTGCCGCATGGGGGGAGTTCCAGTACGGCGCCGGCCACGACGTCGACGATCTCCTGCTGGTGACCGTCGGCACCGGCGTCGGAGGTGGCGTCGTGCTCGACGGGTCGCTCTACCGCGGTGCGTTCGGCGTCGGTGCGGAGATCGGTCACATGCGGGTCGTCCCCGACGGTCTGCTGTGCGGCTGCGGCAACCGCGGCTGCTTCGAGATGTACGCCAGCGGCTCGGCGCTGGTCCGGGAGGCGCGGGCGGCGGCCCGCGCCGGCTCCCTGTTGGCCGCCGACCTGGTCGCGCGAGCTGGCGGGGACCCCGGGGCGATCACCGGGCCGTTGGTGACCGAGGCCGCGCGCGACGGCGACACGTTCGCGATCGAGCAGCTGTCGTCGCTGGGGCGGTGGCTGGGCGAGGGCATCGCCTCGCTCACGGCCGTCCTCGATCCCGCGGTCGTGGTCATCGGTGGTGGCGTGAGCGCGGCCGACGAGCTGCTGCTGGGGCCGGCGCGGGCGGCGTTCGCCGCGCAGCTGACTGGACGCGGTCACCGTCCGACGCTGGAGATCCGCAAGGCCCGCCTCGGCAACCACGCGGGCCTGATCGGCGCCGCCGACCTCACCCGCCACTGACGCGAGTGCTCTACAGGCGCGCCCCGTCGTCGTCGGGGTCGCGCGGCGCCATCGTCGCCACGAGGTAGCCGAACGACGCGATGAACGCGATCACCAGGCCGACGCTGAGGATGCCCGGCAGCGAGTAGTCGAGCAGGTTGATCAGGACCAGCAGCACCGGCGCGGCGACCAGCCCGACCCAGGCCACGCGGCGTTCGGGCGAGATCACGGCGGGTGGCGGCAGCGGCGGCGGGACGAACTCCTCGTCGTCCGCGTCGAGACCGAACGGCGCCGCCGCGCCCTCGTCGTCGGGCCAGGGCTCCGGCTCGGGCTGCTCCAGCGGGGTGGTGAGCTCGATCAGACCCGCGAGATCGGGCTGGTCGCCGTAGTGGTCGACGATCTGGCGCCAGGCCAGCTCCTCGGCCTCGGCCCGCGCACGATCGCCCGCCTCGTCGTCGCGCATGCTCACGTCCCCAGAGTAGGCCCCACAGAACAGCCCTAGGCTCCCGTGCCCGGATCGTCGGACGCCGTCACGCGCGCGACGAACTCCGCGGACTCGGCGAAGATCCGCTCCGCGTCGTTGTCGAGCGTGGCGACGTGGTAGCTGTCCTCGAGCATCCGCTCCTCGACGTCGTGCGAGGACACCCCCCGCAGCACCGTCGCCGAGGACGACGCGTCGATCACGTGGTCGGCCGTAGACCGGAAGTAGAGCAGCGGCTGGGTCACCCGCCCGAGGTCCGGCACCACGACCTTCCACATCGCGGTGACCGCCGCCAGGCCCTTGAGCGGCAGCCGGTCGTAGCCGTGCTCGTCCTGGCCCGGCTTCTTGATGTCGTTGACGACCCCGCGCAGGGAGGGGATCGCGAGCTTCATGACCGGCAGCACGGCCAGCTCCTTGCGGGTGCTGGACACGAACGGGTTCACCAGCACCACCCCGGCGACCTCCCCGCCCCGCTCCTCGGCCAGCCGGAGCACGACCGAGCCGCCCATCGACAGTCCCGCCACGACGACGGCCGAGCAGGTCTTGCGCAACCGGTCGAACGCCGCCTCGGCGGTCGGCGTACCAGTCGGTCCAGGCGGTCGAGTTGAGGTCCTGCCAGCGGGTGCCGTGACCGGGGAGCAGCGGCACCTCCACGGCGTACCCGTGCTCGGCGAGCGCGTGGGCCCACGGCTTCATGGAGGCGGGGGACCCGGTGAAGCCGTGCACCAGCAGGACGCCGATCGCGCGGCCTCCGGTCCGGTCGGGCTGCGCCGGCAGCGACAGGGGGGCGGTCGGGTACTGGTGGGAGGGGGCCTCGGCCATGGCGGGCATCCTTGCGCACCCCGCGCGGCTTGTCAGGAGCCCGATCTCCCCGCACGCACTAGGGTGGGCGCAGAACGGCGCCTGGCCGAGCGATGGGAGTGCGGGGTGCTCTACTGGTTCCTCAAGTGGATCGCGCTCGGTCCGTGGCTCAAGCTCGTGTTCCGGCCCCGCGTCCAGGGCGCCGACCACGTCCCGACCACCGGTCCGGCCATCCTGGCCAGCAACCACCTGTCCTACGCCGACTGGCTGTTCATGCCGCTCACGCTCCCGCGGCGGGTCACGTTCGTCGCCAAGGCGGAGTACTTCACGACGCCCGGCCTCAAGGGCTGGTTCCAGAAGCGGTTCTTCTCCGGCGCGGGTCAGGTGCCGATCGACCGGTCGGGCGCCAGTGCTGCCGAAGGCGCTCTCGCCTCGGCCCGGCGGATCCTCGGCGAGGGTGAGCTGTTCGGCATCTATCCCGAGGGCACCCGGTCGCACGACGGGAAGCTGTACCGCGGGAAGACCGGCGTCGCGCGCCTCGCACTGGAGACCGGTGTCCCGGTGATCCCGGTCGCTGTGCTCGGCACCGATGTCGTCGCGCCGCCGGGCAAGAAGTTCGGCTCGTTCACCCGTCCCGGCGTGCGGTTCGGGGAGCCGCTCGACTTCTCCCGCTACGAAGGCATGGAGAACGACCGCTACATCCTGCGCGCGATCACCGACGAGATCATGTACGAGATCATGCAGCTGTCCGGGCAGGAGTACGTCGACATGTACGCCACGAAGGCCAAGGAGCTGTCGCAGAGGTCGGCGACCGAGGCCAAGCGTGCCGAGCGGGAGGCCCGCGACGAACGCGCCGCGACCGGCGAGCAGAAGCAGGCGTCCTGACCGCGACCGGTCGCCCCGGGCTGACCCCGGGGCTGCTGCGACCCCTCCGGCCCACCGAGCCGGCCGCGGTCGCCGTCGAGAACCGGATGTACCGCTGGCTGGCGGTGCTGCGGTTCGTGCTCGTCGGCAACACCGTGGTCCTGACCGTCGCGCGCGGCGACTTCGCGCATCCGGTGGCGGGCTGGCTGATCGTGATCGCGCTGGTGGTGTGGACGTGCCTGATCAGCTGGGTCTACTACCGCTTCGCGCGGCGTACGACGGGGTGGGTCGTCGCCGACCTGGTCGTCGCGCTGACCGCGCTGGCTCTCACCCCGGCGGTCAAGGAGCCCGGCTGGCACGCGACGGTTCCGAGCTTCTGGATCGTCGCGGCGATGTTCGCCTGGGCGATCCACTGGCGGTTCTACGGCGGACTGGTCGCGGCCCTGCTGCTCTCGGTCGACGACGTGGTGACCCGCGGCTACCTGTCGGAGACGACGTACGGCGACCTGTTCCTGCTGGTGATCGGCGGGGTGATCGTCGGCCTGATGGTCGACTCCCTGTTGCGGTCCGCGGCGCGCACGGCCGTCGCCGAGCGCACGGCGGCCGCCGCGCTCGAGCGGACCCGGCTCGCCCGCGCGGTGCATGACGGCGTGCTGCAGGCCCTCGCCCTGGTCCAGCGCCGGGCACCGGAGCTCGGCGACGACGGCGCCCAGCTGGCGCAGCTGGCCGGTGAGCAGGAGCAGGCGCTGCGCTCCCTGATCCGCCAGCAGGACGCCGTCGAGGCCACGGCCGGCACCGTCGACCTGGTCGGTGCGCTCTCCGCGCTCGAGCGGCGGCGCGGGGTGTCCGTCGCGACTCCTCCGGGCGGGGTGACCCTGGCCTCGGCGCGGGCCGACGAGATCGTCGCAGTGGTGTCGGCGGCGCTCGACAACGTCGTGGCCCACGTCGGCCCCGACGCGCCGGCCTGGGTCCTGCTGGAGGCGACCGAGGACCACGTGCGGGTCTCGGTGCGCGACGAGGGACCGGGGATCCCGTCCGGCCGGCTCGACGAGGCCGAGCGCGAGGGACGCCTCGGCGTCGCCTCGTCCATCCGCGGTCGTGTCGCCGAGCTCGACGGGACGGCCGAGCTCACCACCGGCTCGTTCGGCACCGAATGGGAGCTGACCTTCCCCCGCTGACACGGCCGGGTGGTTTCGAGACGGTCGCGGAGCGACTTCCTCAACCACCGAATTCAGCCTGAGCCGGTGGTTGAGGAAGGCGCTCTGGCGCCTGTCTCGAAACCACCCCGCGCAGGCGGCTGTGGGACTTCCGTAGGGTCGCGGGCGTGACGATCCACGCCGAGCACCCGTTCCGGGACCCCGAGCCCGACCCGCTGCGCAGGTTCCGCGGTCGCGTGGGGTCCACGGTCAGCCTGTGGACCTCGGGGGCGGAGCAGGCGCGCGCGGGGCTGACGGTGACGTCGTTCCTCGTCGCGGCGGGGAGGAGGGCCGCGTGCTCGGCCTGCTGGACCCCGACGCCGACCTCACCGAGCGGCTGGTCGAGACCGGTACGGCGGTGGTGCAGCTGCTGGGCCTGGGAGCACCGCGAGCTGGCCGACGTGTTCGCCGGCACCGCTCCGGCGCCGGGCGGGATGTTCCGCCAGGCGGAGTTCGCGCAGACGACGTGGGGGCCGCGGCTGACGTCGGCGGGCTCGTGGGCCGGCGTACGCCTCGAGTCGCGGCAGGACGTCGGCTGGTCGACGCTGGTGACCACCGTCGTGGAGCACCTGGAGGTCTCCGACGACGATGACCCCGAGCCGTTGTGGCACCGCCGGGGACGCTACGGGCGTTAGGGTCGCCGCATGTCGGACGGGGCGGTCGAGCCCGCGCTGCGGGTGATGGTGGTCGACGACCACCCGATGTGGCGCGACGCGGTCGAGCGCGACCTCCAGGACGCCGGGTTCGACGTCGTGGCCGTCGCCGCCGACGGGCACCAGGCGATCGCCAGGTTCCGGGCCGCACGGCCCCAGGTCGTGGTGCTCGACCTGCAGATCCCGGGCCCCGGCGGCGTCGAGGTGACCGCCGACGTACTGGGCCACGACCCCTCCGCGCGCGTGCTGGTGCTGTCGGCGTCCGGTGAGCAGCAGGACGTCCTCGAGGCCGTGAAGGCGGGCGCCACCGGGTACCTCGTGAAGTCGGCGTCGCGCGCCGAGCTGGTCGAGGCGGTACGTCGGGTGGGCGTCGGCGACAGCGTGTTCACGCCGGGGCTGGCCGGGCTGGTGCTCGGGGAGTTCCGGCGGATGACCAGCAGCGCGCCGGAGCCCGAGCCCGAGAACGAGCTGACCGCGCGCGAGACCGAGATCTTGAAGATGGTGGCGAAGGGGATGAGCTACAAGCAGATCGCCGACCGGCTCGTGCTCTCCCACCGCACCGTGCAGAACCACGTGCAGAACACCCTGCGCAAGCTGCAGATGCACAACCGCGTGGAGCTCACGCGCTACGCGATCGAGCGCGGGCTGGACGAGGGCGACGATGCCGACGACGAGTGAGGCGGCGCTCCGGCCGGCGACCGCGGCCGATGCCGACGCCCTGGCCGCGCTGGAGCGGGACACCAACGTGGTCGCCCTCGCCCATGTCTTCCCCGGCGTCGACTACCCCTACGACGAGGTGCGCCAGCGGTGGCTGACCCTGCTCGCCGACCCCTCCGTGCGGGTCGAGGTGGCCGGACCGCCGGGGCGACTGGACCTCTACCTCGCGTGGGACGCAGGTCCGCCGTGGCGGCTGCGGCACCTCGGCGTGCGCCCCGAGAGCTGGGGGCAGGGTCTGGCCCGGCGCGCGGTCGAGCGCGCGACCGGCGTACGACGGCTGTGGGTGCTGCGCGACAACGCACGGGCGCGGGGGTTCTACGAGCACCTCGGCTGGGCGCCGACCGGCCGCGAGCAGGTGGCCGAGTGGCCGCCGTACCCGGTCGAGGTGGAGTACGCCCGATGAGCGACCAGCTGCTCGAGATCGCCGACGAGCTCTACGGCCTGCCCCAGGACGAGTTCACGCCCGCGCGCGACGCGCGGGCCAAGGAGCTGAAGGCGGACCGCGAGCTCTCTGCGGCGGTGAAGAAGCTGAAGAAGCCGTCGGTGGCTGCGTGGGTGGTCAACCTCTTCGTACGGCGCGACGCCGACCAGGTCACGCAGGTGATCGCCGTCGGCGAGGCGTTGCGGGGCGCGCAGGAGGGCATGGACGGCGCGGAGCTGCGGGCGCTGACCAAGCAGCGCCGCCAGCTCACGGCGGCCGTGACGCAGTCGGCGCGCACGCTCGCGCGCGACGAGGGGCTCAAGGTGACGCAGGCGGTCGCCGACCAGGTAGAGGCGACGCTGACCGCCGCGATGCTCGATCCCGAGTGCGCCAAGGCGGTACGCAGCGGACTGCTGACGGCCGCTCTCGCGTCGACCGGAGTCGACGAGGTCGACGTGGCCGCCGCCGTCGCGCTGCCCGAGGCGCTCGGGTTTGCGGCCTCGCCGACGGGTGGCGAGCCGGCCCCACCGCCCGAGCTGCACGTCGTACCCGACGACGCGAAGGCGCGCCGCCGTGCCGACGCCGAGGCCGCGCTGGCCACGGCCCAGGAGACCGTCGACGAAGCGGAGTCGGCACTCGCGGAGGCCGACCAGGGCGTCGAGGAGCTCCAGGCCCGCAGCCTCCAGCTCCAGTCCGAGATCGACGAGCTCAAGCGGTCGCTGTCGGAGCTGGAGTCCTCGGCCGAGGAGACCGACGACGAGCTCGAGGAGGCCGAGGGCTCCCAGGCCGACGCCCGCGCCGCCCACACCGCCGCCGTGAAGACCCGCGACGCCGCCCAGAAGGCCCTCGACAAGCTGGCGTGAGGGATATTTCCGCAGCACTAGGCACCTCGAAACGCCGTTTTCAGGTGCCAAATGCTGCGAAGTATCCGTCAGTCCTCGGCCCACGCGAGCGAGCGGCGGACGGCCTCCTGCCAGCGTGCGTACGCCGCGTCGGCAGCAGCACGGGCGTCGGGATCGTCGGCCGGCTCGAAGCGCGCGTCCAGCTGCCAGGTGTCGCGGAGGTCGTCGGTGGAGTCCCAGACGCCGACACCGAGCCCGGCGAGGAACGCCGCTCCGAGCCCGGTCGTCTCGACGACCGCAGGCCGCTCGACGGGTACGCCGAGCTGGTCGGCCTGCAGCCGGCACAGCAGGTCGTTGGCGGCGGCGCCGCCGTCGACGCGCATCGGTGCCGACTCGGACCCGGGCATGGTCGCCATCACGTCCCGCACCTCGAACGCGATCGCCTCCAGCGTGGCCCGGACGAGATGGGCGCGCGTCGTGCCTCGCGTGATGCCGACGATCGTGCCGCGGGCACGCGGGTCCCAGTGCGGGGCGCCGAGCCCGGTCAGCGCGGGGACGAACACCACCCCCTCCGACGACTCCACGCTCGCCGCGACCGCCTCCGACTCGGCCGCGGAGCCGACGATCTGCAGCCCGTCGCGCAGCCACTGCACGGCGGCGCCGGTGACGAAGATGGCACCCTCGAGCGCGTAGGTGAGCTCACCGTCGGGGGAGCGCCACGCAGCGGTCGAGAGCAGCCCGGCGTCCGACCGCTCGATCGTGGTGCCGGTGTTGGTGAGAACGAACGAGCCGGTGCCGTAGGTGCACTTCGCGTCGCCGGGGTCGAAGCAGGTCTGCCCGAACAGCGCCGACTGCTGGTCGCCGGCCAGGCCCGCGATCGGCAGCTCGAGCCCGCAGAACGACGCGGGGTCGGTCGTGCCGATCTCGCCCCAGTTCGGCACGAGCTCGGGCAGCGCGTCGCGGGGTACGCCGAACAGGTCGCAGAGCTCGTCGGACCACTCGCCCGTCGAGAGGTCCAGGAGCAGCGTGCGGCTGGCGTTCGAGACGTCGGTGACGTGCCAGGTCCCGCGCGTCATCCGCGCCACGAGGTAGGAGTCGACGGTGCCGACGGCGTACCGGCCTTCCTCGACCAGGGCCCAGGTGTGCGGCTCGTTCTCGCGCAGCCAGGCCAGCTTGGTGCCGGAGAAGTAGGGGTCCAGGCGTAGCCCGGTCAGCTCGCTGACGCGCGGCTCGTGACCCTCTTGGCGCAGGCGGTCGCAGATCGACGACGTACGGCGGTCCTGCCACACGATCGCGCGGCGCGGCGACCCGAGGGTCTCGCGATCCCAGAGCAGGACGGTCTCGCGCTGGTTGGTGATGCCGACCGCGCGCAGCTCGGAGACGTCGTACGACGTGAGCGCGGCGCGCGTCGCCTCGAGGGTCGCCTGCCAGATCTCCTCCGGGGCGTGCTCGACCCAGCCGGGCTGGGGGAAGTGCTGGGCGAACTCCTGGTAGCCGCGGGCGGCCACGCGTCCGTCACCGGTGACCACCAGGGCCGTGACCCCGGTGGTGCCGGCGTCGATCGCGAGCACGCTCATGCGTCGCCGTCGCCGTCGCCGTCGCCGTCGTGGTCGACGGAGTGCTGGGTCGCTCGGGGGCGGCGCGTACCGGGCGCGCCGGAGGTGGCGTCACGCAGTCGCTCCAGGATCTGCTGGTCTATCCAGGCGCCGTTCGGGTCGACCCGCATCTCGTAGTTCTCGGTGCCGGCCCACGACGCGAGGTCGGCGTGCCCGAGCTCGTGCACGCGCCGTTCGATCTCCTCGGCGAGCTCGGCGGTGATCTCCACCTGCTCGGACTCGGTGGACGCCGTGAGGTAGAGGTCGTTGAGGTCGAGGAGCCGGGCCAGCTCGGTGACCGGGTCGGCGTGGTCGTCGACTCGCAGGTCGACGGCGATGTCGTCGCCCCCGGCGTACCCCGCTCCCTCGCGCACCACCAGCAGCGCGGCCGACTGGCGTCCGCGGCGGTCCCCGCCCGCGTCGTCGCCGGCAGCGAGTGCGGCGAGGAGCCGTCGGGCCAGAGGCTCGTCGGGGTCACTGGCCTCGAACGCGTCCTGCATGGCCGCGACCACGAAGTCGCCGGCGAGGATGTTGCCCTGGACGGCGTACCCCTCGCCGGTCAGGCTGCCGGCCCAGTCGAGGCAGGCATGCCCGGTGTGGCTGACGGCACCACCGTCGACGTCGACGATGCCGACCTGCCGGTCGTCGCGGCCCTCGTCCTCCTCGAGCAGCCGCTGCAGTGCCACCGAGGCGGTGGCCCCTTCGTCGAGGTGTGACAGAGCCAGTCCCTTGTAGGCGACGTTGGCGTCGGCCTGGGTGGCGACGGCGCCCACTCCGGCCACGGCGGCGGGGACGACTGCGCCCACCGCCAGGAACTTCGAGGCGACCGCGACGCCCCAGGACTCACCGTCGGTGGACCGCGCCACGATGGAGAACGTCATGGCGCCACCGTAGCGATATCGGTTGCGCTCAAGCCGACTTGAAGTTGGAGGATGGCGCGATGCTGCAGCGACTCGGGTTCCCGGACGTGGGGCCCCACCGTCGCTTCGTGTCGGCGCTCGCCATCGACGCCATCGGCTCGGGCGTCTGGATGCCCTTGTCGATGCTCTACTTCCTGCACCAGACGTCGCTGACCCTGGTCCAGCTCGGGCTCGCGATGACGGTGGCGAACGCCGTCGGGTTCCTGGTCGCGCCGTACCTCGGTGTGCTCGTCGACCGGCTCGGGCCGAAGGTCGTGCTGCAGGGTGGCAACATCGGGTCCGCTCTCGTGTTCGCCGTCTACCCCACGGCGCACTCGCTGGTCGCGGTGACCGTGCTCGTCTTCGCCGCGACCACCACGAGGCAGGCCTTCTGGAGCGCGTACGGGCCGATGGTCACTCAGATCACGCGGACGGGGGAGCGCGAGGTGTGGTTCGGGTTCCTGGGGGCCATGCGCAACGCGGGCTTCGGCGTCGGGGGAGTGCTGGCCGCGGTGGCTCTCACCGTCGGCACCGGCGCGGCGTACGACGTGGTCGTGCTGGCGAACGCCGCGTCCTACGTCGCCGCCTTCGTCCTGATGGCCGGCGTCACAGGAGGTCATGCGGTACGTCGCTCCGAGGGCGAGGCCGGACGGCGAGCCGGGCCGTGGATCGCCTTCACCGACCGCGGCTACCGCGCCCTGATCGCGGTCATCTTCTGCGACGCCATGATCGGGATGACGCTGAACGTCGCGATGCCGGTCTACTTCATCGACTCCCTCGGCCTGCCGGGCTGGCTGCCCGGGACCGTGTACGTGGTGAACACCGTGATGATCGGGGTGGGGCAGGGACTCGTCGTGCGTGCCATGACCGGCACGGTTCGGCGAACGGTCCTGCGTGCTGCGGTCGTGCTCAACGCGACGTCGTTCGTGATGCTCTACCTCGCCCATCAGCTGCCAGCGACCGCCACCATCGCCATGGTGCTGGGAGCGGGCGTCATCTTCACGCTCGGTGAGATGTCGGCCAATCCCGTGGTCTCAGCCCTGTCGGCCGAAGCCGCGCCGCCTGACCTGCGCGGCCGGTACATGGCAGCGGCCCAGCTTCCGTGGAGCGCGGCTTCCGTCGTGGCCCCTTTGCTGTACACCACGCTTCTCGACCACGGTGCCCTGTCCGCCTGGGCAGGGCCGGTCGCCATCTGTGTCGTGTGGGGACTGCTCGTGGACGTGCTGGCCCGACGGATGCCTCGAGTGACCACCCCGGTGACCAACGCGGCCGAACCCGACACCCCGGGTTTGGCCGAGGTCCGGTCGAACTCGCGTCCGGCAGCCGACGTGGACGGTTGACGGGCACGCCGCGCGGGCCCCTAGGCTGACGGCTGCTTGTAACGATCCAACGCGGAGTCAGGAGTGTCGTCATGCGAGTCGGAGTGCTCACCGGTGGCGGCGACTGTCCCGGACTCAACGCCGTGATCCGCGCGGTCGTGCGCAAGGGCGTCGGCGTGCACGGCTTCGAGTTCGTCGGGTTCCGCGACGGGTGGAAGGGCCCACTCGACGGGCTGACGATGGAGCTCGGCGTCGCGCAGGTGCGCGGGATCCTGCCCCGCGGCGGCACCATCCTCGGGTCGAGCCGCACCAACCCGTTCAAGATCGAGGGCGGCGTCGAGCGGATCAAGGACAACCTCGCGAAGGGTGGCGTCGACGCTCTGATCGCGATCGGTGGCGAGGACACGCTGGGCGTCGCCACCCGGCTGGCCGATCTCGGCGTTCAGGTCGTCGGCGTTCCGAAGACGATCGACAACGACCTGTCCGGCACCGACTTCACCTTCGGCTTCGACACCGCCGTCAACATCGCGAGCGAGGCCATCGACCGGCTGCACACCACTGCCGAGTCGCACCACCGGGCCCTCGTCGTCGAGGTGATGGGCCGTCATGCGGGATGGATCGCCCTCCACGCCGGCATGTCGGGCGGCGCGAACGTCGTACTGATCCCGGAGGTGCCGTTCGACATCGACGAGGTCTGCGACCTGGTCCGCAAGCGCTTCGAGACGCAGTACGCCCCGATCATCGTGGTCGCGGAGGGCGCGGTCCCGCGCGAGGGCGGGGACATGACCCTGGTCTCCGGCGAGGTCGACTCGTTCGGACACGTACGGCTCGGCGGCATCGGCGACCGGGTGGCCGCCGAGATCGAGCAGCGCACCGGTGCCGAGGCCCGCGCCGTCGTCCTGGGCCACGTCCAGCGCGGCGGCACGCCGACGGCATTCGACCGCTGGCTCGCGACCCGCTTCGGCCTGCACGCGATCGACGCCGTCGCCGAGCAGGACTTCGGCACGATGGTCGCCCTCCGCGGCGCCGACATCGTCCGCCTGCCCCTCATCGAGGGCACCGGCGAGCTCAAGCTGGTCAGCCCCGCGGAGTACGCCGAGGCCCAGGTCTTCTTCGGTTAGGCCCAAATCCGGGTAGTCCCTGACGTTTGGCACGGCCAGAACGGCGTGTCGTGTGTCCAAACGTCAGGGACTACCCGGGCTTCAGCCGTAGAGAGGCGCTCAACTGGCACGCTGGCGGTGACGCAGTAGGCGGGCGTACTGGGCCGGGCTGAGGTTTCGTCTCTGTTCCACCGTGAACGTCGGGATCCACCAGGGAGGCACCTCGATCGTCCACCTTCGATCCGTCGAACGTCGCCGCTCGGCGCGCGCATACGCCTCTTTCAGGCGGGCGAGGAAGGGAAAGGGGTCGGCGAGGTCGGCTGCCATCATCTCGACCGGCTCGAGCTCGATCGCCCGGAACCGGGCGTCGCGTACGACGTCCCGAGATCGCTGCGCTCCCGTGAGATGGAGGGCGCCGTTGTACTCGCCCGTGATGCCGGCTCGTGCATCGAGCAGGTCGGGGGTCCCGATGTGTCTCCCGGTGAGATCGAAGACAGGATGGTTGCACAGCAGGTGAGGACTTCCGAGCTCCGATCTCCACAGCCTGCGCATGACGACCTCCATCGGTGACCAGGCGTTCTCCTCCATGTCGCGCGCGGCGACTCGGGCGCGTTCCATCCCGGTCCATCCCGCATTGACGCCGACGAAGGAGCGGAGCTCGCTGCGGCTGACCAGATCCGAGTAGGCCGCCATGTCGGCCACCTGGGCGGCCTCGGTGTCGGAGGCGGCGTACCGGATCTCGAAGAACAGAGAACGGAGTGCTGTGGTGAGCGTGATGCCACGATGAGCAACGAGTTCCGACGGATCGAGGCGCTCCTCGCTCGTGCCGATCCCGAGGGTGGCCTGAGAGCGGACTGACCGGTCGCCGATCGCGAGGACGATCGGCCGCGGTGCTCGACCGCCGAGTCGCAGACCCTGGAACCACTCACCGCCATGCCACCTGAGGGCCGCCCACCCGGTGACGCCGCCGAACCGGGGGAGCACCGCCGCAGCCTCGACGATGCGCTGATCGGTACTCATCTCGACCCACGCCGGCACGTACAGGCCGCGACTCGTCCTCCGCCACTCGTTGCTGCTCGCCTGTCTCCTGGTGGGGCCGTTCGCGCCCCGCGGATCCACCCGACAGGGCCAGACGAGTCCTCGAGGAAGGCCGACCGGCCCGTCGCGACGCATGCCCGATCGTCACCGGTTCTGGTCCCTCCCGGGGCGGTCTCTCCACAGCCGGGTAGTCCCTGACGTTCGGCTACACGACACGCCGGAGATACCGTGCCAAACGTCAGGGACTATCCGGAATGGGTCAGGGGAGCAGGACGAGCTTGCCGGTCGTGTGGCCGGTGGCGATCTGGCGGTGGGCGTCGGCGGCCTGGTCGAGCGGGTACGTCCGGGAGACCAGCACACGGAGTACGCCGGCTCCAGCCAGCCGGGCGAGCTCGGCCCGCGCTGCGTCGCGTACGTCGTTGCCCGGGTCGGCACCGGGTCCGCCGCCGAGGAGCTTGACGCCCTCGCGAGGACCCCGCTCGAAGTTGGCGATCGTCGCGATGCGGGAACGATCCGCCACCAGCTCCAGCGACACGTCCATCGCCTCGTCCGTGCCGACCAGGTCCACGGCCGCAGCGATGCCCTCGGGCGCGAGCGCGCGCACGCGATCCGCGAGCCCCGAGCCGTACGCGACCGGCTCGGCACCGAGCTCGCGCAGCAGGTCGTGGTTGGCCGCGCTCGCCGTCGCGATCACGCGCGCACCCCGCAGCGCCGCCAGCTGCACGGCGGCGAGGCCCACTCCACCGGAACCCCCGTGCACGAGCACGGTGTCACCGGCGCCGACTCCGGTGGCCACCAGCGTGTGGGTCGCGGTGGCGCCGGTGAGCATGAGGCCACCCGCCTCCGGCCAGTCGAGGGACGCCGGCTTGGGCGTGAGCGCCGACTCGTCGACGACGAGGTCGCTGGCGTAGGCGCCGGAGGTCCGGAACACGATCACCTCGTCACCCACGGCCGCGGCAGCTCCCGCACCGACGGCCGTCACGACGCCGGCCGCCTCGTAGCCCAGACGCAACGGCAGTCGGGCCGGATCCCCGTCGTTCCGATAGCTCTTCACGTCCGCCGGGTTCACCGCGGCCGCCCGCACGGACACCCGGACCTGGCCGCTGCCCGGCTCGTCCGGCGAGAACTCCTCGACCCGGAGGTTCTCCGGCCCGCCAAAGCCGACGGCCACCACGCGACGCGCATCACCCATGCCGGCGCAACGAGCGACCGACCCGCAGCATTCCGCCGGCGACGGCCAGGTCCGGATGGCGTCGTCGAGGCGGGATGACCAGGTCGCGCGCCGTACTCTTGAGCGGTGACCATCCCCGACCTTGAGTCGCTGCACGCGCTCGGGCCCTCGCAGCAGCCGGCGTACGCCGACCCCGCCGCGGTCGACGCCGCCGTCACCCGCCTGCGCACCTTGCCGCCGCTGGTCTTCGCGGGCGAGTGCGACGAGCTCAAGGCCAAGCTCGCCGACGTCGCCCACGGCAAGGCATTCCTCCTCCAGGGCGGCGACTGCGCCGAGACCTTCGTGGGAGCCACCGCCGACAACGTCCGCAACAAGCTGCGCGTCCTGCTCCAGATGGCCGTCGTCCTGACGTACGCCGCCTCGGTGCCGGTCGTGAAGCTGGGCCGGCTCGCCGGCCAGTACGCCAAGCCGCGCTCCTCCGACCTCGAGACCCGCGAAGGCGTCACCCTGCCGGCGTACCGCGGCGACGCCGTCAACGGCTTCGACTTCACCCTCGAGGCCAGGACCCCCGACCCGCAGCGCCTGATCGAGGCCTACCACTCCAGCGCGTCCACGCTGAACCTCGTGCGCGCCTTCGTCACCGGCGGGTACGCCGACCTGCGCCAGGTCCACACCTGGAACACCGACTTCGTCTCCAACTCCCCGGTGGGCAAGCGCTACGAGAAGGTCGCCGACGAGATCGACCGGGCCATGCGCTTCATGGCGGCGATCGGCGCCGACCCCGACGAGTTCCACAGGGTCGACTTCCACACCTGCCACGAGGCGCTGATCCTCGAGTACGAGCACGCGCTCACCCGCATCGACAGCCGTACCGGCAATCCCTACGACGTCTCCGGCCACTTCGTGTGGATCGGCGAGCGCACCAACGACCTGAACGGCGCTCACGTCGAGTTGCTCAGCCAGGTCCAGAATCCGTTGGGGGTCAAGGTCGGGCCGCGCTCCAGCGCCGACGACCTGATCGCCCTCGCCGCCCGCCTCAACCCCGACAACGTCGCGGGCCGGCTCACCTTCATCACCAGGATGGGGGCCGGCCGGATCGCCGACGCCCTCCCGGCCCTGGTCGAGAAGGTCACGGCAGCGGGGCTCGACGTCGCATGGGTCTGCGACCCGATGCACGGCAACACCTACGAGTCCTCGACCGGGCACAAGACCCGGCGCTTCGAGGACGTCATCGGCGAGGTGCAGGGCTTCTTCGACGTGCACCGGTCTCTGGGCACCTGGCCGGGCGGCATCCACGTCGAGCTCACCGGCGACGACGTCACCGAGTGCGTCGGGGGCGGCGAGGCCGTCACCGAGACCGACCTCAGCTCGCGCTACGAGTCGGTTTGCGACCCGCGTCTCAACCGCGTCCAGTCGCTCGAGCTGGCCTTCCTTGTCGCCGAGATGCTGCGATCGGCGTAGCCGGTCAAGCGACCGCCAGCCGCTCGGCCCGGTTGAGGGTCATGTACCTCTGCGCCGCGAGCGCCACGCCGAGGTAGAGCAGGATCGCGTCCGCCCCGATCCCGGACGCCGCGTGGTCGACGCCGTTGATGAGGACGTCGACGAGCACGTGCACCACCAGCCCGGCGATCCAGAGCATCGCCGTGACGGCGTTCCCCTGACGGACCAGCACGCCGTCGCGCCGCCAGATGTGCACCAGGGCTCCGCGGGTCACGCCGAACGCCGCGCCGATGCCGAGACTCACCGCGAGCAGGGCCCAGGCGACGGGCGTGACTCGATGCGAGCCGGCGAAGCCGACGAGGTCCACGACCCCGATCACGCCGAGCACCAGCATCAGCCGGTAGGGCTGGTCCTCACGCACGGCCCGCGGCTGCAGCTGTCGCCAGAGGATGAAGCCGAGGACGAGGACACCCACGATCAGGTTGTCGGAGACGGTCACGCTGTCGACCCTAGGCAGACAGCGGCGGCGGAGCTCATGCCGTCCGTCAGCGCTTGCCCCTGACGAGTGTCACGGTCGTCAGCCCGAGCGTCCGAGCAAGAAGATCTCGCTGATGGCGGTGTCGTTGCGCGCGGCGCGGCCGTGGCCGGGCGCCGAGACCTCGAGGATCCGCAGCCGGACGACCTGCGTCGTCACCGGCTTGATCGGGATCTGCTGGAGGCTCCGGTCGAACCCCAGCTTCTGCGTGACGCTGCTCCCGTCGTCGAACAGCCACTGCACGGTCTCGACGCGCCGGTTGCCGCGGTACCAGTCGAAGGACTTGCCGCGCGAGTAGGCGATCTTGGAGTACCCGTTGACCAGGCCCACCCGGCTCAGCCGGGTCGGCTGGTCGAGCCGGAAGGTCAGCACGGTCCCGGTCGCGTCGCCGGGTGTCCGCCAGCAGGTGTCGTCGCGCTCGTCGACCATGTTGGCGGCGACGAACGTGACCGGCCGACCCTGGAAGTCGACCCCGGCCGGCCCGTGTCGTGGCGCGGAGGCCCGAGCAAGGCCGGCGACGTTCGTCGGTGGCTGCTTGACCGAGGACGACGGCGTCGCGGTGGTGTCGGACGGTGACGGCGCCGACGAAGTCGGCCCCGCGGGCGACGTCGACGACGGGTGCGGCTTCGGCACGATCGGCGGAGTCGACGAAGCTCCCGGGTCCCCGCCGCCGTGGAGGAGCAGGAAGCCGCCGATGACCAGGACCGCGACGAGCACCGACGCGGCCCCGATCCAGAGCCCCACCCCGGGCCGGTGCTGGCGGTGGTTCTGACCGGGGTACGCCGGTCCGGCCGGTCCCGGGGACAGCCGCACGGCCGTGGCGGGTGGTGGCGGGGAGGATGCGTGCGCCGGGGGTGCCTGCTGCGCCACCGGCGGTACGTCGTACACGCGCTCGGCGGTGTCGGTCGTCAGCGACAGCACGCGCGGGTTGGTCGGCTCGGTGCCGAGCTGCGCACCGCAGTTGGTGCAGAAGCGACCGCCGCTGAGCGAGGGGGTCCCGCAGTGGGCGCACCGCTCGGCCTGGCCGTCCATGGGGTCAATCTAGGGGCTACCCCGCGAGGTGGGTGACCTCCGCCTCGACGTGACGGCGGGGGGCGAGCTCGGCCAGGACCATCGCCGCCAGCACGAGCAGGCCGCCGAAGATCATCCGCACCGTGGCGCTCTCGCCCCCGAGGAGCACAGCGAAGAGAGCCGCGAACACCGGCTCGGTGCTCATAATGATCGCCGCGCGGGTGGGGGGCAGGTGGGCCTGCGCCCAGGTCTGGCCGATCATCGCGCCCGCGGCCGCGAAGACCGACATGTACAGCACGCTGACCCAGTCACCGAGCCGGTCGGGGAGCACGACTCCGTTGGGTGCGGTGCACACGAGGCAGATCACGGCGATCACGATCAGCTGCACGATCGCCATGCCCAGGGCCTGGCCCGGCTCAGACCAGGCGCCGAGGCCCACGATGTGCAGCGCGTAGAACATCGCCGCCACGAAGATCAGCGCCTCGCCGTAGCCGACCGACAGCCCGCTGAGGGTCAGCACGCCCAGGCCGGCCATCGCGAGCACGACCGCCAGCCAGGTCAGGGCGCTGACGCGGGAGCGCAGGAGAAAGGCCGCGAAGACCGGTGTCGCGACGACGTACATGCCGGTGATGAAGCCGGAGACGCTGGCCGGGGTGCGCGCCAGGCCCGTGGTCTGCAGGATCTGCGCGACGCCGTACAGGCCGCCCAGGACGGCCGCCTGCTTGCGGGACTCGCGCGTGAGCCGGCCCAGCGCCCGCGGCGCCAGGAGCACCAGGGTCACCGCCGCGATCGCGAACCGGACGGCCAGGAAGTCCAGCGTCGGGACCCGTGCGAGCAGGTCGTGGATGAGGAAGAACGTCGAGCCCCAGCAGGCCGTCACCGCGATCAGGGCCGCCGTCGCCAGCAAGGTGGTACGGCGGGACTCGGGCACCACGGAACGCTATCCGGTGACCTCGGCCGGACGCCCAGGGCCTCCGGGCGCCACGAGGGGCTCAGACGACCTTGAGCAGGATCGTGCTGTGGATCGGTGCCATCGAGCCCGGGCTCGGGTTGGACCACGCGACGAGCCCCAGCCCGAAGAAGACGCGCGCGTGCTCGGTGGTCACGTTGAAGCCGAGCCCCTCGAGCTCGGTGGTGGCATCGTCGACGCTCTTGCCGCGCAGGTCGCTCGGCACCTGCACCAGCTGCGGGCCCTTCGACACGACGAGGGTGACCGTGTCGCCGCGATGCAGCACCTTGCCGACCGGGCTCTGCGAGATCACGTGCCCGGCGGGGATGTCGGAGGAGTACTCGTGGTCGCTGCTGTCGACCTTCAGGCCACGCGCCCGCAGGGCCTGGGTGGCATGGTCGGCGCCGGCCCCCGTCCAGTCGCGGATGTGGATCGGCTGCGGGCCGTTGCTGACCACCAGGTCGACCTGGAACGCGCTCGGCTCGCGTCGACCCGCGGTGGGCTTGCTGCGCAGCACGGTGCCCTTGGCCGCGGTCTCGTCGTACCGCTTGATGGAGCGGCCGTAGGCCAGATGGTGGCTGCGCAGCGCGTCCTGCGCCTGGTCGACGGTCATCCCCGACACGTTCGGCACGGCGAACAGCTCCTTGCCGCGCGACATGGTCACGGTGACCGTCCCGTGGTCGAGGACCTTGCCGCCCGGGGACGGGTCGGTCGCCACGACGTGCCCCTTGGGGACGCTCTCGGAGTACGCCGGGTCGCCGATGGTGACCTTGAGGCCGGCATGCTCGAGCTTCTGCACGGCGGCCTTCTGGGTCAGCCCGATCACGGCCGGGGTCGCGGTGTAGCGCGCCCAGCCGAACCAGTAGGCACCGAGCCCGGCGGCCAGGGCGATCACGAGGGCGACGACGAGCAGGAGCGGGCCACGTCGCGACCGGCGGGGGCGGGGCGGCCGCTGGCGCTTGGTCAGCACCTTGACCGGAGGCTCGCTGTCGGACGCGTCGGTCTCGACCGGCGCCGGCGCACCGAGGACGGCGCGCGGCGAGGTGTCCTCGCGGTCGAGCACCGGAGCGACCGGGAGGATCTCGAAGACGTTGGTCGGCTCCGGCTCATGGGGCGCCGCCACCGGCACCGACGCGCTCGCGGCCGGCGTCAGGTCGGCGGTGAGCTCCTGGTCGTCCCACACACCCGCGGCCAGTGCCTGGGAGACCCGGTGCAGCTGGTGGAGGAGGACGCCCGCATCGGCCGGACGCTGGGCCCGGTCCCGGGCCGTGGCGCGCGCGACCAGGGCGTCGAGGTACGCCGGCACCCCCGGCGCGAGCAGTGACGGCGGCGGGACGTCCTCGTGGACGTGCTTGTAGGCCACCGCGATGGGGGACTCGCCGGCGTGCGGCTTCTCGCCCGTGAGCAGCTCGTAGAGGACGACCCCGGCGGCGTACACGTCGGCGCGCGCGTCGCTCGTGCCCTCGACGACGAGCTCGGGGGCGAGGTAGGAGACGGTGCCGATGATGACCCCACCGGTGGCGGTGTGCTGGGTGTCGGCGCTGACGGCCTTGGCCAGGCCGAAGTCCGCGACCTTGATCCGGCCGCCGGACGGCTCGTCGGCGATCAGGACGTTCTCGGGCTTGATGTCGCGGTGGATCAGCCCCGAGCGGTGGGCGGCGGCGAGGGCGGAGAGGATCGGCTCCATCAGCGCCACCGCGCGGACCGGCGACATCGGCGCCTCGTCGCGGATGACGTCGCGCAGCGTGTGCCCCGAGACCAGCTCCATGACGAGGTAGACGGTGCCGCCGTCGATGGTCGGGTCGTCCCCCTGGTCGAAGACACTGACGACGTTGGGGTGGCTCAGTCGGGCCGCCGCCCGCGCCTCGCGCTCGAAGCGCTGGGCGAAGGACCCGTCGGCGCCGAGACCGGTGTGCATGATCTTGACGGCGCACACGCGGTCGAGCCGTGTGTCGAGGCCCTCGTAGACGCTGGCCATGCCGCCGCGGGCGATGCGCCCACCGATGCGGTAGCGGCCGTCCAGGAGCTGGCCGGTCAGGGGGTCGACGACGGCCGCGCCCGCGTGGGCGCGCGTACCTGCCTCCACGTCGACCCTCCAGCCACCCGGTCGGGGAAGTGACCAGGCGCGCCCATCCTACGGATCCGCCCGCGGAAGCCCCACTCACGACCGCCCCGGCGCGCCGTACTCGGCACGTGCCAGAGTGGTGGGCATGACCTCGCTGGCCGACGCCGACCTCTCCGTGCTCGTCGACGAGTGGCTCACCTGGGCCGACGTCGCCGACCGCCTCGGCGTCACCGTCGCCAAGGTGCGGACGATGGTCCGCGCCCACGAGCTCGCCGACGCCGTACCGACGCCGGGAGCCGGGCCGCAGGTGCCCGCGGCGTTCCTCGACGAGGACGACCTCGTCGTCAAGGGGCTGCCGGGGCTGCTCACCGTCCTGCACGACGGCGGGTACGACGACCGGTCCTGCATCGCGTGGCTGTTCACCGACGCCGGCCTGCCGGGCCGGCCGATCGACGCACTGCGAGAGAACCGTGGATCCGAGGCCAAGCGGCGTGCGCAGGCCATGGGCTTCTGAGCCCACGCCGGCCCGGGGCCGGCTGTGGCTCGGCCTGGTCGCCGTCCTCGCGCTCGCACTGGTCACCTGGGCGGCCAACCAGGGCGGGTTCTCCGGGGGCGGGCGCTCCGGCGACGCCGACCCCGCCGACATCCCGCAGGTCGCCCTGGCCGACCTCCCGCAGCAGGCCGCGCAGACGGTCGCGCTGATCCGGGCGGGCGGCCCGTTCCCCTACGACCGCGACGGGATCGTCTTCGAGAACCGCGAGGGCTTGCTCCCGGCCGAGGGCACCGGCTATTACCACGAGTACACCGTGCCCACCCCGGGTGCGAGCGACCGCGGCGCCCGCCGCATCATCGAGGGCGCGACGGGCGAGCTGTACTGGACCGACGACCACTACCGAACGTTCGAGAGGATCTCTCCATGAGCGGACTGGCCGGGCTGCTGGCACACCACTGCGAGCCGGGGATCTACCGCTGGCACGGACACTTCCCCGTCCCGGACGTGCGTCACACGGTCGAGCACGCGGGCTGGCGGTTCGCCGAGGTCGACGGCTGGCACCACACCTCCAAGGCGGAGTTCCTGGCGGCCGTGGGGGAGGCGCTCGACTTCCCCGACTACTACGGCCAGAACTTCGACGCCCTGGCCGACTGTCTCGGCGACGTCACGGCGGGGGACAGCGAGGGCTGGGTGCTGCTCTGGGACGGCTGGGGCCCGCTCGCGCGGGAGGACCACCGCGCGTTCTCCGTCGCACTCTCGGTACTCGGTGGCCGGGTCAACGCCGACAAGGGCGACCGCTTCGCCGTCCTCCTCCGAGGCGAAGGCCCCGACCTCGACGACCTCCCCTCCCTCGACTGACTTTTGTTGTCGTTGTTGTTGAACGGCGCCCTCTGACCGTTGAACGGCGCCCTCTGGCCACTGCGATAACGCCCGGAGGCTGGACTCCGCGGTGTTGATCGGTCGTGTTCGATGTGTACGCCGTGTCCTCAGGCGCGACGGCTTCCCTGACGCCTCCCACGCCACCGCCGTGGTCAGAAGGCGCCGGTCAACGGTCAAACGGCGCCGGTCAACGGTCAGGCGGCGCCGGTCAACGGTCAGACGGCGCCGTTCAACGGTCAGACGGCGCCGGTCAACGCATCAGAGGGTGCGGTGGGTGACCGCGGTCGCGAGCTCCAGGAGTACGCCGCGTGCGCGCTCGTCGAGGTCTGCGCGCGCGAGGGCGTCGGTCGCCGTGGTGGCGAGGCGACCGATGACCTCCTCGACCTGGGCATGGGCGCCGGAGCCGTCGATGATGCGCCGCAGGTCGGCGACGTCGGCCTCGGTCAGGTCGGTACCGAGCGCCGCGTCCAGCCGCGCGGCGTCGGCGGGAGAGGCGCCGTCCAGGGCGAGTGCGACCAGCACGGTCCGCTTGCCCTCGACCAGGTCGTCGCCGGCAGGCTTGCCGGTCGTCGAGGGGTCGCCGAAGACGCCGAGCAGGTCGTCGCGGAGCTGGAACGCCTCACCCAAGGGGAGGCCGAAGGCGCTCAGCTCGCGCAGCCGCTCCTCGGTCGCGCCGGCGAGGGCGGCGCCGATGTGGAGCGGGCGCTCGATCGAGTACTTCGCCGACTTGTAGCGCAGCACCGTCATCGCCGCGTCGACGTCGGCCGCGCCCCGGGCCTGGACCGACACGTCGAGGAACTGGCCGGTGATCACCTCCGAGCGACAGCGGTCCAGCAGGTCCAGCGCCGCCGCGACGCGCTCGAGCGGAAGGCCGCAGCGTCGCAGCAGCTCGTCGGACCAGCTCAGCAGCAGGTCGCCGAGCAGGATGGCCGCGGAGGCGCCGTACTGCTCGGGGTCACCCCGCCAGCCGTCGCGACGGTGCTCCTCGGCGAAGCCGCGGTGGGTCGCCGGTCGTCCGCGGCGGGTGTCGGAGGCGTCCATGTAGTCGTCGTGCACGAGCGCGCTGGCATGGAGGAGCTCCAGCGACGCACACGCCCGGACCAGGTCGGCCTCTCGCTCCTCGTCGTGGTCGGAGCCGGCGACAGCCCGGAAGCCCCAGTAGCAGAAGGCCGCGCGGAAGCGCTTGCCTCCGGAGACCGACGCCCGCGCCTCCGCGAGCAGCCGGGCCGCGTCGTCGCCGAGGGGGGCCAGCCGGACGGCCTGCTCGTCGAGGAACTCCTCGAGCGCACCTTGGACCCGTACGCGGAACGCGTCCGGGTCCCACTCCGCGTCGCTCACGCCCCGAGCCTAGGAGGCGTCGTCGGGGCCCGCGGGGGCGGCCCGCGCCAGCACCTGGACGAGACCCTGCTCACACGCGTTGCTTCCTACACTCGGGCCCATGCCCGACCTCTCGGCCATCGGACAGCTCCTGCGCGGCGGCGAGCGCTCGTTCTCCTTCGAGTTCTTCCCGCCCAAGGACGCCGAGGGCGAGGCGGTGCTCTGGCGCTCGATCAGCGAGCTCGAGCCGTTGCACCCGACGTTCGTCTCGGTGACGTACGGCGCCGGGGGTACGACGCGCGAGCGCACCGTCGCGATCACACGTCGGATCGCGGAGCAGACCTCCCTCCTGCCGATGGCCCACCTGACCTGCGTCGGCCACACCACGGCCGAGCTCGACGCGATCGTCGACGACCTCTGCTCGGCCGGCATCCGCAACGTCCTGGCCCTGCGCGGCGATCCGCCCGGGGGGCCGGGGACGCCCTGGGAGTCGACGCCGGGTGGGGTCGAGTACGCCTCGGAGCTCGTCGCCCTCCTGCAGGGGCGCGGGCTCTCAGTTGGGGTGGCGGCGTTCCCCGAGGGGCATCGCGACGCGCCGAGCCTCGAGCACGACGCGCGCGTGCTGCGCGCGAAGTACGACGCGGGCGCGGAGTTCGCGATCACCGAGATGGTGCTGCGCGCCGACGACTACACCGGCTTGGTACGCCGCGCGGCCGAGGTCGGCGCCGACCTCCCGATCGTGCCGGGCATCATGCCGATCCTGGGGCTGGGCTCGATGCAGGCGATGGTGCGGCTCTCGGGCCGCGAGATGCCGGAGGCGACGCTGGCCCGGATCCTGCCCCTGGAGCACGACCCAGCCGCCCTGAGGGCCGAGGGCATCAGGATCGCCACCGAGCTGTGCGAGCAACTGCTGGAGGCGGGCGCCCCGGGCCTGCACTTCTACACGCTGAACCGGTCGAAGGCGACCAGGGAGATCTTCGCCGCCCTCAACATCTCGGTCTGAACCATCGACCCCCTGCCGGGTCGGTCAGGGCTCGGGCAGGATGAGGTCATGCGCACCGTCACCGTCACCGGCCAGGGCGAGGCCCGCGTCGTCCCCGACTCGGCCGTGGTCAGGGTCGCGGCTGTCCATCGCGCCGAGGGCGTCGCGGAGGCACTGGCGGGGGCGGCGAGCGCCTCGCGTCAGGCCGCGACGACCGCGCGTGAGCACACGACGCCCGAGCGGATCGCGACGACCACGGTCCAGATCTGGCCGGTCCACGACGACCGAGGCGCCGCTTCTGGCTACGAGGCGACTCACTCCCTGACGATCCGGTGTCCGGGCATCGACGAGGCCGATGCGCTGCTCGCGTCGCTCACGGAGTCGGTGGGCGACCGGCTGCGGGTCGAGGGCGTCTCGCTCGAGGTCGCAGACCCGTCCGCGGCCGAGACCGCGGCGCGTGAGGCGGCCTTCGCCGACGCCGTCGCCCGCGCCACCCACCTGGCCGAGCTGGCCGAGGCCGAGCTCGGTGAGACCCAGGAGGTCGTGGAGGGCGGGTCCCGGGCCGGCACCCCTCGGCTCGCCAAGGCGGTCGCGATGGACGCGAGCCTCGAGCCCGGTGAGCGGGCGGTGAGCTCGGCGGTGACGGTCACCTTCCAGCTCCGCTAGCCGGAGGGTCCGACCGCCTGGGCGACCAGTGCCGCCGACAGGCCGACCCACGGCAGCCCCGAGCCCGGGGTGGCGTGCGACCCCGCGGCGTACACGCCGGGGATCGGGGTCCGCGGGCCGGGGCGGTCGTAGACCGTGCGGCGTCCGTGCCAGGCGACCCCGAGTGGCGTGCCACCCCAGCGCTCGACCAGCTCGCGCGGGGAGAGGTCCAGTCGGGAGACGACCTGGGCGCGCACGTCGAGACCGAGCCGGGCCATCGCCGTCAGCGGGTCCTCGGACTGGAGACCACGAGCGAGCACGGTCCACGCGTGGTGGCCGTCGGGGGCCACGCCGTGGGTGCGGACGACCAGCGTGGGCTCGCCGTGGACGACCAGCTCGTGGGGGAGGTCGCGGACCTCGCCCGCGAGGCCGATGTAGGAGACCGCCGGAGGCAGCGCGGGCATTGAGCGTCCGACGGCTCGCGCCAGGGCCGGCAGAGCCCGGGGATCCACGGCACAGACGACGACGTCGGCGTCGAGGTCACCTGCGGTGGTCGTCACGCCGACCGCGTGCCCACCGCGGACCGCGACGTCGACGACCCGGCTGCGCACGACCGTCACGCCCCGGGTGTCGAGGCGGCGGACGAGTGAGTCCAGGAGAGCGCCGGTGCCGCCGGCGACCGCCCAGGCCCCGAACCGCTGCTCGAGGTACGCCGTGAGCCCGGCCCAGGCGGGGACGTCGCGCACCGCGTGTCCGTCGACGGTGAACGGATGGCCGGCGACGAGCCGCGCCCGTTCGTCGCGGAACCGTCTGCGGAGCCGTCGCGCCAGCGTCTCGCGGGAGTCCAGCCGGGCTGCGAGGTCGGCCGGCACGTGGTCGGGGTCCCAGGGCACCTCGGCGTAGGTCCGGCGGAGCACCTCCCAGTCGTCGGCGTACGACGCGACGTGGTCGATCCAGGCCTGCCCGAGCCCGGTGGCCAGCGCCCCGAACGCGTCGTGCTGGGCGACGCGTCCGGTCGGGAGCACCAGCGAGCTGCCGTCGGCGAACCAGTGCTCGCGCAGGCAGTCGAGCTGGACCAGCTCCAGCTCACGCTCGATCGGGCGGCCGGTCTTGCGGAACAGGTCGCGGACCACGGCCGGCAGCAGCGTGTGGGAGGCGGTGTCCCAGGAGAAGCCGTCCTGCCGCACCGGCACCAGCGCGCCACCGAGCTCGCGCTCCTCCACCAGGGTCACGTCGTGCCCCAGCTTGGCCAGCCTCAGGGCGCTCGCGAGGCCACCGAAGCCGCCGCCCACGACCACGACCCGCGCCATGCGCGCACCCTACGGCCGCCGCGACGGCCTCAGTCGACCTGGACCTCGGTCGCCCCGGTCATCGCCAGCAGCTCGTCGTACGTCGTGGAGAAGACCGCGGCGGGGTGACCGGCCGCGGCCCAGATCTCGGGATAGCGGCGCAGCTCGACATCGAGCCACGTGGGCACCGGCGCCGGATGGCCCAGCGGGGAGACGCCGCCGATGACCTGGCCGGTGTGCTCGCGGACGAACTCCGGGGTGGCCCGCTTCAAACCGGGGACGCCGATCCGCTCGGCGGTCAGCGCCGTGTCGACGCGGTGTGCGCCCGAGGTCAGGATCAGGGCGGGCCGGCCGGCTGCGTCGAAGAGCAGGCTGTTCGCGATCGCCCCGACCTCGCAGCCGAGCGCCTCCGCGGCCAACGCGGCGGTGTGGACGCTGTCTGGCAGGATGACGACGCGGCCCCCGCCTCCCGCGGCGGAGTGGGCCAGCTTGAACCTGGTGACCGCGGCATGCTCGGGGGCGGCGCTCATGCGCCAGACCCTAGCCGGAGAGGACGGACGTGGTGGGACGCCCCGGATCCGGTCCGTCCGGCCGGCCGGACGCCGGCCCGCAGGGCGAGCAGGGCGACCAGGGCGACCAGGGCTCCGTCAGCTCGCGTCCCGACGTCCCGCGATCGGTCGAGCTCGCGATCCGGGTCTCCTGGGGTCTGGTCGGGCTGATGGCGCTGGTCACCGCTTTGATGGCGGTCTTCTACGACGACGTCGTGGGCGCCTGGGCGGACCGGCGCGAGGGTGCTCGCGAGGCGTTCGCGCAAGGGGGGCGCGAGGGTCTGGAGCGCGCCGGGTTCGCGCCTCCGCACTTCCTGCCGGTGGCAGTGACGATGCTCGTCGTCGGCGCGATGATCGTGGGCGTGCTGGCGGTGTTCTTGCGACTCGGCTACCGCTGGGGTCAGCTGGGGCTGTTCGCGGTGATGCTCGGCTGCGGCTACGCCAGCATCTCCTTGGGCCTGGTGCTCGGGCCGCCCGCGGTCTTCCAGGTCGCCGCGGTCCTCACCTTGCTGGTCGAGGGCGTGGTCGTGGTGTGCCTGTGGCACCGCGACACGCTCGCGCACGTCCGCGGTCCGTGGGACGGCTCTCCCGAAGCCTGAGCCCGGCTGTCCCCAGGTCGCCCGGCCACCCCTGGCGCGATGTCGGCGCGCCGGTGTACCGTGACGGTGTTCGAACAGATGTTCGATCATCCCAGTCCGGGGCGGGCGACCTCGACCCCCGCTCGCGCCGGACCGGGAGACCGGGGTCGACCGAGCGCACTCAGCGCACCTGAGATGGAGGGGAGCCGGCATGAGGCGGTACGACGACCCGGTCGAGACCCGGATGGGTCTGGTGTCGGGGCTGGAGGGTCCCGAGCAGTTCCTGTGGCGGGGCCGGCTGTGGAAGGTCCGCGCGGTGGTCGCCCACTGGGTGGAGACCGGGCCGTGGTGGCAGTCGGGCGGAGCCCGGGCGGTGATCGGCTCCGACGAGCCGGGGTCCTCCGGTGGGGACACCGGTCCTCGCTCCGGCGATCTTCTGGGGGAGCGCGAGCTGTGGCGCGTCGAGGCGGGGCGCGGGCCCGCACGCGACAGCACGGACGGCGCCGACACCGGCGGTGTCTTCGACCTCGCCTTCGACTGGGCCGACGGGCGCTGGGCCCTCGTCGGCTGTGCGGACTGAGAGGAGCCCGTGATGCCCACCACCAGCCGTGCCAGCCACACCAGTCGGACCAGTCGGACCAGTGGGAGCGGTCCGTTCTCCCTGCCGGCGACCACTCACTCCTACCTCACCCGGTCGGCCGAGTCGCTGCGTGACGCGATGGTCGCCCGCGACGTCCCCACGCGCTATGCGTGCGCCCACGTCGCCGCCCTGCGCGCCGCGGCGGCGCTGCTGGCCGCCTGGGCCCACCCGGTGGCGACCACGGCCGGTCGGCGCCGCCCGCAGAAGAACGCCTGGGTGCTGCTGGCCGAGGTCGCGCCCGAGCTGGCCGAGTGGGCGACGTTCTTCGCCTCCGGCGCCGCCAAGCGGGCCGCCGCCGAGGCCGGCTCCACCCGGGCCGTGACCGAGCGCGAGGCGGACGACCTGGTCCGAGACGCCGACCGGTTCCTGGCCGTGGTCGAGCAGTCGCTGGGGCTCACGCCCCACGCGGCCTCGCCGCAGCTGTGCGTCGTGGCCCCAGCGGTGGCCGCACACACCCGCGCCGGCTGACCGGCCGTCCCCGCGATGGACCCCTTCGTCCACCTGCACGTGTCGTCGGGCTACTCCCGGCAGTACGGCGCCTCCCATCCTCACGTGCTCGTCGAGCGTGCCGCCGAGCACGAGATGGACACCCTCGCGCTCACCGACCGCGACGGCACCTACGGCGCGGTCAAGCACGCGAAGGCATGCCGCGCCTACGGGCTCCGGCCGGTGCTGGGGGTCGACCTGGCGGTGACCCCGGTGGGTGCAGAGGCCGTGGCACGACCGTCCCGCGACCGGTCGCGCACCCCGGTCCGCGGCGGTGCGTTCCGCGACGACCGGCGGGTGCCGCGGGTGACCTTCCTGGCCGACGCCAGCCACACCGGCGGCCGGGCCGGGTGGGCCGCGGTGTGCCGCCTGGTCTCGGCGGTCCAGCTCGCCGGCGAGCGCGGCACTCCCGGTGGCGGACCTGTCGGTCCTCGCGCCCTGGCTGGCCGGCGGTGACGTGGTCGTGCTGCTCGGCCCGACCTCCGAGGTCGGTGCGGCCGTGGCCCGCCGGCGCGACGACCTGGCCCTGGCCGCCCTGGCGCCGTGGCGTGAGGTGGTTCCCGCGGAGAACCTCCTGGTCGAGCTCGTCTCCCACCGACTCCCGCAGACCGGCGGCAGCGTCTGGGGCCCCGGCTCCACACCCCACGCCGCCCGGATGGCCGGGTTCGCCCGCCGCGCCGGGGTCGGCACGGTGCTGACCAACGCCGTGCGGTACGCCGACCGTCGCGACGCCCCGGTCGTCGACGTCCTCGACGCCGCCCGCCGGCTGGTCGCCCTCGACCGGCGACACGTCGACCGGGCCAACGCCGAGGGCTTCCTCAAGTCCGGCAAGCAGATGCTCGAGGTGGCCGAGGAGATCGCCCGCCTGTCCGGTCTGGGCGAGACCGACCGGGAGGCCCACCGGCTGCTGGCCCAGACCCGGCAGCTCGCCGACCGCTGCGCCCTCGACCCACGTGCCGACCTCGGGCTGGGGGAGGTGCACTTCCCGGAGTTCGAGGTGGCCGCCTCGGGCGAGACCACGACCCACCCACCGTCGTTCGTCAGCGGCTCGCCGGCCGACGACCTGCTCCGGTCCCGCTGCGAGGGGGCGATCGGCGACCGCTACGGCTCGGCGCCGCGCCAGCGCGTCTGGAAGCGGCTCGACGACGAGCTGGAGATGATCCGCGGCCTGGGCTACGCGTCGTACTTCCTGACCGTCGGCGACGTCACCGACCTGATCCGCGAGATGGGAGTGCGCGCCGCCGGCCGCGGCTCCGGCGCCGGCTCGCTGGTCAACTACCTCCTCGGCATCTCCGGGGTCGACCCGATCCGGCACGGCCTGCTGATGGAGCGCTTCCTCTCGCCGCTGCGCGCCTCCCTGCCCGACATCGACGTCGACGTCGAGTCGGCCCGGCGGGAGGACATCTACCGCGCGATCCTCGACCGCTACGGCGGAGAGCGGTGCGTGTGCGTGTCGATGATGGACACCTACCGCGTCCGGCACGCCGTCCGTGACGTCGGGGCGGCACTCGGGATGCCGCCGGGCGAGACCGACGCGATCGCCAAGGCGTTCCCGCACATCCGGGCCCGCGACGCCCGGATGGCGATGCGCGACCTGCCCGAGCTGCGGGCGGCCGGGCTCGACCACGAGCGACTCGACCTGTTCTTCGACCTCGTCGAGCGGCTCGACGGGCTGCCCCGCCACATCGCCGTCCACCCGTGCGGAGTGCTGCTCTCCGATGCGACCCTGCTCGACCGCACCCCGGTGGAGGCCAGCTTCGTCGGCTTCCCGATGAGCCAGTTCGACAAGGACGACGTGGAGGACCTCGGGCTGCTCAAGCTCGACGTGCTCGGCATCCGGATGCAGTCCTCGATGGCCCATGCCGTCGACCTGGTCCGGCGTACCGACAGCGTCCGGATCGACCTCGACGACCGGGAGCAGGTGCCGTTCGACGACCCCGCGACGTTCCACATGATCAGCCAGGCCCGCACCCTCGGGGTGTTCCAGATCGAGTCGCCGGGCCAGCGCGAGCTGGTCGGCAAGTCCGGCATCGAGACCTTCGAGCACATCATCACCGACATCTCGCTGTTCCGGCCGGGGCCGGTCAAGAGCGACATGATCACGCCGTACCTCGAGGCCAAGCACGGCTGGTCGGAGGTGACCTACCTCCACGACGACCTGCGCCCGATCCTGCGGGGGACCAACGGCGTGGTGGTCTTCCACGAGCAGGTCATCGAGATGATCGCCTGCTTCGGGGGAGTGACCAACGCCGAGGCCGACGAGAAGCGCCGCGCCCTCGGTGACGTCGAGGGGATGGCCGAGACCAAACTCTGGTTCTTCCCGGCCGCACTCGGCCGGGGGTACTCCCTGCCGGTGGTCGAGAAGGTCTGGAAGGTGATCGAGGCGTTCGCGTCGTTCGGCTTCTGCAAGGCCCATGCCGCGGCGTTCGCGCTGCCGACCTACCAGTCGGCCTGGCTCAAGGCCCACTACCCGGCGCACTTCCTGGCCGGCGTGCTGACCCACGACCCGGGGATGTACCCCAAGCGGCTGATCCTCGAGGACGCCCGGCAGTGCGGCATCGCGATCCTCGGTCTCGACGTGAACGCCTCGGAGAGGGAGTACGTCGTGGAGCGGCTGTCCTCGCTCGACGAGCCACCTCCGGTCGTGCTCGGTCAGACCTCGCGACCCGACCCCACTGCGGGCGGGTGGCCCGACGGCCGGGCCTGGGGGATCCGGCTGGCGCTGGCCGAGGTCAAGGGCATCACCGCAGGCGAGGTCGAGCGCATCGTCTCGGCTCGTCCCTACCACTCGCTGACCGACTTCTGGCACCGCACGCAGGTCTCGCGGCCGATCGCCGAGCGGCTGGTGCTGGCGGGGGCGTTCGACTCCGTCTATGGCCTGGGTGGGGCGATCACCGGGGGCGGGCTGCCAGGGGTCCGGCGCCGGACCAAGGTCACCCGCCGCGACCTGCTGCTCCAGGTCGCCGAGCTCGACCGGCACGCCCGGGCGGTCCAGCGTGCCGGTCGCGCGCGCGGTCTGGCTGCCGGCCGGCCGAGAGGTCGGGCGCCGCGTCCGGCCGACCTCCGGGTCGAGGAGGCCGCAGCCCGCACCAGCACCGACCCGGTCGCCCGGGAGGGCTCGGTCCCGCTGGAGCGCCACCCGCTGGCCAGCCAGGGAGTGTGGGCGAAGGCGGCGGCGCAGTCCCGGGCCGCCGCCGACCCGCGGCCGGTGACCTCGGTCCAGCTCACCCTCGACCTCGGTGACGAGCCGCAGGAGCACGTCAGCGGGCTGCCCGAGATGAGTGCCGAGGAGCGGATGCGCGCCGAGCTGGAGATCCTCGGCCTCGACGCCAGCCGCCATGTCGTCGACACCTACGCCGACTTCCTCGACGCGCTCGGCGCGGTCCGCAGCCGCGACCTGCTCCAGCAGCGCAGCCGCTCGGAGATCCTGGTCGCCGGGGTCAAGGTCGCCACCCAGACGCCGCCGGTGCGGTCCGGGCGGCGCGTGGTGTTCCTGACCCTCGACGACGGCACCGGCCCGGTCGACGCGACGTTCTTCGAGGACGCCCAGGGGCCCTACGCCGCCACCGTGTTCGGCTCCTGGCTGCTCGTGGTCCGCGGCGAGGTCCGGCGCACGGGCCATCGCGGCATCTCGCTGCGGGCGACCGGGGCCTGGCCGCTGGGCGATCTCCACGCCCGCTGGGAGCGCGAGGGCATCGAGGCGGTCCGAGCCCATCTCGCCGTCGTCCCGGAGTTCGAGGAGGTCACCCGCCACCGGGTCCTGGTGCACTCCAGCGGGTTCCAGATGTCGCCGTACGCCGACGTCAAGCCGTCCGGCGAAGCCGTCAAGGACGTCGCCCGCAAGCTGTGGCACCGCAGCCCGGGGAGCCCCGGGTGAACGCCCTCCGGGTCGGGCCGGGCGAGCCCCTAGGCTGGCGCGCATGGCGAACGAGCCCGCCGGCCGGGCCAGCACCCGCACCGCCGTGGTGTGGTCCGGGCTCGAGCCCCTGCTGCAGGGGTCGGCGCGCGACGTGCTCGACATCGGCGGCGGCACAGGCGGTCTCGCGGTCCGGGTCGGTGCGCTCGGTCACCGGGTCACCGTGGTCGACCCCAGTCCCGACGCCCTGGCCGCCCTCGACCGCCGCGCCCGTGAGCACGACGTCGAGGTCACCGGCCGGCAGGGCGACCTGTCCAGCCTCCTCGACGTCGTCGGTCCGGCGTGTGCCGACGTCGTCTTGTGCCACGGGGTGCTGGAGGTCGCCGGCGATCCGACCGCCGCGCTCGCGGCTCTGGCAGATGTCCTCCGGCCCGGGGGAGTGCTCAGCCTGCTGGTCGCCCAGCGCCACGCCGCCGTCGTCGCCCGGGCGATGGCCGGTCACTTCCAGCAGGCGCTGGCGATGCTCGATCCCGCAGCGTCGGTCGCACCGACCGGTCGGGGCGGCCGTCGCTACACCCACGACGAGCTCGTCGAGCTGGTCGGCGACGCCGGGTTCACCGTCGACACGGTGCACGCGGTCCGGGTGTTCACCGACCTGGTCCCCGGGTCGCTGCTCGACCTCGAGCCGGGTGCCTCGGCTGCGCTGGTCGACCTCGAGCAGGCGGTCGCGGACCGTCCTGAGTACCTCCCTCTGGCCACCCAGCTCCATCTGCTCGCCCACCGCACCTGACCCCTGCCGAGGGCGGCCATGAGCCGGGCCGTCGACACGACGCAGACCCCGACCCCGATCCTGCACGTCGACATGGACGCCTTCTACGCCAGCGTCGTGGTGCGCGACCGGCCCGAGCTGCAGGGCGTCCCGGTGATCGTCGGCGGGGGATACCGCGGTGTCGTGCTCTCGGCCGACTACCTCGCCCGGGCGACCGGCGTCCGCTCCGGGATGCCGATGACCCGCGCGCGCCGGCTGTGCCCGGCCGCCGAGGTGGTCCCGCCCGACTTCGACACGTTCACGACGGTGTCCGCCTCGGTGATGGAGACGTTCCGTCGGGTCACCCCGCTGGTCGAGGTGCTCTCGCTCGACGAGGCGTTCCTGGACGTCCGCGGCTCGATCCGTCGGCTGGGGTCGCCGGTCGAGATCGCCGAGCGGCTGCGCGCCACCATCCACGACGAGCAGGGCATCGCCTGCTCGGTCGGCATCGCCGCGTCGGTGACGATGGCGAAGATGGCCAGCCGGTGGGCCAAGCCCGACGGCGTCTTCGTCTGCACCCCCTCCGCGGTGACCACCCTGCTCCATCCGCTCGACGTCGGTGAGCTGTACGGCGTGGGGGAGAAGACCACCGAGCTGCTCCACAGGCTCGGGCTGGTCACCATCGGCGACATCGCGCATACGCCGGTCCGTACTCTCCAGCGGGCGGTGGGCGACCACCTCGGCCGCCACCTGCACGACCTCGCCTGGGGGGTCGACGGCCGCCAGGTCGTCGCCCGCAACGCCAGCTCGTTCTCCTACCTCGGCGACCCGGACAAGTCCATGGGCGCCAGTGAGACCTTCGGACACGACACCGACGACCGTGCCGTGATCGTCCGCGAGCTGCTCCGCCTGACCCAGCGCGTCGCCACCCGGATGCGGGTGGCGGGCGTGGCCGGCCGCACCGTCACGATCACGGTCCGCTTCGCCGACTTCACCACCATCACCCGGTCGCGCACGCTCGCCGAGGCCACCGACGTGACCCAGGAGGTGTTCCGCGAGGTGGTCCGCTCCTACGACGCTCTCGGACTGCAGCGGGCTCGGATCCGGCTGGTCGGAGTGCGGCTCGAGGGGCTGGTGCCTCGCGAGCGCGTCCAGCGCCAGCTCGTCCTCGGCCAGCGCGACCACGGCTGGTCGGAGGCCGACGTGGCCACCGACCGGATCGTCCGGCGGTTCGGCGCACACGCCGTCGGACCCGCCAGCCTGCTCTCCTGAGGACCTCCGTCACCCACTTGGGTGACCGATCATCACAAATTCATCCACCTGCCTACCGGATGGCCAAGGGGCTGCCTACACTGACCGTGAGGCCCGTCATCGACCGTGCGAGGGGAGGTTCTCATGCCGCTCTCCGAGGAAGAGTTGCGAGCCCTGGAGCAGATGGAACGCGCTCTGGTGCAGGAGGACCCCAAGCTCGCCTCGACCTTGCGCGGCACCAACCTCCGACGGGCTGCCCAGCGCCGGGCCATCCTGGCCGGCATCTGCTTCGTCGCCGGGCTCGCCATTCTCATGGCCGGGGCCATCGGCCGGATCACCCTGGTCGGCGTTCTCGGCTTCGTGGCGATGCTCGCCTCCGCGACCATCGGCCTGGCCGCCATCCGCGGCAGCTCGGGCGGTCACAGCCCGACCACCCACGTCGGCCACCAGCCGGGCTCGATGCTCGACCGGTTCGGCGCTCCGTGGCGGCGTCGCCACGACGACCAGGCCTGACCCACTCTCGCACCCCGGCCCCCACGCCGCGCGGCTGTCTGCGCCCACCGCACGGAAACGCGGACGAATCGGCACGCCACGCCGGTGCTGCGAGCGATTCGTCCGCGTTTTCTCGGTCCGGCCGCGAGCAGGGTCCGCAGGCTCGAGCGGTCGTCGGTCGGGGTGAGAGGTCCTAGGCTCCCGCCATGGGGGGACGGTGAGAGGCCTGCGCGTCGGCAGGTCGGAGGTCGCGGTGGCCTCCGGCGCGGTGCTGCTCGCCGTCGCCGGGCTCATCGGCTGGCACCTGGCCACCGAGCCGACCCGCCACCAGCCCACACACGCCGTTGGCCGACCAGTGCGACCACGTGCCGGTCGATGCCGAGCGGGTCCAGGTGACAGGGGTCGGTGGCACCGTCCTGGGCGGCGCGCTGGTCGGACCCTCCCGGTCCCGCGTCGGTGTCGTGCTGCGCCAGGGCGCCAGCCAGACCATCTGCGACTGGCTGCCCTGGGCCGGCGAGGTGGCGGCCGGCACCGGCGCCGACGTCCTGCTCTTCGACCGCCGGGGCAGCGGCAGCTCGCCGGGTACGCCGGACCTGGGCGCCGAGCCCGGGGACCTGGTCCGCGCCGTCCATCTGCTCCGGGGTCGCGGCGTCGACCGGGTCGTCGTGGTGGGGTCGTCGATGGGCAACGCCGTGACGTTCTCCTCGCTGGCGGACCTGCCGTCGCCGCCGTGCGCCCTCGTGGCGATCTCACCGGTCCTCTCGGCGAGTGGCGCCGGAGGTGGCGTCGACGGCCGCGCCGCGACGGCGTACCCCCGCAGGCTCTGGGTCACGTGGGAGCAGCAGAACCCACGGATCGTGAACGACGTCCGGCTGATCCGGGCCCAGGCGCGTCAGCAGGGTCTGCCGGCGCCGCACCTGCACGCGGTCGACACGCTGGACCACAGCATCACCCTGGTCGACCAGCACGCCGACGTGCGCAGCTTCGTGCAGCGCGCCGTCGCGTCCTGTACCGACGCCTCGGGCTGACCGACCGGAGTCAGCCGACGTGGTCGACGACCCCGCCGGCGCCCACGGCCTCCGGTTCGCGCTCGAGGCTGACCCCCTGGCGAGCGGCCGACCCTCCGAACAGCGACCGCGGGAACCAGCGCGCCCGGCGCAGGCTGCTGCGGGTGCAGCCGTTCTCGAGCGACTCGACCACGGTCATGGCGTCGTCGGCCAAGGCTCCGGGCATGTCGTCGGCATGCCGTGCGTAGCGCACCCGCTCCAGGGTGAGCACGATCCGGTCGAGCGCGTCCTCGCCGCCCGGCGACAGGCCACGACCGCGTGGCGGACGCACGAGCGGAGGGCCGTCGGGCTCGGGCCCGAACCACGCTGCGAGCAGGTAGCCGGTCTCGTGCGGTGAGCGCCCACCCGGCCAGCCGACCCCGAGGTCGATCGCGGAGTCACGCACCTCGGCCCAGACGTCCTCGACCAGACCGGCGAGCCGGCGACGGCGCCGCGCCCGGCGCACCGCGCCGGGCAGGAGGCACACGGCGCCGGCCAGGAGCAGCACGACCAGGGCGACGAAGACGGGCACCCACGGGATGTGGCTGCCGGTCGAGGACCCCGTGGGGGCGTTCGCCAGGTCGTGCGGAGCCTTCGTCGCGGTGGCGCTCGTGGTGTCGGTCGCGTTGCGACCACCGGCCTTGCTGGTGGTGTCGGTGGGCCCGCCCTGGCCGGGCTTCTTGACCGTCCCGGTGGTGTACTGCGGGGCGGTGCCGGTGCGCACCGCGGGAGTCGGTTCGAACTTCACCCAGCCGGAGCCGCGGAAGTAGACCTCGGGCCAGGCGTGCATGTCGTGCGAGCTGTAGACGAAGGTGTCGGGGTCGGTCGGCTTGGGGTTGATGAAGCCGATCGCCACCCGGGTCGGCAGGCCCAGGGTGCGGGCCATCACGGCGTACGCCGAGGCGAACTGCTCGCAGTAGCCGACGCGGTGGCCCTTGCCCGGGGTCAGGAAGCTGAGCAGGGCGTCGTTGCCGTCGCCGGTGTCGACCTGCTTGAGGCTGTACTTGAACCCGCCGCCGCTGCGGAACCAGTCCTGGAGCTCCACCGCCGTCTGGAACCGCGACGTGGCGCCCCGGGTGACCTTCTGGGCGAGCTGGGAGACGTACGCCGGGACCGTGGGCAGCGCGGTGTTCGGGTCCTGGATGGAGGCCGGAGCGGTGAGGGAGTTGATCATCGAGTAGCTCGTCAGCTTCGGGTCCGCGGACGTCGCCGTCCAGCGCAGGCCCTGCGCGTTGGTCGAGTCGTTCCCCGAGATGAAGTCCATGGTCGTGGCGTCCCAGTGCCAGTCGCCGACAGCGGTGACGCTCGTCGCGGGGAACGGCGTGGGCAGCCAGTGCGAGTCGAACTGCGTGGTCGCGGTGATCGTGTACGTGTGCGGGTCGAGCGGGACGCTGCCGGACAGGCCCTGCTCGATCAGGGGCAGCAGCCCGGAGGCGGTCTGGGTGGGGTTGAGCGCTCGGTTGCCCGTCGTCCACTCGAGCCCGTTGTACTCGGACAGCACCGCGATCCGGAGGTACGACGGGTCCGGGTCGTTCGTCTTCACCGTCAGCAAGGGCACGTCGGTGCCCTCGTGCAGGTTGCGCTTCATGTCGGCGATCGGGTTCACGACCTTGACGCCGTCGCCGCCGCCGGGGCCGAAGAGACCCAGCCCGTCGAGGTGCAGGGTCGGGATGAACGCCGGCAGCAGCACCGCGAGGGCGACCGCGGCGCCGCCGACGGTGGTGGCGCTGGTCCGGCTGGCGCCGTTGCGGACCCCGAAGCCCTGGGGGTCGGCCTGGCCGGAGGAGCCGAGCGGTCGTCCCCATCGGGTGATGTGCGCCGACTCCTGCAGGAACATCATCAGCAGGAAGCCGCACGCGGCGAACAGGAAGACCAGCCACGAGACGCCGTCCCCGATCACGCTGATCGGGACGCAGTAGACCGCCAGGAGGGGCAGCCCGGCCAGCGGCACGCGGCGTAGCCAGCACGCCAGCACGTCGACGAGGTAGAGGGCGGCCGCGCCGCACGGGATGAGCAGCGGGGCGATGCCCGGGACGCTCTGCGGGATCGGCGGCCGGTAGGTCTCGGCGCTGATCCACGCGTCGGCGATCCGCTCGGCCATGTCGTGGGTGCTCGAGAACGGATGGATCAACGAGCCGCCGAGCATCAGCCAGACGAGGGCGGCGATCACGAGCAGGTGGAGCAGGGCGCCGAAGCGGCGCGGGATGGGTGCCGCGCGAAGCACGACGCCGACCAGGGGCACGGCGATGGCGACCAGGATCAGCGGGCCGAGGAACTTCCCCCACAGGTCGGTGAACCCCCGCCAGGACAGCATCGTCAGCCAGGTCGTGGCCGAGGCGACGGCCGCCAGGGGCAGGTCGCGACGGGCGTCGGCGGAGAGGCCGCTCATCTGGCCCGCTCCGCCACGGGTCGGATCTCCTCCGCTGCGCCCGCCCGGGCGGCGTGGGCGCTGGTCCGGCCGAGGTCCTGCCAGACCAGGTCGAGCCGGTCGCGCGGCCGCAGGGTGACCGCTCGCCAGCCCTGCCGCACCAGCAGCGGTCGTGCGGAGTTGGGCACCGAGCCGAGCCCGGCGCCGCTGACCGGCGCCCAGGCCGAGACGTCGAGGGCGAGCGCGAGGGCGGTCCCGGCGTGGTGGTGCATCCGGCGCAGCATCGGCCCGTCGGCGTCGGTGATCGCGCCGATCACGGCGAGGAGCAGACCGCCGTGCGTGGACTCGGCGAGCCAGCCGGTGTCGATCCGGGTGTTGTTGACCGGCTGGACGACGGCCAGGGCCTCGAGCATCGCGCGGGTGTTGAGCTCGGGGTCGCGCGTGTGCCACGTCGTACTGAGGTCGTCGCCCGAGGACGTGACGAGGCGGACGGTGAAACCGCGCTGACCCAGGTGGACGGCGATCGAGGCGGCCGCGGAGACGGCGGACTCCAGGGAGGAGGCGATGCCCTGTCCCTGATGGGCGGAGAGCCGGTTGTCGACGAACAGAGTCGCCCGCGACTGCCAGGGCTGCTCCTCGCGACGCACCATGAGCTCGCCGACCCGGGCCGAGCTGCGCCAGTGGACGCGCCGTAGGTCGTCGCCGCGGCGGTACTCGCGCACGGTGACGTCCTCGGCGCTGCCGATGGCGAACGCGCGGGGCCGGTTGTCGCCGGACCCGGTCCAGGCCCCGCCCAGCGGGATCGGCGGCAGCGGGACGGTGCGTGGCGTCACCGTGAGGCTGGCGGTGCTGCGGAACGAGCGTCCGAGCTCGACCAGCCCGAACGGGTCGCTGACCCGGACGCTCATCGGCCCGATCTCGTAGCGGCCGCGGACGTCGGCGCGCACCTGGTACGTCGCGTGGCGGCGCCAGCCGTGCCCGATCCCGTCGAGCACGAAGCGTGGCCGGGTGCCCAGGACGTAGGGGACGTGGTCCTCGAGCATCAGCACGCCCGAGGGGGTGCGGCCCTCGTTGGTCATCGTCAGCTGGACCGTGGCCGGCTGCCCGGCCGTGACGGTCTGGGGCCCGACGCTGCGCACGAGGGCCAGGCGGTAGCGGCTCCGGCCCAGGAAGAGCGCGGTGAGCAACGGCAGGGCCGCGACGAGCACGCCGACCCGGGTCAGGGTCGGCTGTCCGAGCAGGACGGCGCAGACGACGGCGGTGATGCCCGCAGCCAGGAACGCCCGTCCGCGGACGGTCAGACCCGAGAGGGCCTCACGCACGGGTCCCCTCGGGGACCGGCACCGACGCCACGATGCCCTCCAGGATGGTCGCGGTGGTGCGCCCGCCCATGGCCGCCTCGACGCTGGGCAGCAGCCGGTGGGTGAGCACCGAGGGGGCCAGCCCGAGCACGTCGTCGGGGAGCACGTAGTCGCGACTCTGGATGGCCGCCGAGGCCTTGGCGGCCCGGACCAGGTGCAGCGAGGCGCGCGGCGAGGCGCCCAGCGACAGCTCGGAGCTGCGCCGGGTGGCCGCTGCGAGCGCCACCGTGTAGCGCTGGACGGCCTGCGAGACGTGGACCTGCGAGACGATCTCGATCAGCTTGCGGATCTCGACCGCGTCGGTGACCGGCTCGAGGTCGTCGAGCGGGTTGGTCATCGTGTGGGAGTCGAGCATCGCGATCTCGGCGGCCTCGACCGGGTAGCCCACGGAGAGCCGCACCATGAAGCGGTCGCGCTGGGCCTCGGGGAGGGCGTAGGTGCCCTCCATCTCGATCGGGTTCTGCGTCGCGATGACCAGGAAGGGCTGCTCCAGGGTGTACGTCGTGTTGTCGACGGTGACCTGACGCTCCTCCATGCACTCCAGCAGCGCCGACTGGGTCTTGGGCGAGGCGCGGTTGATCTCGTCGCCGACCACGATGTTGGCGAAGACGCCGCCCGGTCGGAACTCGAACTCCCGGGTCTCCTGGTTGTACACCGAGACGCCGGTGACGTCGGAGGGCAGCAGGTCCGGCGTGAACTGGATGCGGCGCACGGAGCTGTCGATGCTGCGGGCCAGGGACTTGGCCAGCATCGTCTTGCCGACGCCGGGGACGTCCTCGATGAGCAGGTGACCCTCGGCCAGCAGGACGGTGATCGCCGACGAGATGACGTCCGGCTTGCCCTCGATGACGCGCTTGATGTTGGTGCGCACCTTGTCGACCACTCTGCCGAGGGTGTCCAGGTCGGCGCCTTGGGATACCGGACCAGCCACGAGCCGTCCCTTCCTTGTCTTCCTCGCTCGCCACCTTCACGAGCCCACCCGTTGACCCGTCCAGGGGCGCGGTCTGCCGATCGGCCGGTCAGGTCGTGCAGGACAACCTACGTCGCGACGCCCACGAAGGTTCTGACTCCTGCCATAACGGTTCGGTTGCAGGTCTGGTTCGACCGGCGCCAGGGCCGTGAGGGCGGGGGTTCGTGTCCCGTCCTCCATCTTCCCCCACCGTTCTCCTCCACCGAGGGCCCCGACCGGGCGGATTCCGCCCCACTCCGCTCCACCGCGTTCCCCACGGAGACCACGCCGGCCTTGGCGGCGGGCGGTCGCGGGCCGCTGACCTGCGCTGATGCGACGAGGCGCCAGGAACGGGGCGGGGGAGGAGTGGAGGGCGCCGCTCCGCGCCCGAGCCGGCCGCCCCTCGCGCCGTACGCCTGAAAACCAGTGCCGACTTGGGTCGAAGTGGTTGACGGTGGAGTGAAGTGGAGTACAGTGGCGCAAAGTGGAGGACGGGTCGAGTCAGGTGGAGGTGCCCGGATGTTCGTGGGCTCCTACACCCCGAAGCTGGACGAGAAGAACCGGCTCTTCCTCCCGGCCAAGTTCAGGGACCAGCTCGCGGAGGGGCTCGTGGTGACGAAGGGACAGGACTTCTGCCTCAACGTCTTCCCGATCGCCGACTTCGCGGCCATGACCAACCGGATCCAGGAGGCACCGCTCACCGTCCGCCAGGCGCGTGAGTACGGCCGGTTCCTGGCCATGCGGGCCACGGAGGACAAGCCCGACAAGCAGGGCCGGATCACCATCCCGCCCCTGTTGAAGGAGTACGCCGGCCTCGACCGCGAGGTGGTCGTGATCGGCGCGCTGAACCGCGTGGAGATCTGGGACCCGGACCGGATCGCCGCCTGGGAGGACGAGCACAGCCAGTCCTTCGCCGACATGAGCGAGGACGTCTACCCGGGCTGAGCCCGGCAGGGCAACGCAGTAACAGAGCAACAGTGCAGGACCGCGACACCACAAGACCACAACGGACTCGTACAGCGAGGTCTCGTGCCCGCTCCCGTCATCTGGGGCACCTTCCCCGGCTCCAGACGACTTCCCCATCGAATCCCGACGCCACCCCATGAGGCCGGGACTCGCGGGAGCGGGCAGGGACCTGACTGGGCGAGTCCGTCCATGCACCACCAGCCACAGCGGGGTCGAACCGATGAGTCTCACACCCAGCGCCGCGAGCGCGCCGAGGCGAGTACGTCATCAGGCGCGCGACGCCGTGGTCGTGATGGTGTTCTCGGCGAGCGCCTCGACCGCGGTCGCCGGGGCGTTCCTCCTGCTGGGCCAGCTCTCCCGGACCGGGCGCTAGGCCGGCGATGTCCGCCCCCGCCCACGTCCCGGTGCTCCTCGACCGGGTCGTCGCCCTCCTGCATCCCGCACTCGACCACCCGGACGCCGTCCTGGTCGACGCGACGCTCGGTCTCGGCGGCCACAGCGAGGCCGTCCTGACCCGCTGCGGACTCGCCCGCGTGGTCGGCTTCGACCGGGATCCCGAGGCGCTCCGCCGGGCGGCCGAGCGGCTGGAGCCGTTCGGTGACCGGTTCGTCCCCGTCCACGCGACGTACGACCGGATCCCGGAGGCACTGGCCGACCTCGGTCTGGCGCACGCAGACGGCGTGCTGTTCGACCTCGGCGTCTCCTCGATGCAGCTCGACCTCGCCGAGCGCGGCTTCGCCTACCGCGAGGACGCGCCGCTGGACATGCGGATGGACCCCACCACCGGAGAGACCGCCGCCGACGTCCTCAACACCTACTCCCACGCCGAGCTGACCAGGGTCCTGCGCGAGTACGGCGAGGAGCGCTTCGCCTCGCGGATCGCGGCGGCCGTGGTCCGCGAGCGGGAGCGGGAGCCGTTCACGACCTCGGCGCGCCTCGTCGAGCTGCTCTACGACCAGATCCCCGCGCCCGCGCGTCGCACCGGAGGCCATCCCGCCAAGCGGACCTTCCAGGCGCTGCGGATGGAGGTCAACGACGAGCTCGACACGCTGCGCCGGGCGATCCCGGCGGCGATCGGCGCTCTCGCCGTCGGCGGCCGCGTCGTCGTGGAGGCCTACCACTCGCTCGAGGACCGGCTGGTCAAGCGGGCCTTCGCTGCGGTGACCCGGCTCGACGTACCTCCCGATCTCCCGGTCGTCCCCGAGGACCGGCAGCCGGCCCTGCGCCTGGTGACCCGCGGTGCGGAACGAGCCGACGCCGAGGAGATCGCCCGGAACCCGCGTGCCGCGTCGGTCCGGCTCCGTGCCGTCGAGCGCGTGCGACCAGACCACGTCCCGTCCGCCCACGGCAAGGGAGCAGCATGAGCAGCACCGCACCGGCATTCCGGGCCCGCGTACCCCGCCTCGCGGAGGCTGCTCTCGAGCGAGCCCGCCTCAGCGTCGTCCCCAAGCGGCGGCGACGCCGCACCAGCCCGGTCCCGTTCCTGGTCGTCGTCTCGATGCTCGCGGTCGGCGGGATCGTCGGCCTGCTGCTGTTCAACACCTCGATGCAGCAGGCATCGTTCGCCGCCACCGACCTGCAGAACCAGGCCGACCTCCTGCAGGCCCGCGAGCAGAGCCTGCAGATGCAGCTCGACCAGCTGCGCGACCCCCAGGCCATCGCCCTGAAGGCCCAGCGCATGGGGATGGTCCTTCCGACGAGCCCGGCCGTCCTCGACCTGCGCTCGGGCAAGGTGCTCGGCCACCCGGCGGCGGCCAACCGGCTCGACCCGCTGCACCTCCTGGCCCCGCCGCCGACCAAGCCGCTGGCGTACGACGTGCAGACCCGCGGCACGACGAGCGGGACGCAGACGAAGACGAACTCCCCGTCGAACAGCCAGACGAACGCGCAGACCGACTCGCAGGGCAACACGGCGCAGGGGTCACACCACCAGGCGGGGCGGACGGGTAGAAACGACCACACGCGTCACAACAAGCACAAGAACCACAAGAACCACAGCCGACACACGACGAGCCACTGACCAGGAAGCAGACGGTGCCCACCAAGAACCCGCGCGGACGATCCGGCCACGGGCCCTCGCTGCGCAACGGACGTCCGGCTGCGGCCGCCCGCACCCGTGGTCGCCGCTCGCGCCGCGGACAGGTGCACCTGCGGCTCCGCACCGGGTTCGTGTTCATCGCCGTCGTGCTGTCGTTCTTCGGGGCCCGGCTGGTGCAGTTGCAAGGGGTGCAGGCGTCGAAGTACGCCACGCTCGCCGCCTCCACCGGGGGGACCGTCACCGTCGACCTGCCGGCCGAGCGGGGCGACATCCTGGACCGCAACGGCCGACCGCTCGCCGACTCCATCGACGGACGGATGGTCGTGGCCGACCCGCTGCAGACCCGGGCCAAGGCCCCGCAGCTCGCGCGCTACCTGGCCAAGCACCTGCACATCGACTACTTCTCGACGCTCAAGGCGCTCACACGCCCGGACTCCCGGTTCGCCTACGTCGCGCGTCGGGTCCCGGCCGCACTCGCGGTGCGCGTCGTCAACGCCGCGACCAAGGCGGGGTACAAAGGGCTGGCCACGCGCAATGACCCGCTGCGCGCCTACCCGGCCCACGACGTCGCCGCCAACCTGGTCGGCTTCATGGGCACCGACGGGCCGCTGGCCGGCCTGGAGCTGACGTTCAACAAGATGCTGGCCGGCACCGACGGCTCGGAGACCTACGAGGTCGGGGCCGGCAACCGGATCCCGCTGGGTCGGAGCACCGTCGTCCCCGCCCACAACGGGACCGACCTGCACACCACCATCGACGAGGACCTGCAGTGGTACACCCAGCGGGTCCTGCGCCAGACCGTGCTGGGCGCGCGCGCGGACTCCGGGTTCGCCGTGGTGATGGACAGCAGGTCCGGCGAGGTGCTCTCCCTGGCCGACTACCCGACGTACGACGCGAGCAACCCGCAGGCCTCTCCGGTCCAGGACCGCAACTCGCTGGCGATGACCAGCCCCTACGAGCCGGGCTCGGTCGAGAAGGTGCTCACCCTCAGCGGCCTCATCGACGCCGGCAAGGTCACCGACCGCACCCGGCTGCTCGTGCCCGGGGAGCTGCAGAGCGGCGATCGGGTCATCCACGACTGGTTCGCGCACGGCAACCTGAAGATGACGCTCGCCGGCGTGATCGCGCAGTCCTCCAACATCGGCACGGCCAAGGCGTCGCGGCTGTACAAGCCCGGCCAGCTGCGGCACTACCTCACGGAGTTCGGCCTGGGCCAGCGCACGAACATCGGGGTCAACGGCGAGACCCCGGGCCTGCTGCCGACCGACGCGCAGTGGAACGGCATGCTCCAGGACCGGATCGCGTTCGGCCAGAGCGTCTCGGTCAACGGCGTGCAGATGGCCGCGGCGGTCAACACCATCGCCAACGGCGGCGTCCGGATCTCGCCGAGCCTGATCCAGGGCCGGGCCACCACCGGCACCGGGGAGGTCGTCGGCACCGACCAGACGACCCGGCACCGCGTCGTGAGCAAGAGCGCCGCCCACCAGATGACGCAGATGATGGAGCGGGTCGTCGACCCGGATGTCGGCGTCGCGCCGGCCGCGCAGGTCCCCGGCTACGTCGTCGCCGGCAAGACCGGCACCGCCCAGCGGGTCGGCGCCAAGTGCGCCTGCTACAACGGCCAGTTCACGGTGTCGTTCGCGGGCTTCGCGCCCGCCGACAACCCGCGCTTCACGATCTACGTCGTCGTGCAGAACCCGCGCAACGGCGGGGGCGGCGGCTCGGTCGCCGGGCCGGCGTTCAGCAAGATCATGTCGTTCGCCCTGCGCCGCTACGGCGTCGCCCCGGACGGCGAGAAGCCCTCCCACCTGCCGACGATGTGGTGACCCGCGGCGTGTCGGCGCCCCGATAGCCTCGGCCCCGTGGCGAGCGACTCTGTGGTGCCCGGGGCCGACGGACCCGGCCTCCGTCTCGCACGCCTGGCCTCGCTGCTGCCCGGCGCCTCACTGCATGGTGACGGCGAGGTCCGGGCGCTCGGGGTCACCCTGGACTCCCGGCGGGTCACTCCCGGTGACCTCTACGCCGCGATCCCGGGCAGCCACGCGCATGGTGCCGCCTTCTGGCCCGAGGCCCGGGACGCCGGCGCGGTCGCCGTGCTGACCGATTCGGAGGGAGCCGCGGTCATCGGCGCGGACACCGCGATGCTCGAGGTGCCGGGTGACGTCAGGGGCGTGCTCGGACAGGTCTCCGCCCTCGTGTACGGCGAGCCCGCCCAGGCCCTGCGGACGATCGGGGTGACCGGCACCCAGGGCAAGACGACGACCACCCGCCTGCTCGAGAGCGGGCTGTGGCGCACCGGCGTCCCCGCGGCCGTGATCGGCACGGTCGGCACCCGGATCCTCGGCGACGACGTCTCGAGCGCGCTGACGACCCCGGAGGCCCCGGACCTGCACCGCCTGCTCCGCCGGATGGTCGACGAGGGCGTCGAGGCGTGTGCGATGGAGGTCTCCAGCCACGCCCTGGTCCTCGGCCGGGTGGATGCCGTCGTCTTCGACGTGGCGGTGTTCCTGAACCTGGGGCGCGACCACCTCGACTTCCACCCGACGATGGAGGACTACTTCGACGCCAAGGCCTCGCTGTTCACTCCGGAGCGGGCGGTCCGGGGCCTGGTGAACGTCCAGGACGAGTGGGGTCGCCGGCTCGTGGAGACCTCCACGATCCCGGTCCAGACGATGGCGGCAGACGGCTCGCCAGCTGACTGGTCGGTCGCCGACGTCGAGGTGAGCGCCTCGGGGTCGCGGTTCCGGATCGTGTCGCCCGAGGGTGACCGGATCAGGGCCGGCTGTCCGATCCCGGGCGCCTTCAACGTCGCGAACGCGCTGGCCGCGGTCGCCGCGGCGGCGACGGCCGGCTACGACCCGGCCGAGGTCGCCGAGGCGATCGCGTCCGGCCCCGGGGTGCCCGGGCGGCTGGAGCGCATCGAGGAGGGACAGGACTTCGTGGTCGTCGTCGACTACGCCCACAAGCCCGACGCGCTCGCGGCTGTGCTCGCCACGCTGCGCCCGGTGACGGAGGGCCGGATCGTGGTCGTGCTCGGGGCCGGTGGCGACCGCGACCCCGGCAAGCGACCGGTGATGGGCGAGATCGCCGCCCGCGACGCCGACCTGCTCGTCGTCACCGACGACAACCCGCGCAGCGAGGAGCCGGCCGCGATCCGAGCGGCCATCCTGGCGGGGGCGTCCGGGGGCTCGGCCGAGGTCGTCGAGATCGGGGACCGTCGTGCCGCGATCTCCGAGGCGTTCGCCCGGGCTCGCGCCGGCGACGTCGTCCTGGTCGCCGGGAAGGGACACGAGTCCGGTCAGGAGGTCGCCGGGGTCGTCCATCCCTTCGACGACCGGGTCGTGTCCCGCGAGGAGCTCACCCGATGATCCCGATCCGGCTGGATGCGCTGGCCGCCCTCGTCGGCGGTCGGCTCGCGGACGCGGGTGACGGCTCCGCCGTCGTGGCCGCCCCGGCGTTCATCGACACCCGGGCACCGGAGGCGGGTGGGCTCTTCGTCGCCTTCCTCGGTGAGCACGTCGACGGCCACGACTTCGCGACGGCGGCGGTCGCCGCGGGGGCCGTAGGAGTACTGGGTGCCCGGCCGACCGGCGTACCGACCGTGGTCGTCGAGGACCCGGTGGCGGCGCTCGGCCGCCTGGCCCGGTGGGTGGTGGACCAGCTGGACGCCACGGTCCTGGCGATGACCGGCTCGCAGGGCAAGACGGGCACGAAGGACTTCCTCGCCCAGCTCCTGGCCGGAACCGGCCGGACGGTCGCGACCGTGGGCAACCGCAACAACGAGATCGGCGTCCCACTCACCGTGCTCCGAGCCACGACCGAGACCCGTTACCTGGCGGTGGAGATGGGCGCGCGCGGCGTCGGCCACATCGCCGAGCTCTGCGCGATCGCCCCTCCCCACGTCGCGGCGGTGCTGAACGTCGGCACCGCCCACATCGGCGAGTTCGGCTCGCGCGCCGCGATCGCCGAGGGCAAGGGCGAGATCGTCGAGGCCCTGGCGCCCGACGGCACCGCGGTGCTGAACGCCGACGACCCACTGGTCGCGGCGATGGCGTCGCGGACGGCGGCCGACGTCCTCACGTTCGGCGTCGGCGGCGACGTGAGCTGGCGAGACGTCGAGCTGGACGAGCTCGGGCGCCCGGTGTTCGAGCTCAGCCGAGGAGACGACCGGGCGCGACTGCGCCTGCTCGAGGCGGGGGCGCACCAGGTGCCCAACGCCGCGGCAGCGGCGGCGATGGCCCTCGCCGTGGGCACCGGCTGGGACGACGTCGTCGAGCGGCTCGGCCGTGCCCGCTCCCTCTCGCCGTGGCGGATGGCGATCCACGAGCGCGGGGACGGGCTCGTGGTCGTCAACGACGCCTACAACGCCAACCCCGCCTCGATGGCGGCAGCCCTCGACGCGCTCGCCGCCATCGGCCGGCGAGGCGGCCGCCGTACCGTCGCGGTGCTGGGGGAGATGCTCGAGCTGGGGGAGTCGTCGGTCGAGGACCACCTGTCGGTGGGCGAGTACGCCGCGAGGCTGGGGATCGACGTCCTGGTGACGGTCGGGGACGCCGCCGGCGACATCGGGGCCGGCGCGCTGCGCACGCCCGGCTGGACCGGAGAGTCGGTGCCGACGGCGGGCCGTCCGCAGGCCGAGGACTGGCTGCGACACAATGTCGTCGCCCGGGACGTCGTCCTGGTCAAGGCCTCGCGCGGTGCCGCACTCGAGCGTGTCGCCGACGTGCTGGCCGAGGAGCACGCCCCGGGCCAGACCCCTGACCGGACCGAGCAGCAGGAAGGCGGGACCCCGAGCCGATGAAGGCGATCCTGCTGGGCGGAGGCCTCGCCCTGTTGTTCTCGCTCTTGGGCACCCGGGCCGCGATCCCGCTGTTCAACCAGATCGGCTACGGGCAGCCGATCCGCGACGACGGGCCCACCAGCCACCACACCAAGCGCGGCACCCCCACCATGGGTGGGGTCGTGGTCATCGCCTCGACGGTGCTGGCGTACTTCCTCGCCGAGCTCCTCACGCAGAACACGCCCTCGGCGTCGGCCTTGCTTCTCCTCTTCCTCTATGTCGGCATGGGCGTGGTCGGGTTCCTCGACGACTTCATCAAGGTCTCCAAGCAGCGCTCGCTCGGACTCCGCAGCAAGGCGAAGATGGTGGGCCAGACCGTGATCGCCCTGGTCTTCGGCTGGTTCGCGGTCTCGGGGGCGCTCAAGGACCACAACGGGGTCAGCCCCGCGTCCCGACACCTGTCGTTCATCCGCGACACCAGCTTCGCGCTGCCGGCGGTCGTGGCGATCCTGCTCTTCTGGGTGATGGTCACCGGCACCAGCAACGCGGTCAACCTCGCCGACGGGCTGGACGGCCTGGCCACCGGCGCCTGCGTGATGGTCTTCGGGGCCTTCATGTTCGTCAACATCTGGCAGAACAACCAGAACTGCGCGATCCACCACGTGCAGGCCTGCTACGAGGTGCGTGACCCCCTCGACCTGGCCCTGGTCGCGGCAGCGATCACCGGGGCCTGCTTCGGCTTCCTGTGGTGGAACGCGCCGCCGGCCCAGATCATCATGGGCGACACCGGGTCGCTGTCCCTCGGGGGCGCGATGGCCGGGCTGGCGATCCTGACCCGGACCGAGCTCCTCCTGCTGATCATCGGCGGTCTCTTCGTCGTGATCACGCTGTCGGTGATGATCCAGGTCGGCTTCTTCAAGGCCTCGCGGCGGTTCGGCTTCGTCCGCACCGTCTTCCGGGTCGGGCCGGGACATCGCGTGTTCCGGATGGCACCCCTGCAGCACCACTTCGAGCTGTTGGGGTGGGAGCAGGTCACCGTCGTGATCCGCTTCTGGATCATCACCGGCCTGTGCGTCGCCGGAGGGCTCGGCGTCTTCTACGCCGCCTGGGTGGCCCGGGCGTGACGCGCACGCTCCGAGCCTCCCGATGAGATCGCGACCGACGAGAAGGCCGACCCGACTGCCGTGACCCAGGACGTGACCGGCTTCGGACGCCACGACGACTGGTCGGGCGTGCGGGCCGTCGTCGCCGGGTTCGGCGTCAGCGGCTTCGCCGCCGCTGACAACCTCACCCACCTCGGCGCCTCCGTCCTGGCCGTGGACGAGATCCCCGACGGCAAGGAGGACGAGGCCGAGCTCCTGGGCATCCTCGGGGCGGAGGTGCGGCTGGGGGAGGGGGCCACCGCGGCGCTGCCCGACGAGGTCGACCTGGTCGTCGTCTCCCCGGAGTGGAGGCCGAGCGCACCGCTGCTCGCCCAGGCACGCGCCCGCGACGTCCCCGTGTGGGGTGAGGTCGAGCTGGCCTGGCGCCTGCGTGACGAGGGCCCGGCCGGGCACCCCGCTCCCTGGTTGGCGGTGGGCGGTGCCGAGGGCACGACCAGGACGGCGCAGATGCTGCAGTCGATCCTTAAGGCCGCCGGCCTGCGCAGCGTCGCGACCGGCCGCGGCGGCATCCCGATCGTCGAGGCGGTGATGGACCCCGCGCCGTACGACGTGCTGACGGTGGAGCTGTCGGCGGTCCAGCTGCGCGACACGAGGTCGATGGCGGCCGAGTCGGCGGTCGTGCTGAACCTCGCCGACCAGCACCCGAGCTCCTACGAGGGGCCGACCGCGCTCGCCGACTACGCCACGGACACCGGCCGGATCTACCACGGCGTGCGTCGCGCCTGCGTCTACAACGTCGCCGACCCCGAGACCGAGCGCCTCGTGCGCGAGGCCGACGTCGAGGAGGGGGCCCGGGCCGTCGGCTTCACCCTCGGGATGCCGGCGGTCGGCATGGTCGGGGTGGTCGAGGGGATCCTCGTGGACCGGGCGTTCATCGCCGAGCGGCAGTCGAGTGCCGCCGAGCTGTGCACGGTCGACGACCTTCCGGGCTCCGATCCGGAGGTCGTGGCCGATGCGTTGGCGGCCGCCGCCCTGGCGCGAGCCCACGGGGTCACGCAGGTCGCCGTACGCGACGGCTTGCGCGAGCTGCGCGCGTTCTAGCGACCCAGGGAACCTCCGGTGCAGGAGGGGCACCTGTGACGGGTGGGGCGACACGCCCCGGATGTGCCCACTGCGGCGCCTGGGAACGACAAGACTGGCCACGGCCCCGCCGCCTCACGTGCGGTGACGGCCCTACCGACCCGCACCCGACCGGAGGGGACCACGAGGACCGATGGCCGTCGTCAGCCCAGTGCGTCGTCCGTGGCGCCGTCCCCTGCGCGACCTCCGGGCTGAGGCGCCGCGTGCTCGCACCGGTGTCGCGTCCTGGACCTCCGCGCTCCAGGACGCACTCGCCCGGCCGCTCACGTCGTACTACCTGCTGTTGGGGGCCTCGGCTCTGCTGCTGACCATCGGGCTGATCATGGTGTTCAGCGCGTCCAGCGTGTACTCCTTCGAGAACTACGACCAGAACTCCTACGCCGTCGTCGTCAAGCAGCTGACGTGGGTCGCCATCGGCCTGCCGTGCGCGTGGGTGGCCGGACGCCTGCCCCAGCGGTGGGTCCGACAGCTGGCCTGGCCCGGGTACTTCGTCTCGCTGGGGCTGCTCCTGCTGACGTCGTTGTTCGGCGTCACGCGCAACGGCAACACGAACTGGCTGGCGCTCGGCCCCCTCCAGATCCAGCCCTCCGAGATCGCCAAGCTCGCGCTGGTGCTGTGGGCGGCCCACGTCTACGCGAACAAGAACCGACGGCTCGACAACCTGCACGAGGTGACGATGCCGGTGGTCCCGGGCCTGCTCGCCGCGACCGGCCTGGTGATCTTCGGCCACGACCTCGGGACCGCGCTCGTGCTCTTCGCGATCCTGCTCGGGATGCTCTGGGTCGTCGGCGCACCGGCTCGGATGTTCACGCTGTCGTTCCTGGTGATCTCGGTGTTCGCCGGGGCGCTGGCGGCGGCCGACCCCGAGCGGCTGGCGCGGATCACGCACTTCACCAACCCCATGCGCGACTACAACAGCGCCGGCTGGCAGCCGGCGCACGGGCTCTTCGCCCTCTCGACCGGCGGCCTGTTCGGCCAGGGCATCGGAGCGAGCCAGCAGAAGTGGGGCAACCTGCCCGAGGCGCACACCGACTTCATCTTCGCCGTACTGGGGGAGGAGCTCGGGCTCGTCGGCACCCTGCTGGTGATCGGTCTCTTCCTCACCATCGCCTACGCCGCGATCCGGGTGGCGCGGCGCACCAAGGACCCGTTCGTCCGCTACATGACCTTCGGCATCGTGGTCTGGCTGATCGGGCAGATGATGATCAACGTGGGAATGGTCCTCGCGCTGCTGCCCGTGATCGGGATCCCCTTGCCCCTGGTGTCGTACGGCGGCTCCGCGCTGGTGCCTTCCCTGGTCGCGCTCGGGATGCTCGTCGGGTTCGCCCGCCGCGAGCCCGAAGCGGCGCGGGCCCTCGCCCAGCGCAAGAAGGCGCGCAACTCGGGGGTGACCGCCGGCCGCGTGAACGGCCGCGGGATCTGAGCGCGGGGCGTTCGACGATATGAGACGAGTGCTCCTCGCCGGTGGCGGCTCGGCCGGCCACACCTCCCCACTGCTGGCGACCGCCGACGCGTTGCGCCGCCTCTCACCGGACGTGGAGATCACCTGCCTGGGCACCCGCGAGCGGATCGAGGCTCAGATCATCCCGGCTGCCGGCTACCCCCTGGAGTTCGTCCCGAGTGTTCCGCTGCCGCGCCGGCCCGGCGGGGACCTGGCCCGGCTGCCCGGCCGCGTGCGAGCCGCCCGACGGGCGGCGCTCGAGGTCGTCGACCGGATCCGGCCCGACGTGGTGTGCGGGTTCGGGGGCTTCGTGTCGGTGCCGGCCTACCTCGCCGCACGCAAGCGCGGCCTGCCACTGGTCGTGCACGAGGGCAACACCGTCCCCGGGGTCGCCAACAAGCTGGGAGCCCGCTTCACCGAGCACGTCGCCACCAGCTTCCCGGACACCCCGCTGCCGCACGCGACGTACATCGGGCTGCCGATCCGACGGATGATCGCGACCCTGGACCGTGCGGCGCTGCGTGCCCAGGCCCGGGCGGAGTTCGGCCTGCGCGAGGACCTGCCCGTGCTCCTCGTGACCGGTGGCTCGCAGGGCGCGGCCTCGCTGAACCGAGCCGTCCTGGGTGCCGCGACGGCGTTCGCCGAGGCGGGTGTGCAGGTGCTGCACGTGACGGGACCGGCGCACGAGACGGCCACACCCGAGACATGCGTCCCCTACGTCGTGCGGGGCTTCCTCGACCGGATGGACCTCGCCTACTCCGCCGCCGACGCGGTCCTGTGCCGGTCGGGCTCCAACACGGTCACCGAGGTCTCGGGCGTCGGTCTGCCGGCGGTGTTCGTGCCGCTGCCGATCGGGAACGGCGAGCAGGCCCGCAACGCCTCCGCCGTCGTCGCCGCAGGCGGCGGGATCCTGGTCGACGACGCCGAGCTCACGTCGGCGTGGGTGTCGGCGCACGTCGTCCCGCTCCTGCAGGATCCGGAGCGGCTGGCCGTGATGGGCGCGGCGGCCGCCCACCTGATCCCGCTGGACGCGGACGAGAAGCTCGCCCGGATGATCCTCGACGCCGCGGCATGATCATCCCGGTCCCGGACCACATCCCGCCGGCCGGCGAGCTCGGCCGGGTGCACTTCGTGGGCATCGGCGGCGCCGGGCTCTCCGCGATCGCCCGGATCATGAGTCAGCAGGGTGTCTCCGTCACGGGCAGCGACGACCAGGACACGCCGTTCCTCCCGCCGCTGCGCGAGCTCGGCATCCCCGTGAGCTCGTCGTACGACGCGGGCCATGTCGGCGACGCCGACACGCTCGTCGTCACCACCGCCGCCGCCGAGGACAACCCCGAGGTGGCCGAGGGTCGGACGCGCGGTCTGCGGATCCTGCCCCGCTCGGCCGGTCTCAAGTCGGTGATGGCCGGACGTCGCGTGCTTGCCGTCGCGGGAACGCACGGCAAGACCACGGCCACGTCGATGCTGACCATGGCCCTCCGCGCCGCCGGTGCCGACCCGACGTACGCCATCGGCGGGGTGCTGGCGGCGACCGGACGCAACGCGGACCTCGGGAGCGGCGAGCTGTTCGTGGCCGAGGCCGACGAGAGCGACGGGGCGTTCCTGGTCTACCGACCCCACGCCGCGCTGGTCACCAACGTCGACGCCGACCACCTCGACGTCTGGGGCACCGAGGATGCCTACCACGCGGCGTTCGGCGATTTCGTCGCGACGATCGACCCCGACGGGTTCCTGGTCGTGTGCTCCGACGACCCGGGCGCCGAGGCGCTTGCCGAGGTCGCGAGGGCACGGGGCCTGCCCGTGATCCGGGTGGGGACCGAGGACGGCGCGGACCTGCGGATCGCCGAGCTCGCTGCCACGGAGCAGGGGACGTCGTTCACGGTCGAGAGCGGGATGACTCGTGGTCGGGTGGACCTCCGGGTGCCCGGACGCCACTACGCGCTGGATGCGGCGGCGGCCCTGGCGGTCGGCCTCAGCCTGGGGTTCGACCTCGCGGACCTCGCCCGGGGACTGGGTGAGTTCACCGGCACCGGCCGGCGGATGGAGGCCAAAGGGGAGGCCGGAGGAGTGCGCGTGTACGACTCCTACGCCCACCACCCGGCCGAGATCGTCGGCGACCTCGAGGCCGCGCGGGCCTTGGCCGGCGACGGCCGGCTAGTCGTGGCGTTCCAGCCGCACCTGGTCTCACGCACCCGGATCTTCGGGGAGGCGATGGGGGTCGCCCTCGGGGCTGCCGACGAGGTCGTCGTCCTGGACGTCTACGTCGCGCGCGAGGCGCCGGACCCGGAGGTGACCGGCCGCCTGGTGGCTGACGCCGTACCCCTGCCCGCCGAGCACGTGCACTACCAGCCAGAGCTCGGGGCCGTGGCCGCAGAACTCGTGCGCCTCGCCCGGCCCGGTGACCTGGTTCTGACCCTCGGCGCCGGTAGCGTCACCGGGGTCGGGCCCGAGGTGCTGGCCCTGCTGACCGGAGCGGGAGGAGCAGGTCTGTGATCACGCTGCCGCGCAGCCCGCTGTCCGGGAGCGACCGGCGTGACCCCGGCACCACGTCGCGTCGCCGGTTCGCCCGTCGGCAGTGGCTGAGGCGCTGGCTGGTGTGGCGCTACGTGATCGGGTCGGTCCTGCTCGTCGTCCTCGCCGTGACCGGGGTGTGGCTCGTGTTCTTCAGCTCCGCCCTGACCGTCAAGCACGTCGACGTACAAGGTGAGTCGGACCTGTCGCAGCAGCAGATCCTCGACGCGGCTCACGTTCCCGCTGGTGCGCATCTTGCCCAGCTCGACCTCGGGTCCATCCGTACCCGCGTCGCCGGGCTCGCTGCCGTCAAGCGCGTCGACGTCTCCCGGGAGTGGCCCGACGGCGTCCTGATCAAGGTGACCGAGCGGCGTCCGGTCGCGGTCGTGGAGCTCGGCGGCCGCTTCCAGGCGCTCGACTCCGACGGCGTCCTGTTCCGCAGCTACGTCCACCCGCCGGCCGGCCTGCCCCGCGTCGTGTCCACGTCCGCCGTCGGCACCGAGGCGCTCGCCGAGGCCGCCCGGGTCGTCGCGGCCCTCCCGTCCGGTCTCGCCGCGCGCGTCGACCACGTCGGCGTCCGCGGGATCGACCAGGTGAGCCTGACGATGCGAGGCGGCGCGACGGTCCTGTGGGGGAGCGACGCCCAGTCCGCGCTCAAGGCACAGGTGCTGGTGCACCTGCTCACCCAACCCGCCCGGAGCTACGACGTCAGCGTCCCCGGCCAGCCTGTCACCACCCCTCGTTGACCGGCGCCGTCTGACCGTTGAACGGCGCCTACTGACCGTTGACCGGCGCCGTCCGACCAACTTCGAGGTGCTTCGACGTCCGCGTCCGTGGAGACGATGGTCAGAGCGCGCCGTTCAACAGTCAGACGGCGCCGTTCAACGGTCAGACGGCGCCGTTCAACGGTCAGACGGCGCCGGTCAACGATGGTGCGGCGTGTCTGCGGCATCGGGGCGGTCGGACTCCCTAGCCTCATGGGCAACACGAGGTTGACATAACTATAACCCTCCACTTGAGGGTGACGGTTTCGATCAGACCGCGTGTCTTCCCCGAACGATGAAGACGTTAGTCCCGCACGTGACCACTCGCCCGGCCGGCCGGCCGGAGACCAGCACCGGAGGCGCAACCGTGGCAGCAGCGCAGAACTACCTGGCCATCATCAAGGTGGTCGGCATCGGTGGCGGCGGCGTGAACGCCGTGAACCGGATGATCGAGGTAGGACTCAAGGGCGTCGAGTTCATCGCGATCAACACCGACGCGCAGGCGCTCCTCATGAGCGATGCCGACGTCAAGCTCGACATCGGCCGCGAGCTCACGCGCGGACTCGGCGCCGGCGCCAACCCCGAGGTCGGGGAGCGTGCGGCCGAGGATCACGCCGACGAGATCGAGGAGGTGCTCAAGGGCGCCGACATGGTCTTCGTGACGGCGGGCGAGGGCGGTGGCACCGGCACCGGAGGCGCCCCGGTCGCCGCGCGGATCGCGCGCAGCCTCGGCGCCCTGACGATCGGCGTCGTCACCCGGCCGTTCGCCTTCGAGGGACGTCGTCGGGCCAACTCCGCCGAGGAGGGCATCGCCAAGCTCCGCGAGGAGGTCGACACCCTCATCGTCATCCCGAACGACCGACTGCTCTCGATCAGCGACCGCAGCGTCAGCGTCCTGGACGCCTTCAAGCAGGCCGACCAGGTGCTGCTGCAGGGCGTCAGCGGCATCACCGACCTGATCACGACCCCCGGCCTGATCAACCTCGACTTCGCCGACGTGAAGTCCGTGATGGCCAACGCAGGGTCCGCCCTGATGGGGATCGGGTCGGCCCGTGGAGACGACCGGTCGGTGGCGGCCGCCGAGCAGGCGGTGTCCAGCCCGCTCCTCGAGGCCAGCATCGACGGAGCTCACGGCGTGCTGCTCTCGATCGCAGGTGGCTCCGACCTCGGGCTGTTCGAGATCAACGAGGCCGCGGCCCTGGTCTCCCAGGCCGCCCACCCCGACGCCAACATCATCTTCGGCGCCACCATCGACGACGCTCTGGGTGACGAGGTCCGGGTCACGGTGATCGCAGCCGGCTTCGACGGCGGCATGCCCAAGCGCCGCGAGCACGAGTCCGGCCTGCGCAAGGGTCAGCCGCCGGTGCAGCAGACCCAGGAGCAGACGCGGCAGGCGGCGCAGGCAGTGCTGGCGGCGAAGACCGAGTCGGCGTCCGACGAGCAGACGGACCAAGGGCGCGAGTCGGTCGACGCGTCGGTGCGAGCCACGGCTCCGCGGCCGCAGCTGGAGTTCGACGACGACGACCTCGACATCCCCGACTTCCTGAAGTAGCCGGGGAAGGCGTGGTACGCCGCGACGAGATCGCGGCCGGTCTCGACGACGTACGCCGGCGCATCGCCACGGCGGCGACCTCGGCCGGTCGCGACCCGGCCGAGGTCACCTTGGTGGTGGTGACCAAGTTCTTCCCCGCCTCCGACGTGCGACTGCTGGCCGAGCTGGGGGTGCGCGACGTCGGCGAGAACCGCCATCCCGAGGCCGGCGACAAGGCCGCGGAGTGCGCGGACCTCGACCTGCGGTGGCACTTCATCGGCGGCCTCCAGAGCAACAAGGCGGCGGTGGTCGCGTCCTACGCCGACGTGGTGGAGTCGGTCGACCGGCTCAAGCTCGTGGAGCCTCTTGACCGAGGTGCCCACCAGCGCTCCCATCACGTGGACGTGCTGCTCCAGGTGTCCTTGGACCCACCGGGTCGAGAGGGTCGTGCGGGCGCGGAGCCCGAGAGCCTGCTGGCCCTGGCCGACGCGGTCGAGGCGGCCGGTCGGTTGAGGCTGCGGGGACTGATGGCGGTGGCGCCGCTCGGAGAGGATCCGCGAGCCGCGTTCGACCGGCTGGCGCACGTGCGTGCGGAGTTCGTGGCCGGGCATCCGGACGCCACCTGGCTCTCCGCGGGGATGAGCCAGGACTTCGAGGTCGCGATCGAGAGCGGAGCGACACATGTGCGTGTCGGGTCCGCAATCCTGGGTGCGCGTCCGACTTTCAAGTAGCGTCACAACCACGACAGGGGCCACGCCAGTACGCCACGGCAGCGAGGTCACCGCTGAACCTGGAGGATGGACCGATGAGCGGCGCGATGCGCAAGATCGGCGAGTACCTCGGCCTGCTCGAGGACACCGGCGCCTACGACGACGAGTACGACGACCAGGGGTACGCCGACTCCGAGCCGCAGCAGGTGTCGCGTCGCGCTCCCGCCCCGGTCAAGCCCGCGCCGGTCGCCGACATCTCGCAGCGCCGTCGCGCCCAAGCCCCCGCGCCCGCGTCCGTCGGGGTCGAGCTCTCCCGGATCACCACGCTGCACCCGCGGACCTACAACGAGGCCCGCACGGTCGGGGAGAACTTCCGTGACGGCGTCCCGGTGATCATGAACCTCTCGGAGATGGACGACGCCGATGCCAAGCGTCTCGTCGACTTCGCCGCCGGCCTGGTGTTCGCCACCCGAGGCACGATCGAGCGGGTGACCGCCAAGGTCTTCCTGCTGTCGCCGCCGAACGTCTCGGTCGACGCCGAGGAGAAGCAGCGCATCGTGCAGGGCGGCTTCTTCAACCAGAGCTGAGCCAGGACCCTCGCGACCTGCGACGACGCTCGTCCGCGCGACCGGGACCTCTCACGGATCCGGGCAGGCGGGGAGTCACGCACCTGGGACGTGAGGGGCTATTGTTCGGACCGAGGACTTGTCAGTACCGCACAACTAGGAATTGGGTGAGGTCATGCCGCTGACGCCTGAGGACGTGAGCAACAAGCGCTTTACTCCTGTCCGGCTCCGCGAGGGCTACGACATGGGTGAGGTCGACCAGTTCCTCGACGAGGTCGAGGCCGAGCTCGCTCGGCTCACCCGTGAGAACGACGACCTCCGCACGAAGCTCTCGGCGGCGCAGTCCGGTGCGGTCGACTCGGCGCCGATGGCCGCCCCCACTCCCGAGCCTCCGGCGCCCGAGCCGGTGGCGGCCGCCCCCGAGCCGGAGCCCGAGCCCACGCCGGAGCCCGAGCCGACGGTGCAGGCGCCGGCCCTCGGTGCGACCGCGGGCGCTGCCGGTGCGGTCGCCGCGGGTGTCGAGACGATCCGCGTGGAGACCGTCGGGGACGCCTCCAACGCCGCCGCTCGCCTGCTCGAGCTGGCCAGCCGCAACGCCGACCAGCTCGTCGAGGACGCCAAGAGCGAGGCCGACAAGATCGTGGGCGAGGCCCGTACCAAGGCCGAGCGCCTCGAGGGCGAGTCGAAGACCAACGCCGACAAGCTCGAGTCCGACGCCCGTGGGCGTGCCCAGTCGCTCGACTCCGAGACCGCCGAGCGTCGTACGCAGCTCTTCGGCGACCTCGAGCGCGAGCGCGACGCGCTGTCCCACGAGGTCGACAACCTGCGGGCCTTCGAGCGCGAGTACCGCTCGCGCCTCAAGACCTACTTCAGCCAGCAGCTCGAGGCGCTCGAGACCTCCACGTCGGCCGACCCGACGTCGGGTCAGGACGCCGGCACCGCGGGTGGGTTCGCCCAGCCCAAGCGGCTGCGTTCGGTGCTCGGGGACGACGAGGGCTGACCTCACCTGCGGTCCGGGCCTGCGGGTCGGGGCCGGCGGCGGGATCGCCCGAAGGGCTGAGCCGGGGCTCCCGAAGCCCTTCTGGGCGGCGTGAGCCTGGGCGCGCCTGCTTTGAGTGAGCGGGCCCGGGGCTATACCCTCCCACCGCACGGACTGCCGATCGTCACTTCGACGTCCTGTGCAACCGGCTCACCACGCGCCTCACCGGCCCCCTGGAGGTATTCATGGCTCGCAGCACCGCTCGGTCGCTGGCCGGCAAGGCCGCGTCGGCCGCGCGCAAGGCTGTGACGCGGACCTCGGGCGGCGCGTCCGGCGTGAAGAAGGCCGCGCCCGCCAAGAAGGCCGTGGCGAAGAAGGCAGCGCCGGCCAAGAAGGCAGCGCCCGCGAAGAAGGCCGTGGCGAAGAAGGCAGCACCCGCCAAGAAGGCAGCGCCGGCGAAGAAGGCCGTGGCGAAGAAGGCCGCACCCGCCAAGAAGGCAGCGCCGGTCGGGCAGCGCCCGCGAAGAAGGCCGTGGCGAAGAAGGCAGCACCGGCCAAGAAGGCAGCGCCGGCGAAGAAGGCCGTGGCGAAGAAGGCCGCACCGGCCAAGAAGGCAGCGCCGGCGAAGAAGGCCGTGGCGAAGAAGGCCGCACCGGCCAAGAAGGCAGTGCCGGCGAAGAAGGCTGTCGCGAAGAAGGCCGCACCCGCCAAGAAGGCAGCGCCGGCGAAGAAGGCAGGCGGTCGCGAAGAAGGCGGCACCCGCCACGAAGGCCGCGCCGCCGGTCAAGAAGGCAGCGCCCGCCAAGAAGGTCGCGGCGAAGAAGACCCGCCGGAAGTCGGTCAACCCGGCCAGTCTCCCGGTCCTGCCCGGCGAGAAGCCGTGGACCAAGGCCGAGATCGACGAGGTCGTCGCCGACCTGAACGACGACCGCGCCCGCGTCATCCGCACGCTGACCGAGCAGGAGGCCGAGCTGGCCGGGCTCATGCGCGATGCCGGGGACGGCGCCGGTCAGGACCAGGCGGACATGGGCGCGACCAGCTTCGAGCGCGACCAGGAGCTCACCCTGGTCAACCACGAGCGCGAGAAGCTCGCGCAGATCGACCGGGCGCTGGCCCGGATCGCCGACGGCACCTACGGCGTGTGCGAGTCGTGCGGGAACCCGATCGGCAAGGGCCGGTTGATGGCGTTCCCGCGTGCCACACTGTGCCTGACATGCAAGCAACGCGAGGAACGCCGCTGAGCTCCGTCGATCCCGAAGCGGCCCCCCAGAGCTCCTCGTCGCGACACCGGCTCCTGTTCGTCACGGTCGCTGTGCTGGCCTACGCCGTCGACCTGTCCACCAAGCTGCTCGCGGTGGCCCACCTGACTCCTGACGAGCCCCGCGACGTCGTCGGCGGTCTGCTGCGCCTCGACCTGGTGCGCAACCCCGGGGCGGCGTTCAGCACCGGGACGTCGTACACGCTGCTGCTGTCGGTGATCGCGCTGGTCGCGGCCGGCGTCGTCATCAGGTTCGGCCGCCGCCTCGGCGACGCCACGTGGGCCGTCGCCCTCGGTCTTCTTCTGGCCGGCGTGTGCGGCAACCTCACCGACCGGGTGTTCCGGGAGCCCGGCCTCCTCCGCGGCCATGTGGTCGACTTCCTGGAGCTGCCGCACTGGCCGGTGTTCAACGTCGCGGACATGCTCATCGACTCGGCGGTGATCCTGATCGTGATCCAGACCTGGCGCGGGGTCCGGATCACCGGCGCCCGGCACTCCCACCCGTGAGCGCGAGCGGCGGAGACCATCGGGTGGTGTCGGTCCCCGACGGTCTGTCGGGGGAGCGCGTGGACGCGGCCATGGCCCGGATGTTCGGGCTGTCCCGCACCCGCGCCGCGGCCCTGATCGCCGACGGCCACGTGCACCTCGACGGGGAGCTCGCCGGGAAGAGCGACCGGGTGCACGGCGGCTCGATGCTCGAAGCCACCCTGCCCGCGGCCGCCGAACCGGTCAGCGTCGAGCCCGAGCTGGTGGAGGGCATCCGGATCATCCACGACGACGACTCCATCGTGGTGCTGGACAAGCCGGTGGGCATCGCCGTCCACCCCTCGCCCGGCTGGTCCGGCCCGACCGTCGTCGGCCACCTGGCCGCAGCGGGCTTCCGGATCGCCACGAGCGGCGCTCCCGAGCGGCAGGGCATCGTGCAGCGGCTCGACGTCGGGACGTCGGGGGTGATGGTCATCTGCAAGGGCGAGCGCGCCTACTCGGTGCTGAAGAACGCGTTCCGACACCGCACCGTCGACAAGGTCTACCACGCGCTCGTCCAGGGGCATCCCGACCCGCTGAGCGGCACCATCGACGCGCCGATCGGTCGACACCCGCGGGCCGACTACAAGTTCGCGGTCATGGCCGACGGCCGCCACAGCGTGACCCACTACGAGACCCTCGAGGCGCACCGCTTCGCGTCCCTGCTCGAGGTCCACCTCGAGACCGGTCGTACCCACCAGATCAGAGTGCACATGAGCGCCCTCAAGCACCCGTGCGTCGGCGACCTGACGTACGGCGCCGACCCCACACTGGCCCGTCGGGTCGGACTCGAGCGCCAGTGGCTGCACGCCGTCCGACTCGGCTTCGAGCACCCGGACTCAGGCGCGCACGTCGAGTACGAGTCGCCCTACCCCGACGATCTCACGCACTCGCTCGAGATCATCCGCGATGCCCACTGAGGAGATCGTTTTGCGGGCGGCCGAGCCCGACGAGTGGAGGACCGTGGCCGACCTGTACTCCTCGGTACGACGGGCCGCGGTCCCGCAGATGCCGCCTGCGGCGTACACCGACGAGGAGCACCGCGAGCAGTATCGGCGGCACGTGCTCGAGGACGACGGGCACTCGGTCTGGGTCGCCGAGTCGGAGGGGCGGCTGGTCGGGCTCGCACTGTGCACCTCGACGTTCCTCGACGGGCTGTACGTCGACCCGCGGGCGCAGCGGCAGGGGATCGGCTCCCTCCTGCTCGACGTGGTCGAGGCCACCCATCCCGACGGCTACGAGCTGTGGGTGTTCCAGAGCAACCTGGCGGCGCGTCGGCTGTATGCACGCCGCGGGCTGGTCGAGGTCGAGCGCACCGACGGCTCGGACAACGACGAGCGCGCCCCGGACATCCGGATGGCGTGGCGTCCGAGCTGAGCCGGCGGGACGGTAAAGCCCCAGCCGTTCCGGACATCTGAGGGCCGCGCCCTCCCTATCCTCGCGAGATGGAGATCATCTCGCGGCGCCCGTGGGTCGCCCTGCTGGCCGTCCTCATGCTGCTGGCGACGGCGCCGGCGTTCCTCGGTGCCGCGCGCGCCGACACCGCGCGGCCCGAGGCCGCGCGGCGCGACGGGTTCTTCTCCGGCAAGGTCGTCGACCAGCGCACCGGCAACCCCGTCAAGGGCGTCACCGTCAAGGTCTTCCGGATCAACACCGACGACCTGCTCGGCCAGGACAAGACCGGGTCGGCGGGCAAGTTCCGGATCGACGGGATCCCCAACGCCGACGAGGAGCTCGACGTCCGCGTCAACGGCTCCGCGGTGCACTACGAGTCCGGTTGGGTCGGCTGCGCGCACAAGGTCGTCCCGTCGTGGGGCGCCGCCTGCTCGTTCGGGCAGGGTCATCAGACGCCGTTCTTCATCCAGCACCTCTGACGCCCGTCAGGCGAAGGCTCGGACCACCAGCGCGGTCAGCTTCTTCTCCTCCGCGGAGCCCAGGGCCGTGACGGCGTACTCCGTCGGCCACAGGTCTCCGTCGTCCAGCGCGGCCTGGTCGCTGAAGCCGACCGTGGCGTAGCGGGTGCTGAACTTCGCTGCCGACTTGAACCAGCACACGACCTTGCCACCCTCGCGCGCGTACGCGGGCATGCCGTAGTAGGTCTTGACCACCGGCTCGGAGACCGCCGACATCACCAGGGCGTGGAACCGCTCGGCCAGCGCCCGGTCCTCGTCGGGCATCTCGGCGATCTTGTCCAGGCACGCCTGCGCCTCGTCGGCCGCCTTCGCCGCGCCCTTGCCCTCGGCCCGCCGGATCTCCTCGGCGTGCGCCTTCATCGCGGCCCGCTCCTGGTCGGTCCAGCCGCTGCCCGTCGATCCTGTCGCCTTCGTCGCCATCTCGTCGTCCTCTCGCGTTCTCTCACGTGGTCTCGTGTGGTCTCGGTCCGGACCCGAGCCTAGGAACGTCGGCGGGCCCGTGCTTCTCGATTCCTGACCGACCCGGTCCGTCCGCGGACGGATGCGTCCACCCTCGTCGCGTGGCTAGGGTGCGGGTGGCTCGGACGTGGGTCCGACGCCCGAGGTCCGAGGTGGTCACGATGGCTCGTCGTTCTGCTGGCCGGTACCGGCGGGTGCCCTTCCTGGCCGCAGCGTCCCTGACGCTGGCGCTCACCGGCATCGCGACCAGCGCCTACTCGCGCGGGTTCGTCGATCCGTCCGACTCCGGCGTGCTCGGCGGTGCGAACGCGCGAGGGCCTGCCACCACGGTCACCATCGGGTCGAGCGTGCTGCAGGTCGTGTCGTCGACCGGGCACAAGCTCCGGCTGCGCGTGCTCGGACTGCGCAACAGCTCGGGCTCCCGGGTCGACATCCAGGTCCAGTCCAAGGACCGCACCGAGGAGCACGACTGGACCTTCCCGACGTCAGCGCAGGGGGTGTCGGTCACGGGCTCGGGTCACGGTCGGGTGCGGCTGACCTCGACGAAGTCGCACGGCTACGCCACGGTCTCACTCAAGGTGGCGCCCCACGGGAAGCCGATCCTGTCCACGTGCCACCGGAAGGCCGCCACCAAGGTCCGTCACGTCTCCCTCGTGGGCACGCTGCTGCTCCACACCCGGTCGAAGGGCAAGCACGCCTGGGGCAACGTCGGCAGCACGCGGCAGAAGGTGCGCTTCTCGACCAGGAGCAAGGTGACCTGGACCCGCCCGGCGGCCTCGAACTGCCCGACGCCGGAGTTCCCGTGCCGCAGCACCTTCCTCTGGCAGGCCAGTGGCGGTCCCTCCGGGGAGCTCGACTTCCTCACCTCGGAGAACGTCGGCGCCCACGCCACGATCGGCGGCATCCGCTTCGTCAACCTGACCGAGCCCGACCAGGCGACTCGGGCGGACATCCTGACGCTGCCCCAGCCGACGCCGAACCAGCTGGTGGTGGGTGGCGACGGGAGCGCGACGATGCAGGCGACCTTCCGCGGCGGGACGGCGACCCTGACCGCGCCCAACCCGGCCCTGACCCAGGTCGAGCGGTGCGGCTCGGGCGCGAAGAGGATCTCGGTGGAGTCGTGGTCCGCGGACTACGCCAACGGCTCGACTCCGATCCGGCTGCCGGCCCGGGTCTTCGGCGCGATCTCGATCGAGGACACGCCTGCGGGCACGTTCGCCCGGGTCACGGTCCAGCACTAGCACCGGACGGGCCGGCAGCGGCCCGCTGTCGGTGCGCCCTGGCAGGATCGCCCACGTGGTCGCGTAGGCTGGCGTCCTTCCCCCAGCTGGTTCGTCCAGGCCGTGGGTTCGGCCTACCCGACCACCTGTGACCGCCCGCTCGCGCCGCTGAGGAGGACCTCCCCGTCCATGTCGTCCGGCCCCGTCCACGGTGGGGACTTCGTCCACCTCCACGTCCACACCGAGTACTCCATGCTCGACGGGGCCGCCCGTCTCGACGACCTCTTCCGGCGTACCTCCGAGCTCGGGATGCACAGCATCGCGATGACCGACCACGGCAACGTCTTCGGTGCCTACGACTTCTACCGCAAGGCGAGCGCCGCGGGGATCAAGCCGATCATCGGCATGGAGGCCTACCTCACGCCGAACACCAGCCGCTACGAGAAGAAGCGGGTGCGGTGGAACGACGGGGGCGACGACGACGTCAGCGGCTCCGGCGCCTACACCCACATGACCCTCCTGGCGGAGAGCACCGCCGGGATGCACAACCTGTTCCGGCTCTCGAGCCGGGCCAGCATGGAGGGGTACTACTACCAGCCGCGCGCCGACCGCGAGCTCCTCGCGGAGTACGCCGACGGCCTGATCGGCACCACCGGCTGTCCCTCCGGCGAGGTGCAGACGTGGCTGCGCATCGGCGACTACGCCAAGGCGCGGGAGAGCGCGGCGGAGTTCCAGGACATCTTGGGCAAGGACAGCTACTTCATCGAGCTGATGGACCACGACCTGATCCTGGAGAAGCGGGTCCGTGACGGGCTCCTCCAGCTGAGCCGCGATCTCGCGATCCCGGTGATCGCGACCAACGACTCCCACTACGTCATGCGCGAGGACGCGCCCTCCCACGAGCACCTGCTCTGCGTCTCGTCCGGCTCGGTGATGAGTGACCCGAAGCGGTTCAAGCTCGACGGCGACGGCTACTACATCAAGTCGGCCGCCGAGATGCGCGAGCTGTGGGAGGGCAAGCACGGTCTGAAGGAGGCGTGCGACAACACCCTGCTGATCGCCGAGCGCTGCGACGTGAGCTTCACCGAGGGCGAGGGTCGGTTCATGCCGAGGTTCCCCTGCCCGCCCGGGGAGGACGAGACCTCCTGGTTCGTCAAGGAGGTCGAGGCCGGGCTCCTCGAGCGCTACCCCGGCGGCGTCTCGCCCGAGGTCCGGGCGCGGGCCGACTTCGAGACCGAGGTGATCATCGGCAAGGGCTACCCGGGCTACTTCCTGGTCGTCGCCGACTTCATGACCTGGGCCAAGAGCAACGGCATCCGCACCGGCGTCCGGGGCTCGGGCGCGGGCTCCATGTGCGCCTACGCGCTGCGGATCACCGACCTCGACCCGCTCGAGTACAAGCTGACCTTCGAGCGCTTCCTCAACCCCGAGCGCGTCTCGATGCCCGACTTCGACGTCGACTTCGACGAGCGCCGGCGGGGTGAGGTGATCCGCTACGTCAGCGACAAGTACGGCGAGGAGCGGGTCTCGATGATCGTCACCTACGGGACGATCAAGGCCAAGCAGGCGGTCAAGGACGCCAGCCGCATCCTGGGCTACCCGTTCGCCATGGGGGACCGGATCACCAAGGCGATGCCCGCGGCGGTGATGGGCAAGGACGTCCCGCTCAAGGAGATCTTCGACGCCGAGCACAAGCGGTTCGGCGAGGGCGCGGAGTTCCGCTCGCTCTACGAGTCCGACCACGACGTGAAGACCGTCGTCGACACCGCCATCGGGCTCGAGGGTCTCAAGCGCCAGTGGGGGGTGCACGCCGCCGGCGTGATCATGTCGAGCGAGCCGCTGCTCGACATCATCCCGTTGATCCGACGGCCGCAGGACGGCGCGATCATCACCCAGTTCGACTACCCGTCGTGCGAGCAGCTCGGCCTGGTCAAGATGGACTTCCTGGGGCTGCGCAACCTCACCGTCCTCGGTGACGCCGTGGCGAACGTCCGGCTCAGCCGCGGCATCGATCTCGACCTCGACGCGCTCGGCGCCGATCCGACCGACCCGGCGACCTACGAGCTGCTCAGCCGCGGCGACACCCTCGGCGTCTTCCAGCTGGACGGCGGAGGCACCCGCCAGCTCCTCCGGCTGATGCGGCCCAAGTCCATCCAGGACATCATGGCGACGATCGCGCTGTACCGCCCCGGCCCGATGGGCATCGACTCGCACACCAACTACGCCCTGCGCCGCAGCGGGCAGCAGGAGGTGACGTACCCGCACGAGGAGGTGCGCGAGGCCCTGGCGTCCGTGCTGGAGCCCAACTACGGGCTGATCGTCTACCAGGAGGACGTCATCGAGGTCGCCCGCCTGCTCGCGGGCTACACCCTGGGGCGCGCGGACATGCTGCGCCGGGCGATGGGCAAGAAGAAGAAGGAGGTGCTCGACGCCGAGTACGTCCCGTTCCAGACCGGCATGAAGGAGCGGGGCTTCTCCGACGGTGCGATCAAGGCGGTCTGGGAGGCGCTGCTCCCGTTCGCGGACTACGGCTTCGGCAAGGCCCACGCCGCGGCGTACGCGCAGGTGTCCTACTGGACGGCGTACCTCAAGGCCAACTACCCCGCCGAGTACATGGCGGCCGTCCTGACCTCGGTCAAGGACGACAAGGACAAGATGGCGATCTACCTCAACGAGTGCCGCCGGATGAAGATCCAGGTGCTGCCGCCCGACGTCAACGAGTCCGACGCGTCGTTCACCCCGGTCGGCGGCGACATCCGGTTCGGTCTCACCGCGGTCCGCAACGTCGGGGCGAACGTCGTCGACAAGATCGTGGAGGGGCGGGCCGCCCACGGGCGGTACGAGCACTTCAACGACTTCCTGGACAAGGTCGACCCCCTGGTGTGCAACAAGCGGGTCATCGACTCGCTGGTCAAGGCCGGCGCCTTCGACGACATGAAGCACCACCGGCGCGCCCTGGTCGCGATCCACGAGCAGGCCGTCGACCGCTACTCCTCGATCAAGAAGGACGCAGGCGGGGGGCAGGACTCGCTGTTCGACGAGCTGATGGGCGGGGGCGACTCGGTGCCGCTCTTCGACCTGACCGTCCCGATCCCCGACATCGACGAGTGGGACAAGCGCACCCTGCTCGGCCACGAGCGGGAGATGCTCGGTCTCTACGTCTCCGACCATCCCCTGATGGGGCTCGAGCACATCCTGGCCGGGGCGTCGGACTGCACCATCGGCCAGCTGATGCTGGACGAGGAGCGCCCCGAGGGCAGCCCGATCCAGGTGACAGGGCTGATCACGTCGGTCCAGCGCAAGATCACCCGCAAGGGCGACACCTGGGCGGTCGTCACGATCGAGGACCTCGACGGAGCGATCGACGTGCTGATGTTCCCGGGCGTCTACCAGCTCGCCGGGGGCCTGCTCGCCGAGGACGCGATCGTCACCGTGCGGGGCAAGCTCTCGCGCAGCAAGGACCAACCCGAGATCCGCGCCGAGGAGGTGACCGTCCCCGACCTGGACGACGGGCCGGCCGGGCCGGTCGTGGTGAACCTCCCGGCGACCCGGGTGACGCCACCGGTGGTCGACCAGCTGGTCGAGGTCCTGCGGACCCACCCGGGCGTCACCGAGGTACGCCTGCGGCTGCGCGGGCGCGAGGGGACCACGGTGCTCAAGGTCGGCGACAACTTCCGGGTCGCGGCCGGTGCGCCCCTCTTCGCCGATCTCAAGCAGCTCCTCGGCCCCGGGTGCCTCACCTCATGAGCCATCGCGCCGGCGCGGCGGCGGAGTCCCTCGACAGGCCCGCGCCCGCCGTCCTCGCGCCGGGCAGCCCGGTGCGCACGGCGTTCCTGGTCATCGCGGCGTACGCCGTGGTCGGCGCGCTCGCCGGGGTGGTCTGGGAGTGGGTCTGGACCCCGCCGCGGATGGTCGCTCAGCAGCACCAGCTGTACTACGCCAGCGACGCCGCCCTGCGTGGTGTGTTCACCGGCACCGGCGTCTATGTCCTGGTCGCGGTCGCCGCCAGCGCGCTGCTCGCGCTGGCCACCTGTCTGCTGACCCGCGGCCGCGAGCTGCTGGTGCTGGTCTTATTGCTCGCCGGCTCGGCGGTGGCAGCGGCGTTGATGTGGCGGGTGGGGACCATGCTCGGCCCGGGCAACCCGGCCACCGTCGCGGCGCACACCACGGCCACGAAGACGCTCCACGACCAGCTGACCGTGTCGGGCAAGAGCCCCTACCTCGCGTGGCCGATGACCTCGTTGTTCGTGCTGGCCATCGTCTACTTCGCCTGGCCGGGATCGGTGTCCACCCACACCGGCGCCCACGACTCGCGGGGCGATGACCGCGAAGCCGACACATCGTCCTCCGCGCCGGGTTAGGCTCTTTCTCCACGACCGCACGAGCGCTTCTCACGGGGGAGATCGCCCATGTCCGAGCACCAGCCGCCGCCTTCGGGCACGCCCGAGTACCTCGAGTACTCCACCGGCGCACCGATTCCTCCTGCTCCGGCCGGACTCGACGAGCAGGCAGCGCCGCGTCGTCGACGTCGCATGCTCTGGCTCGCCGCAGCTGTGGTCCTGATCCTGGGCGCCGGAGCGGGCGCCTGGGCCGCGATGAGCTTCTTCAAGCAGGGCGCCCAGCCCGCGCAGGCGCTGCCCGCGAACACCGTCGGCTACCTCAGCCTCGACCTCGACCCCGCCGGCGGGCAGAAGATCGACGCCTTCCGGACCTTGAACAAGTTCCCGGCCTACAAGAAGGAGATCGGCGTCAACAGCGTCGACGACCTGCGGAAGAAGGTCGGTGACCAGCTCGTCAGCGACGCCGGCTGCCCGGGCCTCGACTTCTCCCGCGATGTCGACCCGTGGCTCGGGGACCGGATGGCGGCCGCCGTCGTGCCGCTGGGCAACGACGAGCCGCACTTCGTGTTCGTCGTGCAGGTCAAGGACGACGACGCGGCCCGCCAGGGCATCGACAAGATCCGCCAGTGCGCCGGCTCCGACGACCACACCGGGGTCGTGGTCAAGGACGGGTGGGCGACGTTCGCCCAGTCGCAGGAGGTGGCCGGCGAGGTCTCCAGCGCGGCGGCCACGTCGAGCCTCGCCGACGACCCGACGTACCAGAAGTGGACCAAGGCGGTGGGCGAGGCAGGAGTGGTCAACGCCTACGCCTCTCCCGACGCCGGCCGGATCGCGGGCAAGGAGCTCCTCAGCCTGATGGGCGGAGACCTGTTCGGACAGTCGGCCCAGTCGTTCTCCGAGTCGGGTTCGGCGTCCGGGACCGCTCCACAGCACGGCGTTCCACAGCACCGCCGACGGCGACGACCCGTTCTCGAAGGCACTGTCGAGCTTCAAGGGCGGTGCCGCCACCCTGCGCTTCACCGGCGACGGCCTCGAGCTCGCCGCGGTCGGCGACGGCAGCTCCCCGCAGCTCTCGCAGCTGAACGGCAGCACCGGCGGCGAGCTGGTCGGGCGGCTCCCGACCGACACCGCCGCGGCCGCCGCGACGACGTTCACCCCGGGGTGGCTGGAGAAGCAGCTCGACTCGGCGTCGAGCACGTTCGGATCCGGGATGTCGAAGTCCGACCTCGAGCGCGAGATGTCCCAGGCGACCGGCCTGGACGTCCCCGCGGACATCGAGACCCTCCTCGGCAAGGGCGTGGTGCTCTCGGTCAGCAAGGACCTCGATGTGGAGGCGGCCGAGAACAGCGCCGACGGCGCGAACATCCCGGTGGCCGCGACCGTCAAGGGCGACCCCACTGCGATCGAGCAGGTGCTCGGCAAGCTCCGGGCGAAGACCGGCGACCTGCCCTTCCTGGGCACGAGCGCGTCGGGTGACCTGATCGCGATCGGCCCGAGCGAGGACTACCGCAAGCACGTGCTCGCGGGTGGTGACCTCGCCAGCGACGACACGTTCAAGGACGTCGTGCCGGACGTTGCGCACGCCAGTGCGGTGCTCTACTTCAACTTCGACGCCCTCGAGCCCGCCCTCGAGAAGGCCTCGCCCGGGGACGCCTCCGACCTGGCCAACCTCACGCCGTTGCGTGCCATCGGCATCTCGTCGTGGCTCGACTCCGGCGTCGCGAAGTTCTCGATCAAGGTCAGCACCGACTGACGCCGGTCGCCGTCAGTTGGGTGACCAGCGGGTGCGCGCGATCTCGGTCGCGGGCAGGGACGGCAGGACCTGCATCGTGGTCAGCTCGCCGCGGAGTACGTCGATGACCATGTGCAGCCGGTCGTCGGCGTCCTCGGCCTCGAGCAGCGCCTGGCGCTGGCCGAGGCTGAGGGGAGCCAGGGCTGCCAGGGCCCACGAGAGGTACGCCGGGTCGTGCGGCAGCTGGGCGTCGGGAGGCTCTCTGTCCAGCTCCGGGAGCGCCTCGCGGTAGGCCTCGTAGGTGTCCCGTGCGGTCCGGGCCAGCGCGTCCGGCACCGGCACGAGGTGCTCGGACAGCGCGGTGACTCGGCCGACGGGGTACGCGCCACTGGTGTCGAGATGCTCCAGCTCGATCCGGTCGAGTCCGACGGCCACCAGCTCGAACGTGCCGTCGGCGTGGGCCTCCACCTCGGTCATCTGCACCCGGCAGCCGACCCGGAACAGCCACTGCGCGCCGTGCTCGCCGATCTCGTAGCCCTCACGGATCCCGACCGAGCCGAAGACGCGGTCGGCGGGATCCTCGACGCGGAGCAGGTGATGGACCAGCGCGCGGTAGCGGTCCTCGAAGACGTACAGCGGCACGCTCATCCCCGGGAACAGCACCGTGTTCAACGGGAACATCGGGAGCGAGTCGCTCATGCCGTCACGGTAGCCGTCCCCGCCATGGGCACGACGCGGCGGCACCGCGCGCCGCCCGTAGAATTCGGGCCATGATCCGGCGTCTCGACCTGCGCGGCACGGCACCAGCCGACTACCGCGAGGTGGTCCCGCGCGCCGAGCTGGACGTCGACGCGGCCGTGGAGCTGGTCCGGCCGATCTGCGAGCAGGTGCGGACCGGCGGGATGTCGGCGATCCGGGAGCTGTCGGAGCGGTTCGACGGAGTGGCTCCGACGCACGTGCGCGTGCCGACCGAGACGCTCAACAGCGCCCTCGAGACGCTCGCCCCCGCCGTCAGGGCAGGGCTCGAGGAGTCGATCGCCCGGCTCCGTCGTACCTGTGAGGCCGAGCTCGAGCGCGACGTCACGACCTCGCTGGGCGAGGGCGCGACCGTCGGCCACCGGATGGTGCCCGTCCGCCGCGTCGGGCTCTACACGCCGGGGGGCCTGGCCCCGCTCGTCTCCAGCGTCGTGATGAACGTCGTCCCGGCCCAGGTCGCGGGGGTCGAGAGCATCGCGCTGGCCAGCCCTCCGCAGCGCGACCACGACGGACTGCCGGCGCCGACGATCCTCGCCGCCTGCGCGCTGCTGGGTGTCGACGAGGTGTACGCCGTGGGCGGAGCGCAGGCGATCGCGATGTTCGCCTACGGCGCGGGGGAGTGCGCCCGGGTCGACCTGGTCACCGGGCCGGGCAACATCTACACCGTCGCCGCCAAGCGCCTGCTCAAGGGGCACGTCGGGATCGACGCCGAGGCGGGGCCGACCGAGATCGCGATCCTCGCCGACGACACCGCCGACGCAGGCTTCGTGGCCGCCGACCTCGTCAGCCAGGCCGAGCACGACCCCCGGGCCGCCAGCGTCCTGGTCACCGACTCGCTGCGGCTCGCCGACGACGTGGAGGCCGAGCTGGACAAGCAGGTGTCCGCCACCCGCCACACCGAGCGGGTCCGCGAGGCGCTGGGCGGTCCCCAGTCCGCGATCGTGCTGGTCGACGACCTCGAGCAGGGTCTGGCCGTGGTCGACGCCTACGCCGCCGAGCACCTCGAGATCCACACCGACGATGCCTCTGCGGTCGCGGCGCGCGTGCACAACGCGGGCGCGATCTTCGTCGGACCGTACGCGCCGGTCTCCCTCGGCGACTACTGCGCCGGGTCCAACCACGTCCTGCCGACGGCCGGGTGCGCGTGCCACTCCTCGGGGCTCTCGGCGCGCTCCTTCCTCAAGGCCGTCCACGTCGTCGACTACTCGCGCGAGGCGCTCGCCGAGGTGGCCGACCACGTCGTCGCCCTCGCGGAGGCCGAGGACCTGCCCGGCCACGGCGAGGCGGTCCGGATCCGGTTCGGCGCATGACTCCACCACCTCCGGCCCTTCCCGTGCGGGAGGAGCTGCGCGGCATCGAGCCGTACGGCGCCCCCCAGCTCGACGTGCCCGTCCTCCTCAACGTCAACGAGAACCCCTACCCGCCGTCGGACGCCGTCGTCGCGGACATCGGGCGGGCCGTCGCCGACGCGGCGCGCACCCTGAACCGCTACCCCGACCGTGAGTTCCGCGCCCTGCGCGAGGGGCTCGCCGACTACCTCGGGCACGGCGTCAGTCCCGAGCAGGTCTGGGCGGCCAACGGCTCCAACGAGGTGATGCTGCACCTCCTGCAGGCGTTCGGGGGGCCTGGCCGGATCGCGCTGAGCTTCGCCCCGACGTACTCCATGTATCCCGAGTACGCTCGCGACACCCACACCGCGTGGGAGACCGGCCACCGGGAGTCCGACTTCAGCCTGGACGTCTCCCGCGCCGTGGAGCTGGTGCGCGAGCGCCGTCCGCACGTCGTACTGCTTCCGTCGCCGAACAACCCCACGGGCACCGCCCTGCCCCCCGAGGTCGTCGGGTCGCTCTGCGAGGCGCTGGGCGAGGAGGGCATCCTCGTGGTCGACGAGGCGTACGCCGAGTTCCGCCGGGCCGGCACCCCGAGCGCCCTCGAGCTCCTCCCGACCCACCCGAACCTCGTCGTCACCCGCACGATGAGCAAGGCCTTCGCTCTGGCCGGAGCCCGGCTGGGCTACCTCGCGGCGTCTCCCGAGCTGTGCGACGCCCTGCGCGTGGTCCGGCTGCCCTACCACCTCTCCGCGGTGACGCAGGCGGTCGCGCTGGCCGCGCTGCGCCACGCCGACGAGCTGCTGGGAGCCGTCGACGTCCTGCGTGACGAGCGCGACCGGACCGTCGACTGGCTCCGCGCCCAGGGCCACGAGGTCGCGGACAGCGACGCCAACTTCGTGCTGTTCGGCACCTTCCCGGATCGGCACACGGTGTGGCGGCAACTGCTCGACCGCGGCGTGCTGATCCGCGAGACCGGACCCGAGGGCTGGCTCCGTGTCTCCATCGGGACCGCCGCGGAGATGGCAGCATTCCGGGAGGCACTGACCGACGTGACGAGCAGGTCCCGCAGCGAGGAGGACACCCGATGAGCCGCACCGCCGCCGTCGACCGGCAGACGAAGGAGTCGCAGGTCCGCGTCGAGGTCGACCTGGACGGGTCGGGGCGCGCCGACGTCTCGACCGGGGTCGGCTTCTACGACCACATGCTCGGGTCGTTCGCGCGGCACGCGCTGGTCGACCTGACGGTGACCACCGAGGGCGACACCCACATCGACGCCCACCACACCGTCGAGGACACCGCGATCGTGCTCGGACAGGCGCTGCGCGAGGCGCTGGGGGACAAGCAGGGGATCCGCCGCTTCGGCGATGCGCTGGTGCCCCTCGACGAGGCGCTGGTCCAGTGCGCCGTCGACGTGTCCGGCCGCCCCTACTGCGTCCACGTCGGCGAGCCCGACGGACAGGCCTACGTCACGATCGGCGGCGACTCCGGCCCCGCGTACGCCGGCTCGCTGACGCGCCACGTCTTCGAGACGCTGGCGTTCCACGCCCAGGTGGCCGTCCACGTCCGCGTGCTCTCGGGGCGCGACCCGCACCACCTGGTGGAGGCCCAGTTCAAGGCGTTCGCACGGGCGTTCCGCGACGCCGTCGCCCTCGACCCGCGCGAGACCGGCGTCCCCTCCACGAAGGGATCGCTCTGAGCAAGCACGTCGTCGTCCTCGACTACGGGTTCGGCAACATCCGCTCGGCCGTACGCGCGCTCGAGCGGGCCGGAGCCGAGGTCGAGCTCACCTCCGACCGGACCACCGCCGAGGACGCCGACGGGCTTGTCGTTCCGGGCGTCGGGGCGTTCGCGGCCTGCATGGCCGGACTGCGGGCCGTCGACGGTCCGCGCGCGATCGGTCGCCGCCTGGCCGGCGGTCGGCCGGTGCTCGGCATCTGCGTCGGCATGCAGGTGCTCTTCGCGCGGGGCGTCGAACGCGGCGTCGAGACCGAGGGCTGCGACGAGTGGCCCGGAGTGGTCGAGCGGCTCCACGCGGACGTCGTACCGCACATGGGCTGGAACACCGTCGACGTGCCGCCGGACTCGATGCTCTTCGCAGGCGTGGGCCACGAGCGCTTCTACTTCGTGCACTCCTACGCCGCCCGGTCCTGGGACCTGCGCACCGACGGGCGCACGGCCGCACCGCTGGTGACGTGGGCCGAGCACGGCGGCGACCGCTTCGTCGCGGCGGTCGAGAACGGCCCCCTGTGCGCCACGCAGTTCCACCCGGAGAAGTCCGGTAACGCCGGTGCCGCGCTCTTGGGCAACTGGGTGGCATCACTGTGAGGCGGCGGTGATGGAGCGGTGAGCAAGGAGCGGGCACGACGTCGCGAGGAGCGGGAGCGACTGGCCGCCGAGGCGGCCGCGGTACGGCAGCGCGAGGCCGAGCGCCGGGCGCGGTCGCGGGCACGGCGGCAGGCGCTGACGGGCTGGGTACCGCGAGTGCGCGTGACACCCGGCGTGATCGCGGCACGGCGTCGAGCCGAGCTGTGGGCGGCGTTCGGGCTGCTGTTCGTGGTCAACGTCCTGGTCTGGGTGGTGCGACCCGACTGGGCCGCCCGTGTCGGCGCGCTCGTGGTCAGCATCGTGGTGTTCCCCGTCGTCCTCCTGGCGGTGCGGAAGTCGTGAGCACCCTCGTCGTCGTCACCGGCGTGCCCGGCTCCGGCAAGACCAGCCTGGCCACCGCCCTGGCCGGACGGCTGGGCGTCGCCCTGGTCTCGCTCGACGAGATCAAGGAGGAGCTCGCCGTCGGCGCCGAGGACACGCCGCGCGAGTGGCTGCGCTACGACGCCGAGGCCGAGCTCGTGCATCGGCTCGACGTCTTCGACGGCGAGGCCGTGGTGGACATCTGGATCGCACCCCGCCGCGACACCGAGCGCATCCGCGACCTGCTCAAGCGGTGGTGGGAGCACACCGTCGAGGTGCGGTGCGTCGTCCCGGCGACCGTCGCCGTCGAGCGGTACGCCGGGCGCTCCCGCTCCTGGCCGCACCTGCCGCCGGACGAAGACACCCTGGCCCGGATCCGCGACGCCGCGACCGACCCCGAGTCGCTCGGGGCTCCTCGCACCGTGGTCGTCGACACGACCCGGCCCGTCGAGATCGGCGACGTGGTCACCGCGGTGCGCCGCGAGACGGGCACCCGGCCGCGCCGCCGGCGAGGCTAGGGTCGGACGCCGTGTCCCCCTCCCTCGAGCTGCTGCCCGCCGTCGACGTCGCGGGCGGCCAGGCCGTGCAGCTCGTCCAGGGAGTGGCCGGCTCCGAGAAGCGCTTCGGTGACCCGCTGGAAGCAGCGCTGCGGTGGCAGGAGGCCGGGGCGGAGTGGATCCACCTGGTCGACCTCGACGCGGCGTTCGGTCGTGGTCACAACCGCGAGCTGCTGGCCTCGATCGTCGGTCGCGTCGACGTGCGCGTCGAGCTGAGCGGTGGCATCCGCGACGACGAGTCCCTCGCCGCCGCGATGGCCAGCGGCTGCCGGCGGGTCAACATCGGGACCGCCGCCCTCGAGCAGCCCGCGTGGTGCGCGGCCGCGATCGCCGCGTGGGGTGACCGGGTGGCGGTCGGACTCGACGTCCGTGGCCGCACCCTGGCCGCGCGGGGCTGGACCCGCGAGGGCGGCGACCTCTACGAGGTGCTGGCCCGGCTCGACTCCGAGGGCTGCGCGCGCTACGTCGTCACCGACGTGAACAAGGACGGCATGCTCCAAGGACCCAACCTCGAGCTTCTCCACCAGGTGTGTGGCGCGACCGACCGGCCGGTGGTCGCCAGCGGTGGGATCACCGAGCTGGCCGACCTCGAGGCGATCGCCGGGCTCGTCCCGGAGGGGGTCGAGGGGGCCATCGTCGGGACAGCCCTCTACGAGGGGCGGTTCAGCCTCGAGGACGCCCTGGCCCTGACCCGGGGTGCCGCATGAGCGTCGCCGTCCGGGTGATCCCGTGCCTCGACGTCGACGGCGGACGGGTCGTGAAGGGCGTGAACTTCGAGAATCTCCGCGACGCCGGCGACCCCGTCGAGCTCGCACGGCGCTACGACGCCGAGGGCGCCGACGAGCTGACGTTCCTCGACATCTCGGCCTCCCACGAGGGGCGGGCGACGATGGTCGAGGTCGTCTCGCGCACGGCCGATGAGGTGTTCATCCCGCTCACCGTCGGCGGGGGAGTGTCCTCGGTCGCGGACGTCGACCGGCTGCTGCGGGCCGGCGCGGACAAGGTCGCCGTCAACACCTCCGCGATCGCTCGCCCGGCACTGATCGGCGAGATCGCCGACCGCTTCGGCTCGCAGGTCCTGGTGCTCTCGGTGGACGCACGCCGAGCGGAGGGCACCGAGTCCGGCTTCGAGGTGACGACCCACGGGGGGCGGAAGAGCGCCGGGCTGGACGCCGTCGCCTGGGCGCGGCGCGGAGCCGAGCTCGGTGCGGGCGAGATCCTGCTCAACGCCATGGACGCCGACGGCACGGGTGCAGGCTTCGACCTCGAGCTGATCCGCCTGGTCCGCGCGGCCGTGTCGATCCCGGTGATCGCCTCGGGCGGAGCCGGGACGGCCGGCGACTTCCCGCCGGCCGTGGCGGCGGGTGCGGACGCGGTCCTCGCGGCCTCGGTGTTCCACTTCGGCACGGTCGCCGTCGCCGAGGTGAAGGCGGCTCTCGCCGGCGCGGGGCTCCCGGTCCGCTGACCGTGCCGCAGCCACGGGGAGAGCTGCGCGAGATGCCCGGCCGGTAAATCCCAGAACGGCGCTCGCATGGAGAGCGCGAGCGCCGTTCGCAGTGGCCATGGGCTTGGGGGGGTATGACCACCTGCCCATGAAGGTAGCGAACACGCGCGTTTCCTCGGGCCGACTTAGGAGAAACTTGACGTTCCTCGGGCCGTCTCCCACCGTGCGAGCAAGCCACCGTCGACGCCTCTCGGTTCGCCACCAGAGCCGCCGGATCGAGGCGACAGCGGCGCCGGAGGCGGGAGCCTCGGAGCCTGTGAGTGTCCCGGGACGAGCGGATCGGGCGGCGGACCCGACGCCGAGCATGGGTGTCCGGGACCACTGGTTCCGCACCGGAAACCCCTGTCACGCTGGCGGTTCGGTGCCTCATCAGCCCCAGGACCACCCGATCGCGAGGTGTGGGCACCGGTGCGTGGTCGGGGGTCGGGCCTGCGCGCGCGGATCGCGGCTCCGTGCCGGAGCCCTGCGTGCGAGCCGACGCAGGTCGAGCCAGGCACCGTCGGCCCGGCAGGTCCAGGAGCCCGGGGGCAGGCCTGGCATCGGCCGCACCACCGGCCGAAGTTTTTACCTTTCCGAAGCCGTGATCCGGGCTCCGAGCGGTCCCCGCGGGTGCCGATGGAACACTGGAGCCATGGATCTGGACCCCGCTGTCGCCGCGCGGTTGAAGCGGAACGACGCCGGGCTCGTCCCCGCCATCGCCCAGCAGCAGGGCTCCGGCGAGGTGCTCATGCTGGGGTGGATGGACGACGAGGCGCTGGCCCGGACGCTGGCCACCGGACGCGCGACGTACTGGAGCCGCAGTCGGCAGACCTACTGGACCAAGGGCGAGACATCGGGCCACCGCCAGTGGGTACGCCGGGTGAGCCTGGACTGCGACGGCGACACCGTCCTGCTCGAGGTCGATCAGGAGGGACCCGCGTGCCACACCGGCACCCGCACCTGCTTCGACGACGGTCTCGTCTGGGACGGCGGCTCAGGCGAGAACCGTGACGAGAACCGTGACGAGAACCGTGACGAGAACCGTGACGAGAACCGTGACGAGAACCGTGGCGATGGTGACGATGGCGCAGCAGCGACCTGAGGGCCGCCAGCTCTTCGCGCCCGCACTGCTCCTCGGCGTCGTCGGCACGCTCGTCAGCGCGCTGGCCGGCGACCACGCGTGGGGGGCGCCCGACGCGCGCCCCGGCACGACCCTCGCGGACAAGTCCGGCGGCCACGTCCCGCTCGCGGGAGCCCTCGGCCTGGTCGGGCTCGCCTGCTGGGGCGTCCTGCTCGTGACCCGGGGACCGGTCCGGCGCCTGCTGGCCCTGCTGGGCGTGCTGGTGGCTGCGGGACTCGTCGCGACCGCGGTCGTGGGCCGGTCCTCCTCGCTCGACTCGGCCCGCCACGCGACCGTCGACCTCGGGCAGTCCTCGGTGGGAGCGCACACGACGTTCTGGTGGTACGCCGCGCTGGTCGCGGCGATCCTCGCCCTGCTCGGCGCCGTGCTCGCCGTACGTCATGTCCGGAGCTGGCCGGAGATGGGCGCCAAGTACGACGCGCCGGGTGCTGCGGCTGTCCAGGACCCCGCCGAGATGGAGGACGTCGACCTGTGGCGCGCCATCGACGAGGGCCACGACCCCACCGCCGACCCCACCGCCGACCCGGCGCAGAAGGACAGCTGAGACGCGCCGAGTCGGCGCAGGTGTACGCCAAGATCACGCCGCGTCGTCGTAGGACGACTCGGCGGACGGCGCCACCGGCGGGGGCCCGCAAGAGCCGGGGTCGCGACCACTAGGATGCGAGGACCCGAACCGCCGAAGGCTTTCGAGGAGCCCTGCATGTCTGACAACCACGGCAACACCCCGGCCGCATGGGCCGCGGTGACGGTCGCGATGCTCGGCTTCGTCGTGGCGGGGATCGGGCTGATGTTCGACCCGATCAGCCGGCCGGTGTTCTGGGTGGGCGTGGCCATCGGCGCCGCGTCGCTGGTCGTCTTCGTGGTGATGGCCAAGATGGGGCTCAACAACCCCGAGCGCTGATGCGATGACGCTCACAGCCGCCCCGCCCGTCTCGCGCTCGCGCGCCGAGCGGATCCGCGGCCCCCTGCTCGGCGCTGCGGCGGTGGCTGCCGCGACCGTCGCGCTCCACGTGCGCGACCCCCACGTCCGGCACTCCTGGGGCGTCTGCCCGCTTTACGCGCTGACCGGCGTGTACTGCCCTGGTTGCGGCGGGCTGCGTGCGGTCAACGACCTCGGCAACGGCCATCTCGGTGCCGCCCTGTCGAGCAACCTCCTCCTGGTGCTCGCCCTGCCGTTCGCGCTCGCGCTGTTCGTGCGCTGGAGCCACGCCGCGTGGACCGGACGCGAGGTGAGCGCCGTCCCGGCGCTGCCCCGGAGCGTGACGATCGGCCTCGTCGCGCTGGTCGTGGCCTTCACCGTCGCGCGCAACCTGCCGGGCAGCTGGCTGGCCCCGTAGCCGGGCCGGCTCTGATCGCTGCACGGGCGGATGGCAGACCTGTTGGCCCTGCGTGAGAGGCTTGTCGCCGACCCGATCCGGCCGCCCGATCCGACGCGATCCGGCCCCGAAGGCCCTGGAGACCCGCCATGTCCGTGCTCGACGACATCGTCGCCGGCGTGCGCGAGGACCTCGAAGCCCGGCGGGCCGACACCCCCGAGACCGAGCTGCGAGCCCGGCTGCTCGACGTGCCTCCGCCGCTCGATCCGCTGCCCGGTCTGCGTGGCGTGGGCTCCGCGGTGATCGCCGAGGTCAAGCGGCGCAGCCCCAGCAAGGGCGACCTCGCCGAGATCGGCGACCCGGCGGGCCTCGCGGCCGCCTACGAGCGCGGGGGAGCGGCCGCCGTCAGCGTGCTGACCGAGCAGCGGCGCTTCGGCGGCTCGCTGGCCGACCTGGACGCCGTACGTGCGGCGGTGCGGATCCCGGTGCTCCGCAAGGACTTCGTGGTCGATCCCTACCAGCTGCTCGAGGCGCGGGCCCACGGCGCGGACCTGGCTCTGCTGATCGTGGCCGCCCTCCCCGGTGACGCCCTGCGCTCCCTGTACGACGCCGCCCGCGAGCTGGGGCTCACACCCCTGGTCGAGGTGCACGACGAGGCCGAGGCCGAGCGGGCCGCCGAGCTCGACCCTGCCCTGGTCGGCGTCAACGCCCGCAACCTGCGCACGCTCGACGTCGACGTGGCGACGTTCGGCAAGCTCGCCCCCCGCCTCCCCGAGAACGCCGCGCTGGTCGCCGAGAGCGGAATCGCCGGTCCCGACGACGTACGCCGCCTCGTCGCCGAGGGTGCCGACGCCGTGCTCGTCGGCGAGGCCCTGGTCCGCGACGGCGACCCGGAGGCCGGAGTCCGCGCGATGTCCGGGATCGTCGCATGAGCCCGGCTTCGCAGTGGGACGCCGACGAGCGCGGCTGGTTCGGCAGCCAGACCGACGGCTGGGGCGGCCGGTACATGCCGGAGGCGCTGGTCGCGGCTCTCGACGAGCTGACCGCCGCGTGGCAGGAGGCGATGGCCGACCCGGCGTTCACCGCGGAGCTGGCGCAGATCAGCCACGAGTACGCCGGCCTGCCCAGCCCGCTGTTCGAGGCGCGACGGCTCTCCGAGAAGGTCGGGTGCCGGGTGCTCCTCAAGCGCGAGGACCTCAACCACACCGGCGCGCACAAGATCCGCAACGTGCTCGGCCAGGCGCTGCTCACCCGGCGCATGGGCAAGACCCGGGTCATCGCCGAGACCGGCGCCGGGCAGCACGGCGTCGCCAGCGCGACCGCCGCGGCCTACTTCGGACTCGACTGCACCGTCTACATGGGCTCGGTCGACGTCAAGCGCCAGGCCCTCAACGTCGCGCGCATGCAGCTGCTCGGCACCCGTGTGGTCCCGGTCGACTCCGGCAGCGCGACGCTCAAGGACGCCATCAACGAGGCCCTGCGTGACTGGGTCTCCACCGTCGACCACACGGCGTACCTCTTCGGGACCGCCGCGGGTCCCCACCCCTTCCCGAGCATGGTCCGCGACTTCACCCGCGGCATCGGCGACGAGGCGCGGGCCCAGTGCCTCGAGCGGTACGGCGTGCTCCCGCGCGGGGTGGCGGCGTGTGTCGGCGGCGGCTCCAACGCGATCGGCCTGTTCACCGCGTTCCTGGACGACGACGTGGAGATCCTCGGCTTCGAGGCGGGTGGTGACGGCTTCGAGACCGGACGCCACGCGGCCACGATCAAGGCCGGCGACCCCGGAGTCCTGCACGGCGCCCGGACCTACGTCCTGCAGGACGACGACGGCCAGACCATCGAGTCGCACTCGATCTCGGCCGGGCTGGACTACCCCGGCGTGGGCCCGCAGCACGCACACCTCGCGGCCACCGGCCGGGCGACGTACGTCCCGGTCACCGACGCCGAGGCGATGGAGGCGATGGCCCTGCTCAGCCGGACCGAGGGGATCATCCCGGCCATCGAGTCCGCGCACGCGGTCGCCGGCGCCCTGCGGGTGGCGGAGGGGTACGACGCCGACGACATCTTGCTGATCAATCTCTCGGGCCGCGGCGACAAGGACATGGACACCGCGATCGAGTGGTTCCACCTCGGCGAGGCAGGCGACGAGTGAGCGTGGCGGACGCCTTCGAGAAGGCGCGGGCCGACGAGCGGGCGGCCCTGGTGGGCTACCTCCCGGCCGGCTTCCCGACGGTCGAGGGCGGGATCGCCGGGTTGAAGGCCATGGTCGACGCCGGGTGCGACGTGATCGAGATCGGGCTGCCCTACAGCGACCCGGTGATGGACGGCCCGACGATCCAGGCCGCGGCGCAGCGGGCGCTCGAGGGCGGCGTGCGCACCAAAGACGTCCTGCGCACCGTCGAGGCCGTGGCGGCGACCGGAACGCCGACCCTCGTGATGACCTACTGGAACCCCGTCGTGCGGTACGGCGTCGAGCGGTTCGCCGCCGACCTCGCCGCCGCCGGTGGGGCCGGTCTGATCACGCCAGACCTGACGCCCGACAGCGGCGCCGACTGGATCGCGGCGGCCGACGAGCACGACCTCGACAAGGTGTTCCTCGTCTCGCCGTCCTCGACCGACGCCCGGATCGCGATGACCACCGAGGCCAGCCGCGGGTTCGTCTACGCCACGGCCGTGATGGGGGTGACCGGCGCTCGGAGCACCACCAGCGACCTCGCCGGCCCGCTCGTGGCCCGCACCAAGGCCGCGATCGCCGCGCAGGGGGCCACGACCCCGGTGGCCGTCGGGCTCGGGGTGAGCAACGGTGCCCAGGCGGCCGAGGTCGGGACGTACGCCGACGGGGTCATCGTCGGCTCGGCGTTCGTGCGCTGCCTGCTCGACCACGACGACGAGTCGCAGGCGCTCGGTACCCTCACGGACCTGACCCAGGACCTCGCCCGAGGCGTCCGCCGTGCGTAGGTACGGCGGGTGGCGGGCACTCGTCGTGGCTCCGCTGGCGGCCGTGGTGCTGAGCGCCTGCGCGCAGGCCTCGGCCGATGCCTTCGCGGGCGCGGTGATGCCGCAGCCCCGCCAGGTGCCGGCGACCCCACTGCACGACACCTCGGGACGGCCGTTCTCCCTGGCGGACAGCACCGACCGGCGCCTGACCCTGGTCTTCTTCGGGTACACCCACTGTGCCGACGAGTGCCCCACGACGATGGCGACCCTGGCCTCGGCGCTGCTCCGGCTCGACGAGGACGACCGGGCGAACACGCAGGTGGTCTTCGTGACGACCGACCCGGCTCGCGACACCCCGCCGGTGCTCCGCGACTGGCTCGACCACTTCTCGTCGTCCTTCGTCGGCGTCACGGCGTCGGCCGCCACGGTCAAGGCGGTCGCCGAGCGCGTCGGCGTACCCGTCGAGAAGGGCCGCCGGCTGCCGTCCGGCGGCTACGACGTCAGCCACGGCACCCCGGTGCTGGCGGTGGACGGCAAGAACACCGTGCCCGTGATGTGGACGCTCGGGACGACGGCCCCCGAGTTCGCCCACGACATCCACCAGCTGCTCGAGTAGGTGCACACGTGATCCCCCAGTTCATCCCGAGCCCGGCCGAGGGCGTGTGGTACCTCGGCCCGCTGCCCATCCGCGGCTACGCGCTGTGCATCATCGCCGGCATCATCGCCGCGATCTGGATCGGCGAGCGCCGCTGGGTGGCCCGGGGCGGCACTCGCGGCGAGGTCACCGACCTGGCCCTGTGGGCCGTCCCGTTCGGTGTCGTGGGCGGCCGGCTGTACCACGTGATCACCGACCACGACCTGTACTTCGGGCCCGGCCGGTCGGCGATCGACGCGCTGTACGTCTGGCGCGGCGGCCTCGGTATCTGGGGCGCGATCTCGCTGGGAGCCGTCGGCGTCTGGATCGGCGCGCGGACCAAGGGGATCCGGGTGCCCCCGGCCCTGGACGCGATGGTGCCCGGAGTCCTCGTGGCGCAGGCGATGGGCCGCTGGGGGAACTGGTTCAACCAGGAGCTGTTCGGCAAGCCCTCCACCGCGCCCTGGGCGCTCAAGATCGACCCGGCCAACCGACCGCCGGGCTACGGGCAGTACGCGACCTTCCAGCCGACGTTCCTCTACGAGTGCGTCTGGGACCTCGGTGCGTTCGGGTTCGTGCTCTGGGCCGACCGGAAGTGGCAGCTGGGGCACGGCCGGGGTGGTGGCGCTGTACGTCATGGCCTACACCGCCGGCCGCGGCTGGATCGAGATGCTGCGCATCGACGACGTCGAGTACCAGCACGTCCTCGGCCTCCGCCTCAACGTCTGGACCTCGATCGTCCTGTTCGTCCTGGCGGCGGTCTACTTCGTCATCTCCAGCCGCAAGCGCCCCGGCCGAGAGACCGAGGTCTACACCCAAGCCCGCCTCGCAACGGCAGCCGCCACGGGAGCTAGCGTCCCGGACGCGGCCACAGAAACCGAAACACCCGAAGGAAACCTGGAGCCGGCAACGGCGAAGGACGTGAAGGAATCCCCGCCCGAACCCGAACCCCACGGCTGACGGGACGCTCAAAAGGCGGTGAGCCGGCCACCCCCTGGTCACGTCAAGGGGCCTGGCCGCGGCGGTCGTAGACAACAGCGACCAGCCAGGGGTGCCGCGCGGCCGACGCGCCGCCCCAGTGACCAGGGGGAGGCCGGCTCACCGCCCACAGAAACCCCAGGTGGGCGAAAACAAAGAATCCCACCAAGCAAGAACAGCCGCATAACCATGCACCGGCATGGTTATCCTGACAGCGCTTGGGCCAACGCCGTCCCCGGCAGCCTCGCCACCTCGCCCGACCGTCACCGACTCGGGCGCCGACGACGGGAGCACCGGATGCGCGCGCTCCAGGCAGGACCCCCGGCCCAAGGCCTCTACGACCCGCGCTTCGAGCACGACGCCTGCGGCGTCGCGTTCGTCGCCACGCTCACCGGCCGGGCCAGCCACGAGATCGTCGCCCAGGCCCTCACGGCCCTGCGCAACCTCGACCACCGTGGCGCGGCCGGGGCCGAGGCCAACTCCGGCGACGGCGCCGGCATCTTGATCCAGGTCCCCGACGCCTTCCTCCGGGAGGTCGTCGACTTCCCCTTGCCGTCGTTCGGCGCCTACGCCGTCGGCACGGCGTTCCTGCCTGCCGGCGACGACGACCACGTCGCCAAGACGCGCCGGCGGATCGAGGAGCTGGCCGACGAGGAGGGCCTGAGGGTCCTGGGCTGGCGTGACGTCCCGGTCGACCCGACCGGGCTGGGGGCGACCGCGGTGGCCGCGATGCCGCTCTTCAGCCAGCTGTACGTCGAGGCGAAGGGCCTGCGTCTCACCGGCCTCGCGCTGGAGCGCATGGCCTTCTGCCTGCGCAAGCGGGCCGAGCACGAGACCGACGTCTACTTCGGCTCCCTCAGCGGCCGCACGCTGCTCTACAAGGGGATGCTCACCACCGCCCAGCTCGAGACGTTCTACCCCGATCTTGCCGACGAGCGCGTCGCGAGCGCGCTCGCCGTCGTCCACTCGCGCTTCTCGACCAACACCTTCCCGAGCTGGCCGCTGGCCCACCCGTTCCGCTACATCGCCCACAACGGCGAGATCAACACCGTCATGGGCAACCGCAACTGGATGCGCGCCCGCGAGGCCCTCCTCGACTCCGACCTGATCCCGGGCGACCTCGACCGGCTCTTCCCGATCTGCACACCTGGTGCCTCCGACTCCGCGAGCTTCGACGAGGTGCTCGAGCTGCTCCACATGGGCGGGCGGAGCCTGCCCCACGCCGTCTTGATGATGATCCCGGAGGCCTGGGAGAACCACCGTGAGATGGACCCCCAGCGACGGGCCTTCTACGAGTTCCACTCCTCGCTCATGGAGCCGTGGGACGGCCCCGCGTGTGTGGTGTTCACCGACGGCTCGCAGATCGGGGCCGTCCTCGACCGCAACGGCCTGCGCCCGAGCCGCTACTGGGTGACCGACGACGGCCTGGTCGTGCTGGCCTCCGAGGTCGGGGTGCTCGATCTCGACCCGTCCACCGTGGTCCGCAAGGGCCGGCTGCAGCCGGGTCGGATGTTCCTGGTCGACGTCGACGAGCACCGCGTCATCGAGGACGACGAGATCAAGGGCGAGCTCGCCGCCGAGCATCCCTACGACGAGTGGCTCCACGCCGGGCTGATCCATCTCGGCGACATCCCCGAGCGCGAGCACGTCGTGCACACCCACGCCTCGGTCACGCGACGCCAGCAGGTGTTCGGCTACACCCAGGAGGAGCTGCGGATGCTCCTGGCGCCGACGGCCGCGGCCGGTGCCGAGCCGATCGGCTCGATGGGGACCGACAGCCCGATCGCGGCTCTCAGCGACAAGCCGCGGCTGCTGTTCGACTACTTCGCCCAGATGTTCGCCCAGGTGACCAACCCGCCGCTCGACGCGATCCGTGAGGAGCTGGTGACCTCGCTGGCCGGCACGATCGGGCCGGAGGCCAACGTCCTCGAGCCGACGGCGGCCAGCTGCCGACAGATCGTGCTGCCGTTCCCGGTCTTCGACAACGACGACCTGGCCAAGATCCGGCACCTCAACCGCGACGGCGACATGCCGGGCTACGCCACTCACGTCAGCCGTGGTCTCTACGACGTGACGGGCGGCGGCGCGGCGATGGCGCAGCGCCTCGACGAGATCTGCGTCGAGGTCTCCGCGGCGATCGCAGACGGTGCCCGGGTGATCGTGCTGTCCGACCGGCACTGCACCGCCGAGCTCGCGCCCATCCCGTCCCTCCTCCTCACCGGCGCCGTGCACCACCACCTGGTCCGGGAGAAGACCCGGACCCAGGTCGGGCTCGTCGTCGAGGCGGGCGACGTCCGGGAGGTCCACCACGTCGCACTGCTGATCGGGTACGGCGCCGCGGCGGTCAACCCCTACCTCGCGATGGAGTCGGTCGAGGACCTCGCCCGCGACGGCTTCTACGTCGGCGTCGAGCCGGAGGTCGCGGTGGCCAACCTGATCAAGGGGCTCGGCAAGGGCGTGCTGAAGGTGATGTCCAAGATGGGCGTCTCGACGGTGGCGTCCTACACCGGGGCGCAGATCTTCGAGGCGGTCGGCCTGTCACAGGCGGTCGTCGACCGGTACTTCACCGGCACCACCTCCAAGCTCGGCGGCGTCGGCCTCGACGTCATCGCGGAGGAGGTCGCGCTGCGCCACCGCACGGCGTACCCCCGAGGCGGGATCAGTCCGGCCCACCGCGAGCTCGCGGTGGGCGGCGAGTACCAGTGGCGGCGTGAGGGTGAGCCGCACCTGTTCGACCCGGAGACGGTCTTCCGGCTGCAGCACTCGACGCGCACCCAGCGCTACGACATCTTCAAGCAGTACACCGCGCGCGTCGACGAGCAGGCCCGGCGCCTGATGACGCTGCGCGGGCTGTTCCGGTTCAAGGACGCCGAGGGGTCGGGTCGGCCGTCGATCCCGGTCGACGAGGTCGAGCCGGTCTCGGAGATCGTGCGGAGGTTCTCGACGGGCGCGATGTCCTACGGGTCCATCAGCCAGGAGGCCCACGAGACCCTGGCGATCGCGATGAACCGGATCGGTGCGCGCTCCAACACCGGCGAGGGTGGCGAGGACGCCGACCGGCTCCACGACCCCGAGCGGCGCAGCGCGATCAAGCAGGTCGCGTCCGGCAGGTTCGGCGTCACGAGCGACTACCTCACCCAGGCCGACGACCTGCAAATCAAGATGGCGCAGGGTGCCAAGCCCGGAGAGGGCGGCCAGTTGCCGGGGCACAAGGTGTACCCGTGGATCGCCCGCACCCGGCACTCGACGCCGGGGGTGGGGCTGATCAGCCCCCCGCCTCACCACGACATCTACTCCATCGAGGACCTCGCCCAGCTCATCCACGACTTGAAGAACGCCAACCCGGCCGCACGCGTGCACGTGAAGCTGGTCGCCGAGGTCGGCGTCGGCACGGTCGCGGCCGGCGTCTCCAAGGCCCACGCCGACGTCGTGCTCATCTCGGGGCACGACGGCGGCACGGGCGCCGCTCCGCTGACCTCCCTCAAGCACGCGGGCGGGCCGTGGGAACTGGGCCTGGCCGAGACCCAGCAGACCCTGTTGGTCAACGGACTTCGCGACCGGATCGTCGTCCAGACCGACGGCCAGCTCAAGACCGGCCGGGACGTGGTGGTCGCGGCCCTGCTGGGTGCCGAGGAGTTCGGCTTCGCCACCGCGCCGCTCGTGGTCAGCGGCTGCATCATGATGCGGGTCTGCCACCTCGACACCTGCCCGGTCGGCGTCGCCACGCAGAACCCCGTCCTCCGAGAGCGCTTCAGCGGCCGCCCGGAGTTCGTCGTGACGTTCTTCGAGTACATCGCGCATGAGGTTCGCGAGCTCCTCGCCGAGCTCGGCTTCCGCACCCTCGACGAGGCGATCGGTCAGGTGCAGGCGCTGGACGTCGCACCGGCGGTCGAGCACTGGAAGGCCTCGGGGCTCGACCTCACGCCGATCCTGCACGTCGCGGAGGTGGACGAGCAGTTCGCCGGGCAGTCCCTCCGTCGTACCCGGTCGCAGGACCACGGTCTGGACCGCGCCCTGGACAACGAGCTCGTCCAGCTCGCCGCGCCCGCGCTGGAGCGGGGCGAGCCCGTGCGGGCCCGGCTCGCCGTCCGCAACGTCAACCGCACCGTCGGCACGATGCTCGGCCACGAGGTGACCAAGCGGTACGGCGCCGAGGGGCTGGCGCCCGACACGATCGACCTCACGTTCGAGGGGTCGGCCGGTCAGTCGTTCGGCGCCTTCCTCCCGCGAGGGGTGACGCTGCGACTCGAGGGCGACGCCAACGACTACGTCGGCAAGGGTCTGTCCGGGGGGCGGATCGTGATCCGGCCGGACCGTGCGGCCGGGTTCGTCGCGCACGAGCAGGTCATCGCCGGGAACGTCATCGGCTACGGCGCCACGTCCGGCGAGATCTTCGTGCGCGGCGGGGTCGGCGAGCGCTTCTGCGTGCGGAACTCCGGAGCGACCGCTGTCGTCGAGGCCGTCGGCGACCACGCCTGCGAGTACATGACCGGCGGCAGGGTCGTCGTCCTGGGCACGACCGGCCGCAACCTCGCGGCCGGCATGAGCGGCGGGACGGCGTACGTCGTGGACCTCGACGAGCAGCGGGTCAACGGCGAGCTGGTCGAGCTCGGCCCGGTGCCGGACTCCGTGGCCGGCGAGCTGCAGGCGCTGGTGGTGCGACACCAGGAGGAGACCGGCTCGGAGCTCGCGGCCGAGCTGCTGGCTGACTGGCGGTCGAGCCTGGGGAGGTTCACCGAGGTGATGCCTCGCGACTTCCGTCGCGTCCTCGAGGCCAGGGCACAGGCCGAGAGCGACGGCCTCCCAGGCGAAGCCGCCGACCAGCGGATCATGGAGGTGCTCCATGGCTGACCCTCGCGGTTTCCTGCGCCATCCGCGCGAGGTGGCCGAGCGCCGTCCGGTGGCCGAGCGAGTCCACGACTGGCAGGAGGTCTACCCGGGCGGTCCCGGACGGGCGCTGCTGCCGATCATCTCGACCCAGGCATCGCGCTGCATGGACTGCGGCATCCCGTTCTGCCACCAGGGCTGCCCGCTGGGCAACCTGGTCCCGGAGTGGAACGACCTGGTCTTCCGCGACGACTGGGACGGCGCGATGGACCGGCTGCACGCGACCAACAACTTCCCGGAGTTCACCGGCCGGCTGTGCCCGGCGCCCTGCGAGACCGCGTGCGTGCTCGGGATCAACCAGGATCCCGTCACCATCAAGAACGTCGAGGTCGCGATCATCGACCGGGCCTGGGGCTCGGGCTACGTCCGGCCGCGCCCGCCCGAGTGGCTGTCGGGTCGCACGGTGGCGGTGATCGGGTCGGGGCCCTCGGGCCTCGCCGCGGCCCAGCAGCTGACCCGGGCCGGGCACACCGTGGCGGTCTACGAGCGGGCCGACCGCATCGGGGGACTGCTCCGCTACGGCATCCCTGAGTTCAAGATGGAGAAGGCCGTCCTCGACCGGCGGCTGGACCAGATGCGCCGCGAGGGCACGGTGTTCCGGGCTGGCGTCGACGTCGGGCGGGAGCTGACCGGCGACCAGCTGCGGGCGAGGTACGACGCGGTGGTGCTCGCGATCGGCTCCACGGTGGCCCGCGACCTTCCGGTGCCGGGTCGCGAGCTGGCCGGCATCCACCAGGCGATGGAGTACCTCCCTCAGTCCAACCGCGCCTCGCTCGGCGAGGAGGTTCCGGAGCAGATCACGGCCTCGGGCCAGGACGTGGTGATCATCGGCGGCGGCGACACCGGGGCCGACTGCCTCGGCACTGCGATCCGGCAGGGCGCCCGCTCGGTGACGCAGCTGGAGATCCTGGCCCAGCCGCCCGACGAGCGGCCGGCGCTGCAGCCGTGGCCGACGTACCCCATGACGTTCCGGGTGTCGTCGGCCCACGAGGAGGCAGGGGACCGGGTGTACGCCGTCTCCACCCAGGAGTTCCTGGGCGACGACCACGGCGCCGTTTGCGGCCTCCGGCTGGTCGAGGTCGACGCGTCGTTCCAGCCGGTGCCGGGCACGGAGCGGGAGATCCCGGCCCAGCTCGTGCTGCTGGCCATGGGCTTCACCGGACCCCAGCGCGACGGGCTGCTCGAGCAGCTCGAGGTCGACCTCGACGAGCGGGGCAACGTCGCGCGCGACGCGTCGTACTCCTCGAGCGTCGAGGGGGTCTTCGTCGCGGGGGACGCCGGGCGAGGGCAGTCGCTGATCGTGTGGGCGATCGCCGAGGGCCGCTCCGCGGCCGCCGCCGTCGACCGCTACCTCACCGGCGAGACGTCCCTGCCCGTCGCGATCGCCCCCACCGACCGCTCCCTCACCGTCTGAGCCTGCCGGGCTTTTTCCACAACGTGGTTTGGCACCAAACCGCAGGTCTAGGGGTGGAGATGTTGCAGTTTGGCACCAAACGGCGGGTTCGCCCGTCCCCACGACCGCTGTTTGTCAACGTTCGGGGGGAATGTCTTGGATCGATCCAACACCCGCTAGGTTGAGGCTCGTGCGTAGAGCCAAGATCGTGTGCACGCTCGGTCCCGCCGTCGACACCCCGGAGTCGATCACCAGGCTCGTGGAAGCAGGGATGGACGTCGCCCGGCTGAACATGAGCCACGGCACCCATGAGGACCACCAGCGTCGCTACGACCTGGTCCGGCAGGCGTCCGACGCGACCGGCCACGGCGTCGGCATCGTGGCCGACCTGCAGGGTCCCAAGATCCGGCTCGAGACCTTCGCCGCGGGCAAGGTGAAGCTCGCGGTCGGCGACGAGTTCGTCATCACCACCAGAGACGTCGTGGGTGACGCGACGGTCTGCGGTACGACGTACAAGGGCCTCCCCGGTGACGTCGCCGAGGGCGACCCGATCCTGGTCGACGACGGCAAGCTGCGGCTCCGCGTGGTCAAGGTCGAGGGTCCGGACGTCACGACCCGCGTCGAGGTGGGCGGCAAGGTCAGCGACCACAAGGGGCTGAACCTCCCGGGGGTGGCCGTCAGCGTCCCGGCCCTGTCCGACAAGGACGTCGACGACCTCCGCTGGGCGCTCCGCACCTCGGTCGACTTCATCGCGCTGTCCTTCGTCCGCTCCGCCGCAGACGTCGAGGACGTACGCCGGATCATGCGCGAGGAGGGCGTCCTGCTGCCGGTCATCGCCAAGATCGAGAAGCCGCAGGCCATCGACAACCTCGACGAGGTGATCGAGGCCTTCGACGCGTTCATGGTCGCCCGCGGCGACCTCGGCGTGGAGTGCCCGCTGGAGGACGTCCCGTTCCTGCAGAAGCGCGTGATCGACAAGGCCCGGCGCAACGCGAAGCCCGTGATCGTGGCGACCCAGATGCTGGAGTCGATGATCGAGAACCCGCGCCCCACGCGGGCCGAGGCCTCCGACGTCGCGAACGCCGTGCTCGACGGCGCCGACGCCGTGATGCTCTCGGGTGAGACGAGCGTGGGGGAGTTCCCGATCGAGACGGTCGAGACGATGGCCCGGATCATCTCCTCCACCGAGGGCCACGAGCTCGCGAGCATGGCCGCCATCGACTGGCAGCCGCTCACCCGGGGTGGCGTGATCGCCAAGGCGGCCGCCGAGGTAGCCGACCGCGTCGACGCGAGGTACCTCGTCGCGTTCACCCAGTCCGGCGACTCAGCCCGCCGAGCCTCGCGCTACCGCGGCCGGGTCCCGATCCTCGCCTTCACGACCGAGGCCAAGGTGCGCTCGCAGCTGTCCCTGTCCTGGGGCGTGGAGACCTTCTTGACCAAGGACGTCGAGCACACCGACGAGATGGTCCGCCAGGTCGACGAGGCGCTGCTCGAGATCGGACGGGTCGCCGAGGGCGACCTCGTCGTCATCATCGCGGGCTCGCCCCCGGGCATCCCGGGCTCCACCAACGCCCTGCGGATCCACCGGATGGGCGACGCGATCAACGAGGTCGCCCCCGCCTACCGCCGCCTTTAACGGGTTGTGTGCCCGAGCCCGCGCTATACCGCGGGCTCAGGCACACGACCCGAGTCCCCGGCCTAGGACTTCAGTCCGATCAGCTCGTCGAGCCGTCGTACGTCGTCGCGGCGGGAGACCGACACCGTCGTCCGCTTCGACCGACGCCAGCGCACCTCCACGAGGTCGAGCGCCCACTCGCAGAGTCCGAGGATGTCCTCGGAGTGGTTCACGAACTGCCACCTCGGGTACTCGTAGCGCCGCTTCTCGCCCGCCACCATCCGAGTCGCCCAGTTGGCCACCCGGCTTCCGTCCGAATGGAAGAGGCCGCGCAGGAAGGCGGCCGGATGGAGCTCCACGATCTCGCTCTGCCACGGCTCGAGCACGATCGCCCGTTCGTGCTTGCGTCCCGGTCCGTGCTGGGGGAACAGGCACGGCCAGTGCTTCCAGGAGACGGTGCACACCAGGCAGCCGGGCCTGCGTCGCGTGTGCGGCCTCCCACCCGGCTTCACGCGCCGCATCAACTCCTGGATCGCCCGATTGAGATCGACGTACGCCTCGTCGTTGTAGATGTGGAGGTTCCAGACTCCCCGCCGGCCGGTGGAGATGTAGCCGTCGCCGAGGTACCACCCGAGCAGCTCGGCGTAGGCGATCTGGTCGAGAGCGGTATCGCTGCACCGAGGGCACAGCGACGACGTGTGCCCCTGGCCCCGCGACAGTCCGCGCCGTTGGTACAGGCGGCGCCATCGACGGATCGTCTTGATGGCGACACCGTGCTGCCGCGCGTTGGCGGCGTCCGGAATCCCGGCGTCGGACGCCGCCAAGGCACTCTCGACCACCTCGGGCGAACGGATGTATGCCATACCCGTATGGTCGCCGAGAGCGCCGACATCCGTGCCGTTCGTGGTGCCGGGTGTGGGATTCGAACCCACAAGTCCTTTCGGACAGTGGTGTTTGAGACCACCGCGTATGCCGTTCCGCCAACCCGGCTGGCGACCGCTCAACCTACCGGACACCAAGGGCCTGTCGGGGTTCGGCTCGGTAGCCTGGACCGGTGACCACCTCGGAGCCACGGCGCGTCGTCATCGCCGAGGACGAAGCCCTGATCCGGATGGACCTCGCCGAGATGCTCGCCGAGGAGGGGTACGCCGTCGTGGGCCAGGCCGGGGACGGTGCCACCGCCGTCGAGCTGGCCGAGCGCGAGCGCCCGGACCTGGTCATCCTCGACGTGAAGATGCCGGTGCTCGACGGGATCGCCGCGGCCGAGCGGATCGCGCAGGCCCGGATCGCCCCGGTCGTGATCCTGACCGCCTTCTCGCAACGCGACCTGGTGGACCGCGCCCGCGACGCCGGGGCGATGGCCTACCTGGTCAAGCCGTTCAACCGCGCCGACCTGGTGCCGGCCATCGAGATCGCCGTCAGCCGCTTCACCGAGCTCGACGCGCTCGAGCGGGAGATCGCCGACCTGGGGGAGCAGCTCGCCGCCCGCAAGGCCGTCGACCGGGCCAAGGCGGTCCTGCAGAAGGAGCTCGGCCTGAGCGAGCCCGACGCCTTCCGGTGGATCCAGAAGACCGCGATGGACCTGCGGCGGTCGATGCGCGAGGTGGCCGAGGGCGTCGTCGAGCACGGCGTCGGATAGCCACGGGCGAGCTGCCGTCGTGCCCGAGGGTCGATATCGGGGTCTCCGATGGGCATCAAAAGCCATGTCGGGGGCGAGATCGACCCGGGTTAGGTGCTAGGTTCCCCCGCATCTCGACAAAGCCGCATATGTGGTGCGGCCATGCTTTGACGGAGGAAAAGTGGCAATCAAGGCCCAACTTCGAGCCTTCGCCGTGGTTGCGGCGGCAGGTCTCGCGCTCTCAGCCTGCGGCAGCAGTAGCAGCAGCTCGGCCGGCGGCCCCACCGGCGACAGCTGTGGCAACTACAACCTCGCGTTCATGGGTGCCACGACCGGAGACGCCGGTGCGCTCGGCCAGAACATGGTCGGCGGCATCAAGCTCGCCCTCGACGAGTACAACACGGCCCACTCCGACTGCAAGGTCGGCCTGAAGGTCTTCGACTCGCAGGGTGACCCCGCCAAGGCTCCCGCGCTGGCGACCAAGATCGTCCAGGACCCCTCGATCATCGGCCTGGTCGGTCCCGGCTTCTCCGGTGAGTCGCTGGCGACCGGCAAGACCTTCTTCGAGGCGGGGCTGCCCTCGATCTCGCCGTCGGCCACCAACGCCACCATCACGCAGTCGGGTTGGACCACCTGGCACCGCGTGATCGGCAACGACAGCATCCAGGGCGCGGCCGACGTGAAGTACATGGAGGACACCGCCAACGCCAAGAAGATCTTCCTGATCCACGACGACCAGGACTACAGCGTGGGCCTGGCCGGGTTCGTGAAGACGGCGCTCGGTTCGGCGATGACCGGTGAGGACGCCGTGCAGAAGGGCCAGACGGACTTCAGCGCGACCGTCACCGCGGTTCAGGCCGCGTCCCCGGACGCGGTGTTCTACGCCGGGTACTACCCCGAGGGTGGTCTGCTCTGCAAGCAGCTGCGACAGGCCGGCTACAAGGGTCTGTTCATGTCCGGTGACGGCTCGGAGGACCCGGCGTTCGTGACGACCGCGGGTGCCCAGGCCGCCGAGGGCGCGATCCTGTCGGCTCCGGCTGCTCCCGCTCCGGCCGACTTCAACACGAAGTACCAGAAGGTCAACGGCAAGCCGTCGGGTCTGTACTCGACGCAGTCCTACGACGCGACGAACATCTTCCTGGCCGGCATCGAGGCGGGGAAGACGAGCCACGCGGACATGAACACCTTCATCGGCAGCTACGACAAGACCGGTGTGAGTGGTCCGATCAAGTTCGACAGCAAGGGCGACATCTCGGCGCAGACGATCTACGCGTACAAGGTCTCGGGCGGCAAGCTCGACACCGAGAACCCCACGCTGATCAAGTAACCGTCGCCACGTAGGAACCTCTGCACAACGTTGCGGCCGGGAGTCACGACTCCCGGCCGCAACGACGGGCGTTTCCACCGACCGAAGGGACAGCGGTGCACTTCGCGTTCCTGTTCGACAACCTCGCCCAGCTGACCATCACCGGTCTCGCGCTCGGCGCCATCTACGCTCTGGTCGCTCTCGGCTACACGATGGTGTACGGCGTCCTCCAGCTCATCAACTTCGCCCACTCCGAAGTCTTCATGTACGGCACGTTCGCCACGGCGTGGGTCGCGGTGCTCGTGCACGGCACGACGTCGGTCTCCCAAGGGCTCGGCTCGAGCCTCGGGCTGTTAGCGCTGTGCATGGTGGTCGCGATGGCGGTCTCCGCCGGCGTCGCCCTCCTGGTCGAACGACTGGCGTACCGGCCGTTGATCAAGCGCGGCTCGCCCAAGCTGGTCATCCTGATCTCCGCCATCGGCGCGTCGTTCTCCCTGGCCGAGATCATGGGCCTGCGCGACCGGATCGTCGGCTGGTTCGGGCTGGACCAGAAGCTGTCCGACTACGTCTCCCAGGCGCGCAACGTCTACTCCTCGCCGGTGACGATCGACCCGCACAAGGTCGTCAACATCGGCGGGTACGGCGTCACCGACGTCGACCTGCTCGTCATCGGCGCGGCGCTGCTGATGATGTTCGCCCTCGACACCTTCGTCCGGAAGACGCGACTCGGCCGCGGCATCCGGTCGGTGGCCCAGGACCCCGAGGCGGCGGCGCTGATGGGCGTCAACTCGACCCGGGTCATCCGCACGACGTTCCTGATCGGCGGCCTGATGGCCGGAGCGGCCGCGACCCTCTACATGCTGCGGATCGGGACCACCCGCCAGGACGTCGGCTTCCTGATCGGCGTCAAGGCGTTCACCGCGGCCGTCATGGGCGGCATCGGCAACCTGCGCGGTGCCCTCATCGGTGGCCTGCTGCTCGGCGTCGCCGAGAACTGGGGCTCGGCGCTCTTCGGCACCCAGTGGCGCGACGTCGTCACGTTCGTGCTTCTGGTGATCATCCTGCTGGTGCGGCCCACCGGCATCCTGGGTGAGTCCCTCGGGAAGGCGCGGGCATGAGCACCACGGCGCCGGCCTCGACCCGCTCGTCTCGCAGGCTCGGTCGGCCGATGCAGATCCAGCTGCCGCCGTTCCTGCGGAGCCGGACCGGTCGGCTGGTCATGATCCTCGTGGGCGTGCTGCTGGCCTACGCCCTTCCGATCGCCCAGCCCCCGATCATCACCACGCCCGACTCCGACTTCGGCGGGGTCATGGTGAGCGCCGCGTCGTACGCGCTGGTCGCTCTCGGCCTGAACATCGTGATCGGGTACGCCGGTCTGCTCGACCTGGGGTACGTCGGCTTCTACGCGACCGGCGCCTATACCTGCGGCGTGCTCACCTCGCAGCACGGACACTGGCCGTTCTTCCTGGTGCTGCCGGTCGCGATGGTCGTGACCACGGTCAGCGGCCTGCTCCTGGGCGCGCCGGCGATCCGCGTCCGCGGCGACTACCTCGCGATCGTGACGCTCGGCTTCGGCGAGATCATCACCCAGATCGCGAAGAACACGCCGTGGCTGGGCAAGGCCGCGGGCATCAAGAACATCCCGCCCCCGCCCAGCATCGGGCCGGATCCGCTCGGCACCGACCAGGACGGCCTCTTCCAGATCCCGCACCTGCAGTGGGACGGGCTGATCCCGTCGGTCGACAACTTCCACAAGACGCCGTTCCTGACCTTCGGCGTGCTCGACGCGATCCCGTACTACTGGCTGGTCCTGACGGTGATCATCATCGTGATGGTGGCCGACACCCTGATCAAGGACAGCCGGGTCGGCCGGGCCTGGGAGGCCACCCGCGAGGACGAGGACGCCGCCGAGCTGATGGGCGTGCCGACGTTCCGCTACAAGCTGCTCGCGTTCGCGACCGGTGCCGCGATCGGCGGCATCGCGGGGGCCATGACCGCAGCGGGACAGGGCGGCTTCATCAGCCCCGACGTGTTCCCGCTGCAGCTGTCGATGCTGTTCGTCGCCGCGGTGCTGATCGGCGGCGCCGGCAACCGCTGGGGGGCGCTGGCCGGTGGCGTGCTCGTGGCCTATCTCCCCGAGCGCTTCCGCACCTTGAGCGACTGGCGGCTGCTGATCTTCGGGCTGAGCCTGATGGTGATCGTGACGTTCCGGCCGCAGGGCATCCTGCCTCCACGTCGCACGAGACGTGCGCTACGCGCTCAAGCCGAGATCGAAGAGCTGGAAGGAGACACCGTCGATGCCTGACCCCTCTCCCGACGCTGCTCCCACCGGCGCGCCCGACCTGAGCTCCCGCAAGGCCCTGCTCGAGGTCGACGACGTCACCATCCGCTTCGGCGGAGTCACCGCGCTCGACTCGGTGTCCTTCGACATCAAGGAGGGCGAGATCCTGGGTCTGATCGGGCCGAACGGCGCTGGCAAGACGACCTGCTTCAACGTCATGACCGGCGTCTACCAGGCCACCAGCGGCCAGATCCGCTTCGACGGACAGTCGCTGGCCAAGCTGAAGCGCTACCGGATCACCAAGCTCGGCATCGCCCGGACGTTCCAGAACATCCGGCTGTTCCGGTCGATGACCGCTCTGGAGAACGTCCTGGTGGGCGCCGACTCCAACAGCAGCGTGGGGATGTTCAACGCGCTGTTCCGCACTCCGCTGCACCGGCGTACCGAGGCGGCGGCGATCGAGGACGCCTACCAGCTCCTGGACTTCGTGGGGGTCGGTGGCCGCGCCGACGAGCTGGCCGAGAACCTCTCCTACGGCGACCAGCGTCGCCTCGAGATCGCGCGCGCCCTGGCGACCAAGCCCAAGCTGCTCTGCCTCGACGAGCCGGCCGCGGGGTTCAACCCCGCCGAGAAGCAGCGGCTCATGGACCTGATCCGCAAGGTACGCGACGACGGGTACACCGTGCTCCTGATCGAGCACGACATGCGGCTGGTGATGGGCGTGACCGACCGCGTCGTGGTGCTGGAGTTCGGGCGGAAGATCGCCGAGGGGTCGCCCGCCGAGATCCGCGACAACCCGGCCGTGATCGCGGCCTACCTGGGAGTGGACGAAGAAGATGCTTCTTGAGGTCGAGGGCCTGTGCGTCAACTACGGCCACATCGAGGCCATCCGCGACATCTCCTTCAGCTGCGTCGAGGGCGAGATCACCACGCTGATCGGGGCGAACGGCGCCGGCAAGACCACGACGCTGAAGACGCTGTCGGGTCTGCGCAAGGTGCGTGAGGGCAAGATCGTCTTCGACGGCAAGGACATCACCCGGCTGCCACCCTTCGAGCGCGTCAAGCTGGGGATCAGCCAGTCGCCGGAGGGTCGCGGCTGCTTCCCGGGCATGACCGTCCGGGAGAACCTCGACATGGGCGCCTACGTGCGCAACGACCGCAAGACACCGGCGTACCAGGAGGACCTCGACCGCGTCTTCCAGCTCTTCCCGCGACTCGAGGAGCGCGTGAACCAGACCGCCGGCACCATGTCCGGCGGTGAGCAGCAGATGCTCGCGATCGGGCGCGCCCTGATGGCCCGGCCGCGGCTGGTGCTGCTCGACGAGCCGTCGATGGGCCTCGCGCCGCGGCTGATCCAGCAGATCTTCTCGATCATCACCGAGATCAACCAGCAGGGCACCACCGTGCTGCTCGTCGAGCAGAACGCCGCCCAGGCGCTCAAGCGCGCCCACCAGGCGCACGTCCTCGAGACCGGCGAGATCGTCCGCTCCGGCACCGGCGAGGAGCTCTCCGGCGACGACTCCGTGCGCGCGGCCTATCTCGGCGGCGACCTGTAGCCGGCGTTCTCGATACTTCGCAGCATTCGGCACCTCTTTCGGGCAAGAAAAGGTGCGGATCGCTGCGAAATATCGACCCTGGGTGACTGTGCCTGGGGCGCTAGCGGAACGCCGCGACGACCCCCACCAGGACTGGGGCGACGAGGAGTCCCGGCAGCAGGTCGGCGACGGCGATCTCGCGGATCCGCAGGAGCCGGAACGAGACGCCCACGAGCATGAGCCCGCCCGCGGCGGTGATGGCCGCGAGCTGTGCGTCCGGGAGCACGTCGCCCAGCACCGCGCCGAGGGCGGTGATGCCGCCCTGCACGACCAGCACCGTCAGCGCGCTGGCGCTCACACCCCAGCCGAACGACGACGCGAAGGCGATCGCCGCGAACCCGTCGAGGGTGGCCTTGAGATAGAGCTGGTCGGCTCCGTGGCCCAGACCGTCGGAGAGGGACCCTAGGATCGTCAGGGGGCCCGTGCAGAAGACCAGGGACGCCGTCACGAAGCCCTCGATGAACCTGGCGCGCTCGGCGGAGTCGGACCGACCTGAGAGCCGCTGCTGCAGCCAGCCGCCCAGTCCCTCCACCCGCTGCTCGAGCCGGAGCAGCGAGCCGACGATGCCACCGATCACCAGCGAGCCGAGCACGATCAGCAGAGGTGCGTGGGACCCGACCTCGGCCGACAGGGCCGGGTCGTTGACGGCCACGGCCGACATGCCCGCGATGAGCAGGGTGACCAGTCCCAGGGCGTCGGTGACGAGGTCGCGGGTGCGGGTGGGCAGCCGGTTGCCGGCGAGCACGCCGACCGAGGAGCCGGCCAGCACGGTGAGCACGTTGACTGCGGTGCCGGAACCGGCGATCACATGACTCCTCAGGGGCCCCTCGGGACAAAGTGGCGGACTGAGCGTAGTCTGCCCGTGCGGCATCGACGGGGGGACCGGAAGGTGCCGTTCCTTCGTCGACCCGGAGGTCTACGGATGACAACGGCACGACACCCTTCCCCGCACGCCGGAATCCGTAGGAGGACCGCATGAGCCGGTCCCCGGTCGGTCTGCGCGACGCCACGCTGGCCGACGTCGAACAGCTCGCGGAGCTGTGGCAGCCGTTCCTGCGCCGCGGGACCGACGAGCAGCTCCACGACCTCGCCACCGCGATCGAGCAGCTCGACGAGCTTCCCGGGCAGCGCCTCGTCGTGGCGGAGTACGACGGCGTGTTCGCGGGCGCGGCGTTCCTCAAGGCCGGCACCTACTCGCCGGTGAACCCCGAGCCCGTGCTGCAGGTGCACAACGCCGCGGTCGCGCCGGACTTCCGACGACGCGGCATCGGCAAGGCGCTCGTGGAGGCAGCCGTGACCTGGGCCGAGGAGCTCGGCATCGGCCACGTCGGCACCGCGGCGGCGTCGGGGTCGCGCGAGGCCAACCGGTTCATGGCGCGGCTCGCGCTCGGTCCGCAGGCGGTGCTCAGGATGGCGTCCACGCCAGCTGTCCGCGCCCGGCTGACCTCGCGCACGCCCGGCACCCGGCAGGTCACGCAGGTGCTCGCCGTACGCCGGAGCCTGCGGCACGCGCGCTCGCTGTCCGGGACCTAGGCGCCACGGGCCCCGGCGACCTCAGCGGTCGCGGGGCAGCAGCGCGCAGGTGATCCGGCACGTGCAGATCCGGCGCTCCTGCTCGTCGGTGATCACGATCTCGTACGACGCGACGGTGCGCCCGAGGTGCAGCGGCGTGGCGACTCCGGTGACGACGCCACTGGTCGCGGACCGGTGGTGGGTGGCGTTGATGTCGACCCCGACGGAGATCCGGTCGGGGTGGGCGTGGATCGCGGATCCCAGCGAGCCCAGGCTCTCGGCCAGGGCGATCGAGGCGCCACCGTGCAGCAGACCGTAGGGCTGGGTGTTCCCCTCCACCGGCATCGTGGCCACGACCCGCTCGGCGGTGGCCTCGAGGATCTTGATGCCCAGCTTGTGGTTGAGGGCTCCCATGCCCGCCTCCTCGCCGGCGATGAACGCCGCGAGCATGGACTCCTCGTCGGTGGGGGTGCTCATGCGCCCATCCTGCCGGACGGTGCCGACGCCTCGGTCGAGAGCACGCCGCGTGCTGTCGGCGGCGCTGGATAGAGTCGGCGGGTGCCCGAAGCCGCCACCCTGACCGCGACCCACAGCCGGCCGCGGCTCCTGCTCCTCGACGGTCACTCCCTGGCCTATCGCGCCTTCTTCGCGCTCCCGGTGGAGAACTTCTCGACCACCACCGGTCAGCACACCAACGCGGTGTTCGGGTTCACCTCGATGCTGATCAACGTGCTGCGCGACGAGCAGCCGACCCACATCGCGGTCGCGTTCGACAAGTCCCGGCAGACTTTCCGCCTCCAGGAGTACGCGGAGTACAAAGCGAAGCGGAACAAGACGCCCGAGGAGTTCTCCAGCCAGCTCCCGCTGATCAACGAGGTGCTCGACGCGCTGCGGATCAAGCACCTCGTCAAGGAGGGGTACGAGGCCGACGACATCATCGCCACGCTGGTCACCGAGGCGCTCGCAGAGGGCTTCGAGGTGCTGATCCTCAGCGGCGACCGGGACGCCTTCCAGCTGGTCACCGACGACTCGACGGTGCTCTACCCGATGCGCGGCGTCTCCGAGCTGGCCCGGATGACCCCGGACGCCGTCGAGGAGCGGTACGGCGTACGTCCCGAGCGCTATCCCGAGCTCGCCGCGATCGTGGGGGAGAGCTCCGACAACCTGCCCGGAGTGCCCGGGGTGGGCCCGGGGTTCGCCGCGCGCTGGCTCAAGGAGTACGACGGACTCGAGGGCGTCATCACCCACGCCGACCAGATCACCGGCAAGAAGGGCGAGGCGCTGCGCGAGCACCTCGGCGACGTCATCCGCAACCGGCGCCTCAACGCCCTGGTGCGCGACCTCGACCTCGAGCTCGTCCCGTCCGACCTCGCCGCGCAGTCGTGGGACCGCCAGCTGGTGCACACGCTCTTCGACTCGCTGGAGTTCCGCGTGCTGCGCGAGCGGCTGCTGGAGTCGTGGGACGTGCAGCACGACGACATCGACGACTCCGGGTTCTCGCTGTCGGGAAGCGTCCTCGGCGCGGGTGAGGTCGCCGACTGGCTCGCGACCCACGCCGGTCCCGACACGCGCACGGGCCTGACCGTCATCGGCGCCTGGGGTGCCGGCACCGGGGAGGTCCGCGGCGTCGCGCTGGCCGCAGCCGACGGGCAGGCCGCCTGGGTCGACGCCACCGAGGTCACCCCCGACGACGACGCCGCGTTGATGACGTGGCTCGGCGACCCGAGCCGCGACAAGGTGCTCCACGACGCCAAGGGGCCGATGCTGGCGTTGGCCGCTCGTGGCTGGCCGTTGCGCGGGCTGGTCAGCGACACCGCGCTCGCGGCGTACCTCGTGCGTCCCGACCAGCGCTCCTACGACCTGGCCGACCTCACGCTGCGCTACCTCAAGCGCGAGCTCAAGCAGGGCGCGGCAGACGGGGCGGACTCCGGGCAGGACCAGCTGCTGTTCGACGACGAGACCGCCGACGGCGGCGCTGCCGACACCGCGATGCTCCACGCTCGCGCGGTGCTCGACCTCGCCGACACCCTCGACGGCGAGATCGAGCAGACCGGGGGAGCGCGGCTCCTCGCCGATGTCGAGCTGCCCCTGGTCGATCTGCTCGCCACCCTGGAGCAGACCGGCATCGCGGTCGACATCGACCATCTGGAGGCCCTGGAGAGCCACTTCGCGACCGAGGTCCGCGACGCCGCGTCGGAGGCCTACCGCGTGATCGGCAAGGAGATCAACCTCGGCTCGCCCAAGCAGCTCCAGGTGGTGCTCTTCGACGAGCTGGCGATGCCCAAGACCAAGCGCACCAAGACCGGGTACACCACCGACGCCGACGCGCTCCAGGGCCTCTTCGAGAAGACCGAGCACCCGTTCCTGCTGCACCTGCTGCGCCACCGCGACGTGATCCGGCTGCGACAGACCATCGAGGGGCTGCTGAAGACCGTCCAGTCCGACGGGCGCATCCACACGACGTTCAACCAGACGATCGCGGCCACCGGCCGGCTGTCCTCCACCGACCCCAACCTGCAGAACATCCCGATCCGCACCGAGGAGGGCCGGCGCATCCGCGAGGGATTCGTCGTCGGGCAGGGCTACGACTGCCTGATGACCGCCGACTACAGCCAGATCGAGATGCGGATCATGGCCCACCTGTCGGAGGACGCCGGGCTGACCGAGGCGTTCAAGTCGGGGCAGGACTTCCACTCGATCACCGCCTCGCGGGTCTTCGGCGTACCGGCCGACGAGGTCACGCCGGGGCAGCGGGCCAAGATCAAGGCGATGAACTACGGCCTGGCCTACGGCCTCTCGGCGTTCGGGCTGGGCCAGCAGCTGCGGATCGACCCCAGCGAGGCGCGAGGCCTCATGGACGAGTACTTCCTGACCTTCGGCGGGGTCCGCGACTACCTCGCGGGAGTCGTGGACGACGCCCGGCGCACCGGCTTCACCGAGACCCTCCTCGGACGCCGGCGCTACCTGCCCGACCTCAGCAGCGACATCCGCCAGCGACGGGAGATGGCCGAGCGGATGGCGCTCAACGCGCCGATCCAGGGGTCCGCGGCCGACCTGATCAAGGTCGCGATGCTCCACGTCGACGCCGCCGTCCGTGAGGCCGGGCTGGCCTCCCGGATGCTCCTGCAGGTTCACGACGAGCTCGTGTTCGAGGTCGCGCCGGGCGAGCGCGAGGCATTGGAGGAGATCGTGCGGCGCGAGATGGGCGGGGCCGCCGACCTGGCCGTGCCCTTGGACGTCTCGGTCGGCACCGGGCGGTCCTGGCACGACGCCGCGCACTAGGGCGGCTCGGGTCAGCCGGAGGCGAACGGCTCGGTGATCCCGGTGACCGGCAGGCCGCGGCCGCGTTGGTGGGCGACGAGGAGGATCAGCACGAGCACGGCGTCCACGGCGATGACGATCGTCAGCATGGCGGTGACCGTGTGCACCGTGAGGCCCAGCGCCACGATGGCGGCCAGCGCGAGCCAGGTGAGGTAGACGCTGCGCTGTCCGCCACGCGCGATCAGGGCGTAGACCACCATCATCATCACCGCGAGCAGGGTGCCGAGCACGGCGAAGACCCACAGCCGCGACCTCACGTCGCCGTACTCCGAGCCGCCGACGAAGATCAGGGCGAGGCCGGGCAGCACCGCCGTCGCCAGCGTCGCCAGGCAGCCCAGCCCGATCACCGAGCCGACCGCCAGGATGAACGTCCGCGGGCTCTCGCCGGAGGCCATCGACGGGAACGCGACGATCGAGACGAACTGCGGCAGGAACAGCACGGCCTTGGCCAGGATCAGGCCGGAGGCGTACAGGCCGGCCTCGTGGGAGTCGAGCACGTGGCGGGCGACGATCAGGTCGACGTTGCTGACGGCGAACAGCGCGAGCAGTGCCTGTGAGTTGTGGACCATCTCGACCACGAGCGAGCGCAGGTCCTCGCCGCCCGGGACCGGCAGCGTCCTGCGACGGCCGGGAGCGCGCCGGTGGCGCAACGCCCGCAGACCCACCCAGACCGGGACGACCATCGTCACGGTGACGGCAATGGCGCCCCAGCGTGGCTCGGGTCGCCACAGCATCAGGGCGATGCCGAGCACGAGACGAGGCGCGCCCAGGCAGACCTGGACGGCGGAGAACGCCCCCCAGCGGCGCTCGCCCTGGAGGATCCCGCTCAGGCCGCCCACGAGGGTCAGGGGTACGGCGGAGACGCCCAGCAACGCCGCCATGAGCAGGTCGTCGAGCTGCAGGGTGACGTTGATCAGCGGGGTCAGCACCAGCAGCACCAGACCGAGCCCGAGCGAGCTGACCAGGGTGAGCCGGACCAGGTGCGGCTCGACGTCGTCGAGCTCGTGCTCACCCGACGAGAGCCGTCGCGCGGCCGTGGCCTGCAGGCCGAGGGAGCCGACGTTGACGACCATGAGCAGGTTCATCCAGGCGGCCAGGGCGCCGTACCCGGTCGGCCCCAGGATGTGGGCGGAGGCGATCGTGAAGCCGTACGTCGCGCCGTTGAACACCAGCACGGCTGCGGCGACCCCGCCGCCACCGCGGATCCGGGCGGCGGCCGACGACGACTCCACCGCACGCGCCATGGCCGGAGCCTAATCGCCGCCGACCCTGGCTCCCGAACCAGGACGCACGACCCTGGCGAAGTTACTGGAGGGTTAGGTAGCGTCCGCGAATCGTTATATCCTCCGGGCCAGTCCGTGCCCGGGTCGGGTGTGGTGGATGCGGCGGGAAGCTCGGACCCGGCGCCAGGGAGGGAACTGCGTGCGAGCCACCTTGCTGTCAGGAGCCGTGCTGACCGTGGCCTCGATCCTCGTGATCGTGCTGAGTGCCGGACTGGGGCTCGACGTCGAGTCGGTGGCGCTCATGGGCGCTGGAAGCGGTGCGGTCGTCGCGCTGGTGCCCGGTCGCAGCCCGCAGCTGCGGCTCGCCGGGTTCCTGATCGGGTTCGCCTTCTCGTGGCTGGGCTACCTCGTCCGCGCCGGGTTCCTTCCCGACACCGCGCTGGGCCACGCGATCGCCGTGGCCGTGGTGGTGGCGCTGTGCAGCGTCGTCGCCGCCGTGAGCCGCGAGCGGCTCTCGCTCTGGACGCAGCTGCTGGGAGCGGCGGTCCTGGCCGGTAGCTACGAGACGACCTACATCGAGGCGCCGAGCCAGGTCCTGCGGACGTCGGTCTCGACCTCGACGAGCGTCCTGGTGGCCGTCGCGTTCGGCTTCTTCGCCGCCGCCCTGGTCGCCCCCGGCGGTACCACCCAGGAGGAGACACCCTCCCGCGAGCCGGCGGCGCCGACACCCGAGGAAGAGCCCGCACCTGCAGGTGCGGGCGCGAAGCTCCAGGAGGACGCCCGATGAGGGCCTCGGTCATCGGCCGCAGGACGCGGCTTGTCGCGGTCCTGGCGGCGACCGCCGTCGTGGGTCTCGGTCCGGCCTCCGCCTTCGCCACGGTCAGCGGCTCCTCCGACGTCTCTACGGTGAACACCGAGACCGTCCAGACCTATCTCGACGCCGACGGCAAGATCGACAGCTCACGCATCTACGAGCAGCTGACGCTGACCGGCGACGGGTCGGTCACCGTGGCCAACCCGGTCGATCCCGACGGCCTGCGCAACCTCAACGGGTTCGGAGGGCTGAGCCCGAAGGACGGCGTTCTCTCACAGCACTTCAACGTCAACGGAGTGTCGCAGGGGCGCAGCGTCTCGACGTTCGACTCCGCCAAGCTCCCGTTGTCCGTGGCGGTCAGCTACGTCCTGGACGGCAAGAAGGTCTCGGCCGGTGACCTGGTCGGCGCCACCGGTGACGTCAAGGTCACCTACACCGTCAAGAACCTCACGACCAAGCAGGTGCCGCTGACCTTCACCGACGGCGCGGGCGGCACCAAGACCGAGACCAGCGACGTCCCGATCCCGATCGTCGGGACCGTCGTGTTCGACCTGCCGAAGAACTTCACCGACGTCAACTCGGTGGCGGCCAGCATGGGCGGCGACGGCCACGGCGGCACCCAGATGGAGTACCTCCTCACACTCTTCCCGCCGATCGGGTCCGACACGGTCTCGTTCGGCTACACCGCCCATCTCACCGACGGGCTGGTCCCGCCGGTGTCGTTCACGGCCGTGCCGGTGGACCCGACGACCAACCCGACGTTCACCACGGCGGTCGACAGCTACCAGTCCGGGGCGAAGACCGGCGACAAGCTGGCGGCCGGCGCCACCAAGATCAACGTGAACCTGCTGCGGCTGCGGGACGGGGCCGGGCAGCTCCTGGCCGGTCTGATCAAGCTCAACAACGGCGCCCACCAGCTCCAGGCCGGTCTGGCCGGCCAGGCCGCACCCGGCTCGGCCAAGCTCGCCGACGGCGCCCACCAGGCCAGCGTCGGTGGCCACAAGCTGGCCGCCGGTCTGACCCAGCTGCACACCGCGCTGGCGACGCTCCCGCATCAGCTCAGCCACAACCACAAGTACCGCCTGCTGCTCGGCGCGCTGACCAAGATCGCGAACGGCGTCGGCAGCATCGGCGACAAGCCCACGAAGAAGAGCCTGCTCGGCGGTCTCAACGCCATCCAGCAGGGGCTCGAGGTCGGGACCTCGAACGACTGCCTGATCTCTGCCTTCGGGAAGACCCCGAAGAGCTGCGGTGCCATCGACGCGGTGAAGAGCCTGGAGAGCTCGGCCCTGCTGAGCCGCAGCCAGAACCCCGGCGTGGCGATCCCCGTCCCGCCGTACGGGAACCTCCAGATCGTCAGCGAGGGTGACCTCGAGAACCAGCTGACCGCGATCGGGAACACCCGGGGATGCCAGGGCGACTCCGACTGCCAGGACGCCGTCGCGGCGATGATCGCGCGGTTCAAGGCCGGCGGCGACTACGACCAGCAGCTGGCCCTGCTGCAGTCCAGCCTGCACACCATCGCGACCCAGGCCGACTCCAAGCTGCTGAACAAGGGGGCGGGGCTCGACCAGCTGCGGGCCGGCCTCTCGCACGGCAACTACAAGGACTGCATCCACACCCAGTGCGGCATCAAGGAGGCGGCGCTCGCCGTCCAGGCCGGCATCCCGCTGCTCGTGAACACCCTGCGCGAGCAGATCCTGGCCGGGTTGGGGACGCCGGGTCCGCGGTGCGACCCCACCAAGACGCTTCGCTGCGGTGCGGCTGCCCTGGCTGCCGGGCTCAGCCAGCTCGACGGTGGCGCCCACCAGCTCTCCGACGGGCTCGACTCGGCCGCCACCGGCTCGGGACAGCTCGCCGACGGGATGCAGCAGGCGCGCGACGGTGCCCCGAAGCTGAAGAACGGCGCCAACGAGCTCTCCAAGCGCGGCGTGGTCAAGATCGTGCAGGCGGGGCAGGACACGGCCCAGCAGTACGGCAAGCTCTACGCCACGCTCGTCGCGGGCGCCAAGCGCGCGCACACCGACGGGATGATCTACGGCGCGCCGGCGGGATCGATGGGCCTGATGGCCTACGACTTCGAGATCAACGGCAGCGACGGGCAGGGCTCGCGCAACATCGAGCGCCTGCTGCTCGCGATCGTCCTCGGTGGACTGGGGCTGGGGGCCTTCGCCCTGCGTGGTCGGTCCGTCCCCTTCCTGCCGAAGGGCTGAGCCTCCCGCTCAGAGGAGATCGGCGGCGAAGATCGCCGTTCCGGGGGTGAGTCGTCCCCGCACGCGCGACCATCCGCCCCAGACCCGGTCGTGACCCTCGGGCCACTCGGGCTCGAGCAGGGTCACGATCCGGAACCCGCTGCCGGCGAGCAGCCCGACCCAGTCGCCGAGGGTCCGGTGGTGCTCGACGTAGGCGACCTGTCCGGTCTCGTCGTCCACCTCGACGTAGGGCCGGCGGTCCCAGTAGGACGACGTCGCGGTGAGGCCCGCCTCCGACGGGTCGTCGGGGAAGCTCCACCGCGTCGGGTGGGTCACCGAGAAGGCGAACCTGCCTTCCCGGCGCAGGACCCGGGCCACCTCCGAGACGGCGACGTCGAGGTCGGCGATGAACTGCATCGCCCCGAACGAGCAGAACACGACGTCGAAGGACCGGTCGGCGAACGGCAGGGCCGTCGCCGTTCCCAGGACCGACGGGACGACGACGCCGCTCTCCTCGTCGATGCGGCGGGAGTGCTGGAGCTGGCGCGCCGAGAGGTCGAGGCCGTACGACGTACCGCCGTGCACGCGGACCCAGCGCGAGCACTGCCCGGCGCCCGACCCGACCTCGAGGACGTCGCGCCCGGTCACGTCGCCGAGGACGCCTGCGTCGTCCTCGCTGAGTCCCTCGGGGCCCCACACGAAGCCGGTGTCGCCGAGGAACCCGCCGTGCGTGGCTTGGTACTCGTCGGCGTACCGGTCCCAGTCGGGGCCGTTGGCGCGGCGCGACTCGGCCTCACCGACCGCACGACGTTCGACCCGCACGCGCTGCGGCAGGTGGTCCTCCACGCTGGCGACCCTACTGGTCGGCTGACAGGGTGGCGGGGTGGAATTCGCCGGGATGACCCCACTCGCGGGCGGCTGGTCGGGACAGACCTACCTCGCCGAGGCGGCGGGGGAGCGGAGCGTGGTCCGCGTCTACCCGCCCGGGCGGCGCGACGACACGGCCCCCGAGATCGACGCCGCCGTGCTGCGTCTGGTCCGCGGACTCGTGCCCGTCCCCGACGTCCTGGAGGTACGCCGCGGGGCAGTGGCGTCCGACCAGCCCGGTCTGTTGGTCACGTCGTTCGTGGCCGGTGAGCGGGGCGACGTCGTCCTGCCGACGCTCGACGACGACGGGCTCTCCCGGCTCGGGAGCCACCTGGGTGGGCTGATGGCCGACCTGGCCGGCATGCCGATGCTCCGGCCCGGCCCCTTCGTCGACGCGGACCTCACGATCGGGGACTTCGGCGTTCCCGACGGGCTGCCGGGGTTCGTCGACGAGCTCGGCGGCGGGCTCGACCTCCGCCCGGACGACCTCCCGTCGTTGCGCGCGGTCGCCGAGCGTGCGCAGGTCCTGCTCGACTCGGTGGGCCGGACCTGCCTGGTCCACTCCGACGCCAACCCGAAGAACGTGCTCGTCGACCCGGCCACACTGACGGTGACCGCCGTGCTCGACTGGGAGTTCGCCCACGCCGGCCACCCGTTCACCGACCTCGGCAACCTGCTCCGCTTCGACCGGGAGCCGGCGTACGCCGACGCCGTGCTCGCGGCCTGGTGTGGACGGCGTGGGACCCACGCGGAGGAGAGCCTGGAGCTGGCGCGAGCGGCGGACCTCTGGGCCCTGGTCGACCTGGCCTCGCGCCGCGGGCAGAGCCCGGTCGCCGACCGCGCCCACGAGCACCTGCTGGCCATCGCCCGAACGGGCGATCTGCACGCCCTGCCCTAGCGCATTCACGGGTCGTGTGCCTGAGAACGGTCTATAGCCCGTCCTCAGGCACACGACCCGAACTTCTACGATGTGCGCTTGTGAGCGAGCCGCAGGTGTACGACGTCAGCTCCCGCGTCGAGGCTCCGTTGCACGGCGACGAGGTGGCCGTGCTGCGCGGCATGCTGGCCTACCAGCGCGACACGCTGCGCTGGAAGTGCGCCGGGCTCACGCAGGAGCAGCTCGCCGTCCCACTGCCTCCGAGCGACCTGACGCTGGGCGGGCTGATGAAGCACCTGGCCCTGGTCGAGTCGCAGTGGTTCGACCACTGGTTCCGCGACGCCGGCTTCGCGCCGCCGTTCGACACGATGGACTGGGACACCGACTGGGACATCGAGTCCGCGCGAGACGACAGCCCCAGCGAGTTGCGAGCGCTCTTCGACGAGGCCGTACGCCGGTCCGACCGGGTGGTCGACGAGGCGCTCGAAGGCAATGGCCTGGACACCGAGTCGGTGCTGGCGAGTCCGCGAACGGGCGAGACGTTCACCTTGCGCTGGATCCTCGCGCACCTGATCGAGGAGTACGCGCGTCACATCGGCCATGCCGACCTGATCCGGCAGTCGATCGACGGCCAGACCGGATGAGCGAGCGCTAGGAGGCCGGCGGGTCGTCGAACCCGCAGATGCTCGGCAGCGTCTGCTGGGGCGGGCCCTCCTCCACCGAGCACGTGAACGAGTACTGGGTCTGACCGAGCGTGATCGTCGTGTACGTGGTGGTGGTGTAGGAGATGTCGTACGACGACGAGTTCCACTGCAGCCTGACGTACGGACCCGCGCCCGAGGTGTCGGGAACGGCCGCTCCGGTGTAGCCCTCGTCCGGGATGCTGACGTCCATCTTGCCCGCGGAGAGGTCCGTGGGCTGGCCGAGGTCGAGGTAGACCTCCCAGGTCGGGTTGTGCGACCGAGAGGGAAGGACGGCCTGGCAGAACGTGATCGAGTCGCGCGTGGCGCAGCCTCGGTTGAGCCCCAGGGTGAGGTTCTTGAACTGGGCCTGGCTGATCGTCGTCACCGCCAGCGAGGGGTCGGCCGCGGCACCGGCGTCGTGGAGGCTCAAAGAGTCCGGCTCGGCAGCGGGCGAGAAGGTTCCGCCGTCGTGGATACCGACGTAGGCGGCCACGGAGGCGGCGGCGACGGCTGCGATGAGGGCGGTGGAGGCGAGGAGCGTGCGTGCGGGCATGAGCCGAGGATGCGCGGTACGGCCGCGATGCTCTGTCACCCGCCTGACACATCCCTCGACGTCACGCATCCCGGACGACCGCGATCGCACCCTCGCGCGAGTTGGACGTTCCCGAGGGGGCCCGCGTAGACTCGCAGGGCGCTTGGAGTCTGCCGACGTCCCGGACGGAGCGGACACAGGCTCGCTATCTCACCGCCGCGGTCCGCTCAGGTCGACCTCGGAAACCCGATGGTAGTGACCAGGCTTCACGCGTGCCCGCCCACAACTCCATCCATCCGAGGAAACTCCTTCCATATGACGAGCAGCGCCTTCGCTTACGCCGACACCGAAGCCCCCCAGGTAGCGGTCAACGACATCGGGTCCGAAGAGGACGTCCTGGCCGCGATCGACGGCACCATCAAGTACTTCAACGACGGCGACATCGTCGACGGCACCATCGTCAAGGTGGACCGCGACGAGGTCCTCCTCGACATCGGCTACAAGACCGAGGGCGTCATCCCCTCGCGCGAGCTGTCGATCAAGCACGACGTCGACCCCAACGAGGTCGTCACCGTCGGTGACAAGGTCGAGGCGCTGGTCCTCCAGAAGGAGGACAAGGAGGGTCGGCTGATCCTGTCCAAGAAGCGCGCCCAGTACGAGCGCGCCTGGGGCACGATCGAGCAGGTCAAGGAGGAGGACGGCGTCGTCGAGGGCACCGTCATCGAGGTCGTCAAGGGCGGCCTGATCCTCGACATCGGGCTCCGCGGCTTCCTGCCGGCGTCCCTGGTCGAGATGCGTCGCGTCCGCGACCTCCAGCCGTACGTCGGCCAGACGCTCGAGGCGAAGATCATCGAGCTCGACAAGAACCGCAACAACGTCGTCCTGTCGCGTCGTGCGTGGCTCGAGCAGACCCAGTCCGAGGTGCGCCACGGCTTCTTGACCCAGCTGCAGAAGGGTCAGATCCGCAAGGGCGTCGTCTCGTCGATCGTCAACTTCGGTGCGTTCGTCGACCTCGGCGGCGTGGACGGTCTGGTCCACGTGTCCGAGCTGTCGTGGAAGCACATCGACCACCCGAGCGAGGTCGTGAACGTCGGTGACGAGGTCACCGTCGAGGTCCTCGACGTCGACATGGACCGCGAGCGGGTCTCGTTGTCGCTGAAGGCGACGCAGGAGGACCCCTGGCAGCACTTCGCCCGCACCCACCAGATCGGCCAGATCGTGCCGGGCAAGGTCACCAAGCTGGTGCCGTTCGGGTCGTTCGTTCGGGTCGAGGAGGGCATCGAGGGTCTGGTCCACATCTCCGAGCTGGCCGAGCGCCACGTGGAGATCCCGGAGCAGGTCGTCCAGGTCAACGACGACGTCATGGTCAAGATCATCGACATCGACCTCGAGCGTCGCCGGATCTCGCTGTCGCTGAAGCAGGCGAACGAGACCGCCACGGCCGCTGATGTCGAGGAGTTCGACCCGACGCTCTACGGCATGGCCGCGACCTACGACGACCAGGGCAACTACATCTACCCCGAGGGCTTCGACCCGGAGACGGGCGAGTGGCTCGAGGGCTTCGACGAGCAGCGCAAGGTCTGGGAGGACCAGTACGCCCAGGCGCACGCCCGCTGGGAGGCCCACGTGCGCCAGCAGGCCGAGGCCAAGCAGGCCGAGGTCGAGGCCGGCGAGGCCACGTCGTACTCCTCCGGTGGCGAGGAGGTCGACGAGACCGACAGCGGCTCGTTGGCCTCCGACGAGGCGCTGCAGGCGCTTCGCGAGAAGCTCACCGGCGGCGGCGCCTGAGCGCACCGCAGCACGAATCGCCCGGAAGGGCCCGGCCTCGGCCGGGCCCTTCCGTCGTTCTGGGACTCGAGCCCCAGCATCTGTGGCGCTCCCCTGTGGAGAGCGACTTGCCGTGTGTCTAGGTGGCCATCTATACATGGCCCTGTCGCTGTCCGGTGACGCCTACTCGACTCGGGGAGTACGTCCATCATGTCCACCAGCTCACGTCGTCAGCGCAGGATCACCGCCGGGTGCGCCGTTGTCCTGACCCTCTCCCTCGTCGGCGTCGCGCGCGCCTGCCGACGCGGCCACGATCCCGTCGCCGCTGACCGGCACCGTGCGGCTGCCGGACGGGACGCCGCTCGTCGGAGCCACGGTGCGGCTGCAAGCGGTCGTGGCCCAGCACACGGTCGGCGGCACCGGCACCGATGGCTATCTCGTCGGCACGGCGGTCACCGACTCCGACGGTGGGTGGCGTGTGGTCGGGCCCAGCTGGCCCTCGGCGGCCGACCGGCCTCTCGTCAACCCCGACGGGACCATCACGCTCCAGGCAGAGGCCACGTCCGCCGACGGCAGCTGGGACCGCGTCTTCGACTTCGACGTGCGCGCGCCCACGGTCCCCGGAGATGCGGTGACGGTCCCCAACCCCGACGACTTCGACGAGCTGCGCGGGCTTCCGGGAGGGCCCGTGGCCGGGATCGACCTCGGCTTCGCCGGCGCGACCCCGGTGGAGGCGCCGACGCCCAACCCGCTCACCCCGGTCGAGACCGACTACGCCGACGAGTCGGCGTACGACGTGGCGGACGCCGACGAGGGCGACGAGACGGGTGCCAACGACGGCAAGCGGCCGAAGAAGACCTGCGACCTGAAGCACCACGTGTGCTACCTCACCGGGGATCCCGGGGCGTGCCGGTCCGGGGAACCGGTGTCGGCGTGGCGCGACCAGAAGGGCGACTCGCACACCCAGCAGCGCTGGGTGCCGGTGCAGCCGATCTGGACGACGAAGAACGGTCACGAGCACTACGTCTTGAAGAACGGGCGGACGACGAAGACGTCCATCGCCTACGGCGGCCGCCTCGGCAACTACAAGGGCGGCCTCACGCTCAGCACCGAGGACTCGGCGAAGGCCGGCAACGACGACCGCGTCGGCACCTGGTTCGTCGGCTACTTCAGGCAGCAGTGGATCTTCCGCAAGCAGCGTCAGTGGTGCGTCGGGGCGGACCCCGGCCACGTCGACTACAACCTCATGCGCGACAGCGGAGAGCGTCGCTTCGTGCCCGAGCAGTGGCTGGGAGGCCTCGACCACTACTCCGCGACCCTGTCGCCGTGGGCCTGTCACGACGCCTACGCGATCAAGGTGGCCAAGGGGCAGACCCCCTGGGTGGCGCGCTCCAGCAAGACGACGTTCTCCGGATACTTCTCACTGTTCGGAGTGGCGCTCGACGCCTCGACGGAGAACAACTCCGAGCACAAGCTGGAGCTCTCCTCGGAGGACACCTCGAAGTTCTGTCCCGACAAGGCCACGTCCATCTACAACGCCGATCGGGTTCAGGAGGAGTGAGACGAACGTGGGGCGCTGGCGGCCTCGGGCTCGTCGCCCTGGCGGTCGGCGGGGCGTGCGTGGCATCGACCAGCGGGTCGCGGTCGTCGGCGCCGCCGACGGGCCACAGCCTGGTCACCGTCGCGCGACACGGCAACAACTGGTCGCTGAGCGGCGGGGGAGTGGTGACCGACGGGGCCGAGGTGCTCGAGCTCCGAGCCGGCCACCAACCGGTGACGATCACCGACGTCCGCCTGGTCGGGGCCCGCGGTGTGCGGCTGCTCGGCGCCCGGGTCACCGGCCCGCACCGGCCGACGTACCAGTTCTTCGGCGCGCCCGGCTACCCGTCGCGCGAGGGGCGCGGCAGCCGTCCGGCGATCGGTGCGACGATCACCGACGCCCGTCGGGGCTGGGGCCTCCTGGTCGGGCTGCGGGTCGCGTCGACGGGCTTCCCGCTGATCGAGGGTGTCGAGATCCGGTACTCCGTCGACCGCGGCGTGAACCACCAGGTGTACGCGCAGGTCTACCGCGGCAGCATCATCTTCTGCACCCAGCCACCCACGGGCTCCTCGCAGGACTGCCGGCCGCCCCACAGCCTGGAGCGACTGGTCGGCTTCGAGTGACTCGCGATCGGACTCGGTTCCAGACATACGACGGCCCGGACCGTGCGGTCCGGGCCGTCGTACGTGCTGCCGACTGTCAGGGCGCCGCAGCGCCGGCGACCACCAGCTCGGTGAGCGAGGAGTAGGTGCAGCCACCGAACCCTCCACCCGGGCAGTTGTCCGAGTACGGCGTCGGGGTCTGGTTCGCCTCGATCGTCGCTCGCACGTAGAGCACGTTGCTCGTGCCGGCCGTGGCTGGGACCACGTTGAGGTGCCCCACGTCGTTGCCGTCGAACGTCGGGTGCGCGGCCACGGTCCAGACCGTGCCGTTCGGCGACGTCTCGATGAGCAGGTCACCGGTGGCCGAGCTGGTGCCCGTCCCACAGGTCTCGCTGGGATCGACCTGGAAGCTGTCGACGTCCACCGCCTGCGGCAGCTTCACCTCGATCGTCTTCGGGTCGAAGGTGCCCACGGTCCCCGGTGCAGCACCGGCGTCGGTCACCCAGCTCGTGCCCGAGCTCTGGTCGAAGGCCTGAGCCGGACCGCAGCCCGCGAACGAGTAGTCGCTCCCCTCAGCCGAGACGATCGACGCGCCTCCGTCCAGACCGGCCCAGTCGCGGGTGATCTGGAAGTCGGTCGAGTCCGTCGCCGGGTTGAAGTCGTTGACGCGAACCGCCCTGCCGGCATGAGCATCGCCCAGGTAGCCCGGGAAGCTCGCGACGACCTTGGCGTACTTGCCGGTGACCAGTCCGACCCCGGCCGGGAAGATCGTGTAGCTCCCGTCCGCCGCCGTGATCGCGGTGTTCTGGTAGCCCTGACCCGTCACCTGCACGAGAGCCCCGGCCACGGGGTCACCCGTGGTCGCGTCGGTCACCGTGCCGCTGACCTTCCCGTCGTGCGGGTGGCTGGCCTTCGGCGGCATGTGGAAGTCGCTGGCCGGAGTGGTGTCGTCGGAGTCGATCGACCCGGCGAAGAAGCCCATCCCTCGGTTGGCGAACACCTTCCAGATCGCGTTCTTGTACTTGCCGTGGTAGGCGACCAGGTCGGCTCGCACGATGGCGTTGCGCATGTCGAGGAAGTCGGGGTCCTCGGCCGACATGGTCATCGCACGGGTGACCAGGTTGTCGGTGACCTTGCGCCCGAGCTTCTCGCGCAGCTGCCACAGGGTCTGGCCCCAGATCTCGCCGCTCCCGTGGACCTCGGGGCTGCCGATGACGTTCGGGAAGTCCCCGTAGACGTAGCCACCCTTGACGCCGGCGACGGCACCCGAGGTGCAGCCCTTGGTCTTGGCGCCCACCGGGCAGTCCATGGCCATGGTGCGGATCAGGTGCTGGCCTGCCGCGACGTACTTGCCCTCGAGGAGCTCGCCGGCCTTCTTGGTGTCCTTGAGGAAGTGGTGGGCCACCAGGTAGTCCATCGCGTAGTAGTCGCTCCACGCCTCACCCATCGAGCCGGCCTGGATGCTGTTCAGCGTCGAGTTGCCGTTGGCGTCGATGACCAGACGGTTGGACAGACCGTGGGTGTACTCGTGGTACTCCACGGACGCGTCGAGCGAGCCGGTCGTCGGGACGAACGGGTCCTCGGCGTCGCTGGCTCCGGCGAGGTGGAACAGGTACATCTGCATGATCGGTGAGATGCCGTCCGGAGGCGTGGCCATGTTGGCGTTGTCGATGTGGTCGCCGTCGGGCATGCCGCTGTCGGTGTCCGCACCGTCGAGGGTGTTCAGCATCACCGGGTCGCCGCCCTTGGCGGTGAAGTTTCCGGCCGCCGCGGTGAACGAGATCGGCTTCTTCTGCAGCCAGTCGTGGAAGTTGCTGGCGAAGTAGAAGCCGTTGGCGGTGGCCTCGTTCATGTTGGTGCGCCACGAGTTCGTGGTGTGCGGGTCCCAGGTGCAGACCCACTTCTTGCAGAACGACGAGGCCGACTTGCCGAACTTGACCAGCTTGAACTGGGCACCGTGCTTGGTGCCCGGGATCTTGGTCTTCTCACGGGCCTGGATGTGGTCGTCGTCGTTGAGGTCGGCGAACGCCGTGACGCTCGAGCCCTTGAGGAACGACGCACCCTTCTTGAGCCAGCCACGCTTGTAGAAGTTGACCACCTTGGCCTTGCCGCCCTTGGCCGCGCCCGGGTAGTTGTCGTACACATCCGCGTCGCCGTTGGCGTCGTCGGTGTTCGAGTGCCGGTACAGCGTCGCGCCGCTCACTGCGTCGATCACGTGCTGGAAGGCGCCCTTGCTGGTCTGGACGTACGTCGACCAGCCCGGCCGCAGACCCGACGGGGTCACGAACCACACGGCCTGCGAGAAGTCGCCGTTGGACCACTTGGTCTGCGCCGAGGCGCCACCTCGGGTCGCTGCGACGGAGGCGGGCGTCAGCGTGCCGCGCACGTCGCTCGCGGACCTGGTTCGGGCGTCGGAGGCGGTCACCTTCGAGCTGGTCGGTGCGGCCGCAGCCAGCTTCGCCAGCCGGGTGACCGGGCTGCCCTGGACCGCGAGCACGCGGCCGTCGCGGGTGACCCGGACGATCAGGCCGTTGCCGAACAGCGTGCGGCCCGCCGCATGCTGGGTCCACGACAGGTTGTGGACGCCGAGCGAGTCGACGTAGTCCTTGCGGAACTGGAGCGTCTTCAGATCGCCGCGGTGCAGACCGAGGGCCGACAGATGGGAGCGCACGTAGCGCAGGGCGACCTGACGAGCCGGCGCCGAGGAGCGTCCGGTGAGATAGCCGTTGAGCTTGCCGAGGTCGCGGACCGTGTGGGTCAGCGGGTCCATCGAGACGACGGACTGGACGCCGAGGCTGCGGTAGTAGCGCTGGTCGGCCTTGCTACGCGACTCGACCTGCTGACGCAGCGAGCGTGTGAGCGCCGACCCCGACAGCTGGCGGGCGTCGTGGTAGCCCGCACTGACGCTCTGTGAGGAGCCGAGATGGGAGGTGGGACGGGCTGCCGGGGTCTGACCATGGGTGGCGGCCTGACTCGGAAGCCCCAGCAGACTGACTGCCAAGACGGTGCTGCCGACGGCAGCAGCCGTGAGTGACTTGTTCCTGATCAAGGACACAGGTGAATCCCTTCTCAAAGCGCCGGAGTTGAGGGGTGGTCACACCCCAGCACTCCCGGCACGGAAATGGAACCCCTCGTGCGTTACGGTTCGGCGCATGCGCGCGGGACTCACGGGTGGGGTCGCCGCGGGGAAGAGCACGGTCTCGAGACTGCTGCGCGAGCTCGGAGCAGTGGTGGTGGACGCCGATGCCCTCGCCCGCGAGGTCGTCGCCGCGGACACCCCGGGGCTCGCGGCTGTGGTGGCCGAGTTCGGTCCGGACATGCTCGACTCCGAGGGTGGACTGGACCGCGCTCGCCTGGGTGCCGTCGTGTTCGCGGACCCGGAACGCCGGGCTGCGCTGGAGGCGATCATCCACCCCCTGGCGCGGGCTCGCGCCGCCGAGATCGAGCGGTCCGCCCCCGAGGGCGCGCTGGTCGTGCACGACATCCCGCTCCTGGTCGAGACGGGTCAGGCCTCCGACTTCGACGCCGTCATCGTCGTCGACGTCCCGCCCGAGCAGCAGGTCGAGCGCGCCGTCCGCGACCGCGGCTGGTCCGAGGAGGAAGCGCGGTCCCGACTCGCCGCCCAGGCATCACGGGCGGACCGGCTGGCCGTGGCCACCCACGTGATCGACAACTCCGGAACGCTCGAAGACCTCCGTCACCGGGTGACGGAGGTCTTCGAGGCGCTCACTGGGCGATCGTGATCGTCGCGTTCAGGTCGAACGTCAGGTTGGCGCCCTTGCGGTAGTTCATGTGCGTCTCCGCCGAGATCACGTTGGTGCCGTTGACCAAGAGGCTCGTCGGCACGTTGAACGTCGGGTGCTGGGCGCTTCCGGTCGGCACCGACGTGCTGGCGAACGTGTTCGGGGTGACCGTGCCACTGGGCATGTTGGAGCGCCCGACCTCGGTCCCGTTGACGTACACCACGATGCCGTCGTCGGCGACGGTGTTCAGCGTCAGCTGGGTGACTGCCGACGCGTCGGTGACCTGGAACTGCTTGGTGAAGTACGCCGCCAGCGGGCGCGTCGACGGATCGGAGAACGCGGTGTCGATCTTGGTGATCACCGAGCTCGGCCCGTACCCGAGGATCGCGTTGCCCTGGTTCCAGCCCGAGGCGTCGAACGACGGCGAGTTCCAGTTGCCGGGCAGCGCGTTGTTGTCGAACTTCCAGGCCCACGACGAGCCGTTGGCGATCAGCGTCGACGTGGTGGTCGTGGACGGCTGGGTCGCCGTGACGACCTGCGAGACCGAGTTGGTCGCACCGTCGTTGTCGGTCACCGTCAGCGTGACGGTGTAGTCGCCACCGGTGCTGTAGGTGTGGTTGACCGACTGCGTCGTGCCGTGCGGAGTCCCGTCGCCGAAGTCCCAGTCGTAGGACGCGATGGTGCCGTCCGGGTCGTGGGAGGCCGAGCCGTCGAACGACCCGCTGAGGTGGCTCATGGTCGGCGTGAACGCCGCCACCGGAGCCTCGTTCTGCGGGCCCGACCCGCCTGTGTCGGCGACCCCGGCCGCGTACATCGCCTGCACCTGGTCCAGGCTCATCGCGTAGTTGTACGCCGCCGCCTCGTCGACGGTGCCCTGCCAGAACGACGAGGCCGGCCACTGCCGCCCGTAGAAGTTCTGGCCGAACACACCGAGCTGCTGCAGCTTGGACATGTCGGCGTAGCCGACCCGGAGGTAGCTGCTGGGCAGGCCGGTCGCCGCGCGGGTGGTGACCGTGGTGCCGATCAGCTGTCCGTCGACGTACAGGCTCAGCGTGCTCGTGCCGTCGTAGGTGCCGACGACCTGGTGCCACTTGCCGTCGTTCCAGATGGTGTCCTGGTTGCGGAAGTTGATTCCACGGCCGGCGAGCGCGAACGAGATGTCGCCGTTGTTGTCCATCACCAGAGCCCGGTCGGTGGTCCCGCCGGATCCGCTCTGGATGCTGCTCTGGGCCATGATCACACCACCGGAGATGGTGTTGGTCTTGATCCAGGCCGACTCCGAGAACGCACCCGGCGCCGAGAACGGCTGGTCGGAGGTGACGTAGCCGTCGGTGCCGTTCAGGGTGACTGCGGAGTCGCCGCTCACGACGCCGGGCTGCCCGGTGGCGACGCCACCGATGAAGTCACCGGTGTTCGTGCCGGTGGAGCTGGAGTCGGCGGCGGTGCTGCCGGAGTCGTTCAGCCGCCACCACACCTGCGGGGTCAGGTTCGACATCGCAGTCGTGAACGGCGGGGGAGCGCTCGTCGCGACGGTTCCGGACACGGCTGTGGACTTGGCACTGGTGAAGGTGCCGTCACTGGCGCTGACGCGGTAGGTGTGGGTCGAACCGGCCGCCAGCCCGGTGTCGTCGTAGCGGAGCGTCGGTCTGCTCCACGTGTACGACTCGGCCGACATGGTGGCGATCGGGTTGGTCCCGTTGTCCCGGTAGATGTTGTAGGTCAGAGTCCCGGAGTCCGCGTCGTCCGCGGCCGGGATCAGCAGCGTCAGGGTGCCGGCCGCGGTCGGCTGCACCGTGATCGCGAGGTTCGCGGTCAGGACGCCGGGCTGGCCACCGAACGGGTCGGAGTTGTAGCTACGCCCCGGGACCGCCGGGGTCGCGTGGTTGCCGTTCGCCACGAACCTGGTCAGGTAGGTCTGGTTCGCGTTGTTCACCGAGGTGAAGTCGCCGCCGACGATGATCTGGGTGCCGTCGTTGGTGATCACGTGCGGGCCGGTCGCGGCCGAGCCGGAGCCGTTGGTGTTCGGCGACCAGTGCACGAAGCTGCCGTCGCTGAGGTTCTGGCCCACGAGGTGGTGGTGGATGAACGTCGCCCGTCCGGTGCCACCCACGAAGCCGCCGAGGGCGCCGCCCTTGTTGAAGGCGCAGTCGTGCTGGTGGGAGCCCTTGTACAGGATGTTGTTCATGATGGTGATGCCCTGTGAGGCACCCAGGCACGAGGAGTTCCAGTTGATCGACCCGTTGGAGATGTTGGCCGAGTAGGTGCCCTCGTAGCAGCCCGGCGGGTCGCCGACACCGGTCACGTAGGCGTTGCTGCCCTGCGTGACGATGGCGCTGACGCGGCCGAGGCAGTTGGTGTTGATCGGCTGGCCGTTCGGTCCGGCGGTGTTGGCGTCCCACTCCTCGGTGGCGCCTGTGACCGGGTCGACCGAGGCCATGCCGCCGCTGAGAGCGCCGTTGATGCCGATGAAGTTGCCGCCGATCAGGAGTCGGCTGCCGTCGGGAGCCATCGCGATCGCGAGGGTGCTGGGGACGTAGGTCGCCGGCGTGCAGAACGGCTGGTTCGGCTGGCAGACGACCGGGTCGCGGTTGATGAACGTCGGCGCGAAGGCCGTGTTCAGCGCTCCGGTGGCTGCCGAGATCGAGGCCATGTAGGCCTGGTTCGCGTTCTTCACGGTGGTGAAGTCGCCGCCGATGTAGACCGTCGAGTTCGTCGACTCGATGGAGCGGACCGTGCGGTTGGCCGCGGCGTTGAACGCCGTGCTGACGGTGCCGTTGGTGAGGTTGATCGCGCCGATGTGGTTGTGCGTGGCGCCGTTGATCGTGGTGAAGGCACCGCCGACGTACAGCGTGTTCTTGTCGGGTGACAGGTCGAGCGCGCTCACCGAGCCGTTCAGCGTGAAGTTGAAGGTGGTGATCAACGCCCCGGTGCTCGCGTTGAACGCCGCCAGGTAGGTGCGGGCCGTCGTGCTGCCGGTCTGACCCGAGCCCGGCTTCACCGACGTGAAGCTGCCGCCGGCGTAGATCACGCCGTTTCCGGCGGCGAGCGCCTCGACGGGCGCGTTGGGCTGCCAGATCGGCGAGGCGACGCCGCTGACCATCTGATCGTTGGTCGCGGCTGCAGCCGGGGCCGCGCTGGTGGCCACCGTCGCCGCCGTGGCGACCGCGACAGCCGGCAACAAGGCGAGCGAGGCGAAGGCCGACAAGGTGACGCGAGCACGGCGAACGGAGTGCTTCATACGATGATCCCCCCGAGCGGCGCCGCGCCCCGACCCGCCGTCGGCGCACCTGACCCGCTCCCGCTTGTGACGCTAAGCAGGGCCCCTTGTGACCTCCATCCCCAATCCTTGGGAAAAGCAGGCGAACGCCGCCCGAAGGCGGCACTCGGTCACTGCGTGACGGACATCGTGGCCGTCAGGGTGAAGGTCAGGTTGGCGCCCTTGCGGTAGTTCAGGTGCGTCTCCGCCGAGATCACGTTGGTGCCGTTCACCAACAGCCCGGTCGGGACCGTGAACGTCGGGTGCTGCGCCGTGGGCGTCGGTACGGAGGCCACGGCGTTGGTGCTCGGTCCGATGGTCCCGCTCGGCATGTTGGTGCGGCCGACCTCGGTGCCGTTGACGTAGACCACGATGCCGTCGTCGGCGACCGTGTTGAGGGTCAGCTGGGTGACCTGGGACGCGTCGGGGACCTGGAACTGCCGGGTGAAGTACGCCGTGAGCGGGCGTTGCGAGGGATCGGCGAAGGTGTCGATGTCGGTCACCACCGAGCTGGGGCCGAACCCGAGCAGGGCCGGACCGCTGGCCCACCCTGAGGCATCGAACGTCCGCGAGTTCCAGTCGGCAGGCAGCGCTGCGTTGTCGAACTTCCAGGCCCACGTCGCCCCGGCGGGCACAACGGTCGTCGTGGTGGTCGTGGTCGTCGCCGACGCATCGCCGACACCCGCGGCGTACATGCCTTGGACCTGCGCCGGGCTGACGGCGTACCCGAACACACTCGGCTCGTCGACGGTGCCCTGCCAGAACGGCGACATCGGCCACGTGCGCTGGAAGAAGTTCTGGCCGTAGACGCCGACCTGCTGCAGCTTCGACATGTCGGCGTAGCCCACCCGGAGGTAGCCGCTGGTCAACCCGACGGGACTTCCGGTGCCGACGCTCGACCCGACGAGCTGACCGTCGACGTACAGGCTGATGGTCGCCGTCCCGTCGTAGGTGCCGACCACCTGGTGCCACTGGCCGTCGTTCCAGATGGTGTCCTGGTTGCGGAACTCGAGGCCGCTGCCGCCCGACATGGTGAACGACAGGTCGCCGTTGTCGTCCATCGTGATGGCCTTGTCGGTGGTGCCGCCGGCCCCGGTCTGGACACTGGACTGCGCGATGATGACGCCGCCACGGACCGTCGAGGTCTTGAACCATGCCGACTCCGAGAATGCTCCGCTCGTCGAGTAGGGCACGGCGGAGGTGATGTAGCCGCTGGTCCCGTCCGTCGACACGGCATGGTCACTGCCGAGGGCGCCTGGTGCGCCGGTGGTGACCCCGCCCACGAACGTGCCTGGGGTCGCCCCGCCGGCGCTGGCGTCGGCCGCGGTGCTGCCCGAGTCCTCGAGCGGCCACCAGGTCGTGGGTGCGAGGGACGCTTCCGCGGTGCTGAAGTGCGGCGGTGCGGCCGAGCTCACGGTGCCGGAGACCGACGCGGACAGCGCACTGGTGAACGTCCCGTCGCTGGCGGTGACCTGGTAGGTGTGGCCGGAGCCCGAGGCGAGCCCCGTGTCGTCGTACCTCAGCGTCGGTCTGCTCCACGGGTAGGACTCCGCCGAGAGCGTGGCGACGGGTGTCGCTCCTCCGTCTCGGTAGACGCGGTAGGTCAGCGTCCCCGAGTCCGCGTCCTCCGAGGCCGGGATCAGCACGGTCAGGGTGTGTGCGGCCGTCGGCTGCACCGTGATCGCGAGGTTCGCCGCCAGGCTGGGCGTGACGCCACCGAACGGGTCGTTCTTCACACTCACCCCAGGCACCGAGGGCGTCGCGTGGTCGCCGTTGGCCAGGAACCGCGTCAGATAGGTCTGGCTCTGGCCGTTCACCTGGAGGAAGTCGCCGCCGACGATGATCTGGCTGCCGTCGTTGGTGATGCAGTGCGGCCCGGTGGCGCCGGCTCCACTGCTGTCGGTGTTCGGCGACCAGTGCACGAACGAGCCGTCGGAGACGTTCTGCCCGACGAGATGGTGATGGATGAGGTTGCCCCGCGAGAGACCTCCGACGAACCCGCCGTAGGCGCCACCCTGGTTGAACGTGCAGTCGTGCTGGTGGGAGCCCTTGTAGAGGATGTCGTTCATGATCGTCAGGCCCTTGGCGGCCCCGAGGCAGGAGGACAGCCAGTTCATCGAGCCGGTGGAGATGGTCGCCGAGTAGGTGCCCTCGTAGCATCCCGGTTGGTCGCCCTCGGAGGACACGTAGGCGTTCGCGCCCTGGGTGACGATGGCGGTGACGCGCCCGATGCAGCTGGTGTTGACGGGCTGTCCGGCCGGCGCCGCGGCGTTGGCGTCCCACTCCTCCGTCGCGCCCGTGAGCGGGTCCAGCGAGGACATGCCCCCGCTGGCCACGCCGTTGACCCCCATGAAGTCTCCGCCTGCGAGCAGCCGGGTCCCATCGGCGGAGAGCTTGATCGACAGCACGTTCGGCACGTACGTCGTCGTCACCCCGCCGGTCGTCGTGTCGGGGCGCTGGATGAACGTCGGGACGAAGGCCGTGTTCAACGCTCCGGTGGCCGCCGAGAGCGAGGCCAGGTAGGCCCGGCTCTTTGCCTTGACGGTCGTGAAGTCCCCGCCGATGTAGACCGTCGAGGCGGTTGACTCGATGGAGCGCACGGTCCGGTTGGCCGCGGCGGCGAAGGTCGAGCTGACCGCACCCGTGGTGAGGTTGATCGCCGCCACGTGGTTGTGACTCGCACCGTCGACGGTCGTGAAGCCCCCGCCGACGTACAAGGTCTTCTGGTCCGGCGACAGGTCGAGCGCGTAGACGCGCCCGTCGAGCGTGTGGTTGAAGCTCGTGATCAGGTTCCCGGTGGTGGCGTCGAACGCTGCGAGGTAGGTGCGTGGGGTCGCCGTTCCGCTGCCTCCGGCGGGAGGTGCCACCGACGTGAAGTTGCCGCCGGCGTAGATGACGCCGTTGGCCGTGGCCAGCGCGTCGACCGGAGCGTTGGGTTGCCAGATCGGCGAGGCGACACCACTGACCGACTGGTCGCCGGCGGTGGCCTGCGCCGGGCTCGGGGTGACCGTCACGACCAAGGCGGGCAGCAGGGCCGCACCCGTCAGCGACGCCAGCGCGAGCCGAGCGCGGAGTCGTGTGCCTCGAACCATGTTCCGCACCCCCTGGCGCATCGCGTCCGGCCCGGAGTCTCATGCGCGCCAGATCGACGACGGTAGGCAGACCGTCGCGCAGCCGCCAACCCCGATCCTGAGTAAATGACGCGAGCGCCGCCCCCACGGGGGCGGCGCTCGCGCGTCGAGCCGGCTCTCAGGCGGCCAGGTCCGGGTCTCCGAGGCGACGGAGCTTCTGCAGCGCCTCGCGCTCGAGCTGGCGCACACGCTCGGCGGAGATGCCGTGGCGGGTGCCGATGTCGGCGAGCTTGTGCTGCCGACCGTCGAGCAGTCCGTAGCGCGCGCGGATGATGTCGGCCGCGCGGTCGTCGAGCTGCCCCACGAGAGCGTCGAGGCGCTCTCGGGACTCGACGTCGAGCACGGTGTCGTCGGGGCCGGGGGACGTCTCCTGGGCCATGAGGTCACCCAGTGAGGTGTCGCCGTCCTCGTCCACCGGGGTGTCGAGGCTGACGTGGTCGCGTCCCCACGCGACGAGGTCGAGGACCCGCTCGATGTCCATGCCGAGCTCCGCGGCGATCTCCTCGGGCTCGGGGTCGCGGCCCAGCTGGCGCTCGAGGGTACGGCGGGCTCCGCCGACCTGGTTGAGCTCCTCGACCACGTGGACGGGCAGCCGGACGACGCGCGCCTGCTGCGCGATGCCGCGGGTGATGGCCTGACGGACCCACCACGTCGCGTAGGTCGAGAACTTGTAGCCCTTGGTGTAGTCGAACTTCTCCACCGCCCGGATCAGGCCGGTGTTGCCCTCCTGGATCAGGTCGAGCATCGGCATCTGGGCGCGGCCGTACTTGCGCGCGATCGAGACGACCAGCCGCAGGTTGGCGCTGATGAACTGGTCGACGGCCTTGCGGCCCTCCTCGGCCAGCCACTCGAGCTCGGCCTCCGTGGCGCTCATCGGCGCGCCACCCTTCTTGCGCCCGACGCGCCCCTGGGCCAGGAGCTGCTCGGCGTACAGACCTGCCTCGATCGTCTTGGACAGCTCCACCTCGGCCGCCGCGTCGAGCAGGGCCGTGCGTGCGATCTCGTCGAGGTACAGGCCGACGCTGTCGCGACCCTCGATCTCGCGGGTCGCGCTGATGGTTCGTGCTGCCATGTCGCCCTCCTGTGCTGCGGGCCTACTCGCCGGTAGTACCCACATGGACTCCAACGCACCGGGGGGCGGGGGGATTCCCGCTCCGGGTCGTTCGGACCCTTCACCCGTCCAGACGAGTGACCGGGACCGTGAGTTGCGTCGCGGAGGAACTCTCAGGGACTTCTCAGGGCTCGCTAGGAGCCCTGCCGGGCACGCGGCTCGGTGTCGGCCAGCCCCATCCGGTCGAGCATCCAGGCCTGGACGAAGGCCCGGTCGCGCCAGGCGCGGTAGCGCCCGGAGACGCCGCCGTGCCCCGCGGCCATCTCGGTCTTGAGGAGGACGTCGGGACGGCCGTCGTGGCCGGGTGCGGTCGCCCGCAGCCGGGCCACCCACTTGGCCGGCTCGACGTACAGCACGCGGGTGTCGTTGACCGACGTGGTCGCCAGGATCGGCGGATAGCTCTGGGCGCCGATGTTCTCGTACGGCGCGTACCCGGCGATGTAGTCGTAGGTCTCCTCGTCCGCCGCCGGGTCGCCCCACTCGTCGTACTCCGTGACGGTCAGCGGGAGGCTCGCGTCGAGCATCGAGGTGAGCGCGTCGACGAAGGGCACCTCCGCGACGAGGCCGCCGAACAGGTCGGGGTACTCGTTGGCCACGACCCCGATCAGGAGCCCTCCTGCCGAGCCCCCCTCGCCGACCAGTCGCTCGGGGGTCGTCCAGCCGGTGTCGACGAGGTGCCGGGCGCATGCGGCGTAGTCGGAGAAGGTGTTCCGCTTGTGGAGGAGCTTGCCGTCGTCGTACCACCGTCGCCCCATCTCCCCTCCGCCTCGCACGTGGGCGATGGCGACCCCGGCTCCACGGTCGAGAAGCGAGAGCCAGGCGATGGAGAAGCCCGGGTCGGTCGAGAGCTCGTAGGCGCCGTAGCCGTAGAGCAGGAAGGGGATCGGCGACTCCTGTCCGTCCTCGCCACGGGCGTCGCGCCGCCACACCAGCGAGATCGGCACCTGCTCGCCGTCGTCCGCGGTGGCCCACAGGCGGCGCTCGTCGTACGCCGAGGGGTCGTGGTCGCGCACGGGCTGGCGCTTGAGCAGCCGCAGCTCCCGGCTACGGACGTCGTAGTCGTAGACAGAGGCCGGGACGGTGAGCGAGGTGTAGGAGAGCCGGACCACCGGCTGGGTGAACTCCGCGCCACCGCCGCCGCCCACGGTGTAGACCTCCTGCGGGAACTCGACGAGGTAGTCGTCCGCCACTCCCTGGTCCCCCAGCTCGAGGATCCGGAGCTGGGTGAGACCGCGGCTGCGCTGGTGCACCACCAGATGCCCGGCGTACGCCGAGACGTCCTCGAGGCGCACGCTCGCGTCGTGCGCGATCAGCGGCACCCACCCCGACGGGGGCGTGGGCTCGATCGCGCACGTGCCGATCTCGAAGTCGGGTCCCGTGCGGTTGTGCTCGACGAGGAAGACGTCCTCCCCGGCGATGACGGCGTGCTCCAGGCCGTACTGGAGTCCCTCCTCGCGGGGGTGGAACACGACCCAGTCGGCGTCGGGGTCGTCGCAGTCGAGATAGAGGTTCTCGGCGGTGTTCTTCGACGCTGTCCCGATGACCAGGAAGCGCTGGGTGCGGCTGCGACCGATCCCGACGTAGAAGCGGGGGTCGGTCTCGTGGAAGACCAGCTCGTCGGGCTCCTCCGAGCCCAGCCGATGACGCCACACCTTGTCGCGGCGCCAGGTCTCGTCGACGGTGCAGTAGTAGAGGTCGCGCCCGTCCGGGCTCCACACGCCACCGCCCAGGACCCCCTCGATCCGGTCCGGGAGCAGCTCGCCCGTCGTGAGGTCCTTGACCTCGAGGACGTAGCGCTCGTCGCCCACGGTGTCCGTCGCGACCGCCAGGAGGTTGCCGTCGGGGCTGACCGTCACGCCGCCCACGGAGTAGAAGTCGCGGCCGGCTGCGAGCGCGTCGTGGTCGAGGAGCACCTGCTCGCCGGGCAGCGCCGGCTGGTCGGGTCCGGCCTCCTCGTCCGGGGTCGGCGGGGTCCAGTCGTCGGGGTCGGCGACCGGGGCGCGGCACGACGCGCCGTACTCTCGGCCCTCGAACGAGCGGCCGTAGTACCACCAGCCGCGGTTGCGCGACGGGACCGACAGGTCGGTCTCCTTGGTGCGTCGCCTCGTCTCCTCGAACAGGGCCCCACGCAGCGACTCCAGGTGGGCCGTCCGGGCGGCGGTCCAGGCGTTCTCCTCCTCGAGGTACGCCGTGACCTCGGGCGTGCCCTTCGCCCGCAGCCAGTCGTACTCGTCGGTGCGGGTGCGCCCGAAGAGCTCGGTGGTCACCGGACGCCGTTCGGCCACGGGTGGCGTGGTCGGAATCGGCTCGGGTGTGACCTCGTCTGGACCGGACATGCTCGGGACCTTAGTGGGCGGGCCCAGACGACTCGACGCGACTAGCATCGCTCGGGTGTTGGAGCTACGACGCATCCCCGAGGCAGATGTCGAAGTCGCTCGGAACCGGCTGCTGGAGCGAGCCGTGGCGCGTCGCGTGCGCACCAGCTACGAGTCCGGCGAGGAGGCCCGGTCCACGGCGTCGCAGGCCCTGGAGCGCAGTGCCGACGACCTCACCTGCTACGACGTCGTCGACGGCGACCGCGTGGTCGGCTGGCTCGTCTGGTGGCACAAGGGCGACCAGTGCGAGGTCAACGACCTCGTCCTCGACGACCCCGCCCGCAGCGCGGAACTGCTGGCGCCGCTGCTCGAGCTCGCCAGGACCGACGGCTGCCCCGCGCTGGGTGTCTCGACCGTGCCGGGTGAGCCGGCCCGGGACGCGCTGGCCGCCGGGGAAGGCTTCGTACGTCGGGCCACCAACATGGCGCTTCCTCTCGACAGCGAGATCGGCGACCCGGGAGACCTGGAGCTGCGCCCGATGACGCAGGAGGACTTCGACGCCTGGCTGGCGGTGAGCACCGAAGGCTACATCGTGGAGCTCGCCTCCGCGGGCATGACCGAGGAGGCTGCCCGCAAGCAGGGGGAGGAGCAGATGGCGGAGCTGGTCCCCGAGGGACTGGAGTCGCCCGGCCAGTCGTTCTTCACCGGGTGGGTGGGGGAGACCCCGGTCGGGACGTTCTGGGTCTCGACCGAGCGTCCGATGGCCTTCGTCTACGACATCGAGGTGCGCGAGGACCAGCGCCGCAAGGGGTACGGCGAGGCGATGATGGACGCCGGCGCCCGCTGGTGCCGCGACCGCGGGCACCCGGCGCTGGGCCTCAACGTCTTCGGCCACAATCCCGGCGCCCGGGCCCTCTACGACAAGCTGGGCTATCACGTGACCCGGGACTTCGGGACCATCGACGTTGGCTCCTGACCGCGCCCGGAGCGTCGACCTCAACGCCGACCTCGGCGAGGAGGTCACCGACGACCGGGGCCTGCTGTCCGTGGTCAGCTCGGCGAACGTCGCGTGCGGCTTCCACGCCGGCAGTCCCGAGATCATGCGCGTCGTGTGTGCCGAGGCGGTGCGTCGTGACGTCGTGGTGGGGGCGCAGGTCTCCTACCGCGACCGGGCCGGCTTCGGCCGGACGCCGCTCGACGTCGAGCACGCCGTGCTGCGCGACCAGGTCGCCGAGCAGGTGGAGCTGCTCGCCTCGATCGCCTCGGCGGAGGGCGCGACCGTGGCCTACGTGAAGCCGCACGGTGCCCTGTACCACCGCGTGACCGACGACGACGAGCAGGCGGACGCCGTGCTGGCCGGCTCCCGGGACCTGGCGGTGCTCGGGTTCCCTGGCTCGCGACTCCTGGCCTTGGCGGTCGCGGCCGGACGCGCGACGTACGAGGAGGGCTTCCCCGACCGAGGCTACGCCGAGGGTCGCCTCATCGACCGCGGGCAACCGGGTGCTCTGCTCGAGGACGCCGGTCGGATGGCGGCGCAGGCCGTCCGGCTCGCACCCTCCGTCGCGTCCCTGTGCGTGCACGGCGACTCGCCCGGGGCGGTCGCCCACGCGGTGGCGGTACGTCGTGCTCTCGAGGAGGCGTCGTACACCGTCGAGGCGTTCGTCCGATGACCGTGATTCTCCACAGGAGACGGCCTTTATCTGTGGAGGAACCGGGCTGTTCTGTGGACGACCGACACCGGTCTGTGGAGGACACGCCGAGCCGTCGAAATTGTCCGGATTTCATGTCGCCAACCCCTTGCGCAGGTGCCGCGCCGGGGCATAGAACTCTCTCTACCAACCCACCGCTTGCGGTGGGAAGGGGCGGAGAGGCAGGAAGATCCAGATCGCGAGCTTGCTCGCGGCGCGGGCCGGTGGCGGCACGCGGGGTCGGAGGGCTTGTCCGGTCGTTCGGGCGCCACCGCGCGAACATCGAGGGGCTCTTGGTGCTCATACCATCGAGAGCCCCTCACCTTATTTCCGCAGGTGCGGCTGCCGGTGCTGGATGATCGCCCGATGCGCCGCTTTCTCCCGGTCGGCCCGGACGCCGTCCTCGTCGAGCTCACCTCGACCGACGAGGCCCTGTCGCTGGCGTCGTGGGCCCGCGAGCACGGCGTGGCCGACGAGGTGGTCCCCGGTGCGGGGACGGTCCTGCTCGACGGGGTGCACAACCCTGACGCGCTGACCGGCGTGCTCAGTGGCTGGCAGCCCAGCGGCTCATCGCCGGGGCCGCTGGTGGAGATCCCGGTCGACTACGACGGTCCCGACCTGGCCGACGTCGCCGAGCGCTGGGGGTGCTCGCCCGACGAGGTCGGGGTCAGACACCAGGCGACCGAGTTCACGGCCGCGTTCTGCGGGTTCGCGCCCGGGTTCGCGTATCTGTCCGGGCTCGAGGTCGAGGTGCCCCGCTTGGAGACTCCCCGCACCCGCGTGCCACGGGGCTCGGTGGCCCTGGCCGGGCGCTGGTGCGGTGTCTACCCGACTGCCTCACCCGGCGGCTGGCGCGTCATCGGGCACACCGAGGTGGCGCTGTGGGACGTCGAACGGACCCCGCCGGCCCTCCTGGTGCCGGGGACGCGGGTGAGGTTCGTGCCCCGATGACGCTCGAGGTGCGTGCCGTCGGAGTCTCGGTGCTGGTACAGGACTCCGGCCGGCCGGGATGGGCGCACCTGGGCGTGCCCAGGGCCGGTGCGCTCGATGCTCCCTCCGCCGCCTTCGCCAACCGTCTCGTCGGCAACGACCCGTCGGCCGCATGCCTGGAGGTCCTGCTCGGTGGCCTCGAGCTGGTCTCGGACCGCAGCGTGTGGGTGGCCGTGACAGGGGCGCCCTGCCCGGTCGAGGTCGACGGTCGAGCTGTGGGTGTGCTGGCTCCCGTGCGCCTGGTGGCCGGCGTGGTCCTGAGGCTGGGTGTGCCCGAGCGTGGACTGCGCTCCTACCTCGCGGTCGCGGGTGGGATCGCCGTCGACCCGGTCCTCGGTTCGCGGTCCACCGACACCCTGGGTGGCGTCGGGCCTGCGCCTGTCATCGCCGGCGACCGGCTGCCGGTCGGAAGTCCGACCGCCGCCCCGGCCACGGTCGACACCCCACGGTCTCCGACGCCGGGTCCGCTCCGCCTCGTGCCCGGACCTCGCGCAGGCCATGTCGAGGGTGACGTCGTCGAGCGGCTGTGCGGTGCGTCGTACACCGTGTCGCCGGACTCCGACCGGGTCGCGCTGCGCCTGCTCGGGAACCCGCTGCCGATGGCCCGGCACGACGAGCTGCCCAGCGAGGGGATCGTCCTGGGGGCCGTCCAGGTGCCGCCGGACGGCAGGCCGCTGGTGTTCCTGGCCGACCACCCGACGACCGGCGGCTATCCGGTCGTGGCGGTCGTGGACCAGGAGGACCTCTGGCAGTGCGCCCAGCTGCGTCCCGGGGAGCGGGTGGGCTTCGCCCGGTCCGGTGGCCGCCCGGGACTCACTCGGGCCGCCAGGCACTGAGGGCCGGATCGTCGGCAGGCAGCGAGCGCACCGGCCCGGGGGTGGACTCGGCCGTCTCGAAGCGCACGGTCACGATGCCCCGCCCCGCACCCCAGACCCAGCCGCGGCCGTGCTCGGCATGGACGACGTCCATGCCCGGCACCCAGGTGCGCACGACCGGCAGGTCCGGCATGACCTCCAGCGGCTCCTCGTCCTCCGCCTCGTCGGTGACCTCGCCGAACAGGTCGTCCTGGATCCAGTCGGCCAGGCCGGAGACCCCCACTCCCAGAAGCCGGACCCCGTCGGACAGGTCGAGCTCGCCCAGCAGACCGCGCGCCAGCCGCGCGATCGTCGGCCCCGCGTCGGTGGGCGCCCCGAGGGTCGTGGACCGCGACAGGGTGGTGAAGTCGTGCAGCCGGACCTTGAGGGTGACCGTGCGGCCCGACAGCCCGCTGCGGCGCAGACGCTCGGCGACGCTGACCGCCTGCCGGCTGACCAGACCCTCCATGAGCCGCCGGTCGGTCAGATCGGTGTCGTAGGTGCCCTCGACGCTGACCGACTTGGTCTCGCGCTCGGGAACCACCGGACGGTCGTCCTGGGCCCGTGCGAGCTGGAAGAGCCCGTGCCCCTGGGCCTTGCCCAGCAGGCGGACGAGCTCGTCCTCGCTGACGCTCTCCAGGTCGGCCACGGTCGTGATGCCGGCTCGGCGCAGCCGCTCGGCGGTGGCCGGGCCGACGCCGGGGATCACCGAGACGTGCATGGGGCGCAGCAGCTCCTGCTCCGACCCGGCACTGACGACGACGAGCCCGTCGGGCTTGTCGAGGTCGCTGGCGACCTTCGCGATGAACTTCGAGGTGCCGACGCCGACCGAGGCGGTCAGGCCGCCGGTGACCTCGGTGACGCGGCTGCGCAGCAGCTCGGCGAACGCCCGCACCGAGTCGTCGTCGTAGGACGCCAGTCCTGCTGGGACCAGGTCCACGAAGGCCTCGTCCAGGGAGAGCGGCTCCACCAGGGGTGAGGCCTCGCGCAGCACCTCCATCACCTTCACGCTGGTGTCGCGGTAGGCGTGGAACCGCGGGTTGAGGAACGCCGCGTGCGGGCAGCGCGAGCGCGCCTCGCGGGTCGACATGGCCGAGCGCACGCCGTACTTCCGTGCCTCGTAGGACGCGGTGCTGACCACACCGCGGCCGCCGATGCCCCCGACGACGACCGGCTTCCCCCGCAGGGACGGCTTGTCGCGCTGCTCGACCGAGGCGAAGAAGGCGTCGAGGTCGAGGTGCATCACCGATGCCTCGGGCCGCATGGCCGCAACCTATCCCCAGCCGCCGACCATCTCGCGTCCACAGGCGCTCCGGCCGACGGGCTCGTCCACAGCCTCGCGGTCGACGGACGTCGTCCCCGGTGCGGGTCCGGCACGGTCGTCCCATGACCACCACCCTCACGGCCCGCGATCCCGTCGACCTGCTCGCCGCCGTGCCCCTGGTCCTGGGGTTCCGGCCCGCCGAGTCCCTCGTGATGCTCACCTTCGGCGGCGACCAGGGGTTCCACGCCCGGGTAGACCTGCCGCCGGAGGATGACCCGACGGCGTGCGTGGAGCTGACCGGCAGCATGCTCGACCCGTGCCTGACCCACCGGGTGCCGTGCGTCGCCTTCGTCGTCTACACCGCCGATGCACCGCTTGCGGCGAGTCTGGCGGCGTCGCTGGTGCCGGCGTTCGTGGCCGCCGGCATCGGTGTCGTGGACGTGCTCCGTGTCGAGGAGGACCGGTGGTGCCGGGTGTCGCGTCGGGCGCGTGCGCGGGAGACGGCTCTCCAGTCCTTCGATCCACACGACCATCCCTTCTCCGTGCACGCCGTCTTCGAGGGCCGGGTGACCCTCGCGAGCCGCGAGGAGCTGGCACGACAGGTGACGGCGGACGACCGGCTGCGCGAGCGCTGGTGCGCGGCCCTGGGTCGGCTGGACGAGCCGGCGCCAGACGAGGACCAGCAGGTCGCCGACCTCCTCGGTCGGCTGGTCACCGCAGCCCGCGACCCGACCGACGCGGAGGCGGCGCGGGTGCTGCGGTCCATCCGCCGGGTGGAGGTCCGGGACGCGGCGATCGGCAGGGTGCCCCGTGCAGTGGCCGGTGCCGATGCGCGCGACCACCTGCGGCTGTGGGCGACCTTGCTGCGTGGCGCACCCGGTCCCCATGTTGCCGACGTGGCGGCCGTGACTGCCTTTTGCGCGTGGCAGGCGGGTGACGGGGCGCTCGCCTGGTGCGCACTCGACCGGTGCTTCGAGGCGGAGCCCGCTCACCGGTTGGGGTCGTGCCTGGCGCTGTGCCTGACCCATGCCGTTCCACCGTCCGCGTGGGAGGAGGTGGGGACCACCGACCTCTGACCCGCTTCGGAACCAACCGGTCGTACTAGTGTGACCGCATGGGGGAGGACGTCGACGCCCAAGAGTTCTCTCGGGCCGATCGCACGCGCTACCGCGAGAAGGTTCGGCGGTGCCTCGACGTGTTCGAGCGCATGCTCAGCGAGAACCAGTTCGACACCGACGACCCGATGACCGGACTCGAAGTCGAGCTGAACCTCGTGGACGAGCAGGGCGACCCCGCGCTGAAGAACGCCGAGGCACTCGCGGCGATCGCCGATCCGGCGTTCCAGACCGAGCTGGGGCAGTTCAACATCGAGATCAACGTCCCCCCGGCATGGCTGCGCGAGTCCGGCCTGGCGACCTTCGAGGCCAATCTCCGCCGGTCGCTGAACGACGCCGAGGAGCGCTCGTCCCAGGTAGGCGCCCACCAGGTGATGATCGGGGTGCTGCCGACGCTGGCGCCGGGGCACCTCAGCCCCTCCCACATGAGCGCGAACCCGCGCTACCAGTTGCTCAGCGAGCAGATCCTCAACGCGCGAGGGGAGGACATCCGGATCGACATCACCGGGCCGGAGCGGCTGATCACGACCGCCGAGTCCATCCTGCCCGAGGCGGCCTGCACCAGCACCCAGTTCCACGTGCAGACCTCACCGGAGCAGTTCGCGGCGTACTGGAACGCCTCCCAGGCGGTCTCGGCGGTCCAGCTCGCGGTCGGGGCCAACTCGCCGTACTGCCTGGGCAAGGAGCTGTGGCGTGAGACGCGGATCCCCTTGTTCGAGCAGGCCGCCGACACCCGCAGCGAGGAGCTCAAGGCCCAGGGCGTGCGTCCGCGCGTGTGGTTCGGAGAGCGCTGGATCAACTCCGTCTTCGACCTCTTCGAGGAGAACGTCCGCTACTTCCCGGCCCTCCTGCCGATCACGACGGAGGAGGACCCGGTGACGGTGCTCGAGGAGGGCGGCACCCCGAACCTCAGCGAGCTCCGGCTGCACAACGGCACCGTCTACCGCTGGAACCGTCCCGTCTACGACATCAACGACGGCACGCCCCACCTCCGGGTGGAGAATCGCGTGCTCCCGGCCGGCCCGACCGTCGCGGACCTGATCGCGAACGCCGCCTTCTACTTCGGGTTGGTCCGTCATCTCGCCGAGAGCGACCGTCCGCTGTGGTCGCAGATGTCCTTCCAGGCGGCGGAGGAGAACTTCGAGACCGCTGCCGAGGACGGGATCGACGCGGCGATCTACTGGCCGGGCGTCGGCGAGGTGAAGGCCACCGAGCTGGTACTGCGCCGACTGCTGCCGGCCGCGCACGCGGGCCTGGAGTCGTGGGGCGTCGCCACCGAGGAGCGCGACCGTCTGCTGGGGATCATCGAGCAGCGCTGCCTGCTCGGGGTCAACGGCGCGAGCTGGTTCGTCGACCGCATGCACCGGCGTACCGGCGAGGACCGCTACGACGCCTTGCGGGCGACGCTCCTGGAGTACTGCGAGCGCATGCACAGCAACGAGCCCGTGCACACCTGGGACTGAGCTCATCCCCGGCGTCGGACCCTCTTCCACTCGCGGCGGAGTCCGGACCGGGGGTCGATCCACCCGTGGCGGGTCACGACCACGAACGTGAGGTCGACCTCGCGCTCCCCGGCGGCGGCGACGGCAGGCCCCAGCCAGGCCGCGTCGACGTCCTGCAGGTCCAAGGGTCCCGAGCGCTTGACCCATACCCAGCCCGGGTCGCCGTGCGCTCGCAGTGCCGCCCCGACGATGTCGGTGCGCAGCCCGTGGTCCCAGGTGCGATCGTCGACGATGGTGGACGCGGCACCGCCGAGACGACCCACCTGCACGGTGGAGACCACGCGGCCTGGCGGGTCGGAGGCGGCCTTGAGCACGGCGTCGCGGAGCAGCCGGCGATCGCCGGGCCGGAGCGGATCCTGGAGCAGCGGCACCGCGCAAGCCTGCCCCGACCTCAGGGGGTGGCTCGGCGGCTCGTCCACAGGTCACCGCCCGTGCGGGCGGACTCTGGAGGAGCGGCGGTGGGATAGGTTGCGGGTACCCGCCCGTCACGGGACTGCCGATGCTGAGGAGGACCCATGGGAGCGGTGGTCGTGGGCTACGTCCCCAAGCCCGAAGGCGAGGCCGCTGTCGACCAGGGCATCGCCGAGGCGAGGCTTCGGGGCAGCGAGCTGATCGTGGTGAACTCCCACCGCGGTGGCCGTGAGTACGACGACCAGGCCTCGGCCCGGTCCACCGGAGACCTGAGCGCCCTCGAGGCGAAGCTCCAGGCATCGGGGCTCACCTACGACGTCCGCCAGCTGGTCCGCGGGTTCGAGCCCGCAGAGGACCTGATCGGGATCGCCGAGGACACCGGCGCGGACCTGATCGTGATCGGGCTCCGCCGGCGTACGCCGGTCGGGAAGCTGATCCTCGGCAGCAACGCCCAGCGCATCCTGCTCGACGCCCCCTGCCCCGTGCTGGCCGTCAAGGTCGGGTGACCGGCTCAACCGGACCGGCAGCAGCTCGGCAGCACCTGGGCAGCACCTGGGCAGCACCTCGGCAGGAAAACGCGGACGAAACCGATCCAGTCGCCGGCGCGTCGCCGAACTCGTCCGCGTTTTCCGTCGCCGGGCCCAGGGTCGACCCAGCAGAGCCTGCGGCAGGATGGGGGCATGACCATCCAGATCACCGGCGACGCGCACGCCGACGAGGTGCTCACCGACAGCCCGTTCGCGCTGCTGGTCGGGATGCTGGACCAGCACAGTCGTTTGGTATGAATACGAGAAGAGGTCTCGCGGTCTCGCCGATGGCGAAGATTCCGGTTTGCGGCCGCTGGCTCCGCCCTTGATCAGTTGACACGACGCGTGTAGGCGAAGACCGAGGGCGGGAGCGTTCCATAGCGCGTCCGGGTCGTCACCCGCCAGTCGTGCTCGCCGACGAACCCGTCCAGCGGGACTGGCTCGTCGAGAGCGACGTCCCGGCTGCCACCGGCGATGCCAGCGACAGAGAAGCCAACAGCGTGTGGGTGCCCAGTGCCGAACTGCACGGCCGGGCGACCTTCGCGATCCACGATCGAGGTCGAGATCTCCGCGAGGTCTGGGTGAGCGGATCCCGCTTCCATCAGAAGGGGTCGCGCCTCCAGGATGGCCCGCCCTTCCGTGAACGGCACGAAGGAGTCGAACCTCCAGGCGGCGCCTCCGGCGGAGCAGTGGCGGAAGTACGTCATCCACTCCGCGGCTGAGTCTGGCTCGAAGTTCGGTCCTGAGCCCACGAAGTCAGGCAGTTCATCGCCGGCAAGCCTCTCCTGCAGCTCGACGACGCCGAGGATGTTGTCCGCCGAGTCTCGCCACGTCGCTCCGTTCTGACCGTCGAGGACGACCCATCGCCCGAGATCGTCGAGCCAAGCCTCGGTCACAGCGTGTCCCGTGCCCATCCCGGCGTAGTAGTCGTCGCGGAACAAGGACAGATGCCGGGCGGGGATCCCGATCGCGTTGAGAGCCTGAGTGAGCACGATGGTGTACTCGCGACAAGCGAACCTTTGCCCCGCCCGCACGAGGTCCAGGATCCTGTTGGCGTCGGCAGCCGGAGCGTGGCTGGTGCTGGTGTGCCGCCAGCGACGCGTCACCCACGCCAGGGTCGTCAGCGCAGTCGCTCGGGCCGATTCGCTCGGCGGCGGCAGGCGCCTGGAGAGCGCAGCCTCGCCGTCGGAGTCGAGACGGTCTAGACTGAGGGGGAGCGTTGGAGCCGCGCATGGCCACGCCGTCACCTCGATGGGGGGTGGGGGTTTGTTGGCCTCGATGCGCGCTTGCAGATCGGGCCAGTCAGGCTCGCCCGCGAAACTGGCCGCGAACAGCTCGGCAACGGGTGCCAGGTCGTGGAAACCGGCGTCGATCACCGAGTCGAGCAGCTCGCGGGCGTTCGACCGGTTCTCGTGGAACGCCGCCACCGCACACGCGGGCCCCCAGATCGAAGTCCAGTACTCGTCGTCCCGCTGGAGCTCCGGCTGAATGCCGGACAACTCTGACCAACGGTGTGAACGGATCAGGTCGATGGCCAGCGAACGTAGCTGCTCGTCGATCGGCGCCGAGTCACCCACGACAATCTCCCATTCGTTGCGGACAACATAGCGACGAACCGTGGTTGAGATGAGCATTGCGCAAACACGACCTGAACGCTCCCTGCGCGATACTCCAACCATGGGCTTTCACATCACTGGCGATCCCGCGGCCGACAAGGTGCTGGACGACTCTCCCTTCGCACTCCTCTGCGCGATGATGCTGGATCAGCAGTACCCGATGGAGCATGCGTTCCGTGGCCCGGCGAAGGTGCTGGAGCGGTTCGGCAGCATCGACCCGGCCGCGATCGCCGCCGCAGACCCGGCCGAGTTCAAGGCCCTGTGCTCGACGCCGCCGGCCATCCACCGGTTCCCCGGCTCGATGGCTGAGCGACTCCAGACGCTGGCGGCGCTGGTGGTTGAGAAATACGACGGGCACACCGAGCGGCTGTGGACCGAGGCGACGTCGGGTGCCGACCTCTTGAAGCGGGTAATGGACCTGCCCGGGTTCGGCAGGCAGAAGGCCCAGATCTTCACCGCTCTGCTGGCCAAGCAGGTCGGAGTGCGCCCACCCGGCTGGGAGCAGGCGGTCGGCGACTACGCGCTGGACGGGTACCGCTCCGTAGCCGACGTGACCGATCCCGCCTCGCTGCAGAAGGTGCGCGAGTACAAGCAGCAGAAGAAGGCCGCCGCCAAGGCGCAGTCCGTCTGATCCGGGCATTCAGCGATCGGAGGCCTCCCCAGTCCGCAGGGAGTCCGCAGGAGCGTCGTGGATGGGTCCGAGAACGCCGTTCCAGACGTCGCGGGTGCGATCGTCGCCACCGGGCCCCGGGTGAACGCACGTCCCGAGCGTGATGACGGCGGAGCAGTGGCCGAGCACGGACGTGACCGGTGAATTCGACGCCAGCCTTGCGGGCAGCCGCACGCGGCTCAGTCTCACCGCGACTTCGGGAGACGCCGACCGCGACTGTTCCCGCCACCCGAACGGTCACAGCGGCGGATATCCGGGGCCGATGCTTGAATGATTCTTAGCCATTGCTTATCTCGGACTTATGGATCTAGTGTCCGAGCATCTCGTGATCGCACGGCGCGCGTTCTGGAGGTCCGATGTCGAAGCTCGCCCGTCTTGTGGCCGTTTGTGTGGTCGGTCTTCTACCGATCGTGGTGTCCCCTTCGACGGCTCACGCCGACCCGGCGTTGGAGATCCGTTACGCGGACGACGTTGGGGGGACCGTCGCGTTCGACACGCCTGTCTATACGAACCCGGAGGGGTACGGCATCGGCGGCTTCAAGCAGGACGGCGACTACGTGCGAGTCCGAGACGTCTACCAGCACGGCGCGGGTGTCGGCGTGCATTGGCGGATCAAGACGGTGGCAGGCGACGTCCTGCGACGTGGGATCTGCATCGACCAAGAGGGCTATTGGGCGGGAAACACCCAGTGCAACTACAACTTCGGTGAGGGCCTCAGGCTCGAGATCCGGGTGGGAGTGTGTGACGGCTCCAAGGTCGACTGCACCAACCTCGACAACTGGTCCCACTTCGGGGCTTGGCGCGTGACATACGCATAGCGGCGTGTTTGCGCCGCGAGGGCGCACACCTCAGTGGAGGAAGGGCAACAAAGTGAGAAAACGCATCCTGGCCGTACTGGCGGCGCTCATTCTGGCCCTCGGGTTAGCTGCTCCGGCGCAAGCCGAGGTCGGCAACTCCGGGGACAACACCTGCACCACCAGCAACTTCCACGGCAGCAACTTCATCGCTGGCAACCCCACGCAGGGATCGTGGTCACGCACCTACAACGCGAACTGCAACAACTACACGGTCGGGAGCATCGAAATCTCTTGGTCGAACTACATCTGCGGCCTGGATCACTGCATCAAGTGGAACGCCGACATCAGCGCCGGGGCGATCGCTGGCAACGCCTGTATCTACGTGACTCTCGACTGGCGACCACCCAATGGCGGTCACTCTGACTCGCAGACCGTGCGTAATTGCAGTGAATACACCGATTACACGCCGGGCAACCTGCCCCAGATCATTCACACCGGCAACAAGGGTTCACCCGACTGGGCCGTGTGGCGTCTGCAGATCGGGACCTATGACCCGGACACCGGGGACGTGACCCACGTCGTTTGTCCGAGTTCCTCGGATGCCCCGTCGGAGACCTTCACGACCACCGGGTGCACCGGGTATCAGAGCACCGGTGCGCCCTCGTGGTCTAGCAAGTCGGCGAAGATCTATCGCAAGGGGAACGCCGGGGTCGAAGACAACAACCTTCCGAAGTATCCGGAGGACTGCAACTACTTCTACCAGACCCAGGCGGATCAGTGATCCTCTGAGGTCTCCGGCCAGCTTTAACCAATTCAGACCGTCGACATGACGACGCCCGCCATCACTCTAGGTGATGGCGGGCGTCTCTCCGGTCCGTGATCTCAGGGCAGCTTCCGGGTTGCTCTGACTGTCGCGGCTAGTGCACTCCGTCGTGGTCTTCGTCGACGCAGAGCGTGCTCACGACGAGGCCACAGGTCGTATCGGTGCGGGCCGGGATTCGAAGGTCGCCGCTCATGCCTGCGCCTCGGGCCCTCAAGGGAGTCCTGGGCCGCGGGTCAGGCGGGTCACGCGGGGGAGAGGTACACCCTGCCGTCGTATCGACCGTTGTCCAGCGACATCCTGCTGCCGCCGTCATAGACGGAGCCGTCGCTGAGGGTGAGGTGGACGTGGCTCTGGACGTCCGTCTCGGTCCACTGGGAGATGCCTGCGTGCAGGTGGACGTACTGCGAGTCGGAGTGGATCGTCTGGGTGAGGTGCCACTCACCGCCCGACGAGTCGGGGTGGTCGACTTCCAGGGCGGCGTCGAAGGTGGTCCCGTTCGGGACCGCGATGTAGGCGTCCCAGGAGGTGCCGTTCTCCATCTCGTCGGTGAAGAACTCGCAGTACTTCACCGGTTGGTTGCCGTCGTAGGCCGTGCCGCAGCTCTCGTCGGAGTACTCGCCGTTGGTGTGCTCGTTGAACGTCGCGGCGTCGATGGAGTCGACGCCGGCCATCAGGTTCGCGGTCTCGTCGCCGACGGACGCGTGGTACGCCGCGACGTGACCTGCGTTGTTGGTCGTGGGGAACACCTCCGCGGGGGACGCGTTTGCCGGGAACATGGCGGCGAAGGCGCCGAGAGTGGCAAGGATGGTGGTCGCCCCAGTGGCGGCGAGACAACGGCGAAGGTTGGGTGTGGAGGGCATGTGCTGAAGCGTGCCTGCCACGCTCCGTCCGGTCTGTCCGGTACCTGACACTTCGAGCAACGCGCGCGTCTGGAGGACACGGCTCCCCACTTCGGTGCTGCCACCAGGTGCATGGCAGAATGATGGTGCGGCTCTTGACCAAACCGGGCCTTGCCGCGCCCAAGATGCCCTTGACGAGAGGTGTTCGTGTCCTCGACCACGAAGAAGACGACGTCGAGCCAGACCAAGACCGCGCCCAAGGCGCCGGCTCGGAAGGCAGCGGCCACGACCAGTCCGGCCAAGAAGGCGCCCGCCAAGAAGGCGGCGGCGAAGAAGGCTGCGCCGGCCCGGAAGGCCGCCGACGGCGCCGAGAGTCAGGCGACTGGCGGCAAGCCCGTGACCCTCGACGAGGTGGAGGTCGGGCCCGACGGCAAGAAGGTGCTGCCCGACATCTCCGACGAGCAGTTCGAGGCAGACGTCAAGTCCGACCCCTCCATCGAGGAGGACGAGAAGGAGGCGACGTTCGTCGTCTCCGACGCCGATGACACCGGCGAGCCGGAGCAGCAGGTCATGGTCGCCGGCGCGACCGCAGACCCGGTCAAGGACTACCTGAAGCAGATCGGCAAGGTCCCGCTGCTGAACGCCGAGATGGAGGTCGAGCTCGCCAAGCGGATCGAGGCCGGTCTCTTCAGCGAGGAGAAGCTCGGCAAGGGCGGCAAGATCTCGGTCAAGCTCGAAGAGGAGCTCGAGTGGATCGCCGAGGACGGTCGGCGGGCGAAGAACCACCTGCTCGAGGCCAACCTCCGGCTCGTGGTGAGCCTCGCCAAGCGCTACACCGGTCGCGGCATGCTCTTCCTCGACCTGATCCAGGAGGGCAACCTCGGCCTGATCCGCGCGGTCGAGAAGTTCGACTACACCAAGGGCTACAAGTTCTCGACGTACGCCACCTGGTGGATCCGTCAGGCCATCACCCGCGCCATGGCCGACCAGGCCCGCACCATCCGCATTCCGGTGCACATGGTCGAGGTCATCAACAAGCTGGCCCGGGTCCAGCGGCAGATGCTGCAGGACCTCGGGCGTGAGCCCACCCCCGAGGAGCTCGCCAAGGAGCTGGACATGACGCCCGAGAAGGTCGTCGAGGTCCAGAAGTACGGCCGCGAGCCCATCTCGCTGCACACTCCGCTGGGTGAGGACGGCGACAGCGAGTTCGGCGACCTGATCGAGGACTCCGAGGCGATCGTGCCGGCCGACGCCGTGAGCTTCACGCTCCTGCAGGAGCAGCTGCACGCCGTTCTCGACACGCTGTCCGAGCGCGAGGCCGGCGTGGTGTCGATGCGGTTCGGGCTCACCGACGGTCAGCCGAAGACGCTCGACGAGATCGGCAAGGTGTACGGCGTGACCCGCGAGCGGATCCGCCAGATCGAGAGCAAGACGATGTCGAAGCTCCGCCACCCCAGCCGCTCCCAGGTACTGCGCGACTACCTCGACTGAGGTCCTGCCCTTCCGACGCCGTGGGCAACCCATGGATCAGCACAGCTCTGGAATCGTGACATGACGCGCCTCGTCGTGGACCCCGCCGCCTTCGTGGCGATGGCGCGGTCAGACGTCGCACCGCGGTCGTCACACCAACTGGTCGCGCCGAACTCGCTGCGCACGAGGGCGCTCGAGCTCCTTCTCCCCGAGGTGCGCTCCGGCGCGCTCGATGCCCGTGAGGCTTTGAAGCTCCACGAGCGCCTGACCGAGACCAAGGTGCGACTGCTCGAAGACCGCGTGTCTCGTCGGACGGCGTGGGACCTGGCGGTGGAGCACGGCTGGACCGATCTCCGAGATGCCGAGTACATCGCCGTCGCGATGCTCCAGGCGGATGCGCTGATCGCACTCGATGGAGCCCTCGTCGCCAAGGCAACGGGAATCGTGGCCACGGCACCCCTTGAAGTCTGTACGAGAGAGGGTGAGTGGATCCGGCTGGTCCTGGAGCCATCAGCGGTGGCCAGCCGACCGCCTGAGCCTGACTCGACGGACCCGGAGGGCCAACTCGACGGACCCGGAGGGCCAACTCGACGGACCCGGAGGGCCAACTCAACGAGGGCGGTGAGGGTGTAAGGCTCCACCCGCTGTCGGTCCACGATCGGGTGTGATCCGTAGTCACCTCGGACCATCGGGCCGCCGAAGCCACCCGTCCCGCGGCCGCTTGTGAGCAGAATCGGTCACCTGAACCGCGGCCCTTCAGGAGAAACAGATGCTCACCTACCTGCACATCATGATGAATGCTCGCCTGGCCAGGATGGACCAGCGCGGAGCGTCCGCGGTCGAGTACGGCCTGCTGATCGCCGGCATCGCCGCGCTGATCGTGATCGTCGTGTTCGCCTTCGGCGGGCTGCTGTCCAAGGTCTTCCAGAACACCTGCAAGAGCGTCGCGAGGAGCACCGCCAACAGCTGCTGATCTGGCGCCGCAGTCACTCGAGGTGCCGCTAGCGGTGCAGCTGGGCGAACAACCGCTGCGGCTGGGTGGCTGCGGGTGAAGCCGACTCCGCGACCTCGAGCGAGCGGTGGTCGACGCGGGTGAAGGATGCCGAGATCGGCTTGAAGAGCGAGAAGTCGGCGCCCGTGGACGTCGAACACACGATCCCCGGGTTGGCGCCGTTGCGGATGCGCACGGTGTCGGCCCCCGACATCAACGCGGGGAACTGGTTGCCGAAGGTGGCGGAGTCGGCGGTGTAGACGGTCGTGTTGGGTCCGAGGGTGTTCAGGTCCGCGACTCCGCAGATCACGTCGAGAGTCGAGTCCGGAGCGACCGCGTCGGGGAAGACGAAGGCCTTGAAGCTCACCTGGTACGCACCGGGCTCCACCGGCGTGACCCAGAACCCTGCGCCGCCGAGGACGTCGCCCCGAGCCCCGGCATGGAAGCTGACCGTCCGGGTCTCGAGGTCCTTCGCGTGCCGCCCGTCGAGGAGATCGGCGTTCAGTCGAGCCACCCGCGCCGACGAGCTCACCCGCAGTGACGGCGACGTGCCGGACGACGTCAGCGACAGCGCCGGGCCACCGCCCTGACGGGTCAGCGTGGTGACGCTGCTGGAGTGGTTGGCCCGGCCGAGGAGCAGGCTGTCGCCGGTGACGGCGTACGTCGCGTAGTCGAGGCCGACGACCAGCAATGCTGCGCTGCTGATCGTGGCGAGCCACACGGAGGGACGACGGAGCCGCATGAGGTGCGCCTTTCGTTGGACTGTCCCCCGACACGATCGACCCTGGGGGAGCACCCTGGTGGAGCGCCTGAGCCGTTCGGGGATCGTCCGGAGGACCTAGGTCCCGCCTTCCGTTAAGAGGTCGAGGGTGCCGCGAGGCTGACGTCCCAGTAGGCGCCCGTGAGCGAGCCAGCGTCCGTGACGCGAGAGAGCCTGCCGGATCCTGGGTTCCACACGAGGAAGTACGGCGTCTGCGCGATCACGAACGTGTCCCGGTCCGTCCATGCCTGGTAGGTGAGCGCGGATCCGGGATCGTGGTCCAGAGTGGCGATGATGCGGCCCGAGCGGGTGTCGACGACGCTGATCCAGACCCGCGGCTCGGTGGACTCCGTGGACGCGGCTCGGCCCTCGGTGGCCTGCACAGGTGCGAAGCGCCCGCCCGGAGGTGGCTTGAGGTCGGACACCGTGGCCACCTGCCGATGAGTGTCGCCCGTCCACGCGACCAGGGCGGTCGCCCGGTGGCCGGTTCGTTGCCACGACAGGGGCGTGCCATCGGGCGCGAAGCCCGCCGTGGACCAGGAGTACGGCACGTGGGTCGTCTGCCCCGACGGGATGCTGATCGTCCGGTGGTTGCCCAGGATCGCGTGTTGCCCGGGGATCCAGGTGCCCAGGTCGACGCCGGAGTAGGTGTGCACCCGGCCGGTCTCGAGGTCCAGGGCGACGATGCCGTCCCGGGTGCCGCCCGCCCACCAGCGCCCGTCGTCCGAGAGCAGGCCGGCGCCGTAGGTGTCGAGAGCCGTCTGCGAGTCGGGGAGCCCCAGGTCGCCGAGGGAGAGCCTGGTCCAACGGTGATCGGCGCCGTAGAACTCCAGGCGAAGGTCGGACCAAGAGGCGACGGGGGCTCCGAGCACCGTGATGCGTGGGTTCACGACCAGCACGGCGCGCCCCGGCAGGTGAGTCAGCAGGGACGGCAGGGGTGAGTTCGGGTCGGGAATGGAGCGGGGCATGGTGGTGGCGCCACGACGCACCCAAGGAAGGCGTGTGATCTCGTCGGTGTCGAAGTCGGTGCGGACCACCTCGACGCGGTGCGTGGCAGTGCCGGTGGGGCTCTTCTCGGCCGATGGGGGAGCGGACTCCGGCGAGCTGCTCGACGTATCGGAGCAGCCCGTGATCATCCCCAGGGAGACGGACATGCCCACGACCGCCATCGCTCGACGACATCGAGCCGACCTTCCGCGCACCGCCGACACCCCTCGATCGAACGACTCCCGGCGTTGAGACGCAAGCAGCACGTCGAGGAGTTGGGTCCCGGCGAGGAGTAGTCTCAGCGGATGCCAGTCGCTGGGGGCGAGTTGCGGCACTTCCTCGAGGAGGTGCGTCGTGCCCAGGAGGCGTACGACGCGGAGCTGCACCGTCGTCCGCACCCCGGAGAGGTGCAGGTGACGGCGACTCGGAACGCCGTCCTCGTCGCGCTCGAGGACTACGCCTCGGCGCTGGGGCAGCAGAACCTGCCGGTGCCACCCAAGATGCATCGGGACCTGCAGATGTTGCGGATCCTGTGCGCGAACGGGCGTCGTCGATAGCCGGCAGCGACCGGGTCATGAATCCGCGATGCCCGCCGGCATGGGAGTGGCGGCGGGCATCCTGCGGCCAACCCCGCGCGTGGGGCGCGTCATGCGACCGCAGGCGTCCAACGTAGGTCGGCGCCTCTCCGGAATCGTCCCCAATCCGGCGGAAATCGATTGACCTGGTCAACAACGCCGATGGGGCGTCCAGGGCCAGAGGCGCAGCGCTCCGCGGCGGCATGGGGCTGTCGCGGAGCGCTGTTGCCCTATGTGCGTGCGCTCAGCCACGGGGGTGACTGGAGCTGCCCGGGCAAGGCCACGGCCGTGACGAGTCTGAGGTTAAGGCTGAGCCTCATGGTGCACAAGCGCCTGTAGGGGTGAGAGTTCCACCCGTTGCGCGCGGATCGGAGGTGTCCACCCCCGGATTCGCCTAGCCTCGAGGAGTGGACGCGCACTACGAGCGGCTCCGAGCCCGGTTGCTCGAGCAGATCGCCGAGCACGAGCGCGGCGAGCTGGACGACGCCGGTCTGCAGGCGGCCGTCTTGGGGGTGCGGAGTGCCCTCGACAACGCGCACGACGACGTACGCCAGACCTTGTTCGAGGCCGACATCGCCCTGGAGTACGCGCAGTACGGACGGCCGCCGGACGGGAGCGACCCCAGAGCCCCGCTGCGGCGGATGAGGCGCAACCTGCGCGAGGCGCTGCTCTGAGCGAACGACGACGCCCGCCGGCCTGAGGCCGGCGGGCGCCGGTGTCGATTCCGTGACACATGGGGAATGCCACGGATTCAGAGCTCCAGCACGGGGGTTTCTGGAGCGCTCCCACGCTAGGCGGTGGGGAGTCCACGGCGGCTCGCTCATTTAGGGGACGCGCCTGCTGTGATCAGGTGAGGTGCAGGCAGGCACGAGCGCACGAGGGCACAAAGAAGCCCGCCGGCGTCTCGGGTCACCGGCGGGCTTCAGGAGAAGAATAGGCAGAGTGCAGGGCCGCAGAGAAGGCCCGCGGCGCGACTCGGGCCGTTCGGTCTCACGTCTGGGACCAAGGTCCCGACGGACCGAGCACCGCTCGCCCGGAGGGCGGGCTTCCCTCGCGCGCCGCGAGGCGTTCGGCGCGCGAGGGACCGAGCCCCTCCGCACGTTCGCGCGGCCCGGAGCGGGCCTCCGAGTCGGCGGCTCCGTCCTGCGGGCGCCCCATGCGCGGCCGCAGGACCGAGCCGTCGTCAGTCCGTGGCCTCCTCGTAGGTGGCCAGGAGGGTGAGGGCGAGCGCCTCGGCGCCGGCCAGGGTCAGGCCACCGTTGGTGGTGACGTAGACCTGCGGCTCGATGTCGAGCGCGTGTCCCTCGGCGTCCGTGGTCGACGTGTGCCGGATCTCCCAGCCCTCGCCGGTACGGGCGTCGCTCCAGTGCAGGGCACGCCCCTCCCATCGCAGCTCACGCAGATGAGTGCTCTGGCTGACGCTGCACCACGCGGGGCAGACGACGGCCGAGACCGGGCTGGCACCGAGCGCGGTCATGCCGCGCTCCGCAGGTCGTGCACTCCGAGCGCTGCACCATGACGGGGGGTTGTACTCATGGCTTCTGGCCTCCTCTGTGAGAAGAGACGGAGTCCCTGCCGGACCGTGACGCGGAATTCGCGCAGGAAAATCCAGAAATCTTTGCCGGTCGGTTCGAGCGCTCCCGGCACGCGATCCGAGGGGACGCTCAGGGGCGGTCGCTCAGCGGCGTCCGCGCACCAGCAGCACGACGACCACGACGATGAGGACGACGACCAGGATCGTCAGCGTGCTGGACCCCTGGCCGTGGTGCAGACCGTGGAAGAGCCCACGCCGAGGCACGCGGCCGAGCCCTCGGAGACCGCGTGCGAGCACCATCCGGCCACGGTAGCCCGGGTCACCTCGGGGCCGACGACGGTCAGCCGAGGGCGACCAGGACCACGGCGGCTCCGCACAGCGCCAGCCCCCAGGCCTGGACGCGATGGATGCGCTCGTGGAGCACCAGGGCGGCGAGAAGGATCGTGAACGCCGGGTAGAGGGAGGCGAGCACGGCTGACACGCTCAGCAGCCCGTGCTGGGTGGCGAGCACGAACGACGCGGTTGCCGTGCCGCCGATGAGCCCTGCGAGGGTGCCGCCCCAGGCCGGCCCACGCGGGACCCAGGCCACGGAGAGCAGGGTCGCCGAGGTCGCCACGACCCCGATCGCGACGACCTGGTTGAGGACGAGCGGCCAGAATCCCGCCGTGTCGGGCACCTGGCCGAGGCAAGCGAACAGCAGGCCGAACCCCAGTCCTGCGACCACCCCGTCCGCGGCGCCGCTGGGACGGGTGGTCCCGCCCGCCGCAGACGGGTCGTCGGGGACCCGGGTCACCAGCCAGATCGCCGGCAGGGCCGAGACGATGCCCAGCCACACCAGGCCTCCGGGCCGCTCCCCGCCCACGACGGCCGCGACGACCGGGACGACGACCGCCAGCACGCCGCTGACCGGTGCCACCACGCTCATCCGGCCAGACGAGAGACCGCGGTAGAGGAACGCCGTACCGCTGCCGTTGCCCACTCCGGCGGCGGCGCCCCAGGCCAGGTCGCCCAGCTCGGGGTGTCCCGGGTGCACCAGGGACAGCAGGGTCGAGGTGATGAGCCCTCCGAGCGCTCCGGCGGTGGCGACCGCCCACGGGCTGGCTCGTTTGCCGGCCATGCCGCCGACGAAGTCGGAGATGCCGTACGAGACGGCGCCGAGCAGCGCCAGGAGAACGGCGATCACGTGAGCGCGATCCCCACGACCCACACGCCGGCGGCGGCCACGCCCGCCGCGAGCTCGATCAGGATGCTGGCCGCGACCGCCCTCAGGGCCGTGCGGGTCGAAGGCCAGGCACCGGCCCGGCCGACCCGAGCCCACTCGGCGACGTGGACGCCGATCGGGAAGCCGAGCAGCGCGCCGACGACCGGCACCACGAAGAACCCGACCACCGCTCCCACTCCGCCGGCGACCAGGGTGCTGGTCGGCACCGCGGCCTTCAGGCGTCGTCCGGGAACGGCGTACTTCACGACGCCTCCGGCGACCAGCACGACCGCGGCCACCCCGAACGTCGTCCAGGCGCCGGCCGAGCCGTCCACACCGGCCCAGAGGCCGATGCCGAGAGCGACGAGCAGGGTGCCGGGCAGCCCGGGCACGACGATCCCGAACAGCCCCACGACGACCAGGAGCCCGCAGACGAGGACGGTCTCGGACATGGTCGGAAGCCTCGCACACCGGCCGGTGCGTCCCGCCAACGACGAAGGCCCCGGACCTGTGCGGTCCGGGGCCTCGATGGGCTCTGGCTGAGCCTGACGTCTGGCGCTGTCAGCGCTCCTCGTCGGGAGCCGTCGGCGTCGTGTCGCGGAGCTTGTCGGTCTCGTCGGTGACGTGCGCCGCGATCTCGCGGAGCTTGTCGCCGTGCTCGCGGGCGTGGTGCGCGCAGAAGAGCAGCTCGCCGCCTGACTGGAGCTCGACCCGAAGATAGGCCTGGGCTCCGCAACGGTCGCAGCGGTCCGCAGCGCTGAGCGCGGAACTCGGGGCAACTGCAGTGGTCACATCGGCCTCATTTCTCGTTCGTCCTGTGCGGGTTCCAACGTAGCCGGGTACGCGAAGATTCCCCCGCCCCCCTGTCACGACGTGTCGTCCAACACGTGGATCCCATCACGTCCGGTGCTCTCCCGGCTCGGTTTCCCATTCCCCGGGAACCTCGGCGGTGACCTCCGGATCCGTGGTGTCGAGTGTGACGCGTCGTGGCTTCGGTGCGTTGCACTTTGCCAGAATCGATATCCGTTTTTCTGTGCCGTCGATGACGTTGCCGAACAGGGGCCACGCTAGAGCAGCGTCGTCGTCCACACGGGCAGCGTGCCTGCCCAGGAGCCCGGCGTGTCGCGGGTAGTGTCGAGGTCTCACCACGACCGCAACGCAGACGTGCCGCAGGAGCCGACGATCGCCGACAACACCTACACCGCAGCTCATCTGCTCGTCCTCGAGGGTCTCGAGGCCGTGCGCAAGCGGCCGGGCATGTACATCGGGTCCACGGACACCCGGGGGCTCATGCAGTGCCTGTGGGAGATCATCGACAACGGTGTGGACGAGGCCCTGGCCGGGGCCTGCGACCTGATCGAGGTCACGCTGCATCGCGACGGCTCGGCGGAGATCCACGACCACGGACGCGGCATCCCGGTGGACAAGGAGCCCAAGACCGGCCTTCCCGGCGTCGAGGTCGTCTTCACCAAGCTGCACGCCGGCGGCAAGTTCGGCGGCTCGTCGTACGTCGCGACGGGCGGGCTGCACGGAGTGGGGGCCTCCGTCGTGAACGCGCTGTCGTCGCGGCTCGACGTCGACATCGACCGTCCGCCGTCGCAGCAGGGCATGAGCTTCCGCCGCGGCGTCCCCGGCGTGTTCGACGGCGACGAGGAGTCGTCGGCCTTCACCCCGGGATCCGGTCTCTCCCGAAGGGGCGGCCGCGTGGCGAAGGCCAAGACCGGGACCCGCATCCGGTTCTGGCCCGACCGCCAGGTCTTCACCAAGGACGCGCAGTTCGAGTGGGAGGGCCTGATCGGCCGCGCGCGCCACACCTCGTTCATCGTGCCGGGGCTCGAGCTCGTCATCCGTGACCTGCGCGGCGACCAGCCGGTGGAGGAGAAGTTCCGGCACGACGGCGGCATCACGGAGTTCACCGAGTTCCTGGCGCGCGACGAGAAGGTCACCGACATCCTGCGGCTGCAGGGCACCGACACGTTCACCGAGACGGTGCCCCTGCTCGACGCCAAGGGTCACATGACCCCGCAGGAGGTCGAGCGCGAGCTCAGCGTCGACGTCGCCCTGCGCTGGGGGACGGGCTACGACACCGAGGTCCGCTCCTACGTCAACGTCATCGCGACCCCCAAGGGCGGCAGTCACGTGGTGGGGTTCGAGTCGGCCCTCACCAAGACCTTCAACGAGGTCATGCGCTCGACCAAGGCGCTCAAGGTCAACGACGACAACGTCATCAAGGACGACGTGCTCGAGGGCATGACCGCGGTCGTGACGGTCCGGTTGGCCGAGCCGCAGTTCGAGGGACAGACCAAGGAGATCCTCGGGACGCCGGCCGCCCGCCCGATCGTGAACAAGGTGGTCTCCTCCGAGCTCAAGCGCTTCCTGACCTCGACCAAGCGCGACCAGAAGGCGCAGGCACGCCTCGTCATGGAGAAGGTCGTCGGGGCGTCCAAGACGCGCCTGGCCGCCCGTCAGCAGCGCGACACCCAGCGCCGCAAGAACGCCCTGGAGTCGTCCGCCCTGCCGGCCAAGCTCGCGGACTGCCGGGCCACCGACAACGACCGCACCGAGCTGTTCATCGTCGAGGGCGACTCGGCGCTGGGCACCGCCAAGCTGGCCCGGAACTCCGAGTTCCAGGCACTGCTCCCGATCCGCGGCAAGATCCTCAACGTCCAGAAGGCCTCGGTCGGCGACATGCTGAAGAACGCCGAGTGCGCCTCGATCATCCAGGTGGTCGGAGCCGGGTCCGGGCGCACCTTCGACCTCGAGGCCCGCAGGTACGGCCGGATCATCTTCATGGCCGACGCCGACTCCGACGGCGCACACATCCGCTGCCTGCTCGCGACGCTGTTCTTCAAGTACATGCCCGACCTGATCGCCGAGGGCCGGGTCTACTCCGCGGTGCCGCCGCTGCACCGCATCGAGCTGACCAACCCGAAGAAGGGCACCGACCGCTACGTCTACACCTACTCCGACGCGGAGCTGCAGCGGAAGCTGGCCGAGCTGGCGAAGAAGAACCTGAGGTGGAAGGACCCCGTCCAGCGATACAAGGGCCTCGGCGAGATGGACGCCAAGCAGCTGGCGGAGACCACCATGGACCGCCGACACCGCACCCTGCGTCGGATCACCATCGACGACGCCGAGGCGGCCAGCGAGGTCTTCGAGCTGCTGATGGGCTCCGAGGTCGCGCCGCGAAAGGAATTCCTGGTCCAGGGCGCCTACGACGTGGACGTCGAGTCCCTCGACGCCTGACCGATCGTGGCCGGGCTTGAGCAGGACACGGGCACCGGCGGCACGACGTACGACGTCGTCACGGCGGTCTCCGAGGACGACGGCCGCGCGGTGTTCGGGGTCTACGACGCGGTGTTCGGCGACCAGCCCGACTACGTCGCGTGGCGCAACGGAGTCTGGGATCGCCACGCCGGACGCGACGGGTTCCGCCTGGCCCGCGCCCATGACGAGCGAGGACTGGCGGGGTTCGCCTACGGCTACACCGGGAAGGCGGGCCAGTGGTGGACCGACCGGGCCGCCGAGGCACTGGGGCCGGACGTGGCCGGTGCGTGGCTCGGCGGGCACTTCGAGCTGGTCTCGATCGGCGTGCGCGCGGATGCACGTGGCCGTGGCGTCGGCCGGGCCCTGATGGAGCGGCTCTGCGACGGGCTCACTCAGGACCGGTGGGTGCTGATGACGTCGGCAGAGGCCGAGGACCCGGCCCGGCACCTGTACGCGCGGCTGCGCTGGGAGGTGCTCGGGCCGGGCCTTCGCGAGGGTCAGGTCATCATGGGCCGGCGGCGCTGACCGTCCGTCCCGTCAGGTCCCTGTCCGTCAGATGCCCTTCGGGCAGTGCACGGTCGGGTTCCACATCGTGAACCGTCCGGCCGGGTTGGGGTGCCAGACCCACGCGTGCAGCGAGAAGTACGCGGGGAGGCCGAACCGGTTGCCCTTCGGCGTGAGGTTGAACCGGTGCCCGAAGAGCTCGGGACGCCCGGTCGGGTGGTCGGCGCGCCAGGCCTGCCGCGTCACGAGGTACTCCAGGGCTGACAGCCGCAGGTGGCCGTTGCCCGTGAAGCGGTAGACCAGCGCCTCGGGATGACGCAGCTGGACCCGGCCGTCGACCAGGGTGCCGTTGGCGTAGTGCACGCCCATCGCACCCATTCCCTTCATCGAGATGCAGGCGATCTGGTGGGCGTCCTTGAGCAGGGCGTAGCCGCCCCGGCGGGCGGCCGGGGTGTGCATGAACCCGCGCGTCGCCTTCTGTGCGACCCTGACCTGCGCGTCCACCGATGCGGCCGCGTGGTGGCCTCGGTCGCCGGTGGCACCGGTGGCACCGGTGCCACCGGCGGTGCCGGCGGTCGCGGTCAGCGGCGCCAGCAGGGCGGCGACACCCAGCGCAGCAGCCCCGAGGGCTGCGGCGCCTCGCATCAGGATCCCTCCTTGACCTCGTGCACCTCGTCGGCGACGAGGCCGTGCGCCTCGCGGTGGACGGTGTTCGCGGCGTCCGCCGAGGGTGCCTCGACGAGGCAGAAGATGGTGTTGCTGGACTCGTCGACCCAGTAGCGCTGGTAGTTCACGTCGTACTTGTCCTGCACCTGCAGGTCGGCCATGTGGGCCTTGGCCACGTCGTCCGCGGTGACCGGACCGTCCAGGCGGTGCACGTCCATGTAGAGCGGCATGAGATGTCTCCTTGTTGGTGTTCAGTGCGGTCGTTGTGACCTCATGAGCACGCTAGGAAGCAAGGGGCCCTCCGCTCATCGGGTGAACTGCCCAGGTTCGGGCCGCTCGCCTACCCAGATTGGAGTCGGTCCCTAGGTGGTGGCGGGGACGAGCCCGAGCCGACGCGCCTGGGCGGCGGCCGCCCCGCGCGAGCCGACCCCGAGCTTGCCGAGCACGGCGGAGACGTGGTGGTCGACGGTCCGGGGTGACAGCACCAAGCGCTCGGCGATCTCCTCGTTGGTCAGTCCCTCACACACCAGCGTCAGCACCTCGTCCTCGCGCCTGGTCAGCCCGAGTGGATGACGACGTGTGCTGGCGCGAGCGCCGGTCGGGACGGCCCGATGCCCCAGCTCGCGCATCCGCTGGCGGGTACGCCGGGCCGCGGCCTCGGCGCCGAGCGCCTCGAAGCGCGCGATCGCCTCGCGCAGGTCGTCCTCACAGTCCGAGTCGTGCAGCGAGAGCGCTGCGTAGTAGCCGCAGCCGAGCCGCTCCCAGTGGACCGCCGCGGCGGCGTGTGCGCCGGCCAGCGAGGTGGCCCACGGTCCGGGTGCCGGCGAGACCGGGGCCGCCGAGCCGGAGAGCCGCAGCTCCCACACGCTCAGCTGGGCGTCGAGGAGGTACTCCATCGGCGTGACCACCTCGCGGGCGACGGCCAGGTCTGCGGTTGCGGCCACGTCGTCGCCGGCGAGCCAGTGGATCTCGGCCCGGGCCAGGCGGGTCACGGCGATCCACTCGGCCTCCGCGAGGCTGTCGGCTGCCTCCACCCCCGGATCGAGGACCGCCAGCGCACCCGGCTGCCCACGACGTGCCGTCACCAGCGCCTGCGTGACCTGGGAGGTGAGCAGGTTGACCGGGCTCGCCTCCGTCGCCAGGACCCGCTGCGCCAGCGCCAGGGCGTCGTCCCAGCGGCCCTGGTCGAGCAGGGCGACGGCGCGGTGCCCGCGCAGGCAGGTGCCGAACGTCGCGATGTCGCGCTCGTCGCAGTAGGCGATGCCGTCGCGCCAGAAGCGCTCGCCCTCGGCGAAGCGGTACTGCGCGGCGAAGTAGGTGTAGGCGTTCGCATAGGCCCGACCGACCGCCGCCTCTCCGCCGCCTTCCAGACCCAGCCGCAGAGCCTCACGCATCGTGGGAGCCCACTCCTGGCGGTTGGTGAACAGGAGGAACGCGTGGTTGTTCACCACGTCGCTGCGCAGCGCGAGGTCTCCCAGCCGCTCGGCCATGTGCACGGCGCGCAGCACCATCGCCTCGCATGCCTCCGGGTCGAGGGTCCACAGGTCGAATGCGCGGGCCGAGAGAGCGCGGGCCAGCTCGGGGTCGTCGCCCAGGGGCTCGAGCAGCTCGATGGCGCGCGATAGCGCGGCCACGCACTCGTCGCCGCGGCACAGTCGCCACATCACCGAGGACAGCGTGCGGTGGCTGTGTCCCTCGCGACGCACGTCGCCGAGTCGGTGCCAGAGCGCGATCGCCTCCTGCCTGGCCTCGACCGCGGCCGGCCAGCGGTCCACCAGCCCCAACATCTCGGCGTACCCGTCGTAGAGCTCGGCCAGCTCACGTTCGTCCCTTGGAGGGTGGCGCAAGGCTCGCTCGTACTGGGCCACCGACTCGCGGTAGGCCCCCAGCGCGGCCGCCCGGCGCGCGGCGACCGGGGCGAAGCGTCGGACCAGGACGGGCTCGCCGGAGGCCTCGGCGTGGTAGGCCATCCGCGCGTCGTCGTCGCAGTCGACGGCGACCAGCGCGTGCAGCAGGGCTCGGTGGCCGGCCACCCGGCGGTGTGGTGGCACCTCGGACTCGATCGCGCGTCGGGCGAGCTCGTGACGGAACCGGAGCGCGGACCCGTCGGCGACGAGCAGACCGGCTGCGATCAGCTCGTCGAAGGTCTCCAGCCGCACCTCCCCGGCGCGGGCCACGAGGTCGGCGTCGACGTGCCAGCTGTCGAGCGAGGCCAGGTCGAGGGCCGAGCGGGTCTCCTCCGACAGCCTGGCCGCGCGGGCGAGCACTGCGTCGCGGGCGGAGGCCGGGATCTCGGTGCCGGGGTCGCTGACCACCTCGGCGACGAAGAACGGGTTGCCGCCGGTCAGCTCGTACAGCTCGTCGGGGGAGTACGCCGTGCCCTCGGCGAGGCGGCGGACCGCGGCCGCCGTCAGGGGCGGGACGTCGATCCGCCGGGTGTAGCGCTGCCCGGCCAGCTCGCCGACGGCCAGCCGGAGCGAGTGGTGCGGGGCCAGGGCGTCGTCGCGGAAGGTCGCCAGCAGGAGGACGGGCAGCTTGGCCACGCGACGTCCGAGGAAGCGTAGGAGGTCCAGGGTCGCGTCGTCCGCCCACTGCACGTCCTCGATCACGAGCACCGCCAGGCCTTCGACCGCGGACGCACACTGGAGCACCGCGTCGAAGATCTCGTCGCGGGTGGCGGCGCCGCGGACCATCTCCAGCAGCCTGCCGCCGATCTCGCGGGCGATGTCGTGCAGTGGGGCCAGCGCCCTCGGCGTGAACAGGCCGTCGCAGGCGCCCCAGGCCCAGGTGGCGTCGGGCAGTCGGCGCTGGAGCTCCTCGACCAGCGAGGTCTTGCCGACACCGGCCTCGCCCGAGACCAGCACCAGGCGTCCCGCGCCTGCGCGAGCCTCGTCGGCGTACTGGAGCAACGACCCGAGCTGTGACTCCCTCTCGAGCAGCGTCACGGCTGAATTCTCCCCCTGCGACTCCGGAACGTCCACGTGCGAACCCCATGGCCTCTCGGTGACCAGGAGTCGCGGCACGTGGGTGGGGATACGGCGTGCGGCGGTCCTGGGTTCAGCGAGCTCCGACGTTCCTGGGCGTTTCGTTGGGTTCTTGGCCTCTGTAACCCCCGATAACCCTCGGAAACCCCGCGTACGCGGGGATCCCGACGATCGGTGAGACGCCGTCCGGGGGTCAGGCGTGGCGGGTGAGGAGGCCCGTGTCGACGTCGTACAGGAAGCCCCCGACCCGGGCCCGGTCGCCGATGAGGGGGTGGGCGCGGACCCGGTGGACGTCGTCGGCCAGCGCCTCGAGCTGGTCGGCGACGACGTGGAAGCGCTGCCAGGACGCGTCCTGGCCGGCTGACGCGGAGACGCGCTCGTGGAGCTGCTCCTCGCTGCTCGACGCCATCGCGCATCGCGTGTGGGGGACGACGAGCACCCGGTCGACGCCGAGCAGGTGGACGCCCAGCACCAGCGCCTCCAGGGCCTGCGGGGTGACCCGCCCGCCGGGGTTGCGGAAGATCTTGGCGTCGCCGTGCCGGAGCCCGAGCATCTCCAGCGGCACGATCCGGGAGTCCATGCAGGTGACGATCGCGACGCCGGCGTGGGCCACCCCGTCGAACCCCGCGTGGTCGAAGTGCGCGGCGTACTCGGCGTTGGCTTTCAGCAGGTCCGCGAAGTCGTCTGCGGCCTCTGGCTTCAGGGATTCACCCACGGTCGCGAGGGTAGCGCCCGGACGTCGACGCCGCGGAAGAGGACCAGGGCGAGGGCGGCGGCGACCAGGGCGAGGACGGCGGCCCCGGCGAACACGGTGTGCTCCTGTGCGATCCCGGCCTCCTGCAGGAGGCGGTCGAACGCGTCGCACCGCGTCGTCGCGCCGCCGCAGACCTTCAGCGGCGGCGGGAGGTCGGAGGTCCGCTGGTAGTAGTGACGCAGCCCGAGCGTGGTCAGCGCCGAGATGCCGACCAGCATCCCCATCATCCGGGCCACGACCACGCCGGCGCCGGCCAACCCGTGCACGCCCGGCTCGGTCGCTGCCAGCACCGTCGCGTTGACCGGCGCCAGGGCGAGTCCGAACCCGAGGCCGCCGACGAGCAGGGGCACTGTGGCCGTCCAGGACGAGAGAGAGGTGAGGTCCCAGCGGCACATCAGTGCGAAGCCCGCACTCGCAAGCGCCATCCCGATCGCGGCCACGGCGCCGGGGTGCACGGTGCGGGTGAGGTACCCGCCGGCGACCGCTCCGACCGGGAGTGCCACCAGGAACCGCACCAGCACCAGCGCGGCCAAGACCTGGGACTCGGAGTAGACGGTGGTGCGAGCGAAGATCGGGATGTCGATGAGCGCCGCCACCAGAGCCGCACCGACGAAGAAGCTGACCGCGAGCGCGCCCCAGGCCGGTCGGCGGCCGAGTGCTCCGCGGGGGACCAGCGGCGTGCTGGCCGTGCGCAGGTGCCACACGAGGGCGATGGTCGCGAGGCCTGCGAGCAGGAGGTACCACCAGCCGCGAGGGGCGAAGACCTCGACGCGTGGGTCCGCCGTCGCGAAGGCGAGGATCACGCCACCCAGCGCCACGGCGAGGTACGCCGCTCCGGCGAGGTCGGCGTCGCGCGCCGCGGCCCACCAGCCCCGGAGGTCGACGAGGGGACGTCGCGCCGTCAGGCAGCGTGCCGAGAACCCGACCGCGGCCACCATCGCCGCGAGGCCGAGCGGGGTGAGCCAGCGGCCGTCTCCCCACACGGGGATGAACAGCTGGCCCCACGTCACGTCGATCACCATCCGGGTCGGCTGCCACACGACCAGGCCCGCCGCGACCAGGAACACCCCCGCGCAGCCGAGTCCGACCCAGTCCGGCGGGGTTGTGGCCCTGTGGATTGGTGCCAAACCGCATGTTTTCTGTGCAAACTCCTGCCGTTTGGCACCAAACCGCAACCATCGGAGCGCGACGGCGAGGGCGACCGCGACGACGGGGTTGACCACGAAGATCACCCGCCAGTCGGACACGGCGAGGATCAGCGCGCCGTAGAGGGGGCCGATCACGCTGCCGAGCTCCTGGACGGCGGAGACGACGCCGAGGGGGACGCCGCGTCGGTGCACGGGATAGAGGTCGGCGACCAGGGCCAGCGTCGCCGGCACGAGGCCGCCGCCACCGACGCCCTGGAGGAACCGGCCGACGACCAGGCTGGACAGGTCGTAGGCCACCGAGGTGACCAGGGAGCCCGTGGCGAAGAGGACCAACGACGCGACGAGCACCGGGAGGCGGCCACGTAGGTCGGAGATCCGTCCGATCAGCGGCAGCATCGCGACGTAGCCGAGCAGGAAGCCCGAGACGATGGGCGCGCCACGCTGGAGCTCGTCGAGCGGGATGCCGACCGAGTCCATCATGTCCGGCAGCGCGAGGACGACAACGTAGGTGTCTGCTGCGGCGAACGCGACCGCCACCGTGGCCAGGCCCAGCAGCAGTCGCGGACCGCCCCTCACGCCGGTCGTCATGGGGCGGTGACGTCCAGGGTCTTGCCGTAGTCGGTGAGCAGGAGCGTGTAGGTGTTCGCGGGATGGCCGGAGTAGAAGACGCCGCTGAGCCGGAGCTGGCGGAGCTCGTCGTCCGAGGTGAGGGCGTACGTCGCCTTGAACGCGCCGGTGGCTCCCGGGATGATCGCCGACACCGCCGAGGCGGGAACGGTGCCGGTGTAGGTGGACAGCACCTCCTTGTTGTCGGTGCCGCCCCGGATCTGGTCGCCCGCGGCGGCGCTCGTCGTCGCGGCGAGGATCGAGGGCACCCCGTGGTCGGCATCCAGCAGCTGGGCGGGGTCGGGAGCGCCGTAGTCACCGGGGTCGACCTCCGACCATCCGGGCGTCAGCGGGATCTGGGCGTAGACCTTGCCGCCGACCGCCTTCACCGGCACCGAGAAGGACCCGATGCCGGTCACCACGCCGAGCGTCCCGTCGTACGCCGGGGCGTCGGTGACCGTGCCGGCGGCGGAGCGCAGCCCCTCGACGCCGCTCGGGAGGTCGTCGGTGCGCAGGGAGAGGGTCAGGCCGCTGGTGGCGTCCAGCTGGTGCCGGGCCTTGGCCAGGGCGGTCGCAGGATCCTCCGACGAGCCGGACTTGCCGCCGCACGCCACGGCTGCCAACGCGACCAGGACCAGGAGCGGGGCCAGGCGTCGCCAGGCGGGTCCGCGCAGGGATGGTCCACGCGGCGACATGGCGCTCACCTTGTCACAGCTGGGCGGTGACCGGGCCCGCGCACGCGGAGATCGGCTGGGGACCGGGGACCCCGCTCCCGTCGCGGCGTCCGGTGGGCTCCGGAAGGTCCACCGGGGCCCCGCTGGAGGCGGCCGCTCGAGCCGGTGCGGCGCCCGCCCAGGCGAAGACCAAGGCGTCCTCGCCCTTGAGGAAGCGGTGGCACCGGACGCCGCCGGTGGCGCGCCCCTTGCCGGGGTACTCCTCGAAGGGGGTGACCTTCACCGATCCGGCCTCGGTGCCCGGAAGCGCGGTGGACGAGCCGCTGGCCGTCACCACCACCGACGACGCGGGGTCGAAGGCACCGAACCACACGACCGACTGTCCGCCTGCGAGCTTGATGCCGGCCATGCCGCCACCGCTGCGGCCCTGCGGCCGGACTCCCGCGGCGCCGAAGTGCAGCAGCTGGGCGTCGGAGCTGATGAAGCAGAGCTCCTCGGCCCCCGTGTGCAGCTCGACCGCGCCGACGACCTCGTCGCCCTCCTTGAGCCCGATGACGTCCCACTCGTCTCGCGCGAGCACCTCGGGGTTGACCCGCTTGACCACGCCCTGGCGGGTCCCGAGCGCGAGCCCTGGGCCGTCGGTCGTCAGACCGCAGAGGGCCAGGACGCGCTCGCCGGGCTGGAGCGAGCGCACCAGGTCGAAGGGGAGTCCTCCTTGCAGCTGGGGGTGAGTGGCGGAGGCCGGCAACGCCGGGAGGTCGAGGACCTGCAGGCGTACGACGCGTCCGCGCGAGGTGAGCGCGCCGATCTCGCCGCGCGCCGTGGTGCGCACGGCGGAGACGACCACGTCGTGGTTGGTGCGCGCCCCCTCACCACTGGGGAGCTCGTCGGTCGAGGACCGGGCCAGCAGGCCGGACGACGACAGGTAGGCGAAGCAGGGGTCGTCGGCCACCTCGAGCGTCGCGGCCGTGGCCGCCACGCTCACGCCCGCCGACTCCAGCAGGACGGTCCGGCGCGGGGTGCCGTAGGTCTTCGCCACGTCGGCCAGCTCGTCGGAGACGACCTTGCGCAGCAGCTGGTCGTCTCCGAGGATCGCGTCGAGCGCCTCGATGGTGCGCTCGAGCTCGTCCTTCTCCTTGTCCAGCTCGATCTTGGAGAACCTGGTCAGGCGTCGCAAAGGCATGTCGAGGATGTAGTCGGCCTGGATCTCGGTGAGGTCGAAGACGCTGATCAGGCGCTCCTTGGCGGCCGCGGCGTTGTCGGAGGTCCGGATCAGCTGGATGACCTCGTCGATGTCGAGGATCGCGATCAGGAGGCCCTCGACCAGGTGCAGCCGGTCGGCCGCCTTCTGCCGCCGGAACGTCGAGCGTCGGCGGACGACCTCGAACCGGTGGTCGAGGAAGACCCGGAGCAGCTCCTTGAGCCCGAGCGTGCGCGGCTGGCCGTCGACCAGCGCGACGTTGTTGATGCCGAAGGTCTCCTCCATCGGCGTCTGCCGGTAGAGCTGCTCGAGCAGCGCCTCCGGGACGAAGCCGTTCTTCACCTCGATCACCAGGCGCAGGCCGTGCTCGCGGTCGGTGAGGTCCTTGATGTCGGCGATGCCCTGGAGCTTCTTGGCCTGGACCAGGGTCTTGATCCGCTCGGAGACCTTCTCGGTGCCGACGCCGTAGGGGAGCTCGGTGACCACGATCCCCTTGCGACGGCCGACCGGCTCGACGCGGGCCGTGGCCCGCATCCGGAAGGTGCCGCGCCCGGTGTCGTAGGCGTCGCGGACGCCGTCGAGCCCGACGATCATGCCGCCGGTGGGGAGGTCTGGCCCAGGCACGAAGCGCATCAGGTCGTCCAGGCCGGCGTCGGGGTGGGTGATCAGGTGTCGCAGCGCCTGGACCACCTCGACGAGGTTGTGCGGGGCCATGTTGGTGGCCATGCCGACGGCGATGCCGCTGGCGCCGTTGACCACCAGGTGGGGGATGGCGGCGGGGAGGACCACCGGCTCGAGCTCGCGGCTGTCGTAGTTCGGCTTGAAGTCGACCGTGTCCTCGTCGATGGACGCCGTCATCGCGACCGCGGGAGGGGCCATCCGGCACTCGGTGTACCGCATCGCGGCCGGCGGGTCGTCCGGGCTGCCGAAGTTGCCGTGCCCGTCGATCGTCGGGAGCCGCATCGACCACGGCTGCGCCATGCGCACCAGCGCGTCGTAGATGGCGCCGTCGCCGTGCGGGTGCAGGCGACCCATGACCTCGCCGACGACGCGGGCGCTCTTGACGTGCCCGCGGTCGGGACGCACGCCCATGTCGTTCATCGTGAACAGGATCCGGCGCTGTACGGGCTTGAGCCCGTCGCGGGCGTCGGGGAGGGCACGCGAGTAGATGACGGAGTAGGCGTACTCCAGGTAGGACGCCTGCATCTCCTGGCGGATGTCGGTGTCGAGGATGTGCTCCTCGAAGTCGTCGGGGACGTCGTGTCGGGTGGTGCCGCGAGCCATGGGCGCATTCTCCCCGGTGCCGCCGACGCTGCGCCGCGGGGCGCGCCGACAGCCCGGCGGCTCGAGACGTCCTCCACGTGCGCAACTGAACGGTTGACAAGGAATCGACGATGGTGGTTGCCTGTATTCAACACATTGGTTGAATACAGGTTCCGACCGGACAGAGGAGAGTCATGGCCACCGTGATCGTGCAGGCCGTCGCGTCGCTCGACGGGTTCATCGCGCGTCCCGACGACGCGCCGGGTCCGATCTTCGACTGGTACGACGCGGGGGACGTCGAGCTGAGGTTCAACCCCGAGCACGCGTTCCACGTCTCCGAGCAGTCCGCGGCGTACCTGCAGCACACCGAGGCGCGCTGCCAGCTGATCGGGCGGCACCTGTTCGACATCACCGACGGGTGGCACGGCATGCCGATCGTGGGCGACCACGTGTACGTCGTGACCCATCGTGACGACGTCGACGAGTGGCGCGGTCGCTACCCCGACGCGCCCTACACCTTCTGCACCGACGGGATCGAGGACGCCGTACGCCGGGCCACCGAGCACGCCGGCGACGGGACGGTGATCGTGAGTGCGGGGGAGATGGCGGGCCAGGTCGTGGCGGCCGGCCTCGCGGACGAGCTCGCCGTGGAGCTGGCACCGGTGTTCCTGGGCGAGGGCAAGAGATTCTTGGGGTCGGCGACCAACGAGATCGTCCTGGACGACCCCCACGTCGTCATCCAGGGGGAGCGGGTCCTCCACCTGCGCTACCGGCTGCCGCGCTGACCTTCGACCGAAACCTGCTCGACACCTGCGCGCCCTACTATTTCGCAGGTGACCGCGAACGCCGACCCGCGCGCCGACGAGCACGTCGCTCCCCGTCACTGGGAGTCCGACGTCCTGCTGCGCGACGGCAGTACGGCCCACATCCGGCCGATCCGGACCGACGACGCGGACTTGCTGGTCGAGTTCTACGGGCGGGTCTCCGACCGGTCGAAGTACTACCGCTTCTTCTCGCCCATGCCGCACCTGTCGGCGCGCGACGTCGACCGGTTCACCCGCGTGGACCACGTCCACCGGGTCGCCTTCGTGGTGCTGCTGTCCGGGCGGATGATCGCGCTGGGCAGCTACGAGGGCCGTCCGGTCGACGAGGGCGACCCGGACTCCGCGCCCGCGGCCCAGGCCGAGGTCGCCTTCCTGGTCGAGGACGCCCAGCAGGGCCGCGGCATCGGCCAGATCCTCCTGGAGCACCTCGCCCAGGCCGGCCGCGAGCGCGGCGTCGAGCGCTTCGTCGCCGAGGTGCTGCCCGACAACCACCGGATGATCCAGACGTTCCGGGACGCCGGCTACCGCCTGGTGAGCGGCTTCGAGGACGGCGTGATCACCCTGGAGTTCCCCATCGAGCCCACGGACACCGCGATCGGGGTGATGGCGGGACGCGAGCACCGGGCGGAGGCGGCCTCGATCGAGCGGTTCTTCAACCCGCGCTCGGTCGCGGTGATCGGGGCGTCCCGGCGTCAGGACACCGTCGGACAGGCCCTGGTGCGCAACCTCGTGCTGGGCGACTACACCGGACGCGTCTACGTCGTGAACCCGACGGCCAACTCCGTGTCCGGCCTCCCGGCGTACTCCACGGTCGGCGACATTCCCGGCGAGGTGGACGTCGCGATCGTCGCGGTGCCCGCCGAGTCGGTCCAAGACGTCGTGCTCGACTGTGCCGCCAAGGGCGTGCACGGGCTGGTGATCATCTCCTCGGGCTTCGCCGAGACGGGCGAGGAGGGACGGCACCGCCAGCGGCGCCTCGTCGGGCTGTCCCGCTCGTACGGACTGCGCGTGATCGGGCCCAACGCGCTCGGCATCATCAACACCGACCCCCAGGTCAGCCTCAACGCGTCGCTGTCGTCGCAGAAGCCCGCCCGCGGCCGCGCCGGCTTCTTCTGCCAGTCCGGCGCCCTCGGGACCGCGATCCTGGAGAAGGTCAACAACCGCGGTCTGGGCCTCTCGACGTTCGTCAGCGCCGGCAACCGCGCCGACGTGTCCGGCAACGACCTCCTGCAGTACTGGGAGGAGGACGCCTCGACCGAGGTCGTGCTGCTCTACCTCGAGTCGATCGGCAACCCGCGCAAGTTCAGCCGGATCGCCCGCCGGGTGTCCCTCCGGAAGCCGATCGTGGCCATGCGGTCGGGTCGCACGACCCAAGGCGTCCCGATGGGGCAGGCCGTCCGCAAGATCCAGGCCCCGGCCCAGGCCGTCGACGCGATGTTCCGGCAGGCCGGCGTCATCCAGGTCGACACCCTCGACGAGATGTTCGACGTCGCCCAGCTCGTCGCCCACCAGCCGCTCCCGCGCGGGCGTCGCGTGGCCATCGTCGGCAACTCCGATGCGCTGGGCCTGCTGGCCGCCGACGCGGCGGTCTCGGTCGGGCTGGTCGTGAGCCGGTCGGTGAACCTCGGTGCGGACGCCGCCGGACCGGACTTCGAGGACGCTCTCGACGCGGCCATCGACGACCCGGAGGTCGATGCCGTCGTCGCCGTGTACATCCCGCCGATCGATGTCTCGGGGGTCGAGGTCGCCGACGTCCTGGCGGCCGTGGGGGAGCAGTCGGACAAGCCCCTGGTCTCGTCCTTCCTCGGGGCCGAGGGCGTGCCCGAGCTCCTGCGGGTGCCCGACGTCGCCGGGTCGACCGCAGGGCGCGGGTCCGTGCCGTCCTACCCGGCGGTCGAGGCCGCCGTGCGCGCGCTCGCGCGCGTCGTGGAGTACGCCGTGTGGCTGCGCACCCCGAACGGCCCCACCGTGGTCCCGCCGGACATCGACGCGGTCGCGGCCAAGGGTCTGGTCCACCGACTGCTGGTGGAGCACCCCGACGGCATCGAGCTGGAGACGCCCGACCTGACCGCCCTGCTGGCGGCGTACGGCATCACGCTGTGGCAGTCGCGCCCGGTCGCCACGCTGCGGGAGGCGACCCAGGCCGGTCGCGACCTGGGCTGGGACGTCGTGCTCAAGGCCACCACCGACCGGCTCCGCGAGCGCCCGGACCTCGCCCACGTCTGGCGCAACATCGACCGGCCCGCGGAGATGAAGGACGCCTGGGAGAGCCTCGGTCACCTCATCGACGACGCCGACAGTGCGGGCTTCGTGGTGCAGAAGAACGCACCCCCGGGCATCCCGGTCGGCGTCCGCAGCACCGAGGACCCGCTGTTCGGGCCCGTGGTCTCCTTCGGCATCTCCGGCCCGCTGACCGAGCTGCTGGAGGACCGGTCCTACCGCATCCCGCCCCTCGGCGAGCGCGACCCGGCCGCGATGACGCGCGAGATCAAGGCCGCGCCGATGCTGTTCGGCTACCGCGGGTCGGAGGTCGTCGACATCGAGCCGGTGGAGGACCTCGTCTCGCGGGTGGCCCAGCTCCAGCACGACCTGCCGCAGGTCTCCTCACTCGAGCTCTCGCTGGTCCTCGCCGGCGCCGAGCACTGCACGGTGCTCACCGCGCGGGCCCGGGTCGACCCCGTCGCCGACCCCCGCTCGGACTGGTTCGTACGACGGCTTCCGGCCGCCGTGGAGGACACGCTCCCTCACTGAACGACTCATGACAGACTCGACCCATGCAGGGTCTGAAGGAAGCGATCGACCGCACGGGGTACTACCCCGACGTCGTCGCCGACGGCGTGATGCGGGCGGTGTCCGGTGAGGACGTCGTGTCGTTCTTCGTCCACCACGAGCCGACGTTCGACCGCGACGAGGTGCGGCGTCACCTCACGGTCGTGGTGCTGACCCCGAGCCGCCTGATCCTCGCCCACACCGACGAGCACGAGGGTGACGACATGCTCCCCGCGCCGTACACGTCGACGTCGACCGAGGCGATCGCGCTGTCGTCGGTGAAGTCGGTGGTGGTGACCCGGATGGTGACCAACCCCTCCGACGGCCCGACCCCGCCCGCGGAGGCCGTGCTGACGATCGGCTGGGGCGGCATCGCCCGCGTCGACCTCGAGCCGGCGACGTGCGGCGACCCGGAGTGCGACGCCGACCACGGCTACACCGGCACCCTGTCCGCAGACGACTTCTCGATCCGCGTCTCGGCGGCGGCCGACGGTCCGGACGCCGTCCCGTCCCTGCTGGCGTTCGCCGAGTCGCTGTCGTCGCGGACCCGCGGCTGAGTCCCGGGCGTCGGTGAGCGTGTGACCGGGTTCGTCGAGCCTGCCTACGGCGCTCGCTCGCTGGCCGACGTCCTGCCCTCGGTGGCGGCCGGGCTCGGGACCCCCGTCGCAGGCTGGACCGACGCCGCGACGTTCCCCTTGCCGCCGGCGCCGGCGTACGTCGTGTTCCTGGTCGACGGGCTGGGAGCCGACCTGCTTGCCGCCCACCGGCACGCCGCGCCGTACCTCGGTTCTCTGCTGACGTCCGAGACCGTCGGCACCGCCGGGGTTCCCTCGACCACCGCGACCAGCCTGACCTCGCTGGGCACCGGGCTGACGCCCGGCCGGCACGGCCTCGTGGGTTTCACCTCGCGGGTCCCGGGCTCCGACCGGTTGCTGAACGCGCTGTTCTGGGACCGCGACATCGACCCGCTCCAGTGGCAGCCGAACCGCACCGGCTTCCAGTCGCTGGTCGCCGCCGGCGTCCAGGTGACGACGGTCAACAAGCGCGAGTTCCGCGGGTCGGGCCTCACCTTGGCCTCCAGCCGCGGCGGGGACTGGATCGACGCCGACCGGGTCGGCGAGCGGGTGGCCGGCGCCGTCACCGCCGCGACCGCACGCCCCTCCCTCACCTATCTCTACGACGGGGACCTCGACTGGACCGGCCACCGCTACGGCGTCGCCTCGGCGCAGTGGCTCCAGCAGCTCGCGATCATCGACTCCGAGGCCGAGCAGCTGCGCGACGCGCTGCCCGAGCACGCGCGGCTGGTGGTCGTGGCCGACCACGGCATGGTCGACGCAGGCGAGGGCCATCGCGTCGATCTCGACGAGGACCCCGCGTTCCGGGAGGGCGTCGTCCTGCTCGGCGGCGAGGCGCGCTTCCGCCACGTCTACTGCGCCGGCGGAGCGGTGGACGACGTCCGCGCGTGCTGGCAGGAGCTGCTGGGGGGCGCCGCGCTGGTGCTCACCCGCGACGAGGCGATCGCCCGGGGTTGGTTCGGCGAGGTGAGCAGCGCGGTGCTGCCCCGACTGGGTGACGTGGTGGCCGCAGCCCAGGACGACTGGGGACTGTTCTCCTCGGTCGACTTCCCCTACGAGACCCGGCTCATCGGGCTGCACGGCTCACTGACCCCGGTCGAGATGCGCATCCCCCTGCTCGTCGACTGACGTGGTCCCCGGCGGCGACTACGCTCCCGGGCCATGACTCCGGAGCTGCGCGAGCTCTGCGAGGCGCTCGACGGGCTGCGGTCCGGCGTCCTGAAGAAGGTCGCCGGTCTCCGTGAGGACGACGCCCGGCGGAGCCCCGTGGGATCGGGCACCAACCTCGCGGGACTGCTCCAGCACCTCACCTTCGTCGAGTCGCTGTGGTTCGAGGAGGTCGTCGCGGGCGGCCGCGCCCACCGCGGTCGGCGGTCGATGGACGTCGACGCCGGGGTGTCGCTGCGGACCCTGCGCGCCGACTACCGAGCCGCCTGCGAGGCGAGCAACGCGATCGTGGCCGCCCTGGGTGACGCTGACGCCCCGGTCACCCACCACGGACGGCGGCGCGACCTGCGCTGGGTCATGCTCACGGTGATCCAGGAGACGGCACGTCACGCCGGGCACGCGGACATCATCCGCGAGCAGACCGACGGCCAGACCGGCCGGTGAAGCGCCCGAGGTCACACGGCCATCCGCGGTCGGTCTCGGAGCGAATCCCTCACGTGGAGCTCGTGTATCCGGCGGTGACCGGCCTGACCCGGGTGATGTTCCGCGCGCTGGGGCTGCGGATCGAGGTCTCGGGATCCGGCCACGTGCCACGCACCGGTCCCGTGGTGATCGCGTCGAACCACGTGAGCTTCCTCGACTTCACGCTGGTCGGCCTCGCGGCGCGCTCCCGACGCGTCCGGTTCCTGACCCGGCACGAGGTCCTCGACCACTGGGCGTCCGGACCGTTCATGCGGAGCATGCGCCACGTCCCGGTCGACCGGCAGGCTCCGGCCGCGGCGTACCTCGCGGCGCGCGGGCTGCTCGGGCGCGGTGAGGCGGTCGGGGTGTTCCCGGAGGCTGGCATCTCCAGGGCGTACGACGTCCGCCCGCTCATGCCGGGGGCGGTGGCGCTGGCTGCGGCGACGGGTGCGCCGCTCGTCCCCGTCGCCCTCTGGGGCGCCCAGCGGGTCGCGACCGCCAACAGGCCGACGGACCTGACCCGCGGCCGCGCGGTCTCGATCGCGGTGGGGCGGCCGATGCGCTACGAGCCGGACGCGGACGTCGTCGCCGCAACCGCCGCGCTGGGCGCACGCCTGCAGTCGATGCTGGACCGGCTCCAGACCGAGCCCCGGCAGCGGCCGCGCCCCGGGGAGGTGGCACCGTGGTACCCCGCCCACCTGGGCGGTCACGCGCCGACCCGCGCCGAGGCGGCGCCACGCGAGTCGATCCCGTCATCCGCGATCCACTGGCGTCGCCACCTGGCACGGCTCAGCCGCGGCGGACCCAGTCGGTGAACCCGAAGTGCTGGTGGAGCAGCGGGCCCGTGGGGCTCGGCAGGTAGTCGGCGTCGCTGCCGACCTCGGTGATCACCTGCGCCTTGACGGCGCCGAAGTTGCCATGGGCCAGACAGTGCGAGGGGATCGTGATGCGGACCCGCGCGAGCCTCTTGCTCCACCAGACGTGGAAGCCGGCGCAGTGACGGCGATGCGGGTAGGCGGCGAACCTGTTCACGTCGTGGTGGAAGTAGTGCGTGCTGACGACGACCCCCAGGTACGCCGGGCGGCCGCGGGCCTTGAGTGACACCCCGATGTCCCCGGGGGTCACCTTCCGGAACCCGACCGTGAGTCGAACGTGGTGGGGGCGGTTGGCCAGCTTGAGGTCGGTGATGTCGAGGGCGCGACCCTTGTACCCGTCGCCGGCGGGGTCGGGGAAGTGCCGCGTCTGCGCCTCGGCGACCGTGGGCGCGAGCAAGGTCAGCGAGGTCGCCAGGAGGAGCGCGGCGAGCGTCGGGAGGCGCATGTCCCGCATGGTAGGCGCGGAACGTCAGTCGCCGGTGGCGATCGGGCGAGAGGGATCCGCGATCCAGCCGCTCCAGCTCCCGGGATAGAGCGCGGCGTCGCCGAAGCCGGCCAGCCGTAGGGCGAGCAGGGTCTGGGTCGCGGTGACCCCGGAGCCGCAGTACGCCGCGACGGGGACGCCGTCGCGCACCCCCAGCGCCTCGAAGCGGTGCCGGAGGTCCTGGTCGCTCAGGAATCGAGCATGCTCCCCGGTGTTGCCCGTCAGGGGCGCGTTGACCGCGCCGGGCACGTGTCCCGCGACGGGGTCGATCGGCTCGTGCTCGGCGCGGTAGCGCTCGGCGGCGCGTACGTCGATCAGCACGCCCCCGCGCACCAGGCCGGGGAGGTCGTCGGCGTCGACGACCGGCAGGTGACCGGGCGTCCCGGTCCAGTCACCCGGAGTCGGCAGGTGCGGCTCGGTCGAGAGCGGCCGCCCGGCCGCCGTCCAGGCCGCGAGCCCGCCGTTGAGGACCTCGACCTCAGCGTGGCCGTAGTCGCGCAGCAGCCACCACAGGCGGCACGCCGCCGTCCCCGGCCCGTCGTCGTACACCACCACCCTCGAGCCGCGGCTGACGCCGGCCCGGCGCACCGCGGCCACGAGTCGCCCGGCCTCGGGTAGCGGATGCCGACCGCCGGTCCCCGGCGGCTCCGCGAGGTCGTCGTCGACATCGAGGTACGCCGCGCCCGGGAGGTGGCCGGCGTCGTACCGCTCGCGTCCGGTGGGAGCGGTCTGGGCGAGGCGGGTGTCGACCAGGACGGCGTCGAGTCCGTCGAGGTCCTCGACGTCGACGAGCAGGCCGGGCCGGATCACGACCCGAAGGGCAGCGGCTCGGGGGAGAGCGCCACGGCCCGGGCTCGGGCGGCCGTGAGCCGCCGACGGTGGTGCTGCCGGCACAGCACCTCGTAGGCGACCTCGGCGGGCGGGCCGTCCTCGTTGTCGACGTCGCCGACGACGATCACCTCGCCCTCGACGACCATCGCGCCGTCCTCGGTCCGCGCGTTGTGGGTCGCTCGCTTCCCGCACCAGCACAGGGCCTCGACCTGGAGCACCTGCGTCCGGTCGGCCAGCTCGACCAGCCGCCCGCTGCCGGGGAACAGGCGGGTACGGAAGTCACTGAGGATCCCGAAGGCGAAGACGTCGATCTGCAGCTCGTCGACCACCTTCGCCAGCTGGTCGATCTGGTCGGTGGTGTAGAACTGCGCCTCGTCGCACACGAGGTAGTCGATGCGCGCTCCCGCGGTCAGCGAGTCGACGACGTACCGCCAGAAGTCGAAGTCGGGCTCGACCTCGATGGCGTCGTGCTCCAGCCCGAGCCGGCTGGACAGGATCGCCTCGCCGGCGCGGTCGTGGGTGGTGAAGATGCGTCCGACCCGCCCTCGTGCGGCGTGGTTGTGGTTGGTCTGCAGGGCGAGCGTGCTCTTGCCCGAGTCCATCGTCCCGGTGAAGAAGTGGAGTTCAGCCATCGCGCGGCGATTGTGTCACGGCGCTGTTGCCGTCCACATGGGGCGGGCCGGAGACGACGACGCCCGACAGCTCCAGGCTGCCGGGCTCCGTCCCACCGCTCGAAGGGAGAATCGATACGGCGTGGTTCCGAGGGGCTCGGCCTCCCCGTGTCGGTCGAGCCCCTCGGCGTTCGCGCGTGTCTCTGAGCACCCCTCTGCCCAGAGCCAGGACTCGAAGGTAAACGGCTCGAAGGGCCCCGCATGGGGCTTCTGAGGTAAAGCGACCGTTCGGTTGCCCGGGACTAGTCGCCCCGGGTCATCCCGGGTCTGCGGTCAGCCACCGGCCACGCAGGGCGTCCGCGGACGCCCAGCGGGCGTCACTCGTTCGGGCCGCCGAACATGATCTCGTCCCAGCTGGGGACCGAGGCGCGTCCGCGGGTCTTCTTGACCGGCTTGCGACTGGGCGGCTCGGAGGCACGCGGGTCGGAGGCGTCGACCTCCTCCTCGTCGTCGTCGTCGGATACCGCGGCGGCGCCGTCCACGCTCACCTGCTCGGTCTCCGCCGGGGTGCCGGCAGGCGCGTCGAGATACGCCTCGACGGGCGCCTCGGCGCCGAGCGCCGCGGTCTCGTCGGGGTGGGTCCGGGCGACCTCCGAGTCGTGGTCCTCGTTGACCAGCTCGATGGCGTCGTCGCCGAGCGGCAGCTCGTCGGCGGGTACGGCGGACAGCCGGCGCCGGCGGGCGTCGCTCAGGTCGTCGCGGGTCGACTCGAGCTCCTCGGCCGGAGCCTCGACGTCGTCGGCGACCTCGCCGAGCAGCCAGTGGGCGTCCTCGTCGTCGGCCGTCACGTAGTTGCCCGGGGGGTCGAAGGAGAAGTGCGCCGCACCGACCCGGCTCGTGGACGTGAAGGCGCCGGTCAGGGTCCAGCGGCCGTCCTCGCGTCGCCACGCGTCCCAGGACACGGTGTCGGGATCGACGTTGCGGGCGCGCAGGTGGACGCCCACCGCCTCGCCCAGCGTCCGCGCGGCGCTCGCGCCGGAGCCGTCACCCGGACGGCGCCGGACGGAGGCGCGCTGGGCGCGCTCGGCGACGTGGGCGCGCTCGGCCAGGACCGGCGCGGCGTACGGCATGACCTTGTCGACCGTGGTGCCGGCGACCTGGGCGACCGTCTCGGGCGTCTCCCCGGCGCGGATCCGCGCCTGGATGTCGCGTGGGCGGAGCGTGATGTCCATCTTTCTCTCCAACTGGCCGGTCGCTGCCTGGTCGCCGTCGGGTGCGGGCAACTCTCCCGCCACCGCCGCCCGGAGCCGGTCGTCGACGTCCACGGTGAACTCCACCCTGGCGTCGCTCACGAGCACGAGCTTCTGGCCGTCCTCGCTCATCCGCGTGAGCCTGAGGTGCACCATGGGCCTTCGTTTCGCTCCCGCTTCGTTCCGAGCGTCCTGCTCCGGATGCGCCGAGCCTACGCCAGCGGTGGCGCCCCACCCCGTTGGCCGCGCGGCGTGGCACCCCGCGTGACCTGCTCCTTTCACGGGCCCAGGACCCGCTCGAGGTAGTCGTTGCCGAACACCCGGTCCGGGTCCAGCCGGTCGCGCAGGGCCAGGAATTCCTCGAAGCGCGGGTAGGCCGGAGCCAGGTCGGCCGCGGTGCGGGTGTGCAGCTTGCCCCAGTGGGGTCGACCGTCGTGGTCGCGCATCACCGCCTCCATCGCGTCGAGGTAGGCCGTGTGCGTCCGCCAGTCGGACCGGTGGTGGGTGTGGAACGCCAGGTAGAAGGAGTCCTGCTCGTAGGCCGTGGACAGCGCCACGTCGTCGGCGGGGGCGACCCGGATCTCGACCGGGAAGCTGATCCGCCAGTCCGAGGCGTCGACGACGCGGCGCGCCTCACGCAGGGCGTCCAGCCCGGCCTCGCGGGGCACGGCGTACTCCATCTCCCGGAACACGACCCGGCGCGGGGAGGTGAAGACCCGGTGGGCGACGTCGCTGTAGGTCCGGGCGGACAAGGCGCGCGCCGAGACCTGGTTCATCCGCGGGATGACTGACGGAGCATGGTTCGCGGCCGCGGTCAGGGCACCGAACACGGTGTTGGACAGCAGCTCGTCGTCGAGCCAGCCGCGGACCCGGGACACGGGCGCGGCCTGTTCGAGGTCGCCGTCGAGCCGGGTGTTGCGCTTGGTCAGCATCCGGTCGGTGTGGGGGAACCAGTACATGTCGCAGTGGTCGCTGCCCGCGACCATCTCGTCGAAGGACCCCAGGGCGGCATCCCACGACATCGGCTCCTCGCGGGCCTCCAGGAGGAAGACCGGCTCGACGGCGAAGGTGACCGTGGTCAGGATCCCCAGGGCCCCGAGACCGACGCGGCCCAGTGCGAAGAGCTCCGGGTTCTCCCACGCCGAGGCGCGCAGCGTCTCGCCGGTGCCCGTGACCAGTTCGAAGCCGGCCAGCTGGGCGGCCAGCCCCGCGGCACGGCCGCCGGTGCCGTGCGTGCCGGTCGAGACGGCTCCGGCCAGGGTCTGCTCGGCGATGTCGCCCATGTTGTGCAGCGACAGGCCGCGCCGCTCCAGCTCGGCGTTCAGCACCCAGAGCTGGGTGCCGGCGTACGCCGTGACCGTCATCGCGTCCGCGTCGACCGCGACGATCCCGGAGAGCCGGTCGGGCCGCAGCATCACGTCGCCCGGGGCCGCGATGCCGGTGAAGGAGTGCCCGGTGCCGACCATCTTGACCGTCTCCTGAGCGCCCCGGGCGCGGACGACCGCGCGCACGACCTCCTCGGCGGAGGCGGGGACCACCACGCTCCGAGGCTCTGCGGACTCCAGTCCGGACCAGTTCTGCCACTGCACGGCGCCGAGCCTAGGTGCACCTAGACCGGATCGGGCGCGCACGCCGGCTCGTCGCGCGCGGCCAGGGCCGCGAGTGCGGACACGAGCCCGGCCGCCAGCGAGACGAGGTACGCCGCGGAGGCACCGTGTCCGTCGATGACGTGGCCGGCCAGGGCGGCACCCGGTGCGACCCCGGCGATGGCGGCCGTCTCCACGATGGTCATGCCCTCGGTGAGCCGGGACTGGGGGACCGTCTTCTCGACCAGGGAGAGCCCGGCCACGCCGGTGGGCGCGATCGCGAAGCCGGCGACGAAGAGCCACACCGCCATCAGGGGCATGGAGTGGATCAGGCTCAGGGGGAGCACCGCGACGAACATCCCGGCCGCTCCCCACTTCAGACGGGTCGCCGGACCGACCCGCCACGTCACCAGCCCCGTGATCACTCCGGCGATCAGGCTCCCGGCAGCCCAGACCGCCAGCAGCAGCCCGGCGTACCCGCGGTGGCCGTGTGCCGTCGCGAACGCGACCGTGGTCACCTCGGCGGCGCCGAAGAGCGTGCCGAGCGCCAGCCACACCACCACGACCGGGCCGATCACGGCGAGACGGAGCGGCTGGGCGCGGACGCCACGGGTGCGGGGTGCCGGCGGGGGTGCGGTGGCGCGCTGTGCGGCGAAGTACAGGGTGCCGGTGGTGCCGGCGACGATCGCCGTGGCCAGGGCGGCCACCGGCGACCACGACGTCGCGATGACCGTGATCAGGATCGGGCCGGCGATGAAGACGACCTCGTCGACGGACGACTCCAGCGCGTAGGCCGTGTCGATGTCCGGCCGCTCGTCCAGCACGTGCGACCAGCGCGTGCGCACGCAGGCGCCGACCTGGGGGAAGGCCCCGCCGGCGACCAGAGCAGTCGCGAACGCCGCCCACTCCGGGCCGCCGGTGTGCACGACGACCACGAAGGACGTCATCGACGCGGCGAAGACCAGCGCGGCCAGCGTGAGCACCAGGCCTTGCCCCACCCGGTCCACCAGCCGGGCCTGCGGGATGGCCAGCACCGCCGCCGCGAGTAGATAGGTCGCCGACATCGCGCCCGCCAGGCCGTACGACCGACCGACCGCGGTGACCAGCAGCACGATGCCGATGGTGTCCATCGAGATCGGCAGCCGCGCGACCAGGGCGGAGCCGCTGAAGCGCAGGGCGCCGGGGACGCGGAGGATCCGGACGTAGCGGGCGAACACTCAGACCACCGGGAGCTCGTCGGCCGGCCTGGGCTCGGGAACGGCGGAGGCGAAGGACGACGGGAGAGCGAGCGACGCCAGCGCGGCGATGGTCCCACCTCCCAGAGCGACGAGGTACGCCGGCGACGCGCCATGGGCGTCGATCACCAGTCCGGCCAGCGCTGCTCCGGGGGCCAGACCAGCCGCGAGCCCGGTGTGGGACAGCGCGATGCCCTCGGTCAGCCGGCTCGCGGGGACACCGTGCTCGATCGCGGAGAACAGGGCGATCAGGGTCGGGGCGATCGCGAAGCCGGCCACGAAGAGGGTGGCGCCCATCACGGCCATGGAGCCCACGAGCGGCATCGGCACCATGACCAGCGCCAGCAGGACGCAGCCGACCCGGACCCGCGTCGTCGAGGACCGGCGCCAGCTGATGGTGCCCGTCAGCAGGCCGGCCACCATGCTGCCGGCCGACCAGCACGCGAGGAGGACGCCCGCGAGGCTCTTGGCGTGGTGCTCGGAGGAGAACGCGACGGTGGCGACCTCGGCCGCCGCGAACATCGAGCCGAGGGCGAAGGAGACCGCCGCCAGCACCAGGACGGGGAACCACGGCATGGCCGGTCGCGGGCCGGACCGCCCGCCGCCGTGGAGCGGGACCGGCTGCGAGGAGCGCTGGGCGGCGAGCACCAGCATGCCCGGGACCCCGCTGACCAGGGCCAGACCGAGGCCTGCCCAGGGGTGCCACTGCGTCGCCAGCACCGTGGCCACGGTCGGGCCGATCACGAAGATCAGCTCGTCGACCACCGACTCCAGCGCGTAGGCGGTCTGCACGTCGGCCGGGCGGCCGGCCAGGACGTGCGACCAGCGGGTCCGCACCACCGAGCCGATCGGCGGGTACGCCGCACCGGCGAGGAACGCCGCGGCGAACGACACGGCGTCGGGCCACCCGGACTCGGTGGAGGCCACCAGCCCGACCAACCCGACGGCGTACACGGCGGTCACGACCGGGAGCACGAAGGCCTGGCCGAGCCGGTCGAGCAGGCGCCCCTGCACCACCGACGACAGGCCGTTGGAGATCGTGTACGCCGCCGACAGCACGCCGGCCAGCCCGTAGGACCGGCCCAGACCGGTCACCAGCAGGACGATGCCCAGCGTCGAGATCGAGATGGGCAGGCGGGCCACGAACGCGGCGAGGCTGAACCGCCACGCCCCGCGGTAGGCGAGCACGGTGCGGTAGCGGGTGAACATGCTGCTCGGAGCGTAGGGCACGATGACGACATGCCGCCGCCGCGTTCCGCCGCCTCGCCGTACGACGCGCTGCTGCTGGTCTCGTTCGGTGGCCCGGAGCGGCCCGAGGACGTCGTGCCGTTCCTGGAGAACGTCACGCGCGGACGGGGGATCCCGCGCGAGCGGCTGGCCGAAGTGGGGGAGCACTACTCCCTCTTCGGTGGCAGGAGCCCGATCAACGACCTCAACCGCGACCTGCTCGCGGCGATCCGGGCCGACCTGGCCGAGCACGACCTCGACCTGCCGGTCTACTGGGGCAACCGCAACTGGGACCCGTTCCTCGTGGATGCCGTCGAGGAGATGCGACGAGACGGGATCACCCGCGCCGCCTGCTTCGTCACGAGCGCCTACTCGTCGTACTCCTCGTGCCGGCAGTACCGCGAGAACCTCGCCGATGCCGTCTCCGAGGTCCCCGGCGCTCCCCGGCTCGACCGGCTCCGCTCCTACTACAACCATCCCGGCTTCCTCGAGCCGGTCGTCGACGCGGTCGTGGACGCGCTGGCCGACGCCGCGGGCAACCGGTCGGACGCGCGCCTGGTGTTCGTCACGCACTCCATCCCGACGTCGATGAACGACGGCAGCGGGCCGCAGGGCGGTGCCTACCTCGCCCAGCACCGCAACGCCGCGGCGTACGTCGCGCACCGCGTCGCGGTGGTGACCGGGGTGAGCCGACCCCACGACCTGGTGTTCTGCTCGCGCTCGGGTCCTCCCCAGGTCCCGTGGCTCGAGCCCGACGTCAACGACCACCTGGAGAAGCTGGCCAGCGACCTGCCCGAGGGTGCCTCCGGGTCGGTGGTGCTCATCCCGATCGGCTTCGTGTCCGACCACATGGAGGTCGTCTACGACCTCGACACCGAGGCGCTCGCGACCGCGCAGCGACTCGGGCTCGACGTCGTCCGCGCGGCGACGTCCGGCACGAACCAGCGCTTCGTCTCGATGGTGCGCGAGCTGCTGCTCGAGCGGGCCGCCGTGGAGCGGGGCGAGCCCGTCGACCGGGTCTCGGTCGGCGGCGACCCCCCGTGCTGGGACCTCTGCGCGCAGACCTGCTGCCCGAACCCTCGCGGAGACCGGCCGGCGCTCGGTGGCGTCGCGTGAGCGGTGCCGTCGCCCCGTCCCCGGACCAGCTGCGTGACCTCGCCCTCGCCACCGCGCGGGAGGCCGGCGCCCTGATCCTGCGGCTCCGCGACGAGGGGGTCGAGGTGGCCGCCACCAAGACCAGCGCCACCGACATCGTCACCCGCGCCGACCAGGCCGCCGAGGCGCTGGTCAAGCAGCGCCTGCTCGGCGCTCGGCCGGACGACGGGATGGTGGGCGAGGAGGGCGACGACCTGCCCGGCACCTCGGGCGTGATCTGGATCGTCGACCCCATCGACGGCACCGTGAACTACCTCTACGGCCATCCCCACTTCGCGGTCAGCATCGCGGCCGAGGTCGACGGCGTGGTCGTCGCCGGGGTCGTCGTGGCCCCTCGCCTCGGCCTCGAGTACGTCGCGACCCTGGGTGGGGGAGCCACCTGCAACGGTCGCGCGGTGCGGACCCGGCCCGCCGTACCCCTGGCCGAGCGTCTGGTCGCCACGGGGTTCAGCTACGAGCGGTCCGCGCGGGAGCGTGAGGCGGCGTACGTCGCGCGGCTGCTGCCCCGGGTCCGCGACCTGCGCCGGCAGGGATCGTGCGCCCTCGACCTGTGCGCGGTCGCCTCCGGGCTCCTCGACGCCTACGTCGAGGAGGGGGCCCACATCTGGGACCACGCAGCCGCCGGGCTCGTGGTCTTGGAGGCGGGTGGCATCCTCGAGGTCCTGCGGTCGCCGGGCGGCAAACGGCTCCTGATCTGCGCCCCTCGCGAGGGGTACGAGGAGTTCCGGACGGCGGTCGCGGAGGCGGGATTCGTGGCCGGAGAGGGCCCGGATGCCGGCACCGACCAGAGCGGGTCCGTCAGGGAATAGGCACCGGTCGCGTCCTGTTCATGAGACACGGCGCTCCCGAAGGTGCGGACCACGCGGTCTTGAGGCACAATGCGGCGCGCCGACGAGCGGGCGCCAACACGGGCGCAGGGACGGGGAGAGAGAACACAGAGGATGGCGACCGACTACGACGCACCTCGCAAGAACGAGGAAGACCAGTCCGAAGAGAGCATCGAAGAGCTCAAGGCGCGTCGGCACGACAAGAACTCCGGCAAGGTCGACGAGGACGAGGCCGAGGCGGCCGAGTCCTTCGAGCTGCCCGGGGCCGACCTGTCGCACGAAGAGCTGGCAGTCGAGGTGATGCCGCGCCAGGAGGACGAGTTCACCTGCATGAGTTGCTTCCTGGTGCACCACCGCAGCCAGCTGGCGGACGAGAAGCGACTCATCTGCCGCGACTGCGCTGCCTGACACACCGCTGAATTGCTGACCTTGAATTGTTGAACGGCGCCGTCTGACCGTTGAACGGCGCCTTCTGACCACCTACGTGGCCGGAAGGCGCCGTTCGATGGTCAGACGGCGCCGTTCAACGGTCAGACGGCGCCGTTCAACCCAGCTGTCAGTCCTTCTCGAGCTGGGGTGGGAGGTGGCCGGCGGAGCGGCGGTAGTAGTTCGCGGCGCGGCGCTGGGCGAGCATCCGGGCCAGCGCGACGAACGTCCCGCTGACGGCCGCCCAGGCCACGGCCTCGGCCATGCGCACGTCGGGGTCGGCCGGGTTCTCCGGGGGGTGCTTGCCCGTCGCGGCCTTCCACCCGGTGTCGAGCGCCTTCTTCGCCAGGGTCGCCGCGCCGAGCGCGGAGACGAGCGAGAAGACCGTCCACAGCTTGCTGCCACCGGAGTCAGCCATGACGGCAGGCTATCGCGCGGCTCCTGAGCCGGAGATCACCCCGATGGCTGCCGCGAGCGCCGCGGGGTCGCGCGTGCTGACCAGCCAGTACGGCGTCGGGTCGCTGTCGTCGTGGAGGGTCACCCGGACGCTGCGCTTGAGGTAGGGCCGCAGCAGCAGGTAGGCGCGCGCGTCGGCGTCGCGCCCGGCCACCCGGCGGGTCTCGGTCGCGTCCAGCGCCTCGGCCTCTCCGAGGAACTCGCCCGAGATCTGCGCCCGACCGGCCCGCAGCCAGCCGTCGGCCACCTCGAGGCGCGGAGCGCCGTACGCCCAGAAGATCACGACCATGATCAGCAGCAGCACTGCGGTGGCCGGCCAGGCCACCTGCGGGGGCGTCGACACCACGAACGCCAGCCAGAACGTCGCGACGAGCATCGTGCCCTGGACCCACCAGCGCAGGGGCACGCTGAGGCGCTCGTGGTAGCCGGCCGAGGTGCTCGGGCCCGGGGTCGGGGACACGCGCACAGCCTCCCATCCCGGCGACCGGTGGCCGGGCCGGGGGCTGGGCAGCGCGGCGGTAGGGTCCCGGCATGCCCGAACGCGAGCCCGGCTCCACCCTTCCGGTGGCGGTCCTCCGGCTCGACACCGGCCTCCCGCTCCCGTCGTACGCCCACCCCGGCGACGCCGGGGCCGACCTCATGACGGCGGTCGACGTGAGCCTCGGACCGGGGGAGCGGGCGCTGGTCCCGACCGGGATCGCCCTCGCCCTCCCGGAGGGATACGTCGCCCTGGTCCATCCCCGCTCGGGCCTCGCCGCCCGGCACGGGCTCTCCATCGTGAACACCCCCGGGACCGTCGACGCGGGGTACCGCGGCGAGATCAAGGTGCTGCTCATCAACCACGACCCGTCGTCTGCGGTCGAGCTGCGACGCGGCGACCGCGTCGCGCAGCTGGTGATCCAGCGCGTCGAGCAGGCTGCGTTCACCGAGGTGGACGCCCTGCCGGAGTCGGTCCGGGGGGACGGGGGATACGGTTCAACCGGAGGCGCGGCCGGACTCGCCGAGCGGGGTGGCGACGCCGGTCTCCGACCACTCGTGACCCACAGCAGGGAGCAGTCCTGATGTTCCGCCGCAAGCAGCCCCCCGCCGACGACCTCACCTCGGACGACGTCTCGACCGACGACCTCGACGAGGGCACCGCAGCGGCCGAGCAGGCCACCGGGCCGTGGGACTCCGACAGCCCTCCCGACGACGGGGTCGACCGGGTCGACCTCGGCTCGCTCCGTGTCCCGCCCCACGAGGGCACCGAGCTCAGGCTTCAGGTCGACGAGGCCTCCGGCGAGGTGCAGTCGGTGATGCTCGCCGGCGAGGAGGGCGCCCTCGAGCTGCGTGCCTTCGCAGCTCCGCGAGGCGGCGACCTGTGGGCGGAGGTCCGTCCCGAGATCGCGGCCGACATCGCCCGGCACGGCGGCACCGCGTCGGAGCGCGACGGCCGCTGGGGGGTCGAGCTGGTCTGCCAGGTCCAGGTCGTGATGCCTGACGGCAGCCGCGCGATGCAGCCCTCGCGCATCGTCGGGGTCAACGGCGCTCGGTGGCTGCTCCACGGCACGTTCCTCGGGCGCCCCGCGGTCGAGCCCGACGGGGCCGGGGAGTGGGAGGACGCGCTCGCCTCCGTGGTGGTCCATCGCGGCACCCATGCCATGCCGGCCGGCGACATACTCCCGCTCAAGCTGCCCGACCAGGTCCAGCGGCTCGGCTGACATCGCCCGGTACTCTGGAGGCATGGGCGAGAAGAGCAAGCTGCGGCGCACGATCAGCAGCTGGGCCAACGCCGAGGACCAGCACGCCAAGGAGCTGCGGGCCACGACGAGGGCCGGCCGCTGCGACCTCATCGCCGACTGCGCCGACCGCACCCCGGTGCGGCTGCGGGGCACGTTGAAGAACGTCACCCTGCGCCCTCGCGGCGGCGTGCCCGCGCTCGAGGCCGAGCTGTTCGACGGCTCGGACTCCTTGATGCTGGTCTGGTTGGGTCGCCGCGAGATCGCGGCCATCACGCCCGGTCGCTCCCTGGAGGTGCAGGGCCGCATCGGCCGGCAGGGCGCCGACCGCGTGATCTACAACCCGCGCTACACCCTGCTCGCCTGACCGCCCGCCCTGACCGGTGCCAGGTGCGGCCGGTCACCCGACGTACGGACATCCGATGACGACAGTGCCCACGGCCACCGAGACGGTCGAGGCGTTGGTCCGCCACCAGCTCGGCGTAGCCCTGGGAGGCCGGCGCGGCGTCGTCGAGACCGCGCTCCCGACCCTGACCTTCACGCTGACCTGGCTGCTGACCCGGCAGCTCGGCATCGCCCTGGGGGCCAGCGTGGCCATCGCCGTCATCGAGCTCGGCGCCCGCCTGGTGCAGCGCCAGACCGTGAAGTTCTGCGTGAACTCCCTGGTCGGCATCGGCCTGGGCTCGCTGTTCGTCTACCTCGCGGCGAGCCGCGGCGGCGACGCCAACGACCAGGCCCTGGCCTACTTCGTCCCCGGACTTCTCTACAACGCCGGGTACGCCGTGGCGATCGCCCTGACCTGCCTGACCGGCTGGCCACTGGTGGGATTCGTGATCGGGAGCGTCACTGGCGACCCGACGGCCTGGCACGAGGACCGGCAGGTCGTCCGACTCTGCAGCAAGCTCACCTGGCTTCTGGTGGTCCCGTGCGCCGTGCGCGCCGTCGTCCAGGGCCCGATCTGGCTGGCCGGCCACTCCGGGAGCATCTCCGCCGAGACGGCGGTGACGATCCTCGGCGTGCTCAAGGTCGTGATGGGGTGGCCGCTGCAGCTGGCCGCCCTGGCCGCGATGTCGTGGCTGCTGAGCCGCAACCACACCCCGATGGCGGCAAGCGGGACGGTCAGTCCTGCGAGCGGTCGGGGTTGAGCAGCTGCTGGAGGTCGTGCTCGGCGTCGGCCGAAACCACGAACAGCAGCTCGTCGCCGGCCTCGATCGGCTGCTCGCCGTCCGGCGCGTAGACCTGGCCGTCGCGCAGGATGCTGACCAGCGCGGCGTTCTCCGGGAACGGGATCAGCCCCGACGGCTTCCCGACGTACGGCGAGTCGTGGGGCAAGGTGAGCTCGACGAGGTTGGCGTTGCTCTGGCGGAACGTGAACAGCCGGACGATGTCACCGACGGTCACGGCCTCCTCGACCAGCGCCGACATGATCCGTGGAGTCGAGACGTTGACGTCGACCCCCCACGCCTCGTTGAAGAGCCACTCGTTGTTGGGGTGGTTGACCCGGCCGACGGTCCGCGGCACGGCGAACTCCGTCTTGGCCAGCAGCGCGGTCACCAGGTTGGCCTTGTCGTCGCCCGTCGCCGCGATCACGACCTCGCACTGGTCGAGGTGGGCCTCCGAGAGCGAGGACAGCTCGCAGGAGTCGGCGAGCAGCCACTCGGCGTCCGGCACGCGCTCGGGCTTGATGGCGCGCGGGTCCTTGTCGATGAGCAGCACCTGGTGCCCGTTGGTGATCAGCTCCCGCGCGATGGACCGGCCGACGGCGCCGGCTCCGGCGATGGCCACTCTCATCAGTCTTCGGGCCCTTCGTTGAGGACCTGGTAGGCGCCTGCGGCGTTCTCCTCGCGCATCACCAGGTGCAGCAGGTCACCCTCCTGGATCACGCTGTCGATCGTGGGCAGCATGCCCTCGCCGAGCCGGTCGATCCAGGCGATCCGCGACTTCGTCGCGGCCTGGAAGTCGATGGTGCGACGTCCGACCCACGCGGTCGGGGCCGGCACCTGGTCGACCCGGATCGTGCCGGACGGGTCGCGGAAGTCGGGCTCGGCGCCGACCGGCAGCAGCCGCCGGAGCACCTGGTCGGCGGTCCACTTCACGGTCGCCACCGTCGTGATGCCGAGCCGCTGGTAGACCTCGGCACGTCCGGGGTCGTAGATGCGGGCCACGACCTGGTCGATCCCGAACGTCTCGCGGGCGACGCGCGCGGCGATGATGTTGGAGTTGTCGCCGCTGGACACCGCCGCGAACGCGTCGGCACGGCGGATCCCGGCCTTCTCCAGCACCTCCTGGTCGAAGCCGTACCCGGTGATCTTGTCGCCGTTGAACGCCGGGCCCAGCCGGCGGAACGCGTCGGGCTCGCTGTCGATGACCGACACCGTGTGGTTGCGCTCCTCCAGGTCACGGGCGAGGGTCGAGCCGACCCGGCCGCATCCCATGATCACGACGTGCACGGGGAAACCGTATCCTGTCGCCTCGTGGGTGTCGGAGACGTCTCCAAGCGGATCCTCCTGGGTCGCAAGCTGCGGAGCTCCCAGCTCGGCGAGACTCTTCTGCCGAAGCGGATCGCCCTCCCCGTCTTCGCCAGCGACGCGCTCTCGTCGGTCGCCTACGCGCCCGACGAGGTGTTCCTGACGCTCTCGCTGGCCGGTGCCTCGACGTACGCGTTCTCCTGGAAGATCGGGATCCTCGTCGCGATCGTGATGCTCACCGTCGTGGCGTCGTACCGCCAGAACGTCCACGCCTATCCCAGCGGCGGCGGCGACTACGAGGTCGCGACCGTGAACCTCGGCCAGACGGCGGGTGTGACGGTCGCCTCGGCCCTCCTCGTCGACTACGTCCTCACCGTCGCGGTCTCCATCTCCTCGGGGGTCCAGAACGCCGGGGCCGCCCTTCCGTGGGTCGCGGGCCACGAGGCGCCCGTGGCCGTGTTCCTGGTCGTGCTGCTGGCCGCACTCAACCTGCGCGGCGTGCGCGAGTCAGGTGCGTTCTTCGCCATCCCGACGTACGGCTTCATGGTCGGCGTGATCGGGATGGCCCTGGTCGGCCTGGTCCGCGGGCTCACCGGGTCGCTGCCCGACGTCGAGAGCGCCCAGGACACGGTCGTCCCCGCGCACGGCTATCCGGCCTCGGGACACCTCACCGGCCTCGCCCTGGTGTTCCTGCTGGCGCGTGCGTTCTCGTCGGGAAGCGCGGCCCTGACCGGGGTCGAGGCCATCTCCAACGGCGTCCCGGCGTTCCGCAAGCCCAAGAGCAAGAACGCCGCGACCACGCTGCTCCTGCTGGGGACGATCGCGATCACGATGCTGATGAGCATCATCGCCCTGGCCAACAAGATGGGCCTGCGGTACGTCGACAACGTCGACCGGCTGCGCGACGCCCACGGCAACCCGATGCCGAAGGGCTTCGACCAGCCGACGGTGATGGCGCAGCTCTCCAAGGCTGTCTTCCACGGGTTCCCCCTGGGCTTCTACTTCGTCCTGGCGATGACCGGCGTGATCCTGGTCCTCGCCGCGAACACCGCCTTCAACGGCTTCCCGGTGCTCGGCTCGATCCTGGCCCGCGACGGCTTCATGCCGCGGGCGCTCGGCTCCCGCGGTGACCGGCTGGCCTACAGCAACGGCATCATCGTCCTGGCCGGGTTCGCCGTGATCCTGATCGTGGCGTTCGACGCGCAGACGACGCGATTGATCCAGCTCTACATCGTGGGCGTCTTCGTCTCCTTCAACCTCAGCCAGCTCGGGATGATCCGGCACTGGACGCGTCACCTCAAGACCGAGACCGATCCCGCGACCCGGCGGCGGATGATGCGCTCGCGGGCGATCAACACCTTCGGCCTGGGCATGACCGCGGTCGTGTTCGTGATCATCTTGATGACCAAGTTCCTCGCGGGCGCCTGGATCGCGATCCTGGCGATGTGCTGCTTCTTCGCGATCATGAAGGGCATCCGCCGGCACTACGACAACGTCTCGGCCGAGCTGGCGGCAGACGACGAGGACAAGATCCTGCCGACCAAGGTGCACGCGATCGTCCTGGTCTCGAAGCTGCACAAGCCGACGCTGCGGGCGCTGGCCTACGCCAAGGCCAGCCGGCCCAACGTGCTGGAGGCGATCTACGTCGCCTCGGACGACGCCACGACCAAGGCGATGGTCCAGGAGTGGGACGACCGCAACCTCGGCGTCCCGCTCAAGGTGCTCTACTCGCCGTACCGCGAGATCGTGCGGCCGATCGTCGAGTACGCCATCTCGATCCGCAAGGCCAGCCCGCGCGGCGTCGTCGCCGTCTACATCCCGGAGTACGTCGTCGGCCGGTGGTGGGAGCAGCTGCTCCACAACCAGACGGCGCTGCGACTCAAGGGCAAGCTGCTCTTCACGCCCGGCGTGATGGTGACGTCGGTGCCGTACCAGCTCCAGTCCTCCCAGATCGCCCGGGAGAGGGCTCGGCGCGACTCCGAGCGGGTCAAGGCGGGCGACCTCCGTCGCGGCACCGTGCACTCCGGGGGCCAGGTGCCTCCGCGTCGGCAAGTTCCGAAGTGAGCCGGACGCCGCGCGCCCGGCGCTCGCGCGGTGCCTCGCACGTCGGTGACCGGCTCGAGGTCGAGGTCGGGCCTCCCGCCCACGGTGGGCACTGCGTGGCCCGGCACGACGGGCGGGTCGTGTTCGTCCGGCATGCGCTACCCGGCGAGCGGGTGGTCGTCGCGATCACGGAGGGCGCGGAGGGCGACAGCTTCTGGCGGGGCGACGCCGTCTCGGTGCTCACGGCGTCCCCCGACCGGGTCGAGCCGCCGTGTCCGTACGCCGGCCCGGGACTGTGCGGCGGCTGCGACCTCCAGCACGTCGCGCCCGCCGCCCAGCGCGACTGGAAGGCGCGGGTGGTGCGTGAGCAGCTGTCGCGGCTGGCCGGCCTGGACGTCGACGTCACGGTCGAGGAGGTGCCTCCGAGCCTGCGCTGGCGCACCCGGATGCGGTACGTCGCGCTGCCGGGCGAGGCCCGCGGCTTGCACGTGCACCGCTCCGACGAGGTCGTCGAGATCGACGACTGCCTGATCGACGCGGGACACGATGCCCGGGCCACCGAGACGGTCCACACGACGTACGGCACGCAGGAGTACGCCGTCGACCCCGACGGCTTCTGGCAGTCCCACGTCGAGGCTCCGCGCCTTCTGGTCGAGACCGTGCTGGACCTCCTGAACCCGCAGCCGGGGGAGCGGGCCCTCGACCTCTATGCCGGCGTGGGCCTGTTCGCGGCGTTCCTGTTCGATGCGGTCGGGCCGGCGGGTCACGTGGTCGCCGTCGAGGGCTCGGTGACGGCGTGCCGGGACGCCCGCCAGAACCTGCCCTCCGCGGCCCGGGTGCGGCAGGGCCCGGTCGAGCAGGTGCTCGCCACCTCGTGCGAGGGGCCGTTCGACGTGGTCGTCCTCGACCCCCCGCGCGAGGGCGCCAGGCGCAAGGTCGTGCAGCAGGTCGTGGACCGGGCCCCTCGCGCGATCGCCTACGTCGCGTGCGACCCGGCCGCCCTGGCGCGCGACCTCGCGACGTTCGCCGAGCTCGGCTACGCGCTGCGGATCCTGCGTGCCTTCGACCTGTTCCCGATGACCCAGCACGTCGAGTGCGTCGCGCTGCTGGAGCCGACGGCGAGCGGCCTGGGAGGCTGACGCCACTGACCCGTCCGGGCCGAGGTGTCGGATCGACGTGATGGTGTTCGTGGAGATGGTGAGCGGCAGCCGTTCGGGCTGCCCCGACCTGAGGAGCCTGTGGTGGCGCTGTACCTGATCGCCTTCAACGACGAGTGGACCCCCGACCTGGAGATGGACGAGCTGCGGGAGCGTGGCCGCAGGGCGCGGGCCGTCATCGCGGAGATGACCGAGGCGGGCGTGTTCGTCTTCAGTGACGGCGGCCTGGACGCCTCGACCGCCGTGTTCAGCGTCGAGCCGGGCGACGACGGGCCGGTGTTCACCGACGGGCCGTACGTCGAGACCAAGGAGCACCTCGGCGGCTTCGCCGTCGTCGACGTGGCCGACGACGCGGCTGCGCGGCACTGGGCCGGCGAGATCGCGGTCGCGGTCGGCTGGCCGCAGGAGGTGCACCGCTTCCCGCACCGGGTCTCGCTGGGCGGCTGACCCGTCCGCCGGTCCCGGACCGGCCGTTGTCGGAGCCGTGTGCCAGCATCGGAGACATGCCCTGCGACATCGGCGACGCGCGCCAGCTCGTCGGCCAGCTCGACGGGGCGACGACGGTCGAGCTGCTCCACTACACCAAGCTCGAGGTGCACGGCCGCACGTTCGGCTACCTCTGGGAGCCGACCTGCACGATCGGCCTGCGCCAGACCATCGCCGAGCAGCAGGCGCTGGTGGGGGAGCGGCCCGACGTGTTCGAGGTCCAGTTCACGGCGTACGGCTACGGCTGGGTGGTCGCCCACCTCGACGGCGTCGAGCGCGACGAGCTGGCCGAGCTGGTCTTCGAGGCGTGGCGGCTCACGGCCCCCGCAGACCTGCTCGAGGAGCGCGGCGAGCGGCTTCCGGTCTGACCAGGGCGAGAGGCGGACCGCAGAGTCGGCACCGGTGCTCGCCCACCCGATTGGTGGTGGCCCGTCTCCACGATGTATCTTGACATCAAGATAATGACCCGATGTCGACCTCCCGAGTCCGGGAGGCGAGGATGGTCGGGTCGGACCGCGTGGACGCGAGGAGATGGCGATGGCCAGCAACGATAGCTTCGGGGCGAAGGGCGCGCTGGAGGTCGGTGACCGCAGCTACCAGATCTACCGGCTCTCGGCGGTGACCGGTGAGGGCGTGGACGTCGAGAGCCTGCCGTACTCCCTGAAGGTGCTCCTGGAGAACCTCCTGCGCACCGAGGACGGCGCCGACATCACCGCCGACGACATCCGCGCGCTGGCCGGCTGGGACGCCGAGGCCGAGCCCGACAAGGAGATCCAGTTCACTCCGGCGCGCGTGATCATGCAGGACTTCACCGGCGTGCCGTGCATCGTCGACCTGGCCACGATGCGCGAGGCCATGGCCGACCTCGGCGGTGACGCCACCAAGATCAACCCCCTCGCCCCGGCCGAGCTGGTCATCGACCACTCCGTGATCGCCGACGTCTTCGGCACCCCCGAGGCGTTCGAGCGCAACGTCGAGATCGAGTACGAGCGCAACAAGGAGCGCTACCAGTTCCTGCGCTGGGGCCAGGGCGCGTTCGACGACTTCAAGGTCGTCCCGCCCGGCACCGGCATCGTCCACCAGGTCAACATCGAGCATCTCGCCCGTGTGGCCTTCACCCGAGAGGTCGAGGGCGAGCTCACGGCGTACCCCGACACCTGCGTCGGCACCGACTCCCACACCACGATGGTCAACGGCATCGGCGTGGTCGGCTGGGGCGTCGGCGGCATCGAGGCCGAGGCCGCGATGCTCGGCCAGCCGGTCAGCATGCTGATCCCGCGCGTCGTCGGCTTCAAGCTGTCGGGAGAGCTCCCCGAGGGCTCGACCGCCACCGACCTCGTCCTGACGATCACCGAGATGCTGCGCCAGCACGGCGTGGTCGGGAAGTTCGTGGAGTTCTACGGCGACGGCGTCTCCGCGCTGCCGGTGGCCAACCGCGCCACGATCGGGAACATGAGCCCGGAGTTCGGCTCGACCATCGCGGTCTTCCCGATCGACGAGCAGACGATCGAGTACCTCCGCCTCACCGGCCGCCCCGACGATCAGCTCGCCCTCGTGGAGGCCTACGCCCGCGAGCAGGGACTGTGGCACGACCCGTCGGCAGAGCCGAGGTACTCCGAGCGGCTCGGCCTCGACCTCTCCGAGGTCGTCCCGTCGATCGCCGGCCCGAAGCGCCCGCAGGACCGGGTCGAGGTGACCAAGGCCGTCGAGGCGTTCGAGAAGGCCCTGACGGACTACACCGACGACGAGGCCGCGAAGGCCGAGATCACGCTCGACGGGGAGACCTTCGAGATCGGCCACGGTGCCGTCTCGATCGCGGCGATCACCTCGTGCACGAACACCTCCAACCCGAGCGTGATGATCGCGGCCGCGCTGCTGGCCAAGAACGCCGTGGAGAGGGGCCTGGAGCGCAAGCCGTGGGTCAAGACCACGCTCGCACCCGGCTCCAAGGTCGTCAGCGACTACTACGAGCGGGCCGGCCTCACGCCGTACCTCGACAAGCTGGGCTTCAACCTCGTCGGCTACGGCTGCACGACGTGTATCGGCAACTCGGGCCCGCTCATCCCGGAGGTCAGCTCCGCCGTGAACGAGAAGGACCTCGCGGTGGTCAGCGTGCTCTCGGGCAACCGGAACTTCGAGGGCCGGATCAACCCCGACGTGAAGATGAACTACCTCGCGTCGCCGCCCCTGGTCGTCGCCTACGCGCTGGCCGGGTCGATGACCGTCGACATCTTCGAGGACGCCCTGGGCCAGGACGCCGACGGCAACGACGTGTTCCTCAAGGACATCTGGCCCTCGCCGGCCGACGTCGAGCGGGTGATCGGCGAGGCGATCACCTCCGACATGTTCACCGACGACTACGCCGACGTGTTCGCCGGCGACGAGCAGTGGCGGTCGCTGCCGACGCCGGAGGGCGACACCTTCGCCTGGGACGCCGACTCGACGTACGTGCGCAAGGCGCCGTACTTCGACGGCATGCCCGACGAGCCCGAGCCGGTGACCGACATCGAGGGCGCTCGGGTGCTGCTCAAGCTGGGCGACTCGGTGACGACCGACCACATCAGCCCGGCGGGTGCTATCAAGAAGGACAGCCCGGCCGGGAGGTACCTCGCCGAGCACGGTGTCGACCAGCGCGACTTCAACTCCTACGGCTCGCGTCGTGGCAACCACGAGGTGATGATCCGCGGCACGTTCGCCAACATCCGCCTGCGCAACCAGCTCGCGCCGGGCACCGAGGGCGGCGTGACGAAGGACTTCACCAAGGACGGCGAGGTCACGTCCGTCTTCGAGGCGAGTGAGAACTATGTCGTCGCCGGCATCCCGCTGGTCGTCCTCGCCGGCAAGGAGTACGGCTCCGGGTCGTCGCGCGACTGGGCGGCCAAGGGCACCGCGCTGCTCGGGGTGAAGGCCGTGATCGCGGAGTCCTACGAGCGCATCCACCGGTCCAACCTGATCGGGATGGGCGTGCTGCCCCTGCAGTTCCCGGCCGGCAAGACCGCCGACGACATGGGGCTGACGGGGGCGGAGACGATCTCGATCTCGGGCATCACCGAGCTCAACGACGGGGTCACCCCGCGGACCGTCACCGTCTCGATCGAGAAGGACGGCCGCACCGACGAGTTCGAGGCGACCGTGCGCATCGACACCCCCGGCGAGGCGAGCTACTACCGCAACGGCGGCATCATGCCGTTCGTCCTGCGCAACCTCCTCCGCGCCTGACCCTTCGGGACGTCATACGAACTGGTCGCCAGGGCGACCACGTCGTATGACGTTGCTCCGGGTCAGTACTCGTGGCCGGTCGGGAAGCCGTACTGCACGCTGTACCAGACCGCCGAGGTGAGGACGGCGAGGATGAACGCGGTGAACAGCAGCCCGCCGGCCACCGGGAGGAACCACGAGGGTGCGCTCCTGCTGCGGACGGCGATCACCTTGACCACGACCGCGCCGTACACGGCGCAGCCGAGGAGCGCGTGCACCAGCACTCGGGGCTCGTAGGTCTGGATCCCGAAGGCGAGCAGGCAGTCGTAGGCGACCGGCAGGCTGACGACGATCGCGACGACTCCGACCGCGCGGTGGGCCGGGCCCACCCACGACGGCGCGCGGCGACCCAGGCGTCCGTACATCCACAGCCCGCCCAGAAGCTGCACGAGCAGCAGGACGCCGACCACGAGGGCGAGCACGGTCTTCATCTCGATCACCGACGCGAAGCCCAGCTTGACCGGGGAGACCGAACCGGGGTGCCGTCGGTTGTTCACGCCGAGCACGACGGCCACCGCCGCTCCCAGCGCGAACGCCACGAGCGGGATCCTGGAACCGCGGCCCGAGCCGGCTCCCTCAGCCTGGCTCACCCTGACGATGATGGCCCCAGAATCGTCCGGCGAACACCCCCGGGGGACGACCCACTCGAGGATGGACCTCGACGAGCGTCCGCTCAGTCGACCCGGAGGGCCTCGACCGGCGTGACCCGGACCGCGCGGCGGGCCGGCGGCCGTGCCGCTGCCAGGACCAGCGCCAGCGCTCCGACGGCGGTCGCGGCGAGCACGGGCCAGGGGAGTCCCCAGACGAAGCCGGTGGTGAACCGGCCGACCAGGCTCTGCGCCCCGACCGAGCCGAACACGAGCCCGAGCGCCATGCCGAACACCACCGCGGTCGCCGAGAGCGCAGCGGACTCCAGGGTGATCATCCGCCGGACCTGGCGCGGGGTGAACCCGAGCGCGCGCAGCAGCCCGATCTCGCGGCGGCGCTGGATCACCGTCAGCGACATCGTGCTCACGAAGCCGACGGCCGAGATCAGCGAGGAGATCACGACGACGGCCACGATCACCTGCGTCGTCGTGCCGATGGCGTGGTGGGCCTGAGCTCGCTGGGCGGCCGTCGTGTCGGGCCACGAGTCGACCGACCTCCGGAGTGCACCCAGTCCGGACGCGAACGTCGTTACCAGGGTCACCCCGATGACCAGTCCCATCGTGGACCGGGTGGTGCGCAGCGGGTCCTTCAGGGCGTTGCGGCCTGCGATCCGGGCCTCGGGAGAGCTGCCCAGGATCCGGCTGGTGACCGAGACCAGGCCGGGGATGACCATCCGGGCACCGACCAGGAGCCCGGTCGAGGCCGTGGCCGACCCGAAGAACGCCAGGAGGAAGCCGCCGAGCGAGGCCGTCTCACCCAGGAGCGCGGCGGCGACGAGCAGCACCGCACCGGTGGCGATGAGGGTCAAGGACGTCACCGACCGGAGCCGGGTCACCCGTCCGGCCCCGGGGTCGGCACCTGTGGTGCCGCTCATCGCGGCGGCCGCGGACACCCGCAACACCCCGCGCGAGCCCACCCAGCCGGCCACGGTGGAGGCGGCTCCGACGGCCAGGACCGGGACGACGACCCAACCACTCGTGACGGCGTAGTGCTGGTGCGCGAGATGGCCGTGGGCCACCAGGACGACGCGCAGGATGTCGGCGAGCAGGACGCCGACGGCCGCACCGGCGAGTGAGCACAGCGACCCGATCAGCCCGACTCCCGCCATCACCGACCGGCGAAGCCCGGCGGCCCGCGCGCCGAGCAGGCGGAGCAGGGCGATCTGCCGGAGCCTCCCCGCCAGCACGGTGTCGACGGCGTTGGCGATGACCACGGCCGCGACGTACACCGCGATCAGGATGAAGACCACGGAGACGACCTGGAGGACGGCACCGGCGCTCCCGCCGTTGTCGTTCGCGGCCAGGAAGCTGCTCATGGTCACCAGCACTCCGCCGTACAGCCCGCTGAGCCCGGCGACGAGGGCGACCGAGCCGAGCTCCCGCGGACCGCCCAGGACGAGGTCGCTCCTCATGCCGCGTCCGCCTCCAGGGAGATCAGCAGGTCGGAGATCTGCTGCGGGGAGAGTCGGCCGTGGTCGTCGACGATCCGGCCGTCCGCGATCACCAGGATCCGGTCGGCGTACGACGCGGCGACGGGATCGTGGCTCACCATCGCGATGGTCTGGCCGTACTCGCGCACGGCGGTGCGCAGCAGGGCCAGGACCTCGCGGGACGAGCGGGTGTCGAGGTTGCCGGTCGGCTCGTCCGCGACGACGATCTGCGGCTGCGAGGCGAGCGCGCGGGCGATGGCGACGCGCTGCTGCTGGCCACCGGACAGCTGTCCGGGCCGGTGTCCGATGCGGTCGGCGAGTCCCAGCGCCGAGATCAGCGCGTCGACACGCGCGCGGTCCTGCGGCGTGACGCGACGCTCGGCCAGGTCGAACGGCAGCAGCACGTTCTCCAGGGCGGTCAGCGTGGGCACGAGGTTGAAGGCCTGGAAGACGAAGCCGACGTGCTCGCGGCGCAGGAGCGTCCGGGCGTCGTCGTCCATCCGGTGCAGCGGCTGTCCGGCCACCCACACCTCGCCGGCAGACGGGTCGTCCAGTCCGGCTGCGAGGTTCATGAAGGTCGACTTGCCGGAGCCCGACGGGCCCATCACCGCCGTGAACTCCCCTCCGCGGATGTCGACGGAGACGTCGACGAGCGCATCGACGCGGGCGGTTCCGGTGCCGTACACCTTGGAGACGGACCGGAACGCCACGACAGGAGGCTGGTCGGCTCGAGGCGGGGGTCCGGGCATGTGGGGAGTGGTCATGACCTCACGCTAGGAACGCCGACGCCCGCACACATCTGGCCCGGGTTGCGACCCGACGTACCACTCCAGAGGTACGGGCGGGCCTCCACGCTCGGTGGCGAACCGCGCGCCGACGAGCGGATCAGGCGAGGCCGTGCTCGTAGGCGTAGACGACCAGCTGCACGCGGTCGCGGAGACCGAGCTTGGACAGGATGCGCGACACGTGGACCTTCACGGTGCCTTCGGCCAGGTGCTCCCGGACCGCGATCTCGGCATTGGAGAGCCCTTCCGCGGCCCGAGCCAGGATCTCGCGCTCGCGCGCGGTGAGCGCGGCGTACTCCGGACCCGGCGTCAGGGTCGGCCGGGCTCGGAAGCGCTGCCAGAGCTCGCGGGTCGCACCAGCGGCGACGACGTTGCTGCCGCTGGCCACGGCCCGGACCGAGGCGAGGAGCAGCTCGGGGTCGGCGGACTTCAGGAGGAACCCGCTGGCGCCCGCCTCGATGGCGGCCGCCGCCGCCTCGTCGAGGTCGAACGTCGTGAGCACCAGCACCTTCGGGGCTCGGGCTCCGTGCCGGTCGACGAGTGCGCGCGTGGTCTCGACACCGTCGCGAACCGGCATCTCGAGATCCATCAGCACCACGTCGGGCCACGTCGTCGCCACCAGGTCGAGCGCCTGGTCGCCGTCAGCCGCCTCGCCGACGACCTCCAGGTCCGTCTGCGACCCGAGGACCATGGCGATGCCCGCCCGGAACATCGCCTGGTCGTCGACGAGCAGGACGCGCACGGTCACGGGGTGTGCTCCGGGATCGTGACCTCGGTGACCCACTCGCCGGGTCCGGCGCTCGCGGCGACCCGCCCGCCGAGCTCGGCGATGCGCTCGGTCATCCCGCGCAGACCGTGTCCGCCGCTCTCCGTGGTCGACCCGCTGGGCTCGCGACCCGCGGCGACGGCGTTGACCACGCGGAGACGGTAGCCGTCGGCCCAGTCCTCCTCGACGGCGACGGGCCGAGCCAGGTCCCCGTGCTTGAGGGCGTTGGTCAGCGCTTCGGCGAGCGCGAGGCGGGCGGCGACGGCGACCTCGCCGGAGTGTGGTGCCGGCGCACCTCGCTGGGCGAAGTCGAGCATCATGCCCGACGCCCGCATGCGGGCCACGACGGCGTCGGAGCTCTCCAGCGAGAGCGTGACGTCGAGCTCACGGCGCTCGCGCAGTCTGGTCAGCAGCCCGCGCACGTCGAGCATCGCCGTGCGCGCGGTCTGGCCGATGACCTCGAGCGCCGCCTCGGCCCGCCCGGGATCGGTGCGGATCTGGTAGCGCGCGCCGTCCGCCTGGGCGGCCACCACGGCCCAGGAGTGCGCGACCACGTCGTGCATGTCGGCGGCGATCCTGGCTCGCTCCTGCTCCTGCTCGTACAGCTGCTCGAGGCGACGACGCTCGACGGCCGCGATCGTGGCATCGACGCGCGCCTGGACGCCGTCCATGCGCTGGCGCCGCAGGACCCCCGCCGCCCACCCTCCGCCGGTGACCACGGCCGTCAGCGCTCCGGTCGTGAGGGCACCGTAGGCGGCTGACGACGCACCGCCGATCCCGTGCTCACCGGTCGCCCACAGCGCGGCCACGGCCACGGCCACCAGGACGCAGGCCAGGCCGAACCGGCGTACCGCCCGTGAGCGGTGTGCCCCGAGGGTGAAGAACAGCGGGACATAGGCGAGGTCGGCGACCAGCGCCAGCTCCGCCGTGAGCAGCTGGGTGACGGAGGCCGCGAGGGCCGCGACCACCATGACCGGGATGCTCGTCCGGCGTACGGCGAGGGCTACGCCGAGCAGGGCCGCGGCGAGGGCGCTGGCGGGGGACAGGGTGAGCTGCAGCCCCCCGACGAGGAGGGTGAAGACGGCGGCGGTCGCCACGTCCGCGACGAGTCGCCGCCGACGCTCCCGGTCGCTCGGGTCGTCCCAGACGTCAGCCGCGACCACCGCTGGGTCCTGGGGCGTCATGGCTCCAGTATCCCGATCGCCACGAGGCGGCCAGCACGCGACAGTACGGATCAAACGACCGGTGGACACGTGCGTGTCACCGGCCGAATGATCCGTACTATCGGGCAACGGCTACTTGACCTCGGCCCGCATCACGCGCCAGAGGCCGAAGGCCAGGGGGAGCAGGAGCCAGACGGTGCCGGTGACGGCGAGCTGGCTCCAGTCCTGGGCGGACAAGCCGCCGTCATAGAGCTTGCCCTGGTCGAAGCTGAAGTCGACCCAGGGCTGGGCCTTCTCGAACCACGACTGGTTGGCGGCCAGCACCATCGACAGGGTCGGCACGACGAACCAGTAGGTGAAGTAGCTGACGATCGCGCCCGCGGAGTTGCGGGTGACGATGCCGAGCATGAAGCCCACCAGCATCCCGAGCAGGTCCGCGCCGACGATGTAGAGGATCGACGTGAACGACAGGTCCCACGTGGTGTCGATGCCCTTGAGCCCGGTCGCGACGATGTTGCCCACGGCGCCGACCGCGAGGGCCAGGGCCATCGAGGTGATACCGACGGCGACGGTGACCGCGAGCTTGGCGCGGATCACGCGGCCGCGGTGCGGCACCAGGGTGAACGTCGTGAGCCCGGCGCGCTGGCTCCACTCGCCGGTGACCAGCAAGATCGCCACCACCGGGAGCAGGATCGTCATGGGGACGCCGATCGCGCCGGCGAAGCTGTCGTAGGTCAGGTCGCTGGTCGACGCGAACGCCAGGACGGCGCCGGTGGCCAGCACGCCCGCGGCCGCGACAGCGAACAGGAGCCAGAACCCCGACCGGGTGTCGAACGCCTTGCGGAGCTCGACCCCGACCACCGTGCGGAACGGGATGGGGGCGTGCTCGGTGCGCGGTCGTTCGTCCTCCGCGACCCGGGTGTTCTCGATGACTGCGGTGCTCATGCCGCTACTTCCTCTCGTGCGTTGTCCTTGGTGAGCTCGAGGAACATCTCCTCCAGCCCCGCGCCGTCGGCCGGCCGGAGCTCGGTCAGGGCGACGCCGGCGGCCAGGGCCACACGCCCCACCAGGGCGGTGTCGGCGTCGGTGCGCAGGCCCCCGAGCGAGGCCTCGGCGGTGTGCCCGGCCTCGGTGAGGGCGCGGGCGAGGGTGGCCACGTCGACGGCCCCGGCGTAGGTGCCGGCGGCCTCGAGCAGCTCGCGCTTGGTGCCGGCGGCGACGATGCGGCCGTTGCCGATCACCACCAGGTCGTCGGCGACGACCTCGATCTCGTGCAGGAGGTGCGACGAGAGGAGGACGGTGCCGCCCTGGTTGGCGAACCCGCGGAGCAGGTCGCGCATCCACCGGATGCCGGCCGGGTCGAGCCCGTTCGCCGGCTCGTCGAGGACGAGGACCTCCGGGTCGCCGATCAGCGCGGTGGCGATGCCGAGGCGCTGCCGCATGCCGAGCGAGTAGTCGCGCACGCGGCGTCCGGACTCCTCCTCGGTCAGGCTGACGAGGTCGAGCATCTCGTCCACCCGCGACCGCGGGACGCGCATCGTGCGCTGGGCGAGGGTCAGGATCTCCCGGCCGGTGCGACCGGCGTGCTGCGCCGACGCGTCGAGGAGTACGCCGATCTCGCGGCCCGGGTTCGGGAGGTCGGCGTAGCGGCGTCCGAGGACGGTCACGCTCCCGGCGGAGGCCGGCGTGAGGCCGACCAGGATCCGCATGGTGGTGGACTTGCCGGCGCCGTTGGGGCCCAGGAAGCCGGTCACCCGGCCGGGCTCGGCGCGGAACGTCACGTGGTCGACGGCGGTGAAGCCGCCGTACTTCTTGGTCAGTGAGTCGACGATGATCATGCCGAGGACTCTGGCTCCGAGAGGGGGGCGACCACATCGGGGAGCCCGCTGAGCCGGTCCCTGCTCCACGCCCGGGGGACCCCTAGGGGCCTCGGGGTCACCCCTCAGGGTCGGGCCCGGTCCGCACCGCTAGCGTGGCGCCATGCTCGTTGCGTTCTCGGTCGCTCCCAGTGGCACCGGCCGGTCCGATGCCTCCGTCTCCGACGCCGTCGCGGCCGCGGTCCGCGTCGTCCGCGAGTCCGGTCTCCCGAACCGGACCGACGCCATGTTCACCACGGTCGAGGGACCGGACTGGGACACCGTCATGGACGTCGTCCGACGTGCCACCGAGGCGGTCGCGCCCTTCGGGTCGCGGGTCTCGCTCGTGCTCAAGGCCGACATCCGCCCTGGCCACGAGGGTGAGCTCGACGGCAAGCTCGAGCGGCTCGAGGCGGCACTCGAGCGCGACTGAACGTCCGGCGTGCGCAACGGCCGCCCTTCCACACCGGGAGAGAGGTGGGAAAGGACGGCCGTGCACAACACGACGCCGACGGGTCGGCGGCGCGCCGAACCCAGACAAGCGCTGGGTCGGGTCTTTCTCTGTCAGCGATCTGACACATGCGCAGATCCGGCCCCGACATGTGTCGCCGGACCTGCCGTGTGTCTGCGGCCGGCTCGGGGCCGGCACGACGACCGCCGCTCCTTCGACGGGGATCATGGAACGACGGTCGCCGTGGTCTTGGAGGCCGGCTCCGCGGGTTCCCCCGGAGCCGGCTGACCAGAAGGAAACCGCAGGGCAGGGGTCGGTGACTGTTCCGTCCGTGACACTGCACGAGACCGGGGTCAGCAGAGCTCGCGGAGCCGGACCTGGCAGGCTGTGCCGTGTGCCGGACACCCCTAGCGAGCAGCCCTGGTCGGACGGGGCGACCGAGCACGGCCGGATCCTGATCCTCAGCGACAACCCGATCTCGCGAGCCATCGCGACGATCGCCGGCGCCGTCGGACGTGAGGTCGTCGTCCAGGCGGACGACGAGGGCGGTCCCGGTCTCGCCGCGTTGAGCCCGGTCGCGGGGGATGCCGTGGTGCTGTGCGACCACGACGCTCCCGACGCTCCGCAGTTCCTCCGCGACGCGCTGGCCTCGCCCGCGTCGTACGTCGCCATGATGGCGAGCCGGCGTCGCTCCGAGCGGGTCATGGCCGAGCTGGACGAGCAGGGCGTGTCCGGTCGCGACAAGCTGCACGTGCCCGCCGGGCACAACCTCGGCGGGAAGGCACCCGGCGAGATCGCCCTGTCGGTCGTCGCCGAGATCGTGGCGGAGTCCTACGAGCGCCCGGGCGGGCCCATGCGCAGTCCGCGTTGACGGACCTGTCCTGGCAGGTCGTCGTCCTGATCGGCCTGGCGGCGATGGTCGGCGCCTACGTGCAGGCCGTGGTCGGGCTCGGTCTCGGCCTGCTCACCGCGCCGGTGGTGGCGCTGGCGGCGCCGGCCCTGGTGCCGGTGCTGCCCCTGTGGCTGGCCCTGCTCGTCTCGGGGCTGAACCTCCTCGACGAGCACGAGCACGTCGACTGGCGCTCGACGGCCTGGTCCCTGCCGGCCCGGGTGCCCGGGACCGTGGTGGGTGCCTGGCTGGTGGCGTCGTTCACCGAGCAGCAGATCGGCCTGGCGCTGGCGGTGATTGTGCTGCTGGCCGTGGCGCTGACGATCCGCACGGTCGACGTCCCGCTGAACCCGGTCAGCCTCGGCGTCGCCGGGTTCGTCGCCGGCGCCACCGGCACCGCGACCTCGGTCGGCGGGCCTCCGATCGCACTGCTCTACCAGCGCGGCGTCCCTGAGGTGGTCCGGGCCACGCTGTCGGTGTTCTTCTTCGTCGGCGTGATCGTGAGCCTGACCGGCCTGTGGATCTCCGGCTCGCTCGATCGCGAGCCGTCGCTGCTCGCCCTGGCCCTGGCACCGGCGGTACTCGCGGGATACGTCGCGGGCCGGCGTACCCGCGGACTGGTCGCCGGCGACGCCTTCCGTGGTGCGGTGCTGGTCGTCTGCACCGTCTCGGCGCTGGCCCTGCTCGCCCGGTCACTCACCTGATCAGCCACAGCCGCCGGGCGTGCGCGTTTCACCCTGCCGATGCCCCACATCCCGATACCCTTCCCGGCGTGTCCAGCACTCTCCCCCGAGCGGGCAACCCGCGAGTCAGGCGCGTCATCGTCCTGGCCGGCGTGCTGGTGCTGGTCGGGGTCCTGATCTTCCAGGTCTACCGTGCGACGCGGCCGCCGCGGGGAGCGGACCCCCACAACGACATCCCGGCGCTGAAGGACACGCAGTACTTCGACTTCGTCGGCGGTGATCACACCACCAAGCCGGTCGACTACAAGCAGGTCCCGCCGGCGGGCGGGCCCCACGACCCGACCTGGGACGACTGCGGCGTCTACACCGCACCTCCGCGCAACGAGAACGCCGTGCACGACCTGGAGCACGGCACCGTGTGGGTGACCTACCGTCCCGGGCTCGACGCGGCCGGGATCCAGCAGCTCCAGACCGCGCTGGACGCCGTCAAGAGCGGCAAGATCATGCTGTCGCCCTACCCCGGTCTCCCCGCCCCGGTGGTGGTGACGGTCTGGGACGCGCAGCTCGCCCTGAAGGGCCCCGACGACCCGCGTCTCGCGACGTTCATCGGGTTCTATGGCGACGGGCACACCGCCCCGGAGGCGGCGTTCGCCAGCTGCAAGGGCGGCGCGCACATCATGGCCTCGCCCAGCAACCCCTGACGCGTTCGCTCATCGTTCACCCAGACGTCGCCCGGCACACCTCTGGGTGCGACCTGTCCTCCCTAGCGTGGCGCCGCCATGCCGCGTTCCACCTCCGCCGTCGCCGCGGCTCTCGCCGCTGCCCTCGCCACCGTCCTCGTCGCCGTGCTCACCGCCTGCGGCTCGTCGAGCTCCATCGGTACGTCGGCGGCCGCCGGACCGGCGGCCTCCGCGCAGCCCGTGGACGTCTCGGTCTCCGACTGCGGCTCCGCGTGGAAGCCGACCGCGGCCGGCGACCAGGTCCTCACGCTGCACAACGCCGACGCCGTCGCGGGCGAGGTGCAGCTGATCGGCCGCGGTGCGCACTCCGACTTGGTCTACGCCGACATCGAGCCGTTCGGGGCCGGGACGACGGTCGAGGTGAACGTGCCGCTGGCCGCGGGGAGCTATGCCCTGGCCTGCCTGATGGAGGACAAGGCGCCGGTCACCGGGCCGACCCGCACCATCACCGGCGACGGAGCCGGCACGCCGGGCGTCGACATCCTCACCCAGAGCCAGCTCGTGCCGTCGGCCCAGCGCTACCAGCGCTGGGTCGAGCACCACCTGCCTTCGCTGGTCCGTGACACCGACCGACTCCGGACCGTCGTCGACGACGGTGACCTCGCGACCGCTCGACGCCAGTGGCTCACCGCGCACCTGGACTACCAGCGGCTCGGCGCGGCGTACGACGCCTTCGGCGACCTCGGCGAGGCCATCGACGGGCTGCCCACCGGGATCCCCGGCGGCACTCACAGCGGGGACTGGACCGGGTTCCACCGGGTCGAGCTGGACCTCTGGCGCGGCTCGTCCGCCAGCCGGCTGGTGGCCGACGTGGCAGACCTGGACCGGCACGTGCACCGGCTCCACCAGGAGCTGGGGACGACCCAGATCGACCCGCTCACGCTGACCCTGCGCGCCCACGAGATCGTGGAGAACGCGCTGCAGTTCCAGCTGACCGGCGAGGACGACTTCGGCAGCCACACCGACCTCCAGAGCGTCCGGGCCGAGCTCGTCGGAGCCGGCGTGGTGCTGGGGGCGCTCCAGCGGCCGATCGAGCAGCGGGTCGCTCACCCGGGTCAGATCCGTGCTGCGTGGCGGCAGACCTTGACGGCGTTCACCCGGGCGACGCGAGGCGGTGGGCAGGTCGCCGTCGACCGGCTGCCCCGTGCCGAGCGCGAACGCCTCGACGCCTCGTTGAGCCTGCTCGCCGAGCGGCTGGCCCCGATCCCGGCCACCCTCGAGCCCCGGCTCACGGTGGCGTCGGGGCGGATCTCGGGGGGAGCGAGCTGATGGACGTCCCACGTCGCCGGGTCATCGCCGGTGCCGCTGCCGTGGGCGGGGTGGCCGGGGTCTCGGGCCTGGCCGGCCTCGACGGGTCGCGGGCGCACGCCGTCGACGCGACCACCGGTGACCGGGTGATCGCGTTCCACGGCGAGCACCAGGCGGGCATCCAGACGGCGCGCCAGCAGTACGCCACCTTCCTCTCCGCCGACGTCACGGCGGGCTCGCGCGGTGAGCTGACCCTGTTGCTCAAGCTGCTGACGCAGGTCTCGAGGGCCCTGACGTCGGGCGGCCGCCCTCCTGATGCCGGCATCGGCGTGCCTCCGTCGGACGACGGGACGCTCGGCCCCGTGGTGCCGGCCGACGGGCTGACCGTCACCGTCGGTCTCGGCTCGGGCGTGTTCGACGACCGCTTCGGTCTCGCCTCGCGCAAGCCGCGCCGACTGCGGCCCATGGACACCTTCCCGAACGACGACCTGGACCCGGCGCAGTGCCACGGCGACGTGATGATCCAGCTGTGCGCCGACCACGTCGACACGGTCGTGCACGCCCAGCGCCATCTGCTCAAGCTCACCCGCGGCCTGCTGCAACCGCGCTGGCGGGTCGACGGGTTCACCTCGGTGCCCCGGCCGTCGGGCGCCCCGCGCAACCTCCTGGGCTTCAAGGACGGCATCGCGCACCCGCCGTACGACGACTTCGACCGGCTCGTCTGGACCGGCTCCGGCGAGCCGTCCTGGACCGCCGGCGGCAGCTACCAGGTGGTGCGGGTGATCCGGATGCTCGTGGAGTTCTGGGACCGGGTGACCATCGAGGAGCAGGAGAAGATGATCGGCCGGCGCCGCGACTCGGGGGCACCGCTGTCCGGCTCGGCCGAGACCGACACCCCCGACTACGCCGACGACCCGGTCGGAGCGACCACACCGCTCGACGCGCACATCCGGATGGCCAACCCCCGCACCCCGCAGACGGCCCAGAACCAGCTGCTGCGTCGCGGCTACAACTACGACCGCGGTCTGGACGTCAACGGCAACCTCGACTGCGGGCTGGTGTTCGCCTGCTACCAGCAGGACCTCGACCGGGCCTTCGTGACCGTCCAGAAGCGCCTGGCCGACGAGCCCCTCGTCGACTACATCTCGCCGGTGGGTGGCGGCTACTTCTTCGCCCTCCCGGGTGTCCGGGACGCGAGCGACTGGTACGGCCGCGCCCTGCTCAGCACCTGAGCGACGCCGCGCCGCAGCCGAGGAAGGCGCCGGTTCTGCGCGCCCCTCAACCACCGGTGCGCCGCACAGGTCCCTGACAGAAGCCGCGCCAAGCGGACCCGAACGGTTCACCCATCGGCCACCTATGCACGTCTCGGATGACATGCGGAGGGAATGGGGTGTGGCTGTTACCTCCACGGAAAGGAACACCGCAGATGCCTCATCGCCGCACGCGGTATCTCGGGAGCGCGGCCGTCGCCGCGCTCGCGACAGGCGCGCTCGTCCTGGCCAACCAGGGGTCCCCGGCCACCGCTCGGATCCCCACCGCCAGCACGACCACCTCGAGCACCCGGACACCGATCAAGCACGTGGTCGTGCTCTTCGACGAGAACGTCTCGTACGACCACTACTTCGGGACCTACCCGAAGGCGCTGAACCTGGACGGCACGCCCTTCCAGGCCTCGAAGCACACGCCGGCCAACGACAACCTGCTGCACGGCGGGCTGCTGAACAACAACCCGAACGAGTACAACCCCTCGCGGCTCTCGCCGTCCGAGGCGATGACCTGCGACCAGAACCACAACTACGGCCCGGAGCAACAGGCCGAGGACAACGGCGCGATGGACATGTTCGTCCAGAAGGTCAGCGTGGACTCCTGCACGGGCAACCTCTTCGGCGAGCCCGGCCTGACCATGGACTACTACGACGGCAACACCGTCACGGCGCTGTGGAACTACGCCCAGCACTACGCGATGAGCGACCGCGCGTTCGACACGACGTTCGGTCCCTCGACCCCGGGCGCGCTGAACCTGGTCTCCGGACAGACGCACGGCTTCGAGGAGGTCGACTCGGTCACCGGCACGCAGGTCCCGACACCGGGCACCTACGTCCTGGCCTCGCCCGACAGCAACGGGGTCGGCACGGTCATCAACGACCCCGACCCGGCCTACGACGACTGCTCGGACAAGGACCACACGTCGACCAACACGCTGGCGGCGGCGCAGTCGGGCCAGAAGAACATCGGTGACCTGCTGAACGCGCGGGGCGTCACCTGGGGCTGGTTCCAGGGCGGCTTCGCACCCAGCACGGCGTACAACGGGACCTCGGGCTACGCGCTGTGCGACACGGCCCACTCCAACCAGGCCGGTGCGTCGGTGGTCGACTACAGCCCGCACCACAACCCGTTCCAGTACTACGCGTCGACGGCGAACCCGCATCACCTGCCGCCGACGTCGGTGTCGATGATCGGCAAGACCGACCAGGCCAACCACCAGTACGACCTGAGCTACTTCTCCCAGGCGCTCAAGGCGGGGAATCTCCCGGCCGTCAGCTTCCTGAAGGCGTCGGAGTTCCAGGACGGCCACGCGGGCTACTCCGACCCGATCGACGAGCAGAACTTCCTGATCAAGGAGATCAACGCGATCCAGGGCTCGCAGTACTGGAAGAGCACCGCGATCTTCATCGCCTACGACGACTCCGACGGCTGGTACGACCACGTCGACGGGGCGAAGGTGAACGGCTCCAGCGACGCGGCCAACGACAGCACCGAGTGCTCGTCGGGCGCTGCTCCGCTGGGCGGCTACCAGGACCGCTGCGGCTATGGCCCCCGGCTGCCGCTGCTCGCGATCTCGCCGTACTCCAAGGTCGACTACGTCGACCACAAGCCGGTGATGGCACAGGCCTCGATCCTGAAGTTCATCGAGGACAACTGGGGCACCGGCCGGATCGGAGACGCGTCGTTCGACGCCACCGCCGGCTCGCTGAACGGGATGTTCGACTTCGGCAACCACCACGGCAAGCACAAGAAGCACCACCACAAGAAGCACCACCACAAGAAGAAGCACCACCGGCACCACACCAGGCACCACGCCGGGCGGCTGATCCTCGGTCACCGAGGTCAGGTCACACGCTGACCCAGCTCCGGCTCCCGTGAAGTCGGCGGCGCACCTCTCAGGGGTGCGCCGCCGACGTGTCTCGCTCCGGCACTAGTCGGGCTCGGGGATCGGCCGGCGCTCGGCCTGGAGCTGACGCTCGGTGTCGGAGAACCCGACGCTGCGGTAGATCCGGATCGCGAGGTAGTCCGGGTCGGCGACCATCACCAGGGTGCGGGCCCCGAGCTCGTCGAAGCCGTAGCGGCTGACGCGATGCACGAGGGTTCCGGCCAGGCCGCGACCGCGCGCGTCGGGGTGGGTCTTGACGTTCTGGAACCGCGCGAGTCCCGGCGACGCTGTGAACAGCCCCATCGAGGCCAGCAGGCGCCCGTCCTCGAAGGCGCCCCACCAGGCGCCGTACCCCGCGTCGACGAGCCGGCGCTCTGCGGCGGCCCGCGCGGTCACGAAGGCGAGGCTGTGGGTGCCGGGCTCCTCGCCGGCCCGGTCCAGCTCGATCTGCTGGGCCCAGTCGTCGTCCGAGGTCAGGGGCCGGTACGACGCCTGGTCGTTCGGGCGGGGCGGCTCGTGCACGGCGTCGGCCGTCATCACCGACGACCACTCCGTCTCCATGCCGAGCTCGGCGAACGGCGCGAGGTCGTCCTGGGTGCCGTCGCGGCCGTCGACGCCGAACGTCAGGTGGCGGGTTCCGGGGAACTCGCCGGCGAACGCGGCCTCCCACTCGCGGGCCTCGCCGAGGTCCCGAGGCGCTGTGCCGAGCAGCAGGAAGTTGCCCCACCAGAACGTCGGGTTGTCCGGCGTCCGGACCACGAGGTGCGAGCCGCGGTCCTCCACGACGCTGCCGGAGTGCTCCAGCATCGCGAGGTCGGTGCGGAACGCCAGGGAGCGGATGTCCATGAGCGGCACGGTAGGGGGTGAGGCGGGATCGGGGCGCGGGAGTTTCCCCGGCATTGACTCGAACAGGTGTTCGACACAGGATGTCCCCATGCTCGTCTCACCGCCCGGATGGCCGCGTCAGGTGCGTCCCCCCGACGCCCCCGACTGGGAGCGCACCGCGTGCGGCTGGCTGCTCGACCAGTGCCCGCCCGACTATCGCGCGTACCCGGCGCTCCGGCGGCACCCGGTGGTGCTGGCGCGGTTCGCCGTACTCCACATCGAGGCCAACCAGGCCGCCTGTCGGCGAGGCCTGAGCGAAGCCCGGTCGGGCCTGCGCGAGGCCGCAGACCCCGACATCGTCGAGGCCGCGATCACGACGTGGCAGGCCGAGGAGGCCCGCCTGGTCGGCGTACGCCGCGAGGCCGGCCTGGTCGAGGAGGCCCTGCGCGGTCGGCGCTACGTCGCCCGCCTCTGAGGCGCTTCGTCCCGCCCCTCCGCGATCTGCCGGGCTTGCGAAGAAAACGCGGACGAAGCGGGCGGAACGTCGGCGTGTCGCCCGAATTCGTCCGCGTTTTCTCGGCTCTGAACCGTCCTCTCACCCCAGCACGCGGCGGGCGAGGTCCACGTGGAAGCGGGTGGACAGGAGCAGGTCGTCGACGTGCACACGCTCGTTCGCGTTGTGGTAGCCGGCCTCGACGACCTCGTACGGCGTGGCGCGGAACGGGCTGAAGCCGTAGGCGTGCGTGCCGCCGGCGGCGCGCAGGTAGTTGCTGTCGGTGAAGCCGGTGCACAGAGTCGGGAGCAGCGTGGCCGCGTCGCCCTCGGCCTCGAGGAACGCCGCGATCGCGGCGGGCACGACGCCGTCGACGGGCGAGCTGGAGGCCACGACCATCTCCTCGGGCCACTCCAGCTCATAGGCGATGTCGTCACCGAGCGCGGACCGCACCTGGGTCTCGACCTCGGCGGACGTCGTCCCGGGCAGGACCCGGATGTCGACGTCCACGGTCGCCCGGGCCGGCATCACGTTGCGCTTGTTGGAGGCCCACAGCATCGTCGGCGCCATCGTCGAGCCCATGAGCGACTGGATGGTCTCGCCCAGCCCGGGGTACAGCGCCTCGGCCTCGGCGATCGCCCGCGCGAGGTCGGCCTCGTCTCGTCCGAGCAGGGCGCGCAGCATCGCCAGCGCCTCGGGCGCCTGGCTCGGCTCCGGGAGCCCGTCGCCGAGGCGCGGAATGAGCTGGGCCAGCAGGGGCACCGCGTTGCGGCCCAGGGTCGGCACCGACGCGTGCCCCGCCTCGCCGACGGCGGTGACCTGGACCGGGAGCGTGCCCTTCTCACCCACCGAGTAGCAGACCATCTCGCGGCCGTCGGACAGCGGCAGGCGCTCGCCGCCGCCCTCGTTGACGCTGTGGGTCGGCCGGAGGTCGGGCCGCTCGTCGAGCAGCCAGCGCATGCCGACGTCGGCGAACCCGTCCTCCTCGTCGGCCACGGCGACGAACCAGAGGTCACCGGAGGGCCGGAAGCCGCTCCGGCCGAGCTCGGCCATGGCGACGGCCCGCGCGGCCACCTCGTTCTTCATGTCGACCGCGCCGCGGCCCCAGAGATACCCATCGTCGTCCACGACCGCCTCGAACGGTGGGTGGGTCCAGTCGCGCGGGTCGCACGGCACGACGTCGGTGTGACCGACGAACGCCAGGGAGTCCGCGGTCGGGTCGGTGCCCGGGATCCGGGCCACGATGTTCGCCCGGTGTGCCTCGCGGGCGACCAGCTCGGCCTGGACGCCGTTGCGGACCAGGTAGTCCTGGAGGTACTCCGCCGCCAGCGTCTCGTTGCCGAGCCCTGGCTCGCGGGCGTTGGTCGTGTCGCACCGGATCAACGCCCGCGCGACTTCGACCACTTCGTCGTGCAGGGACTCGCTCATGCGGTCACGCCCAGGCGGTCGAGGATCCACGCGTAGACCTCGGCCTCGTAGCCGAGGTGGCCGATCCGGCCGGAGGGGCCGACGTGGGCGCCCGCGCTGGTCTCGCACCGGAAGAGGAGGCGTGGTGACCATTCGGGGTCGGAGTGGCGCAGCGCCGCCACCCACTTGGCCGGCTCGCGCACCATGACCCGGGGGTCGTGGACGGCGCCGGTGACCAGGAGGTCGGGACGGGTGCCGGCCGTCGGCAGGTTGTCGTACGGCGAGTAGGCCAGCAGCCAGTCGAACTGCTCGCGGATCCGCGGGTCGCCCCACTCCTCCCACTCGTTGACGGTCAGCGGCGTCTCGGCGTCGAACATCGTGGTCACGACGTCGACGAAGGGCACCTCCGCGACGACGGCCCGCCAGCGGTCGGGCCGCTGGCTGAAGACGGCACCCTGCAGCAGGCCGCCCGCACTCAGGCCGCGAGACGCGATCCGGTCGCCGTCCACGAGCCCCTCGCGAGCCAGCCCGTCGGCCACGGCGGCCAGGTCGTCGAAGGTGTGCTGCTTGGTCGCCATGCTGCCGTCGAGCCACCAGCGACGGCCGCCCTCGCCACCACCGCGGATCAAGGCGTGCACGTAGACGACGCCGCGGTCCAAGAGGCTCGGCAGTGCGGGGTCCCACTCCGGCTCGTCGACGGCCTCGTAGGCGCCGTAGGCGTAGATCAGGGCGGGCGCCGTGCCGTCGAGGGGCGTCTCTCGTCGGCGCAGCAGCACCGCCGGCACGGCGGTGCCGTCCGGCGCGGGGAAGGTACGGCGCTCCAGGACGTAGGCGCCGGGGTTGTGGCCGGGCGCCTCGCCGCGGTGGACCTCGGTCGTCGTGCCCGTGGCGAGATCGACCGACGACCAGACCGTGGGTCGCAGGTAGGTCTCGTCGGAGACCGTGACGGCGGGCGCGTCGTAGAGCTCGTTGCGGGCGAGGTCCAGGCAGCCCACCTCGTCGCGGCTCCGGACGACGACGCCGTCACCGGCGAGGTCGTCGTGCGCGACGATGCGCAGCTGGTGCTGGCCGTCGGCGCGGAAGGCCAGCACGACGCCACCCGCGAACGCGTCCGCGCGGAGCAGCCGCTCGTCGGGGTGCTCGGGCCGCGCCTCGGTCCACACGGTGTGGTCCTGACCGGACTCCCCGGGCAGGGGAGCGGTCATGAGCCGGAACTCGACGGCGTCGTCGTTGGTGACGACGAGCAGGCGGTCGCCGTCGGGGGACGGCGCGTGCTCGACGTCGTACACGACGCCGTGGCGGCGGCCGCCCACGGGCCGTGCCGCGGTCTCGGGCGCACGGGCGTCGACGACCCAGACCTCGCTGGTGCTGCGGCTCTCGCTCGAGATCACGACGAGGTCACCGGAGCGGGTGGCGCGGACGTCCAGCTCGAAGCGCGGGTCCGGCTCCTCCAGCACCAGGACGTCGTCGGCCGCGTCGGTGCCGAGCCGGTGCCGGTACACGAGGTAGGGGCGGTAGGCGTCGTCGTGCACGGTGTAGAAGAGGTCGCGCGAGTCGGCGCTCCAGGCGCAGCCGTAGTAGCTGCGCGGGATCCGGTCGGGGAGGTCCTCGCCGGTGCGCAGGTCACGGAACCGGAGCTCGAAGACCTCGTCCCCGGCGGCGTCGACGCTGTAGGCCAGCAGGTTCTCGTCGGGGCTCACCACGCTCACTCCGAGATCGAGGTAGCCGGTGCCGCGATCCTCGGCATTCACGTCGAAGAAGAGCGATGAAGATTCGGATTCGGTCGTTGACGGTGCGTCTGAATCATGATTCAGTCGCCAGAGTTCGGCGTAGTCGCTGCTCACGGGGTGCCGGGTCCAGTAGGTGAATCGCCTCCGGGTCCAGCGTGCAGACGTGTCGTCGGACGGCAGCCGCGACAGCATCTCCGCCTTGAGGGTGGACCCGAGGGAGCCCAGATGGACAGTCGACGCGTCGTAGAAGGCCCGCTCGGCCATCAGGTGGTCGAGGACGGCGGGGTCGTCCCCGCCCAGCCAGTGGTAGGGGTCGGGGCGCTCGACGCCGTGGTCGGTGTGGGCGAAGGAACGGCGCTCAGCCGTCGGCGGGTTCGGCACGGCGGTCACCGTACCGCCGGAGCCTTCCTCGTGGCGCTGGGGTTGTTGGTCGCGATGCTGCTCCCGGGACTGGCCGCCGGCGCTCCGGCGCAGGGCAAGGACAAGGTCGTGTTCAAGGTGGCGATGCTGGGAGAGGGCGTCGACTCCCTGAACCCGTTCCTCGGCTTCCAGTCGCCGTCCTACGAGATGTGGGGTCTGACCTACGACTACCTCGTCGGCTACTCGATGAAGGACATGTCGCCCCAGCCCGACCTCGCGACGAAGTGGACGACGTCCTCCGACGGGCTGACCTGGACCTTCACCGTCCGGACCGGCGTGAAGTTCTCCGACGGCGTGCCGCTGACGGCCAAGGACGTGGCGTTCACCTACAACCGGGTCCTGGCCAAGGGCAGCGTCGAGGGCACCAACTGGCTGTCCTACCTCCAGGGCGTGAAGTCGGTGACCGCGCCCAACGCCACCACCGTCGTGATGAAGCTGAACAAGCCGATCGCCACGCTCCCGCTGCTGCCGATCCCGATCGTGCCCGAGCACATCTGGAAGAACGTCAGCGAGAGCGACATGAAGGACTACGCCGCGGCGCCCAAGGGCGGGCAGCCGGTCGTCGGCGAAGGTCCGTTCCGGCTGGTCTCCGGCAGCGCCGACGGGTCGACGTTCAAGTTCGAGGCCAACCCGGACTACTGGGCGGGTGCCCCGCACATCGACGAGGTGATCTTCCAGTTCTACAAGAACGACGACTCGGCCATCCAGGCGATGGAGAAGGGTGAGGTCGACTTCGTCGAGGGCATCACCGCGCTCGAGGTCAAGAAGCTGCAGGGCGAGGCCGGCATCACCGCCCACAACGGCAACTCGCCCGGCTTCGACGAGATCGCGTTCAACGCCGGCTCGGTGTCGAACTCCGCGGGCACCAAGAAGATCGGCAATCCCAACCCGGCCGTGCTCGACCCGAAGTTCCGCCACGCGCTGGGCTACGCCCTCAACCTGCCGCAGCTGATCCAGAAGGTGTACCAGGGAGCCGGCCAGCCGGGGACGACGATCGTCCCGACGACGTACTCGAAGTGGCACTGGGAGCCGCCCGCCGACCAGAAGTTCACCTTCGACCTCGACAAGGCCGGGCAGCTGCTCGACGACGCCGGCTACAAGCTGAACTCGAGCGGCCAGCGACTGGAGAAGGACGGGAAGACCCCGATCAACCTGCGCCTGGCGGCCCGGTCCGATTCGCCGACGTCGCTGAACACGATGGACTACTTCCAGCACTGGCTGGGCGACCTGGGCATCAAGTCCCAGGTCTCGACGTACAGCTCCAGCCAGCTGACCAACGAGATCTACAAGGGCAACTTCGACGCCTTCCAGTGGGGCTGGTACGTCGAGCCGGACCCGGACTCGATGCTCAGCTACATGACCTGTGCCCAGCGTCAGCACTCGTCGGACTCGTTCTACTGCAACCCCGCCTACGACAAGCTCTACAACCAGCAGCACGTCTCGACCGACCTCACCCAGCGGATCGCCGAGGTCAAGCAGATGCAGGAGATCCTGTACACGGACTCGCCGTACCTCGTCACGGCGTACAGCTCGACCAGCGAGGCCGTGCGCAGCGACAAGTTCGCCTGCTTCGTCCCGCAGCCCAACCCGGGCGGCGTGTGGCTGGAGCAGTACGGCATCTACAACTACCTCCACATCAAGCCGGCCGCGGATGCCGGGAACTGCGACCAGGCGACGGCCGGGGGGCTCACCGGGGCGGTCAAGGCGACCTCCGGGAGCAGCAGCTCCTCCTCGGGCCCGTTCCTGATCGGCATCGGGGTGCTGGTCGTCCTGCTGCTGGTCGGCGGGGGCGTCACGATGATGCGGCGCCGGCAGACCGTCGAGGACCGCGAGTGAGCGCCGCATGAGTCTGGTCGCCGACCCCGGCCTCGTCGCCGAGGGGGAGGGGACCGAGTCGGGGAAGGGCCGTGGCTACGGGTCCTACGTCGGCGTCAAGGTGCTGGGGTCGATCGGCAGCCTGCTGTTCATGCTGGTGGTGAACTTCTTCCTGTTCCGGGTGCTGCCCGGCGACCCCGCCCGGAGCCTGGGCCGCGGCCACATCAACAGCCAGGCGCAGCTCGACGCCTTCAACAAGACCTACGGGCTCGACCAGCCGCTGCCCCAGCAGTTCCTGACCTTCCTGAAGAACACGGCTCACGGCGACCTCGGCACCTCGATCCAGTACCGGCTGCCGGTCTCGCAGCTGATCTGGGACCGGCTGTGGCCCACGTTGCTCCTGGTGGGGCTCTCGACGATCCTGTCGACCGTGATCGGGGTCTACCTCGGGATCCGAGGTGCCTGGGACCGCGGCAGCGTCTTCGACAAGATCTCGACCGGCACGTCGCTGACGCTCTACGCGATGCCCGAGTGGTGGCTCGGCCTCATGCTGATCGCCGGGCTGGGCGTCGGGTTCTGGTTCGTGCCCGGGCTGTTCCCGACCGGCGGCCTGCACTCGGCGGGCGTCGACCCGTCGACGCTGCACGGGATCCTCGACACCACCTGGCACCTCACGCTGCCGGTCGTGACGCTGGCGCTCGCCTACCTCGCGGAGTACTCGCTGATCATGCGCAGCTCCCTGCTCGACGAGCTCGGCGAGGACTACCTCCAGACCGCCCGTGCCAAGGGCCTGCGCGACGTGATGGTCCGCAACCGGCACGCCGTTCGCAACGCGCTGCTGCCGACCACGACGGTGATCGCCCTCAACATCGGGTTCGTCGTGTCGGGAGCCATCACGGTCGAGACGGTGTTCTCCATACCCGGGCTCGGCCTGCTCTCCACCGATGCGATCGGGGTGCCCGACTTCCCGGTCCTGGAGGGCACGTTCCTGGTGGCCAGCGCCGGCGTGATCGCGGCCAACCTCGTCGCCAACCTGATCTACGGCTGGCTCGACCCGCGGGTGCGGACATGAGCGACTCTGCGACCACCCGCCTCTCGACGCGCCAGCTCGCCCGCCGACGCCGCGCCGCGTCGTACCGCCGGACCTGGAAGGCGTTCACCGCCAAGCGCAGCGGCGTGATCGGCCTCGGCATCCTGGTGTTCTTCGTCGTCGTCGCCCTGGCGGCGCCGATCCTGGCCAGCTCGAAGGGCCTCGACGTCACGCTCGCCAACGGTCCGGTCCTGGGCTCGCCGTCCTCGCACTACGTGCTGGGCACCGACGAGAACGGGCGGTCGGTGCTGACCCTGCTGATCTGGGGCTCGCGGATCTCGCTGTTCGTCGGTCTCGCCGCAACGGTGATCTCGATGGTGATCGGGACCCTGCTCGGGCTGATCTCCGGGTACTTCGGCGGCTGGATCGGGCGGATCACCTTCCGGATCACCGAGTGGTTCCTGGTGATCCCGTTCCTGCCGCTGGCGATCGCGCTGGCCGCCGTACTCGGCCGCGGCCTGTTCAACATCGTGATCGTGATCGGCGTGACGTCGTGGCCGAGCACCGCGCTGCTGATCCGCAGCCAGACGCTGTCGATCAAGGAGCGCGCCTACATCGAGCGGGCCGAGGCCATCGGGGCCGGCCGCTGGCACCAGATGGGCAAGCACGTCCTGCCCAACGTGATGCCGATGGTCTTCGCGAACACCACGCTCACGGTGGCGGCCGCGGTGCTCACCGAGACGACGCTGAGCTTCCTGGGGCTCGGCGATCCCACGCACACGTCGTGGGGCACCATGCTCGACAGCGCCTACCAGGTGGGTGCGATCACCACGGGCTGCTGGTGGTACGTCATCCCGCCCGGCGTCTGCGTGGTGCTCGTCGTGCTCGCGTTCACCCTGATCGGTCAGGCCCTCGAAGAGGTGCTGAACCCGCGGCTGAGGGCACGGCAATGACGGCGACCGACGCGGGCCTGCTGGCGATCCGCGACCTGCACGTCACCTACGCCACCGGCGACGGACCGCTGCCGGCGGTGCGCGGCGTCGACCTGGACGTGGCGCGGGGTCAGATCGTCGGCGTCGCCGGCGAGTCCGGCTGTGGGAAGTCCACGCTGGCCAGCACGATCCTGCGGCTGCAGCCGGCGAACGCGAAGGTGACCGGCCAGGTGCTCTTCGACGACCGCGACGTCCTCACGATGCGCTGGGGCGAGCTGCGTGCGGTGCGGTGGGCCGGGGCCTCGATCGTCTTCCAGGGCGCCCTGCACTCGCTCAACCCGGTCCACCGCATCGGCGCCCAGCTCGCCGAGCCGCTGCACATCCACCGCCCGGGGCTCGACGAGACCAAGGTCAAGGAGCGCGTGGCCGACCTGCTGGACCAGGTCGGTCTGGGACCCGAGCGGGCTCGCTCCTACCCGCACCAGCTGTCGGGCGGCCAGAAGCAGCGGGTCATGATCGCGATGGCCCTGGCCTGCGACCCCGAGCTGGTCGTCGCCGACGAGCCGACGACCGCGCTCGACGTGATGGTGCAGGCCCAGGTGCTGGGCGTGCTCTCGGAGCTGGTCCGCGGTCGTGGCGTCGGCATGATGATGATCAGCCACGACCTGTCGGTGCTGGCCGACCTGTGCGACCGGATCACGGTGATGTACGCCGGGCGCGTGGTCGAGGAGGGTCCTGCGGACCAGGTCTTCACGACCCCGCTGCACCCGTACGCCGGCGCCCTGTCGGCGGCGTTCCCGCGGGTCGGAGACCCGGCGGCCCGCTTCGCCCCGTCCGGGCTGCCCGGTGACCCGCCCGACCCGCGCAACCTGTCGGAGGGCTGCTCCTTCGCGCCCCGCTGCCCGCGGGCTGCGCCGGTCTGCCTGCACGACGAGCCCGAGCTGATGCCGTACGACGACCGTGCCGCCGCCTGCGTGCGGATCGGCGAGCCCGAGCTGGAGGCCCGATGAGCGCCGAGCTGTCGACGTCCGGGCTGCGCGTGGAGTTCACGACGCGGAGCGGCCGCGTGGCGCGAGCCCTGGACGGTGCCGACCTCGTGGTCCGCGCGGGCGAGGTCGTGGCCCTGGTCGGCGAGTCCGGCTCGGGCAAGACGACCCTGGCCCGAAGCCTGGTCGGCCTCACCGCGCCCGCCGGCGGCGAGATCCACTGGGAGGGCAAGCCCCTGGAGCGCTCCGGGCGCGGGCTCAAGCGGCTGCGACGGGAGGTGCAGCTGGTCCTCCAGGACCCCTCCGGAGCGCTGAACCCTCGACACACGGTCTACGACTCGGTCGCCGAGGGGCTGCGGATCCACAAGCTGGTCTCCGACTCCGGCAAGACCGAGGCCGAGCTGGTCGCGCAGGCGCTGTCCTCGGCCGGTCTGCGCCCGCCCGAGGCGCTGTTCCTGCGCTATCCGCACGAGCTGTCGGGCGGACAGCGGCAGCGCGTGCTGATCGCCGGTGCTCTCGCCGTTCAGCCCAAGCTGCTGATCGCCGACGAGCCGGTCTCCAGCCTGGACGCCTCGATCCGCGGCGAGATCCTGGCCCTGCTGCTCAAGCTCCGCGAGGAGCTCGGCCTCGGCGTCCTCGTGGTCACCCACGACCTCGGTCTGGCCTGGAACATCGCCGACCGGATCGCGGTGATGTACCTCGGGCGGATCGTGGAGACCGGCCCGACCGAGGACGTGCTCACCGCGCCCCAGCATCCCTACACCCAGGCCCTGCTGTCGGTGATCCCCGAGATCGAGCGGCTCGAGCCGGTGGTCCTGACCGGAGAGATCCCGGACCCGACCCGGATCCCGTCCGGATGCCGCTTCCACCCGCGCTGCCCGGCTCTGGCCTCCGGAGCCGCCGACTCAGTCGCGGACGCCTGTCGCAGGACGGCCCTGCCGATCCTGTCCGGGGAGCCCGAGGGACATCGGTGCTCCTGTCATCTGGTCGCCCAGCTGGACGCTTCGAGGGAGGTGGTCTCGTCATGACCCTGCAAGCCGCGCTGCCGCGTGAGCTGTACGTCGATCCGCTCGCCTGGAGCCGGGAGCGAGATCGCGTGCTCCTGCGGGAGTGGACCTGCGTCGGGCGACTGGACGACCTGGGGCTGCACGAGCCCGAGCGCGTCGCGGTCGTCGAGGTGCTGGGCGAGTCGATGCTGCTGACGTCGGACGCCGACGGCGCGCTGCACGCGGCGTACAACGTGTGTCGCCACCGTGGCTCGCAGCTGTTCCCGACCGAGCCCGGCGCGGCTCCGCAGCTGTGCGGAGCGCGGTCGATCCGGTGCCCGTACCACTCGTGGACCTACGCCCTCGACGGCTCGCTGATGCGGGCACCGCACACGGAGGACGGCGACGTCGAGATGTCGGCGTTCGGGCTGCACCCGGTCGGCGTCGAGGCGTGGGGTGGTTTCGTCTTCGTGCATCCGACGCCGGACACCGCGGCGCCGCTGAGCGAGAGCGTCGGCCGGGCGACGGTGACCCTGGCCAACTACGACCTGGCGTCGCTGGTGACCGGTCAGACGTTCGTCTACGACGTGGCGGCCAACTGGAAGGTCGTGGCCGAGAACTACAACGAGTGCTACCACTGCGGGCCCGTGCACCCGGAGCTGTCCCGGCTGGTGCCGCAGTTCGCCGGCGGCGGGCAGGGACTCGACTGGGACGAGGGCATCCCGCACCGCGAGGGTGCGTGGACGTTCACCATGTCGGGCACCACCGACCGCGCCCCGCTCCCGGGCCTGAACGAGGCCGAGAAGGTGCGGCACAAGGGCGAGCTGGTCTACCCGAACCTGATGCTCTCCTGCTCGGCCGACCACGTCGCGGCGTTCACGCTCGTGCCGCTGTCGGTGGACCGGACCCGGATCGAGTGCCGCCTGCTGTTCCATCCGTCGGAGGTCGCCGAGCCGTCCTTCGACCCGTCGGACGCCGGCGACTTCTGGGACATGGTCAACCGCCAGGACTGGGCGATCTGCGAGTCCGTGCAGCGCGGGATGTCGTCGCGGGCCTACACGCACGGCTGGTTCGCCCCGATGGAGGACGACTCCGCCGACATCCGGCGCTGGCTGCTGCCGCGGCTGGAGGAGGCCGGTGGCTGAGGAGGTCGACTTCGTCGTCATCGGTCTCGGCGCCCTCGGCTCGGGTGCGGCCTGGCAGCTGGCGACGCGGGGTCACTCGGTCGTGGGGCTCGAGCAGTTCGAGCTCGGTCACTCGCGTGGCGCGTCCCACGACACGTCGCGGATCCTGCGGCACAGCTACCACACGCCCGCCTACGTCCGGCTGACCCAGGAGGCGTACGACGACTGGGCGCGCCTCGAGGCGGAGTCGGGGGAGTCGCTGGTCACCGTGGTCGGCGGGCTCGACCTGTTCCCGCCGGACTGCGCGATCAGCCCGCTCGACTACGTCAGCTCGCTGCGCGAGGTCGGGATCGACTTCGAGGAGCTCGACGTCGACGAGATCCGACGCCGGTGGCCGGTCTTCCACCCCCCGGCCGGCACGCTCGGGCTCTACCAGGAGCGCGGAGCCATCGTCCCCGCCGCGCGCGGCACCGCGGCGATGCAGCGGCTCGCGACGGCGGCCGGTGCCGTGCTTCTGGGCTCCAGCCCGGTGTCCCGGGTCACCGACCACGGCTCGCACGTCGAGGTCGCGGCCGGCGGGACGACGTACCGGTGTCGGGGCGTGGTCGTCGCGGCGGACGCCTGGACCAACCAGGTGCTGGCCGGGCTCGGTGTGGAGATCCCGCTCACCGTCACCCTCGAGCAGCCGACGTACTTCGCCCCGCCCGACCCCACGGCGTACCAGGACATGCCGCTGTGGATCTGGATGGACGAGCCGTCGTACTACGGCTTCCCCTGTTACGGCGAGCCGACCGTCAAGGCCGCGCAGGACTGCGGTGGACCTGTCGTCGATCCCGACGACCGGACCTCGGACCCCGACCCGGAGCTGCGCGACCGGCTGGCGGCGTTCATGGGGTCGTTGCTCCCGGGGACCGGTGAGGTCGTCCGGTCGCTGCGCTGCCAGTACACGCTGACGCCGGATCGCGACTTCGTGATGTCGGCCCTGCCCGAGCATCCTGCGGTCGTCGTCGGGCTCGGCTCGGCGCACGGGTTCAAGTTCGCCCCGACCTTCGGCAGGATCCTCGCCGACCTCGTCAGTACGGGCGAGACGTCGTCGGACGTCGTCCGACTTCGGGTTCGACCGCCCGGGGCTCACCGACCCGGCGTACGAGGCGAACTGGATGGTCTAGCTCCGGCCAGGTCTCCGCACCGCTCCGGGTCTCGGACTGCCAGTGCGGTACGCAGGTGTCACCTGCTGACACCGGCGTACCGCATAGTTCTGCACCCGGGCAGGGACGCTCGGGAGTGATAGGGCTGCGGTCCGCCGTTCGCCTACTGCGCACCGTGCACGACGCGTCCATCGGGTGGGTGCCACCCGCGGATGGAGATGACCGTGACCCGGGAACTGGCGCTGGCTCCGGCCGGTGTCGAGCCGCAGCGGACGTGGGTCGAGGAGGGCAGTCAGGAATGGGCTGCCGGCGAGGTTCCCCGCGCCGGCGGGCGGGAGAACGGGCAACCCGTCCGGGGCTCCGGTGCGGGCCAGGGCGCGGAGGGCATCGACGTCGAGGTGCTCCTCGACCAGGTCGCCGAGGAGGTCGAGCCTGGCCTCGCGCGCCGAGGCGAAGCTGACGGGTGACCGGCCGCGCCTCCCGAGCAGGTCGAGGACCAGGCCACGGAACTCGTCGCCCTCCAGCGCCCCGTGCCAGAGGGTGCCGAGGATCCGACCCGATCGAGCTCCGCCCGGGAACGGCTCGGCGCCGATGCCGACCGAGACGGCGCCATGGTGGATCTCGTACCCGGACACGGACACCCCCTCGAAGCGGTCGGACGGCAGACCGAGTGTCTTCTCCGTGGCGAACGTCGTCCGCACGTCGAGGAGCCCGAGTCCGTCGACGGTGGCACGCGCCGGGTCCTCGATCCCCGCGGGGTCGGCGATCTCGTGGCCGAGCATCTGGAACCCGCCGCAGATGCCCAGCAGGGGCTTGTCCCGGCGCGCGTGCTCCTCGATGGCGCGGTCCAGGCCGCGTGCCCGCAGCCACGCCAGGTCCGCGATCGTGGCCCGGGTGCCGGGCAGCACGACGAGCTCGGCATCGGCGAGGTCGCGCGGGTCGGAGGCGAACACGACGTCCAGATCGGGCTCGAGCCCCAGTGCGTCGACGTCGGTGAAGTTGCTGATGCGGGGGAGCCGGACGACGGCGACGCGATGCGACGTGCCGCGCTGGTCGGCTCGTCGCCCTTCGAGGTCCAGCGCGTCCTCGGAGTCGAGCCACAGCCCCGGGTGCCAGGGGAGGAGGCCGAACACCCGGCGTCCGGTGAGCCGGGCGAGCTGGTCGAGGCCGGGGGCGAGCAGTCCGGGGTCACCGCGGAACTTGTTGACGACGAAGCCGGCGAGCAGCGCCTGGTCGTCGGGCTCCAGCAGCGCGACCGTGCCGTACATCGCGGCGAAGACACCCCCGCGGTCGATGTCGCCGACCACGACGACCGGGAGTCTCGCGTGCCGAGCGAGGCCGAGGTTGACGTAGTCGCCCTCACGCAGGTTGATCTCGGTGGGACTCCCGGCCCCTTCGGCCACCACCACCTCGAAGCGGCCGGCCAGGTCGTCGTACGCCGCGTGCGCGACCTCGGCGAGGTGTCGCCGGCCCGTCGACCAGTCTCGCGACGAGACCTCGCCCCCCGGCTGACCCATCAGCACGACGTGGCTTCGCTGGTCGCTTCCCGGCTTGAGCAGGACGGGGTTCATCGCGGGCTCGGGGCGCACCCCCGCCGCGATCGCCTGGATCCATTGCGCCCGCCCGATCTCGGCCGGGGTGCCGTCGGCGCTCAGGCAGACCATCGAGTTGTTGGACATGTTCTGGGCCTTGTACGGCGCGACCCGCACACCGCGGCGCGCCAGGGCTCGGCACAGCCCCGTGGTGACGATGCTCTTGCCGGCGTCGGACGTCGTCCCGGCGACCAGGAGCCCCGTCATGCCACCGACAGGAGGGGGTCGCGCACGGGCTCGGCTTCCCTTCTGGGGTTCTCCCCGTCGAACGGTCGGACGGGCCAGCCTACGCACTAATCGGCGCTCTGCTTCCTATGCTCCGTCGGTGGACGTCTTCGCTCGGACCGCGGCCAACCGACGCCTTCTCGCGGACTTCTTCGACGGTCTCGCTCCCGAACAGCTCGACACCCGCAGCCTGTGCGACGCCTGGACGGTTCGGGAGGTGCTGGGGCACCTCGTGATGCCGCTCGCTGGTGGCGTGAGCTCGTTCCTGGTGCAGGTCGTCCGTGCGCGTGGCTCGATCAACCGGGCCAGCGAGAGAGTCGCTGCGGACCTCGCGCGCCGTCCGGTCGGAGAGCTGACGTCGCTCCTGCGCTCCCACGCGGACGAGCACGGCCGGGCTCCGGGCGTGGGTCCGATGGGCCAGATGGCCGACGGCTGCGTCCACCTGCGGGACTGTGCCCGACCCCTCGGACTGCCGGACGACGTGGGCGTCGAGGACTGGCGGATGGTGCTGGAGTGGCTGCCCTCGGGTGTGCCCGGCCTCGCCCCGAAGCGCCGGTTCGACGGCCTGCAGCTGAGAGCGACCGATCAGGACTGGACGTGGGGCACGGGCGACGAGGTCACCGGCCCCAGCGAGGCCCTGGCCATGGCGATGGCGGGGCGCGCCGTCGCGCTCGACGACCTGCAGGGCAGCGGCGTCGGGATCCTGCGAACCCGCATCTCGTAACGGCGGGTGCAGGAGGCCTCACGCTCGCGGGCCGCGGGTCCGCGTCCGGTCGAGGGTCACGTCGCGAGGGATCCAGCGCCACAGGGCACCGGCTGCGGCGACACCCAGGACGCCACTGAAGCGGAACCCCGTCGCCAGGCCGGCGAGGGCGGTCACCGCGGAGAGGATCAGCGGACCCACGGCGCTGCCCACGTCGGCCAGCTCTCGCCAGATCCCGAGGAACGCGTAGCGTCCGACAGCCGGCGAGGTGTCCGCTCCCAGCGTCATCACGATGCCCGAGCCGATGCCGTTGCCGAAGCCCATCACGCATGCCGCGAGGGCGAGAGTGACCGTGCCGTGGGACCAGGTCATCGCCACGAAGGAGGCCGCGAGGAGCAGCACGCACGGCACAGCCACCCAGCGGCGCCCCTGGCGGTCCATCACCCGTCCGGCGGGGTAGAAGGTCACGACGTCGATGCCGCCGGCGAGTCCGTAGATGACCGAGCTGCTGGCCGACGAGAGCCCGATGTGGGCGGCCCACAGCGGGATGACGACCTGGCGGGTCTGGCGGACCGCACACAGGAGCACGATGCCGAGGCCGAGCGTGAGGAAGACGCGCCGGTAGTCCCGGAGGACGACGCGCGTGGTGACCTCGGCCGCCGCCTTCCGGCGCTGCTCGCCCGCTTCGAGGTCGGGGATGCGGGCGATGATGAACGCCGCGGCCACCATCGCGACCAGACTCACGACGTACGCGCCGGGAAGCCCCCACCGGTGGATGGCCACGGCCGACAGGAACGGCCCGAGGAAGACTCCGATCCGGCTCATTCCCCCCAGGGTCGACAGGGCCCTGGCCCGGAGTCGAGCCGGCACCGCCTCGGTGAGGTAGGCCTGCCGCGCGAGGTTGAACACCGAGCTGGCCGCCCCCAGGAGCAGGATCGCGAGTCCCAGCAGCAGGAGTCCGGCCGGCTGGGAGTGGACCGGGACGAGGCAGACGAGGAGGCCGAGGATCGTGACCGCAGAGGCCACGAGCATGGCCCTGTTCTCACCCACTCGCGTCGCCAGGATCCCGGACGGGATGTTGGTGACGATGGCGCCGGTCCCGAGCAGGGAGGCGATCAGGGCAGCGACCGCCGAGCTGGCGCCACGGTCGAGCGCGGACAGCGCGATGACCGGGAGGACCGCCCCCTGGGAGAGCCCGTACAGCGTCGAGGGCACGAACGCGGCCATCGCGACCGAACGCAGTGAGAACTCCGTCTCCCCAGACACCGGATCCACTGCGACGTCAGCCCGTCGGGCGGGCCGCGAGGTTCTCCAGCTGACCGCCGGTCAGGTAGTTCTCGAGGTTGCGGAGGAAGATGCCGACCCCCCGCGCGTAGGTCCCCGACGAAGCGCCCGCGTTGTGGGGGGAGACGATCACGTTCTCCAACGACCACAGCGGGGAAGCTGTGTCGAGAGGCTCGCGGGTGAACACGTCGAGATAGGCGTGACCGAGTGCTCCACTGGCCAGCGCGTCAGCCAGTGCCACCTCGTCCACGACCTCGCCCCGGGCGACGTTCACGACTCCCGCCCCGGGCTTCATCAGCGTCAGGCGCCGCGCATCGACCAGTCCCCGGGTGTCGTCGTTGAGTGGGCACGCCAGCACGAGCCAGTCGCAGTGCGCGAGGTGCGCGTCGAACGAGGCCAGGGAGTCGACCTCGTCGAAGCCCGCGGTCGGCTGCGCGGTGCGCCGCAGCCCGACGGTACGGAGGCCGAACGCCTGCAGGTAGCCGGCGATGGCCCCGCCGATGTGGCCGGTGCCCACGATCAGAGCGGTCTGTCCTCGAAGGTCCGGGACGTCGTCGGCCCTCAGGGGCTGCCACGATCGCTGTTGCTGCGCCTTCCAGAAGTGAGGGAAGTGCCGAGCCAGGGCCAGGAGCCCGGTCACCGCCGCCGTCGCCACCGACTCGCCCTGTGCACCCGAGCTGGTGGTCAGGCGGGTGCCGCCCGCGAGGTAGGGCTGGTAGTGCACGTGGTCGCTGCCCGAGGAGAAGACGTGCAGCCAATCGAGGCGCGGGGACTGTTCCACGGTCCTCCAGAACGCCGCCGCGGCCGGGCTCAGCGTCTCCTTGACCGTCCCGGCCCAGACGTCTCGGGAGTAGTAGGCCGCGTCGACAGCGCGGCTGGCCTCGGCATCCGGGGGTTGCGCAGGGTCGAACGGGACGACGAGGCAGCCCCCGGGGGCGCGAGTGGTGATCCGGTCGATCTCGGAGCCGAAGTCGGCGAGCACGGTCGTGGAGACCAGGACGGTCGGAGCCACCTCAGCCTCGCTTGCTCGTGGGAGTGCTGGCGTCGGAAGCGGGCACCAGCAGGTCGAGCAGGGGGCGGAGCGAGGTAGCGGTGCTGACGGCCTCCCAGCCCTGGAGGATCCGCCGCGCCTGCTCCTCGCCGTACTCGACGGCCACGAGCCTCAGCATCTTTTCCCCGATCTCCCGGGTCGGCACCGGATTGTCCTCGTGACCGCGCGGGTTGACGATGTCGGCGGTCACGGCCTCGCCCGAGCGGAGCCGGGCCGTCACCCTCATCCGGATCGTGTGCGGAAATCCCTCCTGGATGTCGTCGGCGACCTGCACCGTGACCCGGTCCATGAGCGGGCGGATGTCCGTGGCGAGGTACGCCGCCTCGTCGAAGGCCGCGAGGTCGAGGCGACCGGTCCGGAACGCCGTGGCGAGGACGTAGGGGAGGCTGTGGTCAGCGGTCTCCCGGGTGCGGGGGTCCCACTTGCTCGACTCGCTGCCCGTCTCGTGCCAGCACGACCAGTAGGTCTCGACCTCGAGCCGCTCGACCTCGCGCTCGTCGAGCCGGCCTCCGAGCTCGACCCCCGCCCACACGGCGGCCTGCAGGTGGTACTCCACCGGCCAGTACTTGATCCGGGCGCGCCGGACCCACGACGAGGCCGGGTCGAAGGCGTCGAGCTCGAGTTCGCCGGTCACCAGGTCCTGAAGCCCGTGCCGGCCGGTGACCGGTGCGGAGGGCCCGGACATGCCCTGGGCCGCCAGCAGCGTGGAGTAGAGCGCGCCCGAGGCGGCGTACGCCGTCGCCGCGCCCTTCCAGAGCGAGAGCTCGCCGGCCCGGGTCGCCCGCATCGGGACGTTCGCCACCGCTGCGATCGAGAGGGCGTGCGCGGTCTGCTCGCGGTCGAGTTCCAGCAGCACGGACGCACCGGCCGCGGTCGCAAGGGCGATGCCGAAGCCCTGGTCCCAGCCGCGCTCTCGCAGGGTCGCGGCGTCGCACAGCCTGAGAAAGATCTCGTAGCCGGCCACGAGCGCCGTCACCAGCTGGGCTCCCGACGCGTCGCGGGCGTCCGCCAGCGCGATCAGGGCGCCGAGGGCGTCGCTGGGGTGGCCGCCGGCGTAGGCGTCGTTGAAGTCGAGGTAGCGGATCGCGGCCGAGTTCAGGAACGCGGCCTCGGGCAGCGGCAACGTGCGCTCCTGGTCGCCGAAGGCCCGGCCGACGAGCGCAGGCGGGCGGGCCGTGGCGGTCGGAGCGACGAGTCGACCGATCCGTACGGCGTCGCAACGGAGCCCGCCGACAGCGCACCCGATCGAGTCGACGAGGCGCTCGGTGGCCGCGACGACGGTGTCCTCGGGCAGGTCCTCGAAACGAAGCCGGGCACAGAAGTCCGCGAGCTGGCCGATGACGCGGTCGGACGTCGACGCGCTCACCGGGGAGCCACCGGCTCGCCGTCGACCAGGCGCCAGACACCCCAGGAGTTGGCCTCGTCGACCGGGCTCGGCAGGAGCGCCGGTGGGAGGTTCTGGTAGCAGACGGGACGAAGGAACCGCTCGATCGAGAGCGTGCCCACCGATGTCGTCCGCGAGTCGGACGTCGCCGGGAACGGCCCACCGTGCACCATCGCGTGGCTCACCTCCACGCCGGTCGGCCACTGGTTGACCAGGATCCGTCCGGCGACCAGCTCGAGCTCCTCGACCAGCGGGGCCGCCAGCTCGTGGTCGGCCTCCGTGAGGTGCAGCGTCGCCGTCAGCTGCCCGTCCAGCTCGGAGACCACCCCCTGCAGACGACCGGGGTCGGGCACCCGCACGACGACGGAGGACGGACCGAACACCTCCTCCGACAACGCATGGTCGGCCAGGAACGCGTCGAGATCGGTGACGAAGAGGCGAGCGACGCCCTCGCAGGCGATGTCCTGCTCGGACTCTCCGGTCGCCGCCGTCCGGACGTCACGGTGCTCGGCGAGGGCCGCGGCACCGCCCTCGAAGGCGTCGTGGATCCCCGGGCTGAGCATCGGCAGCCCGGTCGAGGCGGCCACGGCCGCCGAGGCAGCGCTCAGGAACTCCTCCAGCCCAGGTCCCTCGACGGCGAAGACGACACCGGGGTTGGTGCACAGCTGCCCGACACCGACGGTGAGGGAGTCGACGTAGCCGCGACCGATCTCAGCCCCGCGCTCGGCCAGGGCGCCGGGCAGCAGGAAGACCGGGTTCGTGCTCGACATCTCGGCATGGACCGGGATCGGGCGCGCGCGTCGCGCAGCCGTGTCCATGAGGGCGAGGCCACCGCCGCGGCTGCCGGTGAAGCCGACGGAGGCGATGGCCGGGTGGGCGACCAGGGCCGTACCGAGCACCGGACCGGTGCCGTACAGCATCGAGAACACGCCTTCGTGGAGGCCCGAGCGCCGAACAGCCCGGCGGATCGCGGCGGCCACCAGCTCGGAGGTTCCGGGATGGCTGCTGTGGGCCTTGACCACCACCGGACAACCGGCTGCCAGCGCCGACGCAGTATCGCCGCCCGCCACCGAGAAGGCGAGCGGGAAGTTGCTCGCGCCGAAGACGGCCACGGGTCCGACGGGAACCTTGCGCTGCCGCAGGTCGGGCCGGGGGAGCGGCGTCCGGTCGGGCAGCGCCGGGTCGATCCTGGCTCCGGTCCACGCGCCCGATCGGACGACGGTGGCGAAGAGCCTCAGCTGGTTGACGGTCCGCGCCAGCTCACCGCGCACCCGGGGCTCGACGATGCCCGTCTCCGCCACGACCTGGGCGACGATCTGCTCGCCGTCGTCCTCGATCTCCTCGGCGATGGCGTCCAGGAAGGCTGCCCGTGTAACGAGGTCGGTCTTCCGGTACGACGCGAACGCGGCCGCGGCCAGCTCGCAGGCCCGGTCGACCTCGGCCGAGCTGCCGAGTCCGTACGTCGGGTGGAGCTCGGCCCCGGTCCGGGGGTCGAGCCCCGTGACCTCTCCCGAGGTGCCGCGGATCCTCTCGGCTCCGATGAACATCTCTCCGGTCAGTGTGGTGGTCACGCCGTTCCTTCCAAGGCGGTGGCGAGGACGCCGGGCAGACGCCCAGGGCTGGTGGTGCAGTGGTTGTGCAGGGCTCCGAGCCCTTCGATCGTGCTGTCGACGACGTCGCCGGGTCGCAGGAACCGGGGCGGGTCCTGACGATGGCCGACGCCGGCGGGCGTGCCCGTGAAGACGAGGTCACCGGGTCGCAGGGGGCCCACGCCCGACAGGAGGGCGACGAGCTCGGCGGGGCCCAGGATCAGCGAGCCGGTCGTGTCGCTCTGCTGTGTCCGACCGTTGACCCGGCACTCGATCGCCAGCCGGTCGAGGTCGCCGGCCTCGTCGAGCGTCACGAGGTGCGGCCCCGTCGGCGCGAACGTGCGCATCGACTTGGCGACACCGAGCTGGGCCGGGCTGCCGTGCTGGAGCCTGCGTTGGGACACGTCCTGTCCGACCATCACTCCCGCCACGTGTCTGAGCGCGTCGTCGGCTGCGACGCGGTCGGCGGTCCGCCCGATCACGAGCACCAGCTCGACCTCGAAGTCGCAGGCGTCACCCTGGAGCTCGATGTCGTCCTCGGGGCCGCAGATCGAGCTCGCCCACTTGGTGAACACCATCGGCATGCCCGAGTCACCGGCACGCAGCAGGCTGCTCGACTCGACCTTGTGCTCCGCGTAGTTGAGACCCACGCCCAGCACCTGGCCGGGATCGGGCACGGGTGGACCCCAGCGGGTGCCGTCCGGGGTGACGGCCCAGGAAAGCACGGGCTCGGCCTGTCCGTGCCAGGTCACGAAGCCGTTCCAGTCCTCGAGGATCGCCCGGGTGGTCGGGTAGCGGCCCCCGCTGGCCGCGGGTACGGCGCAGTGCCGACCGGTCTGGACCAGCACCGGCGAGCCGTCGAGCGTGGCCAGTCTCATGTCACTCGGCGAACGTGTCGTAGGTGGACACCCGGCGCTCCTCCAGCAGCGCGAGGGCGTGCCCGACCACGTGCTGCTGGAAGTGCGGGCTCGCCTTGTGCGCGTCGTACGCCGCGCCGTCGACGTACAGCTCGTACAGCAGGAACTGGCGAGGGTCGTCGGTCGATACCTGCGCCTGGTAGTGCAGGTTGCCCGGCTCCGCACGCGACAGCGGCGTCATGGTCTCGATCGCCGCCCGCACGGCGGCCTCGTTCCCGGGCTTGGCGATCCAGGTCGCCGCGACCACGAAGGCCATCTCAGCTCCTCTCGTCGTAGGCCGGGTCCGGCACCAGCAGGTCGAGGACCGGCGTCATGGAGTCGAGCTGCTCCAAGCGGTCGAGGCTCTGGTGGAGCAGCGTGGATCGCTCCGGGCTGAGCACGCTCGCGGCCAGGTCGTCGAACTTGGCGCGCAGCTGCGCGTCCGTCAGGGGGTTGCTGGGGTGGCCGACCGGGTAGGGGAGTCGTCGTTCCTCGGTCCCCCCGGCGGTGTGGACTCGTACGATCGCACCCTTGGCAGCCGGGAACGCCGCGTCGAACTCGGTGTTCCCGCGCACCGTCGTCCGGGACTTCAGGCTCCGGATGTCGGGATCCTCGGTCCAGCGAGCCTCGAAGTTCTCCGGAAGCACGTGTCCCGTGTACGCGGCCAGCGAGGTCACGTACTCGACGTTGTGGGTCCACAGCGGGTTGCCGCCGACCCACTGGGTGGAGGCGGTGGACAGCTCGATCTCCATCGACTCGATCTGGTCGGCCGTGATGCCGGTCTCGTCGATCAGCAACCTCACCGCGTCGATCGCGGCGTGGGTCTGGCGGCAGGAGGCGTGCCGCTTCAGCTCGGTCACCATGATGTCGAACCGCTCGCCGAGCTCGAGCACGAGTCGACTGGGGTCTCCCTGCTCGCCGCCGAACGCGGCGACGGCGTTGTAGCGCCCCCCGAGCGCGTCGAGCGCTCCTCGATACCCGGCCGATGCGACCAGCGCCGCATGAACGCCGTTGCGGGCGGCCACCCCGGTCTGGAACGACTTGGCCTGATGGCTCTCGTCGTCCTCCCAGGTCAAGAGCCCGGAGCTCTGGCTGGCCGCCAGACCCAGCGCGTACGACATCGCCTGCTCGTCGAGTCGCAGGACGCGGCCGGCGGCAGCGGCGGCGCCCAGAGCGCCGGCAACCGACGTCGGGTGGAAGCCGCGGTCGTAGATCGCCTGCACTCGGGCCGCCGAGCAGAAGCGGCCGATGACGTCGTAGCCCGCCACGAAGCCTGCCAGGACGTCGGCACCGCTGGCGCCGCACCGTTCGGCGACGGCAAGAGTCGCCGGGACCAGGACCGAGCCCGGATGCGTCTGCGACGGCGAGTGGGAGTCGTCGAGCTCGATGTGATGGCCGGCGACGCCGTTGACGAAGGCGGCGCGGTCGAGGGAGTAGTCCCGACCGTGCCCGATCACCGTGCTGCGACCCCCGTCGTCGAACATCGCGTCGGTGGTCGCCAAGAGGCGCAGCGGAGCCGTCTGCGAGGCGGCGAGGAGCACTCCGACCGTGTCGGTGAACAGTCGACGCCCCTGCTCCTGGACCGGCAGGGGCAGGTCGGCCACCTCGAGGGCGGACGCATGGGCCGCGAGCCGGCCGGTCAGACCGGAGACTGCTCCTGCGGCGTCGCTCATACGGGACAGCCCTTGGCGCGCAGGATGGAGTCGAAGCGCTCCGGGTCCGTCGCGTCGTTCTCGATCGCGTGCCGCAGGGTCTCCTCGCGATGCACCACGTCCTTGACCGCCGAGACCAGTGCGGGGAGGTCGGCCTGCTGGACGGTGACGACGCCGTCACTGTCCCCGATGACGATGTCTCCGGGGTGGACGACCATGCCCGCACACGCGATGGGCACGTTGATCTCGCCCGGCCCGTCCTTGCTCGGGCCGCGGTGGCAGATGCCCTTGGCGAACGCCGGGAAGCCGCCCTCGGCGAACTCGTCGAGGTCACGGATCGCGCCGTCGATCACGATGCCGGCGATCCCCTTACGGCGCATGGTGGCGCGCATGTTCCCGCCGATGATCGCCTGGGCGAGGTCGCCGCCGGCGTCGACGACGATCACGTCTCCTGCTTGGGCCAGGTCGAAGGACTTGTGCACCATCAGGTTGTCGCCGGGACGGACGCGCACGGTGATAGCCGGGCCGCACATGATCTGCGGACCCCCGTAGGCGTGCAGCCCCACGCCGCCAGTGGCCTTGCCCATGGCGTCGCTGACGTAGGCCGCCGGGATGCCGTCGAGCTCGGCGAGCAGGGTGGGATCGGGTCCGGGGACGCGGTCCCTGATCAGGAATCCTGCGGGCCAGGTGCTGGTGTCCATCTCTCTCCTCGGGAGTGCGGAGCCCGGTGGTTCCGGGCCGGGTGACGCGACGTGTCGGCTCAGTCGGGCAAGAGCTCCGAGAGCCGCTGCGTGGGATTGATCAGGTCGGAGTCGGTGACCACTTCGACGACTGACGGTCCGGGCGTGTTCACAGCCTCGGTCAGGGCGTCCGCGAGATCGTCCTCTGCGGTGACCAGCGACGCGACGCCGCCCAGGCTGCGAGTCAGCGCGGAGATGTCGACGGGGGAGATGGACACCCCGGAGAGCCGGCCCACCTCCCGGGCCTGGTGCATGGCGATCGTGCCGTGGAGCCCGTTGCGGAACACGACGGCTGTCAGGTCGCAGCCGTACCGTGCCGCGGTCTCGATCTCGTTCCCGGTCATCAGGAAGCCGCCGTCCCCGACCACGGCGACCACCGGCCGGTCGGGTGCGGCGAGCCGGGAGCCGATCGCGGCCGGGATGCCGTACCCCATGGCGCCGTTCGTGCTGCCGACGCAGGTGAACGGCCTGCGGAAGCGCCAGTAGCGGTGGAAGAAGGCACTGAAGTTGCCCGCGTCGGTGGCGACGATCGTGTCGTCGCTCAGGGTCGTGGCCATCGTCTTGATCACTCGCGCCGGGTCGCAGCCGGTGCTGGCACGTGACGGGCCGACGGTCGACAGCTCCTCGAAGACCGACCGCTGGCGGCTCCAGTCGCGCGGCGGCCGCTCGTCACGGTCGACGGCGAGCATCGCGTCGATCGCGAGACCGACGTCGGCGACGACCGACAGGTCGGTCGGCACCACGGCGCCGGCGACGACGGGATCGGTGTCGACGTGAACGACGTAGCTGGAGCGCGCTGGCAGGTCATAGCCTCCCGCCGTGATCTCGTCGAGGCGTGAGCCGAGGACGAGCACGAGGTCGGCCTCCGCGAGTGCCAACAGCGACACAGGCGGCGCCCCGAGGGTGAGGTGCCCCAGATAGCGGGGGTCGTCGTTGTCGAAGACATCGGACCGCCGGAACGCCGAGTACACGCCGAGGTCGAGGCGCTCCGAGAGTGCGGCGAGTCGATCCCAGTGCGCGCGGGCCCGCTCACCCGCGATGACCACGGGGCGCTGGGCCGCATCGATGCGTCGGACGATCTCGGTGACCGCGTCGTCGCGGGGCGGGCCGAGGACCGGCGCCGACGTGGCGCGACGGATGCCGCCCTGGAGGTCAGGCTCGGCGATGTCGCCGGCGAGGACGTCGGCCGGGAACGCCAGCACCACGGGTCCGGGACGTCCCGAGACGGCGATCCGCAGGGCCTCCGACACGTGCTCGGCGATCCGGTCGGTGCTCATCACCGTCACCGCGTGCTTGGAGATGGGCCCGAAGAACGCCGGCAGGTCCACCTCCTGGAACCCCTCGCGGCCCAGGGACCGCGTCTCCACCTGTCCCAGCATCACGACCATCGGCGTCGAGTCGTGGAACGCCGTGTGGACGCCGATGGAGAGGTTGGCCGCCCCCACGCCACGGGTGCCGGCGACGACCGCGGGGCGGCCGGTCATCTTGGCGTCCGCCTCGGCCATGAACGAGGCGCCGCCCTCGTGCCGGGTCGAGATCAGTGAGATCTCGGGGCTCGCCTCGACCCCGTCGATGATCTCCAGGAAGCTCTCACCGGGCACGGTGTAGAAGCGACGCACACCTCCTGCCGCGAGGATGCGTGCGATCGCCGTACCGCTGTCCATGCCGGTCACTTCCTGTCGTGGGGGCGCACCGCGCGCCGAGGTCTGGGGCACGACTCGGACGACCAGGGACTCCACGACACGGGCCGCGACACCGCGACACCGCGACAGCTCCGGAGACGAATCGGCTACCGACCAAGCCGGCCTCGCGATGGGGCTGCGAGTAGGGAATGTAGGCCGACCGCACGACGGGCGCAACCCGCCCGCCTCCGGTGAGACGGGCACGGAGAGAGCCCGAGTTGTGATCTGGGTCACTTCATTCGCGGGACGGACGGGAGTGACCACGCTCACGCGAGACCCGTCACACTTCGAGGCTGTTCGGTAAGAGTCCACGAATATCGATCACAGAAGCGAAGATCATCCTGCCGCGAACGCCCAGAACAGTGTGATCATCCTGCATGTCAGGAACGTGACCGGTCTTGTCTACACGGTACGTATGAGCACTGACCTCCCAAGTATTCCTGTCTAACAACCTCTTGACCGGCGAATGTGAGCCGCCTTACGTTGCTTCGGCTCGATCCGGATGACCGAGCACTCCACGAGCCGACGGTCTCGTCCCGACCAGACGACCGACGGCGACCAACCGCATCGAATCCGTCAGCACGAGCCGTCCCGCGACCGCGGAGTCGCAACGGCCGGGAAGTCCAGGAGACTGAAGCCACATGACGCGTCGCCCTCGAGTCTCGGTGAAGAAAGCAGCAGTCCTGACCGGTGCCCTGGCACTCGCCATGGGCGTGGCCGCCTGTGGTGGAGGCAGCGGTGGCGGTTCCTCCAACCGCGCCCTCACCCTGATCCTGCCCGACACGCCCGCCAACATCGATCCGTGCATGAGCACGTTCGGCTCCACCGGCCGGATCCTGCGCGAGAACATCACCGAGACCCTGACGGAGAACAACACCCTCCAGAACAAGCTGGAGCCCAAGCTCGCGACCAGCTGGAAGCAGGTCAACCCGACGACCTGGGACTTCACCTTGCGGAAGGGGGTCACGTTCAGCGACGGATCGCCCTTCAACGCCGCGGCGGTCGTGCACGACGTGCAGCGGACGCTGAGCACCAAGCTCGAGTGCCACAACGCCATCCAGGACCTCGCCACGGTGAAGTCGGTGTCCGCGCCGAGCACCTACACGTTCGAGGTCAAGACCACGGCCCCGGACCCGGTCATCCCGTACGAGTTCGGCCAGGTGGACATCGCCTCGCCGAAGACCCCGGCGGACAAGCTGACCAACGACCCGGTCGGCACCGGGCCCTACGAGCTGTCGAGCTACACCGCTCAGCAGTCGGTCTCGCTCAAGCGCAACCCGAGCTACTGGGGGACCAAGCCCGACGCCGACACCGTCAAGTACCTGTTCCAGGACAGCCCCGCGGTTCGCGTCTCCAGCGTGCAGTCCGGTCAGGCGGACGCGACCGTCGACCTGCCGGCCCAGTTCGACAGCGTCAAGAACGCCAAGAAGTTCCCGATCGAGGACGTCGCCTTCGTCTGGATCGGTCAGGACCAGGCTCCGCTCAACGACCTCCGGGTCCGGCAGGCCATCAACTACGCCCTGGACCGCACCGGGATCATCAAGTCGGTCTTCGCCGGTCTCGGCACCCCGGCGACGCAGCTGGTCGTGCCGGCCGTCAACGGGTTCAACCCGAACATCAAGCCCTGGACCTACGACCCGGCCAAGGCCAAGCAGCTGCTGGCCGCCGCCAAGGCCGACGGCGTGCCCGTCACCAAGCAGATCGATCTCGACATGGAGCCGGGCGAGGTCGGTACCAACGGCACCGAGTTCGTGGAAGCCGTCGCCGGCGAGCTGAAGGCGGTCGGGCTGAACGTGAAGATCGGGAACCTGACCGAGGACAACCACACGAAGTACATCACCAAGCCGTACCAGGAGGGTCGGGCTCCGTACCTCCAGGTGCACGACCACGGCAACACGGTCGGTGACTCCTACGCGACGTTCATCCGCTACGTGGCCACCAACGGCGTGGAGAGCACGCTGACGGACAAGGGCGTCGACAAGCTCATCGCCAAGTCGACGACCGCCACGGGTGACGCCCGCACCCAGCTGCTCCAGCAGGTGTGGCAGAAGTCCATGGTGGACGACGCGATGTACGCGCCGCTGGTCAACGTCTACGACGTCGGCGTGACCTCGGACCGGGTGTCCTACGAGTTCCCGCCGAACGTTCAGGACGAGATCCACATCTCGGACTTCCACTTCACCAACTGAGGGTCCACGGACTCGCGAAGGAATGAGTGCACCGCAGACATGCTGACCGTTCTCCTTCGTCGCGTCCTGTCGTCGGTGATCGCGCTCGTCACGTTGCTGATCTTCGTCTTCGTGATGGCGCGGTTCACCGGCGACCCCGCCCGGCTCTACCTCGGTGAGGGCGCCTCGCAGAAGGCCCTCGACCAGTACCGGGCGCAGCACGGCCTCGACAAGCCGATCCCCGTGCAGTTCGGCCACTACATGCACGGCGTCTTCACGCTCGACTTCGGAGACTCGACGCTGTACAACCAGCCGGCGATGCACGTCGCGCTGACGCGCTTCCCGAACACCTTGATGCTGGCCCTGATCACGTTCGTCGTGGGTCTGGTGATCGGGACGACGCTCGGCGCGTACGCCGCCTACCGGCCGGGGTCGATCGGCGACCGGGTGATCACGTCGCTGGCGAGCCTGGCGCTGAGCGTGCCGAGCTTCTGGCTGGCGATCCTGCTGATCCTGATCTTCTCGCTCAAGCTCCATGCCCTGCCGACGACCGGGAAGACCGGTGCCTCGTCGTTCGTCATGCCCCTGCTCACGCTCGTGATCGCCAACGTCGGCGTCATCATCCAGGTGGCCCGGGACTCGATGGCCGGCGTGCTGGCCTCGGACTACGTCACCACCGCCCGAGCCAAGGGCCTCAAACCCAGCCGGATCGTCGTCGTCCACGCGATCCGCAACGCCTCGATCCCCGTGCTCACGATCGCGGGGGCCACGGCGATCGGCATCGTCAACGGGGCGCTGATCGTCGAGACGGTCTTCGACTGGCCCGGCATCGGGAAGGTGGTCGTCGACGCCGTGCTCAACCGCGACTTCCCCCTGCTCCAGTCGGCCGTGATCGTGATCGGGACGGCGGTCCTGGTCTTCAACCTCCTCATCGACCTCTCCTACGCGGCGCTGGACCCGCGGATCAGGGTCAGGAAGGTGTCGTCCCGATGAGCCTCGCCGTCAGCCCCGAGACGCCGGTCTCCCCCCGGCGCGAGACGTGGCGCCAGTTCCGGCATCTCATGCGACGCGACGTCCTGGCCATGGTCTCCATCGTCTGGATCGTGGCCATGGTGCTCGCCTGCGGTGGGGCCTATCTGTTCTTGAAGAGTGAGTCGCTCAAGCAGAACCTCGACCGTCGTCTCGAGGCGCCCAGCCTCCACCACGGTTGGAAGTACCTGCTCGGCACCGACGGTCTGGGCCGGCCCTACCTGGAGCGACTCCTGGTCGCCGGAGCCACCACCCTCACGATCTCGCTCCTGGTCGTGGTCCTGGCCGCCATCTTCGGCAGCATCCTGGGAGTGCTCGCCGGATTCGGTCACGGAGCGGTCGACACCCTCATCATGCGCGTCTCCGACATCCTGATGGCGTTCCCGAGCATGCTTCTCGCCCTCGTCGCGCTGTACACCTTCTCTGCAGGCATACCGGTGCTCATCGGTGTGCTGGTGGTGACCAGGCTCCCGATCTACGTGCGGACCGCACGAGGTGAGGCACTGCGTACCAAGGGCCTGCTCTACGTGCGCGCCGCGGAGATCTCCGGGGTCGGGTACTGGACCATCGCCACGCGGCACATCCTGCGCGCGGCCCTACCGGCGCTGTGGACCCTGGCCACCTTCGAGATCGCGCTCACGATGCTCACGGAGTCCGGGCTCAGCTTCCTCGGCGTCGGTGTGCAGCCACCCGGCACCTCGTGGGGCCTGCTGACGTCGTACGGGCAGACCTACATCTACACGTCGTGGTGGGTGGCGGTCATGCCCGGCGTCGCGATCATGCTGACGGCCGCCGCCCTGCGTGCGGTCGGAACCGTCGTCGGCCGAGTTCTCGAGGGCTACTGATGAGCGGCGAGGAAGCAGTGTCGCCCCTCCTGGAGGTCCGCGACCTCGCGACGCACATCGTGAGTCGTCGCGGTGTGGTGCGCTCGGTCGACGGCGTCAGCTTCTCCGTCGACCGCGGCAGGAGTCTGTGCATCGTGGGGGAGTCCGGCAGCGGCAAGTCCATGACGGCGAAGTCGATCATGAGGCTGTTGCCGGCTGGAGCGGCGATCGTGCGCGGCTCGGTCGAGCTCGACGGCCAGGACCTCGTCGGGTGCTCCGAGCGGACGATGCGCGGCGTGCGCGGACGCCGGGTCTCGATGCTGTTCCAGGACCCGATGACCTCGTTGAACCCCGTCCTCACCATCGGCACGCAGATCGTCGAGACCATTCGGGCCCACCGCAAGGTGAGCAGGGCCGAGGCGCGCGACCGGGCCGTCGCCCTGCTCGAGGAGGTGAAGATCTCCGACGCCGCCAAGCGGCTGGGATCTACCCCCACCAGTACTCCGGCGGAATGCGCCAGCGTGTGATGCTCGCGATCGCGCTGTCGTGCGATCCCGACCTGATCATCGCGGACGAGCCCACGACCGCCCTGGACGTCGCGGTCCAAGCCAGGGTGCTCGCGCTGCTGGAGGAGCTCCAGGCGTCGCGCGGCCTTGGGCTCGTGCTGATCACCCACGACATGCGCATCGTGGAGGAGGTGGCCGACGACGTCGTGGTGATGTACGCCGGACAGGTCGTCGAGCGGGCCCCGAAGGCCGCTCTCTTCACCCGGCCCGAGCATCCCTACACCGAGGCTCTGCTCGGGGCCCTGCCACGGCTCGACGACCCCCACGCGCGCCAGACCCGGCTCGCCTCGATCCCCGGTGGCCCCCCTGACATGACCCAGGTGAGGGACGGGTGCCGATTCGCTCCGAGGTGCCGGTTCGCCGGCGACGGCTGCGAGAGCCACGAGGTCGAGCTGCGCGAGGTGGCGCCCGGTCACCTGGCCAGGACCGACCACCCAGCCAGCCAGCGAAGGAGCTGCGCATGTCTGAGACCTCCGACGAGCACCTGCTGTTGGTCCGCGACCTGGTCGTCGACTACGGATCGTCGACCGCGGTCGGGGCCGGAGGCACCAAGGCGGTCGACGGCGTCTCCTTCCACGTCGATCGCGGCGAGACCCTCGCCCTGGTCGGCGAGTCGGGCTGTGGCAAGTCGACCACGGCGTTCGCCGTCGCGGGCCTGCTGAGGCCCACCTCGGGGTCGATCACCTTCCTCGGGCAGGACATCGCCACCCTGCGACGACGGGAGCTCAAGGAGCACCGGCGCCACCTGGCCGTCGTCTTCCAGGATCCCTACTCGTCGCTCAACCCGCGCATGCGCATCGACCAGATCGTCCTCGAGCCGCTCCAGGCGCATCGCGAGGTGAAGGGCGACGGGCGCACGGTCGCGGCCGAGCTGCTGGACCGCGTGGGTCTCGACCCGCGACTGGTGACGCGCTACCCGCGCGAGCTGTCGGGGGGACAGCGCCAGCGGGTGTGCATCGCGCGGGCCCTGGCTCTGGGGCCGGACCTGCTGATCTGCGACGAGGCGACGTCGTCCCTGGACGTCTCCATGCAGGCCCAGATCATCAACCTCCTCAAGGACCTCCAGGAGCAGCTGCAGATGAGCTATCTCTTCATCTCCCACGACCTCGCCGTGGTCAACAGCATCAGCGACCGCATCGCGGTGATGTACGCCGGCCGGATCGTCGAGGAGGGGCCGGCGGAGTCCGTGGTCACCCGTCCGCAGAGCGAGTACGCCAAGACGCTGCTGGCCGCTGCGCTGACCGTGCACACCGCACCCGCCGACTCGACCGAGACTCCGGGAGGGGCCGCATGAGCTCAGGAGGTCTCGGCGAGCCGTACACCGTCCACGGGACGCGGCTGCCCTTCGTCACCTGGGAGTTCGTCCGCCCCGGCACGCCCCGATGGGTCGACGCCGACGGATCGTCGATCGGCCTGGCCGGCGCGGCCGCGCCTACAGCGTCGACTTCCGGCCCGAGGGGATGCCGCACGGGATCGACCTGGTGGTCGAGCCGGGGACGCGGGATGCCGAGCCCCTGCTCGACCTGCTGCCCCACGAGCAGAACCTGATGGTCATCTCGATGCTGCGCGACGGCGAGGGCTACCGAGCGTGGGGCAAGTGCGACACCGTCGACGGCCAGTCGATGTCGATGGTCATCGAGTCCGACGACGGGAAGACCTGGCGGCGGCCCTCGCTCGGTCTGGTGGAGTACGACGGCTCCCGCGCGAACAACTTCATCCCGAGCATCAGTGAGATGTTCCCGGGGCGTGCCATCTCCGGCGCGACCGTCTTCATCGACCCCTCGGCGCCGCCGGAGCAGCGCTACAAGGCGATCGGCCCCCACTACTTCACGCGGGCCGAGGTCGAGGACTATCTGCGCGACCGTGCCGACGAGGTCGACGAGAAGGCGCTGACCAACATCGCGCTGGAGCACCTCGGCTTCGGGGGCGACGACGTCTTCGGCGTGCTCGGCCAGTACTCATCGGACGGGCTCGTCTTCCATCGCCTGCCCCAGCCGCTGGTGCTCGCCCACACCGACAACCAGATCACCGCCGGCTACGACCCGGTCTCGGGCACGTACGTCGCCTACTTCCGCGACTGGCTGGCGCGCACCCACCCGGCGTACCGGCCCGACACCTGGATGGGCGAGCCGGGCGCCTACGCCAACGCGTGGTTCGAGGTCGGGCACCGCATCCTCGCGCGCACCGAGACCGACGACTTCACGCGCTGGCCGCTCGCCGAGCCGGTCCTGACCGACACCCCGCACCTGTCGCCGACCGAGTCGATCTACACGACCGCGTGGTCGCCGTTCCCCGGCGCACCCGACCATCCCCTGGTCTTCCCGACCGTGTGGGACACCTCGGTCGACGCGCACGCCGTCTACCTCTGCTCCTCACCCGACGGCACCGGACGCACGTGGCAGTGGCTGTCGCGCGAGCCCCTCCTCACCGCGTCCCGGGGCAGGGAGTGGGACTCCGGCACCGTGTTCTCCCATCCCGAGCTGTGCGAGTTCCCCGACGGTGAGTTCGGCCTGCTCTTCTCCGGGTTCAACGTGCCGCACAAGCACCCACGCAGTCAGGTGACCTTCGCCAACGGACTGCTGCGCTGGCCCCGAGGGCGGCTGGCAGGCATCCGTGCCCGCACCGACGGCGGGTTCGAGACCGTGGCCTTCCTGCCGCCCGGAGGACGGCTCAGGATCAACGCGCTCACGTCCGGTACCGGTGGGCTCGAGGTCGAGGTCCGCGACTTCGCCGGCGAGACGGTGCCCGGTCGCAGCTTCGCCGACTGCGACGAGCTCGCCGGAGACCTCTACGACCACCCCGTCACCTGGTCCGGCGTCGACGGGATGGGCGTGGCGGACGGTGAGCCCGTGCGGCTCGCCGTCCGCCTCCGCGACTCGACCCTCTACTGGTTCGCGTTCGGAGGACACGATGGCTGAGGGCCCGGTCGTCCTGGCGGTGGGCTCGATCCGGCCGAACCTCATCGAGTCGCTCCGGGCAGCGTTCGACACCGCGGTGCTCCCCTCCGACCCTGACGGCGCCGACGCGCTGCTCGGCCGCGTGGCGGACCGGGTGCGGGTGGTGGCCACGGCCAGCAAGACCGGCATCGGAGAACCGCTGCTGGACCGGCTTCCCGCCCTGGGGGCGATCAGCAACTTCGGCGTCGGGCTGGACCGGTTCGACCTGACCGATCTCGCCGCGCGCGGGCTCATGCTGAGCACCACGACCGGTGTCCTCGACGGCTGCGTCGCCGACGTCGCGGTCGCCATGCTGCTCGATCTGGTCCGAGAGCTTCCGCAGGCGGACGCGTTCGTCCGCAGCGGCGCCTGGCGGCAGGGGCAGTTCCCGGCGACACAACGCGTGCGCGGGACCAGGGTCGGCATCCTCGGACTCGGCGCCATCGGCCGTGCCGTCGCCGCGCGGCTCGAGCCGTTCGGCGTCGAGCTGGCCTACCACTCGCGCCGCGACGTGCCCGAGAGTGGCCTGCCCCGTCTGGACTCGCCGCTCGAGCTCGCCAGGTGGTCACAGGTCCTGGTCGTCGCCGTCGCCGGCACCGCGGAGACGGTCGGCCTGGTCTCCGACGAGGTGTTGGACGCACTCGGAGACGGCTGGCTCGTCAACGTCGCCCGAGGCTCCTGCGTCGACCAGGACGCGCTGATCCGGCGCCTGGCGTCCGGACAGCTGCGGGGAGCCGGGCTCGACGTCTACGTGGGCGAGCCTGACGTCCCGGCGGCCCTGAGCGAGCTGTCGAACGTGATCCTGCTCCCGCACCTGGGTCCGGTCACCCGGGCCACGCACCAGGAGATGTGCGACCTGGTGGTCGCCAACATCGACCGATTCCTGCGCGAGGGGTCGCTGCTGACCCCGGTCGCGCTTCCCGCCCCCATCACCCGTTGAGCGCGCGCCCGCGCGTCCAGATCGAAAGAAGGAAGCCCCATGGCCACGACGTTCCGCCTCGGCAGCATGCTCGGAGACGGGATCGGTCCTGAGATCGTCCCGGCGGGGCAACGCGTCGTCGACGCCGCCATCGACGCCGTCGGCGCGAACCCGGTCGACTGGGTGGAGCTGCCCATGGGAGCGACCGCTCTGGCCGAGTACGGCACGCCGATGCCGCAGGTCACCAAGGACGCGCTGCGCGACACCCACGGCTGGGTGATCGGACCCCACGACAGCGAGAGCTACGGAGCGGAGTGGAAGGCGCGCGGTGAGCGCCCTCCGGGTGGCGAGCTCCGTCACTCGTTCGAGCTGTACGCCAACATCCGGCCCAGCCGGAACCGCCCCGGAGTTCCGAGCCTGGTCAGTGGCGTGGACATCGTGACGGTGCGCGAGAACACCGAGGGCTTCTACGCGGACCGCAACATGGTGCGGGGCAGTGGCGAGTTCATGCCGAGCGAGGACGTCGCGCTGGTCGTCGGCGTCTTCACCAGACGCGCGATCGAGCGCATCGCCCGGACGGCGTTCGAGCTGGCGTCGACGCGGCGCAAGAAGGTCGTGGCCGTGCACAAGGGCAACGTCGTCCCGATGGCGTTCGGGCTCATGCTCGACGTGTGCCGTGAGGTGGGCTCGGAGTTCCCCGGTGTCGAGTTCAGCGACTGCCTGTTCGACGCGATGACCGCGCACCTCGTCCGGCACCCGCAGGACTACGACGTGATCGTGACCGAGAACATGTTCGGCGACGTCCTCTCGGACCTCACCGGTGAGCTGGTGGGCTCCCTGGGACTGTCGGCGTCCCTCAACTGCAGCGAGACCCACGCGATGTCGCAGGCCGCTCACGGCTCGGCCCCGGACATCGCCGGGCAGGGCAAGGCCAACCCGATCGGCCTGATCCTGTCCAACGCGATGCTCCTGGACTGGCTGGGTCAGCGGCACGAGAGCCCGCAGCTCGTCGACGCGGCGCGCCGCATCGACGCCGCCATCGACCGGGTACTGGCCGACGGGCCGCGGACGCCGGACATGGGCGGCTCTGCGACGACGGACGAGTTCACCGGCGCGGTCGTGGAGGCCGTCGGCTCGGAGGCCGGATGAGCGACGGCTCACAGACGGCCCATGTCTACGTCCCTCAGGAGCTGCACCCGGACGCGATGGCCCTCCTGGACGACGCCGGCGTGGTCGTCCACCGGGGCTTCGGCGCGGATGCGGAGGCTGAGGCGGAGATCGCACCGCTGCTGGATGCGGTCGTGGTCCGTCATCACGGGGTCTCGGCCGCGACGATCGCCGGCGCGCCGCGTCTGAAGGTCGTGGCCAGGGCCGGTGTGGGCTTCGAGAACATCCCCATCGACGAGGCGCGCCAGCGCGGCATCCCGGTCTACATCACCCCGGGCGCGAACTCGCGCTCCGTCGCCGAGCACGCCCTCGCGCTCATCCTCGCCCTGCTCAAGGACATCGTGCGCTGGGACCGCCTGACACGCGAGCGACCGGACGACCTCTACCAGGTGCGGGAGCGGGGCCTGGCTCCGATGCTCACCGGGGCGCGGCTCGGGCTGATCGGCGTGGGTGGCATCGGCACGGAGCTCGCCCGCATCGGGACCCGAGGGTTCGCGATGGACGTCCTCGGCTACCACCCCACGCGTTCGGAGCACCCCATCCAGGCGCTGGGTGTTCAGCTGACGTCGTCTCTTCCCCAGCTGCTGGGATGGGCCGACATCGTCAGCATCCAGGTGCCGCTCACCGAAGCGACGACCGGACTCCTCGGCGCCGAGGAGTTCGCGCTGATGCAGCCCCACAGCCTGCTGATCAACGTCGCGCGCGGCGAGCTGATCGACGAGAAGGCTCTGGCGGTCGCCCTCGAGCGCGGTCGCCCGGGCGGCGCGGGCATCGACGTCTGGCACGACAGCGTCCCGGCGCGTGACCACCCGCTGCTCGCCTCCAGCAAGACCGTCTGCACCCCACACCGCGCCGGCCGCACCGAGGACGCCCAGCGCGCTCTGGGCGTCCTCGCCGTCACGGCGGCACTCGACGTGCTCGCCGGGCGGACGCCGACCCGCGTCCGCGACATCACGGCCGTGCCGGCCCCTGCCAACTCCCCCAGGAGGGAACGATGAACACGATCCAGATCGAAGGCGTCTCGGGAATCCTCGTCACGCCGTTCGACGACCAGCTCCAGGTCGACCACGCGTCGCTGGCCACGCTCGCCCGCGGGATGGACGAGGCGGGGATCGACTCCGTCGTGTCCTGCGGTGGGCTGGCGGAGTACTACGCCCTCACCGGGGAGGAGCGGCTCGCGATCACGCGGACGATGGTCGCCTCGGTCTCGCGCGCGGTCACCCTGGCGGCCGTAGGGCTCGGTCTGGAGAACGCCGTGAGTGAGGCCCGAGCGGCGGTCGACGCCGGGGCTGACGGCATCCTGGTCCACCCGACCGTGCACCCGTACGTGCACGAGGAGGGGCTGGTCGACTACTACCGCGCGATCACCGACGCGGTCGACGTCCCGATCGTGGCCTACGTCCGCGACCCGGCCCTGGACGACTCCGCGGTGCTCGCGCTGGCCGACCTCCCGAGCGTCGTGGCGATCAAGTACGCCGTCAACGACCTCCGCCGGTTCGCCGACCTGGTCGAGGCGAGCCAGGGCGCCACGGCCTGGATGTGTGGAACCGCCGAGACCTGGGCGCCGTACTTCTGGCAGGCCGGGGCGGTGGGGTACACCTCGGGGATCGCCAACTTCGCGCCGACCGCGACCGTCCGACTGCGCGACGCCCTGCACGGCAACCTCGAGGTCGCCGGCCTGCGCGAGCTCTGGGCGCCGATGCGGCACTTCGAGGCCATCCGCTTCCGCCGGCACGACCGGGACAGCATCCCGGTGGTCAAGACCGCGGTCGCCGCCGTGGGCGTCGGGTCGGACGACGTGCGTCCCCCGATGCGCCGGCTGGACGACGCCACCCGGGCCGAGATCCACACGCTGCTGGAGGACTGGGACGTCCTCCCCGCCTGACCTGTCCACGACCGACTCGCGCCACCCACTCGCACACCTCAGGAGAACACCGTGACCACCGCCACCACCCTCGACCGGGCAGGCATCGCCGCCCTCATCGTCCGCTCGCAGCAGGGCGAGACCCTCGACGACCAGGAGCTCGCGGAGCTGGACGGCTGGGGCACCGCCCACCCGGAGGAGGGCGAGCAGCTCTCGTGCAGCGTCATGGGTCGGTGGACCGACCTCGGCGAGCGCGTCGGGGCCTGGAAGATCGCCTGGACCTCCCGAGCGGCGCGAGACAGCGGTGGCCCCGGCTACCGACCGTTCGGGTACATCCTCGACAGCCGCATCCTCGACTCCGGGGCGTCGGTCCCGCTCGACTCGATCGTGAAGTGCGCGCTGGAGCCCGAGCTGTGCCTGACGATGGGCGACCGGCTGAGCGGTCCCGACGTGACCCCGGAGGAAGCGAGGGCCGCGGTCCGCTCGGCCCGCGCCTCGTTCGAGATCAACACCGGGCACCTGCCGACCACGTTGCCCCGGGCGATCTCGATCGGGAACTCCATGACCAACTGGGGGCTGGTGCTCGGCCCCGAGCACGACCTGGACGTGCCCCTGGACTCGATCACCGTCACGCTGACCCGTGACGACGAGGAGATCGGGTCGGCTCCGACGTCCCTCGAGATCGTCGACGATCCCTTCGTCTCCCTGGCCCGGGTGGCCGCGGTCTTCCACCGCAACGGGCTGAGCCTCGAGCCCGGGCAGTCGATCATCACCGGCGCCATCCTCGCCAGGGAGCCGGTCGAGAAGCCCGGCAGGTACGCCGCCGAGTTCGGTCCTCTGGGCGGCGTCAGCCTGACCCTGACCTGACGACTCACGACAACGTCGGCCCGAGAGGAGCATCGTCATCTCCACGAACGGCCTGCTCGTGCTCGCGACCGCCGTTGCCCTGGTCGCGATCTTCGCCGCCGACCTCTGGCTCGTGGGCCGTCGCTCCGCGCCGGTCGGCATGGGTGAGGCGATGCGCTGGGTCGCCGTGTACGTGTCGCTCGCCCTGGTGTTCGCGGGCGGGTTGATGCTGGCCAAGGGAGCCGGCTACGGCAGTCCGTTCCTCTCGGGCTATGTCACGGAGTACAGCCTGAGCTTCGACAACCTGTTCGTCTTCAGCCTGATCATCCGGCGGTTCGAGGTACCGGCGATCGCCGTGGACCGCCTGCTGTCGGTGGGCATCTTGATGTCCCTCGCTCTGCGGGGCGCCTTGATCGCCGTCGGAGCGGTGGCCCTGGCCCGTGCCGACTGGATGTTCTACCCGCTCGGGGCGTTCCTGGTGATCACCGCCGTCCGACTGGTCGGTGCCCGTGGCGACGATCCGGAGGATCCGGGCGAGAGCAGGGTCATCCGGCTCGCAGCCAGGGTGGTGCCGGTCCAGGCGGAGTACGACGGTCGGCGCATCGCGGTCCGGCACGGTCGTCGCGTGGTGCTGACTCCACTCGCCGTCGTGGTGGCGGCGATCGCCGTGGCGAATCTGGTCTTCGCCCTCGACTCCATCCCCGCGATCTTCGGCCTGACCCAGAACGGCTTCCTGGTCTTCACGGCGAACGCCTTCGCCATGCTGGGACTGCGGCAGCTCTACTTCGTCCTCGACGGGCTCCTCGGCCGGCTGGGTCATCTGGACGTGGGTCTGGCGGCCATCCTCGCCTTCATCGGCGCGAAGCTGATCCTCGAGGCGCTCGCGGACTCGGGACTGCGGGTGTGGGCGATCGGCTCCCTGACCTCTCTGCTCGTGGTGATCGGCATCCTCGCCGTCACCGTCCTGTTCAGCCTGCTGCGACCGTCACGACCACTCGACGACGAGTCACCCGTGGGCATCCACGCACAGAAGGAGACGTCGTCATGACGAATGTCGGATTCATCGGCCTGGGAATCATGGGCGGTCCGATGGCCCTCAACCTGGCCCGAGCGGGTCACGCGGTGCGCGCCCACAACCGCTCGCGGCCGCGCATGGCCGAAGTGCTGGTCTCCGCCGGAGTCGAGCTCGTCGACGGCGCGGCGGAGGCGGTGCAGGGGGCCGAGGTGGTGGTGACGATGCTGCCGGACTCGCCCGACGTCGTCGCCGTCCTGCGTGGCGCAGTGTTCGACGCGGCCGAGCCGGGGACGGTGGTCGTGGACTGCTCGACGATCCGGCCGGACGTGAGCAGGGAGCTGGCGGCCGAGGCGGACCGACGCGGCCTCGGGCTGGTCGACGCCCCTGTCTCGGGGGGCGAGCAGGGCGCCATCGACGCGACGCTGTCGATCATGGTCGGAGGAAGTGCCGGCCACGTGCAGCGGGTTCGAGAGGTGCTGGACGCGATGGGCTCCACGGTCGTGCACGTCGGTGAGAGCGGCTCCGGCCAGACCGTCAAGGCGGCCAACCAGCTCATCGTCGCCGGCAACATCGCGCTGCTCGCCGAGGCGCTGGTGTTCCTCGACGCACAGCAGGTCGATCTCGATCGTGCCCTCACGGTGCTCCAAGGCGGCCTCGCCGGCAGCACCGTGATGGCGCGCAAGTCACCGGGCATGGTGGCCCACACCTTCACGCCCGGGTTCCGCGCCGAGCTGCACCACAAGGATCTCGGCATCTTCACGGCGGCCGCGCGCGAGGTCGGCGTCGTGACCCCTGTCGGGAGCCTGGTGGCGAACCTGGTGGCGTCGCTGGTGGCCCAGGGCCGCGGCGGCCTCGACCACTCGGCCCTTCTCCTGGCCGTCGAGCAGCTCTCGGGTCGCACCCGAGAGGACACGTGACCAGCAGGCCGCGGGTCGTGGTGGCGCCCGACAAGTTCCGCGGGAGCCTCTCCGCCGAGGATGTCGGCCGGCACGTGGCCGCCGGCCTCCTGGTCGCCCGGCCCGACCTGGCCGTCGAGATCGTTCCGATCGCCGACGGCGGCGAAGGCACCCTCGCGGCGGCGCTCCGAGCGGGCTTCGAGCCTCGCCGGGTGCCCGCCCACGGCCCGACGGGAGAGGCGGTCGTCGGAACGTACGCCGTGCGCGACGGCGTCGCCGTCGTCGAGCTGGCGGCGGTGGCCGGGCTCGACCGACTGCCCGGCGCCGAGCGGTCCCCGCTCGTGGCCACGAGCCGCGGTGCGGGGGACCTGGTGGCCGCGGCCCTGAGCGAGGGATGTCGCCGCGTCGTCCTGGGTGTCGGGGGGAGCGCCAGCACCGACGGGGGAGCAGGACTGCTGCGCGGGCTCGGGGCCCGGCTGCTCGACGAGCACGGCCGCGAGGTTCCCGACGGCGGGGGATCGCTGTCGCTCGTCCGCCGGCTGGATCTCACCGGCCTGCACCCCGCGACGCTGCAGACCGAGATCGTCCTCGCCTCGGACGTCGACAACGTGCTGCTGGGCTCCTCCGGTGCGGCCCGGATCTACGGGCCGCAGAAGGGGGCGGACCCCGAGCAGGTGGCGACGCTCGAGGCCGGGCTGTCGCACTGGGTCGAGGTCGTGCGTGAGGCTGTCGGAGAGGCGGATCCGGACGCGCCCGGGGCCGGAGCGGCCGGGGGCGTCGGGTTCGCGGCGATCGCCGTGTGCGGTGCCGTGGTCGTCCCGGGGATCGACGTGGTGATGCGCCTCCTGGGTGTGCGTGACCGGTTGGCCGGCGCGGCGCTGGTGGTCACGGGGGAGGGCTCGCTGGACGGACAGAGCCTGCGCGGGAAGGCGACCGCCGGGATCGCCGCCGCTGCGCGAGCGTTCGGCGTTCGGGCCGTGGCGGTGGCCGGACAGTCGAGCCTGTCCGAGGAGGTGGCGTCCTCGTCGGGCTTCTGGGAGGTCTACCCGCTGACGGCGTGGGCGCGGTCGCTGGCCGAGTGCTTCGAGCGACCCGGCGAGCTGTTGGAGGAGATCGGGGAGCGCATCGCGCACGAGTGCCTGGTCGAGCCCCCAGCCTCGCTCACTCCGGAGTCGGGGACGCCGGCTCCTCACCGCCCGCGGCGGACGCCTGGGACTCCAGATGGGTGACCAGACGGTCACGTGCCTCGGTGAGGTGGCGGACGGACAGGTCGCCGGAGGTGTCGACGTCGCCGTCGAGGATCGCCTCCAGGATGGCGGCGTGCTCGTCGGCGATGACGTCCTGGTGCAGGAGGTGGTGGACCTGCACCTGGGCCATGCCGAGGTGTGCTTCGCCGATGACCGCGTCGTGCAGCCGGGTCATCCGCATGCTGTCGAGCCGCGAGACCAGGATCCGGTGGAACTCGATGTCCGAGTCGACCACCTCCATCACACCCTCCGCCTGACGCAGTCGGTCGATGGAGCGCGAGACCCCGGTCAGGTCGATCCGACGCTCGGCCAGGGCGATGGCGGCGGAGCGCTCGACGATGCTGCGCGTCCAGTAGAGGTCACGGATGTCGTCGGCGTCGAGGAGGGGCACCCGGGCGGTCTTGTTCAGCGTGCGTCGCAGGAGACCCGCCCGCACGAGCTGCTCGATGGCGGCCTTGGCGGTCGGCCGCGCGATCTCGTACTGCTGCGCCACCGCCTCTTCGGTGAGCGAGTCCCCGGGGGCGAACTCACCGGTGAGGATCGCCCGCTGGAGGGCGTCACGCAGCGCGTCGACCAGGGACCTGGCCTTGAGGACGGTGCCCGCCATGGCGCGCTCCTCGTTCTGGATGAGGGTCGCTTCGCGACCGAATGTCTAACAGTATAGTTGTTATACCGGTGAACAGGAATGGCAATGAGCTAGCGGCGTGGTCCGGTCAGGTGCCGCCGCGTCTGCTGGTTCAGCTCCATGGCGAGTCGCTCGAGCGGGCTCAGTGCCTCGCCGATGGTCACCACGTCGTGCTCCTCCAGCGCATCGAGGCAGCGCGAGACGATCTGAGCACGCTCCAGCTTCACGCGACGATCGGCGCGGCGGCCCGACGCGGTGGCCTCCAGCAGCGAGCTGCGCTGGTCGTCGGGATCGGCCGAGCGCTCGACCAGGCCCATGGTCTCGAGCTTGCCCACGACGCGCGACAGCATCGTGGGGTTGATCCCCTCGACCTCGGCGAGGCCGGTGGGGTTCATGGGGCCGCGAGCGACGAGCAGGCCGAGCACCGACGCCTGGGCGGGGGAGAGCCCGACCGTGGTCGAGCTGGCATTGAGCTGACGTGCGAGGCGCGAGATGGCTCGTGCCAGGCGGGTGGCGGTGTCGGGGTCCATGAGTGGCGGCACGGTGACTCCTGGGTGGTTGCTTATCGGCAAGCAGTATACGGTGTTCGCGTGGTGTCGGCGGCGACGGGGGAGAATCGAGCGGAGGCTCCTGTCGACGGATCCCGACGGATCGTGATCTTCGGGGTCGTCGCCGTCGCCCTGCTCATGAGCTCGATCGACCAGACCATCGTCGCGACCGCTCTTCCGGCCCTGCACCACGATCTCCACGCCCAGGTGAACTGGACGGCCTGGACGATCACGGTCTACGCCCTCGGGCAGATCGTGATGATGCCGATCGCCGGCGCCCTCGGAGAGCGCTACGGACGCAAGAGCGTGTTTCTGGTCGCCGTCGCGGTCTTCACCCTGGCGTCGCTGCTGTGCGGACTCTCCGAGAACATCGGGATGCTGGTCGTCCTTCGCGGGTTGCAGGCGATGGGCGGCGGCGCGTTCATGCCCACGGCCACCGGGATCGTGGCGGGGCTCTTCGGGTCCCAGCGCGACCGTGCGCTCGGACTGTTCGCGAGCATCTTCCCGATCGGGGGCATCCTGGGGCCGGTGCTCGGCGGGGTCTTCGTGACCTACCTGTCCTGGCGTTGGATCTTCTTCTTCAACGTGCCGGTCGGGATGGTCCTGCTGGTGGTCGGCGCAGCCTTGATCCCGCACACCCCGGGAGAGACGACCGACCCTCTCGACCTGGCCGGGATCGGGCTGCTCGTGCTCACGCTGCTCCCGTTGATGCTCGGTGTCACGGTGCTGGGTGACGGTCGCCCCCGGCTGTGGCTGGTCGCCGCCGCCCTGGGCCTCGGCAGCGCGGGAGGGGTGCTCTTCGCCCGGCACTGCCGGACGCCGAGCGCGTTCATCCCGTGGTCCTTGCTGGCCGGCCCGGGTTTCGGCGTGATGAACCTGATCAACCTCTTCTATGGCTCCGTGGCCCTCGGACTCAGCGCGCTCGTCCCGTTGTACGCGCAGCAGAGGTTCGGCATCCAGACCCTGCGAGCGGGCTCGCTGCTGACGGCTCGCGCGGTGGGCATGATGCTGGCCGCAGCCGTGGCGGTGCTGCTGCTGCGCCGGTTCGGCTACCGACGCCCGATGCTGCTCGGGATGTCGCTCGTGGTCCTCGGTCTGGCCGGGATGGCGGTGGGGCCATGGTGGGTCGGGCCGTACCTCTGGCTGGGTGTCACCGCAGCCGTCACGGGAGTCGGCATGGGGATCGCCGTGCCCGCCTCCAACAACGCGACCCTGCAGCTGGCGCCCGAGCGCTCGGCGACGGTCGCGGGTCTGCGTGGCATGTTCCGCCAGTTCGGGTCGATCGTCAGCATCTCGATCGTCACCACGACCCTGGCGACCTCGTCGGACCCGGGTGTGACCCAGGCACACCTGATCCTGGGCTTCTGCGTGGTCCTGGTGCTCTCGCTTCCCCTGATCTCCCGTGTGCCGGACCACCGGGGGGCCTGGTGATCGTGTGGCCACACGTCGTCGACGAGGAGAGGTAGGTGCGGGATCGTGGATCTCGAGGTAGCAGAGCGGGTGTACGTCGTCACCGGGGGTTCGCGCGGGCTCGGGCGGGCCACCGCCGAGGTCCTGGTCGCCGAGGGTGCGCGAGTGGTGGTGTCGAGTCGCTCGGAGGCGTCGCTGGAGGAGGTGCGGAGCGCCTGGGGTGACCAGGTGGCGACGGTGGTCGCCGACAACGCCGATCCCGAGACGCCCGGCCGCGTCATCGCGGCCGCCCACGACACCTGGGGGCGAGTCGACGGGGCGCTGATCAGCGTCGGAGGGCCACCACGGGGAAGCGTGGCCAGTGCCACCGACGAGCAGTGGGCGGCGGCGTTCGACAGTGTCTTCCTGGGTGCGGTGCGGATGGCTCGCGAGCTGGTCGCCGTGCTGGGCGACGGTGGCTCGATCGCCTTCGTGCTCTCGACGAGCGTGCGGGCACCGCTGTCCACCATGGCCATCTCCAACGGCCTCCGGCCGGGGCTCGCGATGATCGCCAAGCAACTGGCCGACGAGGTCGGCCCCCGCGGGATCCGGGTCAACGGGCTCCTGCCGGCCAGGGTCGGCACGGAGCGGGTGGTGAGCCTCGACCAGGCTCACGAGGACCCGGCCGCCGCGCGCGCGGCGTCGGAGCGCAGCATCCCCCTGCGGCGCTACGGCGAGCCGGCCGAGTTCGGACGCGCCGCTGCGTTCCTGCTCTCACCCGCGGCGTCGTTCGTGACCGGCGTGATGCTGGCCGTCGACGGCGGGCTGTCCCGCGGCTACTGAGCCCGACGGGGGCTCGTCAGCGGCAGTCGACCGCGCGGGTCGGGATCGCGATCGCGACCGGGCGGTGGTCCCGCAGCCAGTCACCGATCCGCATGGCTCCGGTGATCACCACGAAGCCCAGCATCACCCACATGAATGCGTTCATCTCAGTCTCCCCATTGACTGTCCTACCGGTGTTGGGGGCCCCGCTGGCTGCCCCCCAGTAGCCAGCGGAGCCGGTCCCCCGTTCGAGTTAAGGTTGGCTCAACCTGAACTATCTCCCCAAGGTTTTTCGGGAAATTGCCAGCGGACTGGCACATCTCTCGCCATACTTGTGTCAACGGAGCCTCAAATCCCCCCTGAAGGCTCCGGGAGCCGCTACCCCCCCAACAGCGGCGCGAGGAACCCCCGGCGCACTCTGCGACCGGGGGTTCTCACTTTTCCGTGTGCGACGTGGCTCAGCGGGGTACGGGGTCCAGCGTTGTCCGATTGCCCCGACCGCACCTGGGAGTTCTCACCATGGGTTTCTTGCTCTGGATCCTCGCCGTCGTCCTCGTCATCGCAGGGATCGTGACCCTGTTCAAGGGGGGCGTGATCCTCGGGATCGTGCTGATCGTCGTCGGCTTCGCCGTCGGCCCCGGCGGATGGAGCGTGTTCAACCGCGGGAAGCGCTGAGCCGTCTCGGCCGGGCTCGCTCAGCCCTTGCTGAGCGGGATCTGCCAGTCGAGCTGGACCGCCACCGGGCCGTCGTACGTCGCGCCGGTGGCGGTGGCATGCCAGCCGCTGGGCAGCGCCCCGGTCGGTCGGTACCCGGACGGCCAGGTCACCCGCACGTGCAGCGTCTCGGGGACCACGAGGTCCTGCGGATCCACGCTCAGCTGGTAGACCAGCGAGCTGCTGGAGACGACCTGCGCCGCCTGCTCCCGGTAGTCGACGCCCATGGTGCCGCTCTGGCCGCGCTGGAGTGTCAGCGTGCCTTCGAGGTACTTGCGGTTGCGCACACCCGCCACCTTCGGACGGTGGACGACCGCCTTGAGCGGCTTCCCGTCCAGCTCGGAGCCGGTGTACGTCGCGTGCCGGGGCAGGAAGACCCCGAGTCGCATCCCGAGGACCCGCGTGAAGTAGCCCGTGCCGGGATCCGGCTCGGTGCCGGTGTACGGCGGTGAGGCGTTCGTGACGGCGACCTGCAGGTGCACGCGCGCCGAGCCGTCGGCGTTCAGCTTCACCGTCGACGTGACGGCTCGGTGCTGCCAGTAGTCGACCTTGCTGCCGTTGAGGTTCTGGCTGAACACGCCGACGTAGTCGTACGGCGTGCCGCTCAGGTCGCCGGAGAGCCCCACGCGCGCGAAGCGACGCTCGACGCTGTGGTTGCGGAAGTAGACGAAGAAGTGCCGGCCCTTGGCCGACGACACCAGGGCCTGGATCTTGGCCGACATGTGGCCGCCCTCGAGGAACTTCTTCCGGAACAGCGGCACCAGGGCGGCGTTCACCTGCCGGCGCGCCTCGATCGAGGGGAACCGGTCGTAGCTGCCCGCGAGCACCTGGACGAGGTTCGCGGCGTCGACCTGCCCGGCCAGCGGCACCTGGACCGGCCCGGTGATGGAGAAGAGGCTGGCCAGGCCCTGGAGGTCGATCCCGATCAGGCCGTCGAGACGGGGGCCGGGGAAGGCCTGGGCGTAGCCGCGCAGCAGCTCCTCCCCGGAGACCGACCACCACGGCGAGAAGGTGGCGCTGGTGACGCGCAGCGGCGCTCCAGCCTTGTGGAAGGTGTTCCCGGGGACCGGGGGCCAGCTCTGCGCCGCGCCCTGGGTGTTGAGGTCGTCGGCGTTCTCGGTCGTCCCGAAGTCCATCGCCCCGTGGTCCACGCGCAGGGTCGTGAAGGAGAGCGTGCCGCCGCCGGAGTAGCGCTGCTCGGACGGGTTGAGCATCGCGACGAGGTAGGTGCGCGGTCCGTCGGCCCCGACCAGCGACGGCAGCGCCTGCAGCAGCGGCACGTTGCGCTCGTAGCTGTCCTGCAGGGGCTGCAGGTAGTCCTGGGCCGTGGCGGTGGCGCGCGTGATCGAGCCTCCGACGAACGGCGTGGAGCCCTCGACCGCCGAGAGGTCCGAGAGCGCCTGGTCGAGGTGGGGGCCGAGTGCGGTCGTGCGGGCGGCGACGTCCTTGAGAACGGCCAGGTCGATCCGGTCGCCGTGCACGAGCGTCGCGGAGTCGCCCGAGACCATCGGGTAGATCTGGAGACCGATCTCGGCCACATCGGTGGTCTGGTCGAGGGCGTCGATCAGGCGGCGCTCGTCGTCGACAGCCGTCCCGGCGACCGGCACCGACGACCACACGCTCGCGCCGGTCCCGTGGGCGTCGCTGTGGGCCCGCGCGACGTGGGCCTGCGCCTGTCGGACGTAGGCCTGGGCGGTCGCGATGTCCTTGCGTGCCAGCGCCGCCTTGGCGCTCTTGAGGTCGTTCTGGGCTGCCTGGGCCTCGTGCTTGGCCGAGACGAGCGGGCGCGCCAGGAGGGCCAGCGCCACTCCGGCCACCACGACCACGAGCAGCACGCCGAGCCCGATCAGGCGGCGTCGCCGACGGCGACGCACATTCACCCGGACGCGGACCATCCCGGGGTGACGGCTCGCGCTCTCGTCGTCGGACACGGGGACGAGTAAACAGGGTGCCTCCGGCTCACGGCGGGTAATGCGCGCGAAGTCGTGTCGGCGGCCTGGATACGATCGAGCGGTCCCTTCACCGCCAGACCCAGGAGCCGTCGTGTCCGACCCGTCCATCGTCCTCGTCCACGCCGGTGCGCGCGATGAGCGGACGGTCACGACGGGCACGAAGGCCTGGGAGCTGTACGCCGACCAGCCGGGCGTCATCGCCGCCCGGGTCGGGGGAGAGCTGCGCGACCTCGCCTACGAGCTCCGGGACGGCGACGAGGTCGAGCCGGTGGAGATCGACAGCAAGGACGGCCGCGACATCCTCCGCCACTCCACCGCCCACGTGATGGCGCAGGCGGTCCAGCAGCTGTTCCCCGAGGCGAAGCTCGGGATCGGGCCCCCGGTCGAGAACGGCTTCTACTACGACTTCGACGTCGACACGCCCTTCGTGCCCGAGGACCTCGAGAAGATCGAGACCGCGATGCGCAAGATCATCAAGGAGGGGCAGCGGTTCTCGCGGCGCCCGGTCGCGGACGCCGACGCCCTCCACGAGCTCGAGGACGAGCCGTACAAGATCGAGCTGATCGGGCTCAAGGGCGGCGGTCACGGCGAGGACGCCGCAGAGGGCGCGAGCGTCGAGGTCGGCGGTGGTGAGCTGACGATCTACGACAACCTCCGCCGCGACGGCGAGCTCGCCTGGAAGGACCTCTGCCGCGGGCCGCACCTGCCCACGACCAAGCGCATCCCGGCGTTCAAGCTGATGCGCACCGCCGCGGCGTACTGGCGGGGGAGCGAGAAGAACAAGCAGCTCCAGCGCATCTACGGCACCGCCTGGGAGAGCAAGGACGCACTCGCGGCGTACCTCCACCAGCTCGAGGAGGCCGAGAAGCGCGACCACCGCAAGCTCGGCCGGGAGCTCGACCTCTACTCCTTCCCGGAGGAGCTCGGTCCCGGCCTGGTCGTGTTCCATCCCAAGGGCGGCGTGATCCGCCGGGTGATGGAGGACTACGTGCGGCAGCGGCACATCGAGGAGGGCTTCTCCTACGTCAGCACGCCGCACATCAGCAAGGACGGGCTGTTCCACACCTCGGGGCACCTGCCCTACTACGCCGAGACCATGTATCCGCCGATGGAGCTCGAGGGCGCGAAGTACCAGCTCAAGGCGATGAGCTGTCCGCTGCACAACCTCATCTACCAGTCGCGGGGCCGCTCCTACCGCGAGCTGCCACTGCGTCTGTTCGAGTTCGGCGGTGTCTACCGCTACGAGAAGAGCGGGGTCGTCGGCGGACTGACCCGTGTCCGTGGCATGACGCAGGACGACTCGCACTCCTACGTCACCCCCGAGCAGGCTCGCGACGAGATCAAGCACCTGCTCAACTTCTGCCTGGGTCTGATGCGCGACTTCGGGCTCGAGGACTTCTACCTCGAGCTGTCGACGCGTGACGACCGGAACAAGGAGAAGTTCCAGGGCTCCGACGACGACTGGGTCACCGCCACCGCGATCCTGCAGCAGGCGGCCGACGAGTCCGGGCTGGACCTCGTCGCCGACCCAGGCGGTGCGGCGTTCTACGGGCCGAAGATCTCGATCCAGGCCAAGGACGCGATCGGCCGCACCTGGCAGCTCTCGACGGTGCAATACGACTTCGGTCAGCCCGCGGGCTTCGGCCTGGAGTACGCCGCGGCCGACGGCTCCCACCAGCAGCCGGTGATGATCCACTCGGCGAAGTTCGGCTCGATCGAGCGGTTCATCGGGGTCCTCGTGGAGCACTACGCCGGCGCGTTCCCGCCGTGGCTCTCGCCGGTGCAGGTGCAGGGCATCCCGATCGCCGAGCGCCATGCGGCGTACCTCGAGGACGTCGCGAAGCGGATGACCGCGCGCGGCCTGCGGGTCGAGATCGACGACTCCGACGATCGGATGCAGAAGAAGATCCGCAACGCACAGCTGCAGAAGGTGCCGTTCATGGTGATCGCCGGCGACCAGGACATGGAGGCCGGCGCGGTGTCGTTCCGCTACCGCGACGGCCGCCAGGACAACGGCGTCCCGGTCGACGAGGCCATCGAGCGGGTCGCGGCAGCGGTCGCCTCGCGCGAGCAGGTGTGAGGCGGGGCGTCAGTCGAGTCGCTTGGTGAACTTGCGGCACGGGGAGACGAAGTCCTCCCCGAGCGCGGTCACCGGGTAGTCGACGTCGCCCTGGTCGACCCAGCCCTGCTTGGCGTAGAACGCCTGGGCGCGGTCGTTGCCGCGCACGACCACCAGCCACGCCTCGGCGTACCCGGCGGCGGCGATGCGTCGCTCGGCTTCGGTGAGCAGGAGGGCGGCGACGCCCGTGCCGCGGAAGGCCCGCCCGGCGTACACCTGCTCGGCCTCGTCGCCGGACACCATGACGAACCCCGCGATCGTCCCGTCCACCTCGGCGACGGTCGTGTCGTCGGTCTCGGCCACCCGGTGCGTGACCCGCTCCAGGAAGGCATCCGGCGTACGCCGCGCGGTCAGGCCGTCCGGCACCCGCCCCGGGTGCGCGTCGTGCCACCCCTCGTGGAACAGCGCCGCGATGTCCTCGACGTCCGCCTCCGTCGCCGCCCGCAGCACTGCCTCCCTCACCCGGCTGACTCTAGGGGTCGGTACTTCGCAGCGTTTCGCACCCCTTTCGGCCACAAAAGGGTGCCGAATGCTGCGAAGTATCGACCCTCCCTAGAGTGGCGGGCATGGAGCCCGTGAAGCAGGACGGCGTCGGCGAGCCGGACGGGCTGGAGCGGCTGTGGACCCCGTATCGCATGGCCTACCTGCGCGGGGAGAACAAGCCGGCCGACCACAGCTCGGGGGAGTGCCCGTTCTGCCGCATCCCGCGGGCAGGCGACGACGAGGGCCTGCTGGTCGTACGTCGCGGGGAGACGGCGTACGCCGTGCTCAACCTCTACCCGTACGCCGCCGGCCACCTCATGGTCTGCCCCTACCGGCACGTGGCCGACTACACCGACACCACCGTCGCGGAGGCGGCCGAGATCGCGGCGCTGACCAAGGCGGCCGTGCGCACCCTTCGGGCGGTCTCGAACGCCGAGGGGTTCAACATCGGCATGAACCAGGGTGTGGCCGGGGGAGCGGGCATCGCCGCCCACCTGCACCAGCACGTCGTACCCCGGTGGGTCGGGGACCAGAACTTCATGCCGATCATCGGCCACACCAAGACCCTGCCCGAGCTGCTCCAGGACACCCGGCAGCTTCTCGCCGATGCCTGGTCGACCGACGCCTGACCGCTACCCTGCTCCCGCCATGCTCGAACGCTTCCGCCAGTTCTGGACCAACGTCTGGGCACCCCTGGGCAACCTCCTCCTCCGGATGGGGGTCAGCCCGAACGCCGTCACCCTGGTCGGCACGCTCGGCGTCTGCGCCGGTGCGCTGATCTGCTTCCCGCAGGGCTGGCTGCTCGCCGGCGTCCTCGTGATCACGGCCTTCGTGTTCAGCGACATGATCGACGGCTACATGGCCCGGACCAGCGGCCAGACCTCGCCGTTCGGCGCCTTCCTCGACTCGACCCTCGACCGCGTCGGCGATGCCGCCATCTTCGGCGGGATCGCGCTGTACTACGTCGGGCCGGGCGACAGCGAGTGGAAGGCCGCGCTGGCGCTCTACTGCCTCGGGATGGGCTCGGTGACGTCGTACGCCCGGGCGCGTGCGGAGTCCCTCGGGATGCAGGCGAAGGTCGGCATCGCCGAGCGCTCCGACCGGCTCGTGTCGATCCTCGTGATGACCGGCCTGGCCGACCTGCTGCGGCACCTCGGGGTGGACGACGGCGTGATGTGGCTGATCCCGGTGACCCTGGCCGTGCTCGCGGTCGCGAGCACGGTGACGGTCGTCCAGCGGATCCTCGTCGTCCGCCAGCAGGCACTCGGTCTCACGCCACCCACCGAATAGGGGTGAACGGCGAGTCAGCCGTACGATCGGGGTATGGCTGAGAGCACCACCGAGACCACCTCCACGGCGACCCAGGGCACCGGCACCACCCGTGTGAAGCGGGGCATGGCCGAGATGCTCAAGGGCGGTGTGATCATGGACGTCGTCACCGCCGAGCAGGCGAAGATCGCCGAGGACGCCGGCGCCGTCGCGGTGATGGCGCTCGAGCGGGTGCCCGCCGACATCCGCGCCCAGGGCGGGGTCTCCCGCATGAGCGACCCGGACATGATCGACGGCATCATCGAGGCGGTCTCGATCCCGGTGATGGCCAAGGCCCGGATCGGCCACTTCGCCGAGGCGCAGGTGCTGCAGAGCCTCGGTGTCGACTACATCGACGAGTCCGAGGTGCTGACTCCCGCGGACTACGCCAACCACATCGACAAATGGCACTTCACCGTGCCGTTCGTCTGCGGGGCGACCAACCTCGGAGAGGCACTGCGCCGGATCACCGAGGGCGCGGCCATGATCCGCTCCAAGGGCGAGGCCGGCACCGGCGACGTCTCCAACGCCGTGACCCACATGCGGACCATCGGCGGCGAGCTGCGTCGGCTGACCTCGCTGAGCGAGGACGAGCTGTACGTCGCCGCCAAGGAGCTGCAGGCGCCGTACGACCTGGTCCGCGAGGTCGCCTCCGCCGGCAAGCTGCCGGTCGTGCTCTTCACCGCGGGCGGCATCGCGACGCCTGCCGACGCGGCGATGATGATGCAGCTGGGTGCCGAGGGCGTGTTCGTCGGCTCGGGGATCTTCAAGTCCGGGAACCCCGCGCAGCGCGCGGAGGCGATCGTCAAGGCCACGACGTTCTACGACGACCCGGACGTCGTCGCGAAGGTGAGCCGCGGCCTGGGCGAGGCGATGGTCGGCATCAACGTCGACGAGATCCCGCAGCCGCACCGGCTGGCCGAGCGCGGCTGGTAGAGCCCCTGGCCCGGGGGCTGTCCGGGCACGATGACAGCGATTGACTCGGATCTGTCACTCAAATGACTTAACATTCCCTTGAGGGAACACGCACCTGGCCGCCGGCCAGTTTCTCAAGCGAAGGAATGTTTGCGATGCCACGCACCATCTCGGGTCGCTCGGCAGACCGCAAGACCATCTGGTGGTGGGCGGGCGGTCTGGTGGCCGCCGTCGTCCTCGTGCTCGGGGTCAGCGGCACGCTGTCGAGCTGGACCAGCGCGATCATCACCAACGACAACAACACCACGTCCTTGACCGAGGCGATGCGTCTGGTCGAGACCGACGGCACCGTGACGTGTGACACCGGCACGTCGGACACCAACACCGTCACGTGCTCCGACATCAACAAGTACGGCGGCACCAGCACGCCGCTGGCGCCCGGCGACGCCCACCACGTGACGGTCACGCTGACCAACCGCGGCACGGGCACGGGCGACCTGACCCTGTCGTCGGAGAGCTGCCAGAGCAGCCTGGTCGACCCCGCCGACGGGTGACGCCAGCGCGGATGCGTGCGAGATCGTCACCGTGCACGTCGCGTGCACCACCAGCGACGACCACACGTTCGACAGCGGCACCAGCTCGCTGGCGACGTCCACCGGTGGCGACGTCGGCAGCCTGGCGCCCGACGCCTCGGCCTCGTGCACGTTCGACGTCGGCCTTCCCGCCAACGCTCCGACGGAGTACGCCGGCCACCAGGCCTCGCAGGTGCTCCGCTGGACCCTCACCGACGAGCCCGCGTGATGGCGGCCGAGATGCGGAGCCGGAAGGCCGTCGCCCTGCTCTGGGTCGGCGGCGTGGTGGCCGCGACGCTGGTGGTCCTGGGCGTCAACGGCACCCTGTCGTCGTGGACGCAGGCGATCATCACCAACCCGAACAACACCGCCGCCACGAACGGTGCGCCGATCCTGCAGGAGACGCAGGGCGCCAACACCTGCCTGTCGAGCTCGAGCGCGACCAATGTCTCCACATGCACGACCATCAACAAGTACGGCGGCACGGCCAGCCCGCTCAGCCCGGGGACCAGCCAGACGGCCGACGTCACGTTCACCAACGTCGGTGCGGTGAAGGGGTCGACGTTCACCCTCACGTCGGGGGCCTGCACGCAGAACCCGACCGCGGGCACCGGCACCCCGCCGGCGAACAACCTGTGCACCAACGGTGACCTGACCATCGCAGTGTCCTGCTCGCCCGGTACGACGTACTCGGCCGGCAGCGCGTGGACCGACCTGGTGGCGACCGCCACCAGCCCGGCCACCTTCGCCGCCGGTGCGGGGCTGACCCACACCACCGGTCTGGCGGCCGGGGCCTCGGCGACCTGCCGGTTCACCGTCGCCCTCGGCTCGGGCGCCGGCGTGCTGGACCAGGGGATCGTCGTCACGCAACCGCTGACCTGGACCCTCACCGCCTGATGCAGCAGGAGCCTCGACGCTCCCGGCGAGGCCTTCTCGCCGGGAGCATCGCCGCCGTCGTCGCCCTGCTGGGCGTCGTCCTGGTCTCGCCCACCGAGGCCAGCTGGACCCAGGCGCAGGTCGGCAACAGCACGGACTCCGCGGCCTCAGGTGGGCTGGCCTTCACCCACGTGGGCACGGCCACCTGCTCGGCGGGCCCGGCCGTGGCCTCCAGCACCACGTGCCCCGGCACGGTCACGCCGACCTCCGCCACGTCGGCGACGGCCGCGGTCACCGGGACCGACGCGATCACCGACAACGGCACCCTCCCGGCGTCGCGACTGAGCCAGAAGGTGCAGGCGAGCTCGTGCGCCCCGGTGAGGTACGACAACTCCAAGACCGCGACCGACCCGCTCCTGCCGAGGTTCGCCACGGCGTTCCAGCAGTCCGACGGCTGGGGGACGACGACCGCGACGAGCCTGTCCTCGGGCGCGTACGCCACCGACCCGATCGGCGTCACCGGGGTGTCCGTGCTGGGCTCGAACTGGACGATCGGGATCCGGTTCAAGGTGGCCAACGGCTACACCGGTGGGGGCGGGCTCATCTCGCTGGCGCCCAGTCCCAGCAACGCCACGACCGGCTCCGGGCCGCTCGAGCTCTGGATGGACAACACCGGCAAGCTCCGGTACCAGGTCGTCGGGACGCTCGGGCTCGGCACCACCTCGGGGGTGAGCTCGGCGGCGTACAACGACGGCCGGTGGCACACCGCGGTCCTGACCATGGGCTCGGTGCTGATCTCCGGTGTCTTCCTCTACGTCGACGGCGTCCAGGCCACCTCGAGCCTCGGCCTGTCGGCGCTGACGGGGGTCGCGGCGTACTGGCACCTCGGCTGGGCCGATGCGGGCAGCCTGACCGGGGCTCCGTCGTCTGCCGCGATCACCGGCTCGCTCTCCGGCGCGTTCGTGACTGCGGCCGCCAGCAGCCTGACGAACCTCACGGCCGTCAACAACGCCGCGAGCGCGTCGGCGTACAGCACGGCCGTGCTGGCGCTGTCGAACGTCGGCAACCTCTGGATGCTCGGTGACCCCGGCACCACGACGTACGCCGGGACGCTGCCGGCCACCATGGCCACCCCGTGCGCGCAGGTGGACGTCGCCTTCGGCTTCACGAGCCCGACCGCGAGCATCGCCCAGCAGAGCCTGGCGGCGTTCGTGGCGGGAGGCGGCGGCACCGTCGCGGCCCCGGGCCCGGGGGTCACTCAGACGATGACGGTGTCGCTGACCCGCGACGCCACGTGGAACGGCGACGTCGCGGGCCTGCACCTGTACGCGCCCCTCACGGTGACCGAGACCACCGCCCCGGCCAGCACGTGGTCGCTCGCGTTCACCTGGCCCTCGGCTGCGGGGGCGTTCCTGGCATGAGACGGGTCGCGCAGATCACCGGCGGAGCGCTGCTGGCCGCCCTGGTCTGCCTCGTCGGCTTCGCCGGCCTCTGGCGCCTGCACGGGGGCCGCGTGGAGCGGGTCGAGACGCCGTCGATGGGGACCGTGGCCCCGGTCGGCTCGTTGCTCTGGGTGGCGCCCGTGGACGCGACGACGCTCCGGCCCGGCGACTTCATCAGCTTCCACCCACCCGGGGACGACAGTCGCACCTACAGCCACCGGGTCCTGCGCACGTATCCGGACGGCAGCCTCCAGACCCAGGGCGCGATCACGGCTCCCGATCCCTGGCGTCTTCAGCCGTCGGACGTCGTGGGCGAGGTCGTCATGACCTGGCCAGGCATCGGACTGCTGGTCCACTCGGCGCCGTTGCTGGTCGCCGGCGGTTGCGCGGTGGCGCTGACCGCCGGACGCCTGCGTCGGGAATGGCGGGCCCTGGCGCTGCTGGTCGGGGCGAGCGTGGTGCTGGCCGCGGCGATCACGGTCTACCGACCGTTCACGAACGCCGAGCAGCTGGCGTTCACGCCGGTCCACGACGGGGCGCGCGCGACGTACGTGTCGACGGGCCTGCTCCCGGTGCGTCTGACGGCCGACGGAGGCGGGTCGGTGGTCCTCGCCGACGGCGAGCGCGGATCTGTGACCGTGCCCGGCGCGACGGGGCAGCAGCGCTTCGCGGTGCACCTCGGTCCCGCGGTGCCGTGGGAGTTCTGGGCCGTCCTGGTCGGGCCGTGCTTCGTGCCGGCCGCCGGCGCGACCGCGGCGCGGGCGACGCAAGCGCGTCGGTCGCCCGGCGCAGCTGGGTGAGCGTCTCGACCGTCGCCCTAGCATGGAGGCGTGCTCCATTCAGGCTCCTCGACGGCCGCGACCGCGGCCGGTGCCCCGACCGTCGGGGTCTTCGCGCTGCAGGGCGACGTGCGCGAGCACCTGCGCATGCTCGGTGGCCTGGGCGTCCGCGCGATCGGCGTACGTCGCGTCAGTGAGCTGGAGGAATGCGACGCCCTCGTCGTGCCCGGAGGCGAGTCGACGACCATGGCGAAGCTGGCCCGCACCTTCGACCTGTTCGAGCCGATGCGCCAGCGGATCAAGGAGGGGCTGCCGGTCCTGGGCACCTGCGCCGGGATGATCATGCTCGCCGACCGGGTCGAGGACGGGACCGCCGACCAGGAGACGCTCGGCGGCCTCGACATCACCGTCCGGCGCAACGCGTTCGGGCGTCAGGTCGACTCCTTCGAGGGCGAGGTCGCGTTCGCCGGCCTGGACGCCCCGGTCCACGCGGTCTTCATCCGGGCGCCGTGGGTCGAGAGCGTGGGCTCCGACGTCACCGTGCTCGCCCAGGTCGAGGAGGGGGCGGCCGCGGGTAGGATCGTGGCGGTCCGCCAGGGGTCGTTGATGGCGACGTCCTTCCACCCCGAGGTCGGCGGTGACGACCGCGTCCACCGCCTGTTCCTGGACCTGATCGACGCATCCGTGCCCGAGCGAACGAAGTAGGGAGCCATGTCCGGCCACTCCAAATGGGCGACCACCAAGCACAAGAAGGCGGTGATCGACGCCCGTCGCGGCAAGATGTTCGCCAAGCTCATCAAGAACATCGAGGTCGCCGCGAGGATGGGCGGGGGAGACCCCGCCGGCAACCCGACCCTCTACGACGCGATCCAGAAGGCCAAGAAGTCGTCGGTTCCCAACGACAACATCGACCGCGCGGTCAAGCGCGGCTCCGGTGCGGAGGCCGGGGGCGCCGAGTACGCCACGATCATGTACGAGGTCTACGGGCCGCAGGGCGTGGCCTTCCTCGTGGAGTGCCTCACCGACAACCGCAACCGCGCCGCCATGGAGGTCCGCACCGCGGTCACCCGCAACGGCGGCACGATGGCCGACCCGGGCTCGGTCTCGCGGCTGTTCAACCGCAAGGGCGTCGTGATCGTGCCGAAGGCCCAGGAGGCGCGCGAGGTCGACGAGGACGCCGTGCTCGAGGCCGCGCTCGACGCCGGGGTCGAGGACGTCAACGACCTCGACGACTCCTTCGAGGTGGTCTCGGAGGCGACCGACGTCGTCGCGGTCCGCAGCGCCCTGCAGGACGCCACCATCGACTACGACTCCGCCGAGGTGCAGTTCGTGGCGAGCATGGACATCCCGGTCGACGCCGACGCCGCGGGGAAGGTGTTCCGCCTCGTCGACGCCCTGGAGGACCTCGACGACGTGCAGAACGTCTTCACCAACGTCGACGTCCCCGACGAGGTCATGGCGGCTCTGGACGCCTGAGCGAGGACGACTCGGCGGAGCGGGCGTGTCCTGACCAGGGGTGGGGGCGAGCGCGGGATAGCGTGACGTGCGAACAGGTGTTCGGACGAGAGGCGAGCGATGCGCGTGCTGGGGATCGACCCGGGCCTGACGCGGTGCGGCATGGGCGTCGTCGAGGGGGACGTCGGCAAGCCGCTGCGTCTGATCGACGTCAACGTCCTGCGCACGTCGTCCGACGAGCACGTCTCGAAGCGGCTGATGCACATCGAGCGAGGCATCGAGGCCTGGCTCGACGAGCACCGGCCGGACGCCGTCGCCATCGAGCGGGTGTTCGCGCGCTCCGACTCCAGCACGGTCATGGGCACCGCCCAGGCGAGCGGGATCGCGATGGTCGCCGCCGCCCGCCGCGACCTGCCCCTGGCCCTGCACACGCCGTCCGAGGTCAAGGCCGCGGTCTCCGGTAGCGGCCGTGCGAGCAAGGCCCAGGTCGGCGCCATGGTCACCCGGATCCTGCGGCTTGGACGCCGCACCGAAGCCCGCCGACGCCGCCGACGCCCTCGCCCTGGCGATCACCCACATCTGGCGCGGCGGTGCCCAGGCCCGGATCGACGCCGCGCTGGCCGCGGCCGGCCGGAGCGCCCGGTGATCGCGTTCGTCCGCGGCGAGGTCGCGGCCGTCACGCTGACCAGCGCCGTCGTCGAGGTCGGCGGCGTGGGCCTGGAGCTGATGTGTACGCCGAACACCCTGGCCACCTTGCGGGTGGGCCAGGGCGCGACGCTGCCGACGTCCATGGTGGTCCGCGAGGACTCCTTGACCCTGTTCGGCTTCGTCGACGAGGACGAGAAGCAGGTCTTCGAGCTGGTCCAGACCGCCAGCGGCGTCGGACCGAAGCTCGCGCAGGCGATGCTCGCCGTCCTCACGCCCGACGCCGTACGCCGGGCGGTGGCGGGCGACGACGTCCGCACCCTGACCATGGTCCCCGGCATCGGGCAGAAGGGTGCCCAGCGGATCATCCTCGAGCTCAAGGACCGGATCGGGGTGCCGGTCGCGGCCTCGGGCGGCGGCGTACCCGTGCTCAGCGAGCCGTGGCGCGACCAGGTCCAGCAAGGACTCGTGGGCCTGGGCTGGTCGGCCAAGGACGCCGACAAGGCGATCGAGGCGGTCGCCGACCAGGCCGGCGACCCGCCCGACGTCGGCTCGCTCCTGCGAGCCGCCCTGCGCACCCTGAGCAGGACCTGACATGGCCGACGAGCCGACCTCCGATCTCCCGCCCGATGTTCTCGCCGCGCGTGAGGCCGAGCACCTCGCCTCGCTGACCACGGCCGAGGCCGAGGGCGACGAGCGCGCGGTCGAGGCCGCACTGCGTCCCCGCACCCTCGACGAGGTCGTGGGTCAGCAGCGCGTCCGCGACCAGCTCGGCCTGGTGCTGGAGGCCGCGCGGCGACGCGGTCGGGCACCCGACCACGTCCTCCTCTCGGGGCCGCCCGGGCTGGGCAAGACCACGCTGGCGATGATCATCGCCACCGAGATGTCCGCGCCACTGCGGCTGACCAGCGGCCCGGCGATCACCCACGCCGGCGACCTCGCGGCGATCCTGTCGGGACTCAACGACGGGGACGTGCTCTTCGTCGACGAGCTCCACCGGATGTCGCGGCCGGCCGAGGAGATGCTCTACCTCGCGATGGAGGACTTCCGGGTCGACGTGGTGATCGGCAAGGGTCCGGGGGCCACGGCGATCCCGCTGGAGATCCCGCCGTTCACCCTGGTCGGGGCGACCACCCGGGCGGGGCTGCTGCCGGGGCCGTTGCGCGACCGGTTCGGCTTCACCGCGCAGCTGGAGTTCTACGAGCCCGACGAGCTCGACACCATCATCCGCCGCTCGGCGGGGCTGCTCGGCGTGGAGGCCGACGCCGACGGCACCGCCGAGATCGCCTCCCGCTCCCGTGGCACCCCCCGTATCGCCAACCGGCTGCTGCGGCGGGTCCGTGACTACGCCCAGGTCCGCGCCGACGGCCTGGTGACCCGCGACGTCGCCCACCGTGCGCTCGACCTCTACGAGGTCGACTCGCTCGGTCTGGACCGGCTCGACCGGGCGGTCCTCGACTCGCTGTGCCGCCGGTTCGGCGGGGGACCGGTCGGCATCTCGACGCTGGCCGTGGCCGTCGGCGAGGAGCGCGAGACGGTCGAGGAGGTCGCCGAACCGTTCCTGGTCCGCAACGGCTTCCTGGCCCGTACGCCGCGCGGCCGGGTCGCGACCCGTTCCGCGTGGGAGCACCTCGGGCTCACCCCGCCGCCGAGTCCGCCGGCCGAGGCCGCTGACGGTCCGACGCTCTTCGAGCCCTGAGCCGACGACGGGTGGTGCCACGGTGATTCGTGAGCCCACCCATCCGGCTGGTTACACTTCACCGTCGGTCTGTCGACCGCTGCGCGCACGAGTCGCGCCCGCCTGCCGAACCCCTGACCGAGGAAACCTGTGGACAACGTGGCGCCCTTCTTGATCCTGCTGGGGATCGCGGTGCTGTTCTGGTTGGTCATGATCCGGCCGGCGCAGGCACGCCAGCGGGCGATGGTGCGCATGCAGGGCGGGATCGCGACCGACGACGAGGTGATGCTGACCTCGGGGATCTTCGGAGTGGTCCGTGCGTTGGACGAGGAGAACGTCCACGTCGAGGTGGCTGACGGCGTGAGGATCAAGGTCGTCAAGGCTGCCGTGGCCAAGGTCGTGGCTCCAGCGTCTCGGGAAGTCGGAACAGAGCTCGCGGCATCGGGTGCCGACGAGCCGGAGGAGAAGCAATCTGATGGCACGCAGTAGCGCTCGCCCGGGTCGCACCGTCACGGTGTTCTTCATCGGGCTGGCGATCGCCTACGGCCTGGTCGCCCTGATCGGCACCTGGAAGCCCGCCCTGGGTCTCGACCTCGAGGGCGGCACCCAGATCACGCTGACCGCCAACGGCAACGTGAAGAAGGACGAGCTCAACCAGGCGGCGAGCATCATCAACGACCGCGTGAACGCCTCCGGTGTCTCCGAGGCGACGGTCACCACGCAGGGCAGCGACGAGATCGTCGTCCAGGTGCCGGGCTCGAACAAGAACGGCCTGGTGCAGACCGTCGTCCGCCAGGCGCGACTCCGGTTCCGCCTGGTAGCCCAGGTCGGTGCGACCGGGACGACGACCAGCCCCTCGACCACTCCCACGCCGTCGCCCGGGGTCGGCGTCACGCTTCCCCCGAAGACCAAGGGCACCAAGGCCGGCAACCCCAAGACGCCGAGCAGCTCGTCCACGGGCAAGAACCGCGCTCCGGCGTACCTCGGGCAGGACAAGAACAAGCCCAAGAAGAACAAGTCGAGCTCGAGCAGCCCGTCGTCGTCGCCGTCCACCGGTACGACGCCCGACGCGCCCGACTCGACGTCCCAGGTCACCTACACCGCGGCGAACAAGAAGGCCTTCGGCGACCCCCTGACGTGGATGTCCAGCCCGGACCCGCAGTCCGTGGCGGTCTACAACGCCTACAGCTGCGCCTCCAAGGCACCGGTCGTCGACGACCCGACGATCCCGATCGTGACCTGTGACGACCAGGGACAGAAGTACCTCCTGTCGCCGGCGGTCATCGAGGGGACCGAGATCAAGACGGCCGCCGCGACCGCCCCGGGCAGTCAGCAGGGGCAGGTCGACTGGGAGGTCAGCCTCAGCCTGAAGAGCCACGGTGCGGACATCCAGCGCCAGCTGTCCCAGGAGATGCAGGGCAACCAGAACGAGCTGGTGGCCATCGTGCTCGACGGGAAGGTCGTGACCGCGACCTACTTCAAGCAGGTCATCCCCGACGGCACCTCCACGATCCAGGGCAACTTCACCGAGTCGTCGGCCAAGAGCCTGGCCACCAGCCTGAAGTACGGCGCCCTGCCGATCAGCTTCGACAAGAACAAGACCACGACCGAGGTCATCGGCCCCTCTCTCGCGGGCGACCAGCTCCGGGCCGGCATCACCGCCGGCATCGCCGGTCTGCTGCTGGTGATGCTCTACTGCCTGCTCTACTACCGCGGGCTCGGCCTCGTGGTCATCTCGTCGCTGGTCGTGGCCGGCGCCACGACGTACGCCATGGTGCTGCTGCTGGCCAAGAGCGCCGGCTTCACGCTGACCCTGCCCGGCATCGCCGGTCTGATCGTCGCGGTCGGCATCACGGCGGACTCGTTCGTCGTGTTCTTCGAGCGCATCCGAGACGAGATGAGATCCGGCAAGTCGATGCGGGTCGCCGTCGAGGCCGGATGGCTGCGGGCCCGGGCGACGTGTGTCGCGGCCGACGCGGTGTCGATCCTCGCGGCCGTGGTGCTCTACATCTTCGCGGCCGGCGTCGTGAAGGGCTTCGCGTTCGCGCTCGGCCTCTCCACGCTGATCGACCTCGCGGTGTTCTTCTGGTTCACCAAGCCGATGGTGTCGTGGCTCGCCCGCTTCGAGTTCTTCAACAAGGGCCACAAGCTCTCCGGGCTGGACGCGGAGAACCTCGGCCTCGATCGTCTTCCGGCGGGAGGGAGGGCCTGATGAGCAGGTTCACCAGGCTCGGCAACGACCTCTACAGCGGTCGACGCTCGATCGACTTCGTCGGCAAGACCCGGATCTGGTACGCCGTCTCCGGCGTGATCATCATCGCCGCCGTGCTCGGCCTCTACACCCGTGGCCTCAACTTCGGTCTGGAGTTCCGTGGCGGCGCGCAGTTCACGGTGTCGATGCCGAGCAGCCAGGTCACCCAGGCCAACGCCGACAAGCTGCGCGACGACGTGTCGAACACCGGCATCAAGTCCGCCGAGCAGGTCGTGGTCACCACTGCCGGCCAGAACAGCATCATCGTGGAGACCGAGCCGGTCACCCCCGACGAGAGTGACCAGATCGAGGCCGCGATCGAGCAGTCCGTGGGTGTCTCGCACAACGACATCTCCACCGACGAGATCGGACCGAGCTGGGGCAAGGAGGTCGCCAAACGCTCGGCGATCGGACTCGTCGTGTTCCTGGTGCTCGTCGTCTTCATGATCTGGGGCTACTTCCGACAATGGAAGATGTCAGTGGCCGCGATGGTGGCGCTGGTGCACGACCTCGTGATCACCGTCGGCATCTATGCGCTGTCGGGCTTCCAGGTGACTCCGGCCACCGTGACCGGCGTCCTGACGATCCTCGGCTTCTCGCTGTACGACACCGTCGTGGTGTTCGACAAGGTCCGTGAGAACACCAAGAACCTCCGGGCCTCGCGGATGACCTATCGCGAGGCGGCCAACCTGGCCATCAACCAGACGCTGGTCCGTTCGATCAACACCTCGATCGTGGCGCTGATCCCGGTCGCGGCCATCCTCTACGTCGGCGCGGTGCAGCTGGGTTCGGGTGACCTGAAGGACCTGTCGCTCGCGCTCTTCGTCGGCATGGCCGCCGGCGCCTACTCGTCGATCTTCATCGCGACGCCGCTGCTGGCGCACATGAAGTCGCGTGAGGCAGGCGCGGCGGAGCTGGAGCGTCGGATCAGGACGCGTCGTGCGCATGATGTCGACCGCTACGCCTCGGTGCCGGCGTACACCGACGACATGGAGATCGCGACCGACCCCAACGTCGCTCCGCCGTCTGCCGCCGACCGCCCGGAGCAGCCGGCCCCGACCTCGACCGGTGGCAGCAGTCCACGCCCGAGCACCGAGGCCAGCGGGCGCGGCCGCGTGGTGCCCCAGTCGCGCGGGCCGGTACGACCGAGCTCGTCCAGCGGCCGGTCCCAGCCCTCGCGGCAGTCGAAGTCCAAGCGCGGCAAGAAGTGACCGACCCGGCCACGGGCGCCGACGCCGCCGCCGAGGCGCTGCGGCGCCTCGTGGTCGACGTCCCGGACTTCCCCCAGCCCGGGGTCGTGTTCAAGGACATCACCCGGGTGCTGGCCGATCACACGGCGTTCTCGCTGGTCGTGGCGGCGCTGGCCGACGCCGGCCGCGACGACGACGGCCAGGTGGTGGTCGACCACGTGGTGGGCATGGAGGCTCGCGGATTCATCCTCGCGGCGCCGGTGGCGCTGGCGCTCGGCGCCGGACTGGTGCCGGTGCGGAAGGCCGGCAAGCTGCCGCGAGCGACGTACGCCGAGTCCTACTCGCTGGAGTACGGCGAGGCCACCCTGGAGATGCACCGCGACGCTCTGTCCGCTGGCGACCGGGTCCTGCTCGTCGACGACGTGCTGGCCACCGGAGGCACGATGGCGGCGACCCGGCGACTGGTCGAGCACAGCGGGGCCGTGCCGCACGCGGTCGCGGTGCTGATGGACCTGAGCTTCCTGCCGGGGCGCGACGCCGTCGGCGATCTTCCGCTGACCAGCCTGATGACGGTCTGACCGGAGCCGCGGCCGTCGCGGGCGACCGTAGACTCGGGTCATGACGACCGACGGCAGCATCCCGGTGGCGCAGGAGCGCGCCGCCGAGCCTGCCCCGGTCCTGCGCCAGACCGACAAGGTCTCCTCCCGGGTGCCGTCGCCGCGGGCGGTGCGTAACCGCCTGGCCCGGATGGGTGGCGGGCGCAACCAGAACGAGCGCCCCGAGCTCGAGCCGCTGTTCCGGTCGATCCGGGCCAACCACCCGAAGGCCGACCTCGCGCTGATCGAGCGGGCCTATCGCACCGCCGAGCACCTGCACGGCACCCAGATGCGCAAGAGCGGTGACCGCTACATCACCCACCCGCTGGCGGTCACGACGATCCTGGCCGACATCGGCATGACGGAGCCGACGCTGGTCGCGGCCCTGCTGCACGACACGGTCGAGGACACGCCGTACACCCTCGACGAGCTGCGCTCCGACTTCGGCGACGAGGTCGCCCAGCTCGTCGACGGCGTCACCAAGCTCGACAAGGTGCAGTACGGCGAGACGGCGCAGGCCGAGACGATCCGGAAGATGATCGTGGCGATGGCCCGCGACATCCGGGTGCTGGTCATCAAGCTCGCCGACCGCCTGCACAACATGCGGACGGTCCGCTACGTCAAGCAGTCGACCCAGGAGCGGCAGGCCACCGAGTCGCTCGACGTCTATGCGCCGTTGGCCCATCGACTCGGCATGAACACGATCAAGTGGGAGCTGGAGGACCTCGCGTTCGCGACGTTGCACCCGAAGATCTACGACGAGATCGTGCGCATGGTCGCCGAGCGCGCGCCGTCGCGCGACCAGTTCCTCGCCCAGGTCAAGGAGCAGGTCCAGCAGGATCTCAAGGACGCCAAGGTCAAGGCGGTGGTCACCGGGCGGCCCAAGCACTACTACTCGATCTACCAGAAGATGATCGTCGGCGGCCGCGAGTTCAGCGACATCTACGACCTGGTGGCGCTGCGGATCCTGGTCGAGGAGGACCGCGACTGCTACTCCGCGCTCGGCGTGCTGCATGCGCGCTGGACGCCGGTGCTCGGGCGGTTCAAGGACTACGTCGCGACGCCGAAGTTCAACATGTACCAGTCGCTGCACACGACCGTGATCGGACCGCAGGGCAAGCCGGTCGAGATGCAGATCCGCACCCAGGCGATGCACCGTCGCGCCGAGTACGGCGTCGCGGCGCACTGGAAGTACAAGGAGAACCGCCGCAACGGCGTCGACACCGAGCGGCTCGGGGACCTGGAGGACATGAACTGGGTCCGCCAGCTCCTCGACTGGCAGAGCGAGGTCGAGGACCCGGGGGAGTTCCTCGAGTCACTGCGCTTCGAGATCAACCGCGCCGAGGTCTACGTCTTCACCCCGCGCGGCGACGTGATCGCGCTGCCGGTCGGGGCGACGCCGGTCGACTTCGCCTACGCGGTGCACACCGAGGTGGGCCACCACACGATCGGCGCCCGGGTGAACGGGCGGCTGGTGCCGCTGGAGTCGACGCTCGACAACTCCGACGTGGTCGAGATCTTCACCTCGAAGGCGCCGACCGCCGGTCCGTCGCGGGACTGGCTCGGCTTCGTGAAGTCGCAGCGCGCGCGCTCGAAGATCAAGCAGTGGTTCACCAAGGAGCGGCGCGAGGAGGCGATCGAGCGCGGCAAGGACCAGATCGCCAAGCTCATGCGCAAGGAGGGCCAGTCCCTCAAGCGGGTCCTCTCGCACGAGTCGCTGACCCTCGCGGCCAACCACTTCCGCCTCGCGGACGTGTCGGCGCTGTACGCCGCCGTCGGCGAGGGCAACCTGAGCGCCCAGGCCGTCGTACGCCGGGTGATCGAGCTGCACGGCGGCGAGGCCGGTGCCCAGGAGGACCTCGCGGAGGCCGTCAGCATCACAGCCCCGCGCGCCCGGTCGAAGGTCTCGTCGTCGGCGGGTGACTCCGGGGTCATCGTCAAGGGCGCCCAGGACGTGTGGGTCAAGCTCGCCCGCTGCTGCACTCCGGTCCCCCCGGACGCGATCCTCGGCTTCGTGACGAAGGGCGGAGGTGTGTCGGTGCACCGGCGCGACTGCACCAACGCCGCCGAGCTCGAGCGGCAGCCCGAGCGGCTGCTGGAGGTCGAGTGGGCGCCCAACGTGCACTCGACGTTCCTGGTCAACATCCAGGTCGAGGCGATCGACCGCGCCCGGCTGCTGTCCGACATCACGATGGCGCTGTCCGACGCGCACGTGAACATCCTCAGCGCCACCCTCTCCACCACCCGCGACCGCGTGGCCAAGAGCCGCTTCACCTTCGAGATGGCCGAGGCCAAGCACCTCGACACCGTCCTCCGCGCCGTCCGCGGTGTCCCCGGCGTCTTCGACGCCTACCGCGTCACCCAGTAGCGCATTCCGGATACTTCGCAGCGTTTCGCACGTTCCACCCGTGCATTTGGGTGCCTTTTGCTGCGAACTATCCGGTAGGAAGAGCCGTGAACTCTCCACAGGGAACGGGGTCGGGGAGGCTGTCCACAGGGCTGAGCGGAGCGTCGACGCGTCGAGTCTGGTGATGGCGATGCTCGGTGGGTGGAGGGGGAGTGGTCGCCGGTCTGCCAGATGCCCGGGGGTCTGGTCGCCCCGGTCCGCGTCGATCCGTCGGGAGTCACCGGACCGACCCGACGGCAGGCCTCAGGGCCCCGCTGGCGACGCACCTCCTCGGCGCGCTACGTCCCCAGTGATGTCGACGGCTCGTTGGTGGAGCAGCACATCCTCGAACAAGCCTCCCGTCTGCCCGGGTACGGCGCGATCACGGCTTGGGCGTCGCTGCGCTGGCAAGGGGCGGCCTACTTCGATGGGCGCGCGCAGCCCGGTGGCGAGCTCCTCCCCGTACCTCTGCGCATCGGTGAGCACATGCTGCGCGCGGACCCGCGCATCGTGATCAGCCGAGGCGGGCTCGCCAAGGATGACCGCCGCGTCGTCCATGGCGTCTCGTGCACCACCTGGCAGCGGGCGCTGTTCGACGAGATCGTCCGGCTCGGGTCGTTACGTCCCGGTGTGGTGGCGCGCGGACATGGTCTGGGCCGCCGGGATGGGCAGCTCCGCCGGCTTCTGGGACTACCTCGAACGCGTGCGTCCTCGCAACGGCGTCGTGCTCTGCAGGGAGGTCGTCAGATTGGCTCGCGAGACCAGCCGCTCTCCGCAAGAGGCGTGGATGCGGCTGTGCTGGATGTTGGATGCCGGGCTGCCGGAGCCACTCGGCAATGTGCCGGTGTTCGATCGACACGGTGAGCTGCTCGGCGTCCCAGATCTCCTCGACCCTGTCGCAGGCGTGGTCGGGGAGTACCAAGGGGCCATCCACCGGAACGTCGCTCGCCATCGCAGCGACATCGACCGTGAGGAGCGCTTCCGCTCCCATGGCCTGGAGTACTTCGAGGTCGTCGCCGGCCAGCTCTCCGACTTCCGGACAGCGACCCGCATGCGCGAGGTCCGGAGACGCGCGCGCTTCCTGGACCCGGACGAGCGCTGCTGGACCCTGGAGCAACCCGCCTGGTGGGTCGCTCGAGAAGCCCGGCGAGCCTCCTGACGGGTGGATACTTCGCAGCGTTAGGCACCTGATCGCGGCCAAATGAGGTGCCAAATGCTGCGAAGTATCCGTCCCGGGCTCAGCTGTAGTCGGCGGAGGCGCGCTGGGCCATCTCGAGGAAGGCGCGGCGGGAGGCGAGGTTCTCCTCGAGGTCGGCGACCTTCTTCTGGTCACCGGCCGCGCGGGCCTTCTCCAGGTCTGCCTCGACCTTGCCGATGGCGTCGTGGAGCTTGGCCACCATGTCGTCGGCGCGCGCGGACTTCTCCGGGTCGGTGCGCCGCCACTTGTCCTCCTCGATGCTGCGGATCGCCTGCTCCACCGCGCGCATCCGGTCCTCGAGGGGGCGGATCTTCTCCCGGGGCACCTTGCCGATGGCGTCCCAGCGCTCGGCGATGTCGCGGATGGCTGCCTTGGCCGAGCCGACGTCGGTGACCGGGACCAGCGCCTCGGCCTCGACCAGCAGCTTCTCCTTGGCCTCGGCGTTCGCGGCGAACTCGCTGTCCTGCGCCGCCATCGCCTCGTCCCGCGCGCCGAAGAACGTGTCCTGGGCGGCGCGGAACCTGGTCCACAGCTCGTCCTCGACCTCGCGCGGCGCCGGACCCGCGGCCTTCCACTGCCGCATCAGCTCGCGGTAGGAGCCGGACGTCGGCCCCCACTCGCGCGAGTTCGCCAGCGACTCGGCGTCCTTGACCAGTCGCTGCTTGACCACGCGGGCGCTCTCGCGCTTCTCGTTCTGCTCGGCGAAGTGCGTCTTGCGCCGCCGGGTGTACGACGTGCGCGCGGTCGAGAACCTGCGCCACAGCTGGTCGTCGGCGGACCGGTCGATGCGCGGGAGCGCCTTCCACTCGTCGAGGAGCTGGCGCAGCCGGTTGGCGCCGTTGCGCCAGTCGTTGCTCTCGGCGAGCTTCTCGGCCTCGGTGACCAGTCGCTCCTTCTCCGACTTGGCCGCCGCGGACTTCTCCGCCCGCTCGGCGCGTCGGGCCTGGCGCTGCTGGGAGATGACCGGGAGCAGGGAGTCGAGTCTCCCGACCAGCCCGGTGAGGTCGCCGACGGCGTTCGCCTCGACGACCTGGGTGCGCAGACCGCGCACGGACTCGGTCGCCTCGTCGGGGGACAGCACGGCCGCGGTCACCCGCTGCTCGAGCAGGTGCACGGTGCCGGCCAGCTCGTCGTACCTCTTGGCGAAGAAGGCCAGGGCGTCCTCGGGCGTGCCCTCGGGGTACTGCCCGACGGCCCGCTCGCCGTCGGGGACGCGCACGTAGACGGTCCCGTCCTCGGCGACGCGTCCCCACTCGCTCGTCGTCACTGTGTCCTCTTCGGTCCGTCCTCGTCGCTGCGCCGACCCGGGCAACGCCCCATGCTAGGGCGCCGGAGCACCGATTCCATCACGGTGGTGCGCGGTCGATAGTCTGCCGTGGTGCTGATCGCCGGGTTCCCAGCAGGGTCGTGGGCCGCGAACTGCTACGTCGTCGCGACCGGCCCCGGCGCCGAGTGCGTCGTCGTCGATCCGGGCCAGGACGCCGCGGGGGGTGTGGACGAGATCGTCCGCGAACGCCGTCTCAAGCCGGTCGCCGTCCTGCTGACGCACGGCCACGTCGACCACATGTGGTCGGTGACGCCGGTGGCCGGCGCCTACGACGCGACCGCGTGGATCCACCCGGACGACCGGCACCTCCTGGCCGACCCGATGGCGGGGATCTCCCGCGAGAGCGCGGCGATGCTGCTCGGCGGACGCTACGAGTTCGTCGAGCCGGACGACGTCGCGGAGCTCGCCGACGGCCAGAGACTCGAGCTGGCCGGCCTCGAGGTGGTCGTCGACCACACGCCCGGTCACACGGCCGGCTCGGTGACCTTCCGGACGCCGTACGCCCAAGACGAGGTCTCGGAGGTGATGTTCTCGGGCGACCTGCTCTTCGCCGGGTCCATCGGGCGCACCGACCTCCCGGGCGGCGACCATCCGACGATGCTGCGCACCCTGCGCGACAAGGTGCTGACCCTTCCCGACGACGTCGTCGTGCTCCCGGGCCATGGCGGTCAGACCTCGATCGGCCAGGAGCGACGTGCCAATCCCTTCCTGCTCGAGCTGGCCGGTGGCGATTCCGCCGGCCGCGTGACCCGAGGACTCTGACCCATGGCCAGACCCACGCCGCTGAGCGGCTATCCCGAGCTCCTGCCCGCAGCCAGGGCCGTGGAGCGCGAGACGATCGCCTCCCTCTCGCGCACGTTCGAGCTGTACGGGTTCGCCAACATCGAGACCCGCGTGGTCGAGCCGCTGGACCGCCTGGCCAAGGGTGGTGAGGTCGACAAGGAGATCTACCTCCTGCGCCGTCTCCAGGCCTCCGACGACTCGGGGAGCGCCGATGACGGCTCGGACCGCCAGCTCGGGCTGCACTTCGACCTCACGGTCCCCTTCGCCCGCTATGTCCTGGAGAACGCTGGCCACCTCGAGTTCCCGTTCCGTCGCTACCAGATCCAGCCGTGCTGGCGGGGGGAGCGCCCTCAGGAGGGCCGCTACCGCCAGTTCACGCAGGCCGACATCGACGTCGTCGGGAAGGACGAGCTCCCGTTCCACCACGACGTCGAGGTCATGCGCGTGATGGTGCAGGCCCTCGGTGAGCTCCCGCTGCCGCCGCTGTCCTTCCAGGTCAACAACCGCAAGCTGATCCAGGGCTTCTACCAGGGGCTCGGGATCCCCGACGTCACCGAGGCGATCCGGCAGATCGACAAGCTCGACAAGCTGCCCGAGGACGCCGTCGTGGAGCTCCTCGTCGAGAAGGCCGACGCGTCGCCCGACCAGGCGCGCCGCTGCCTGGAGCTGGCCACCATCCGGGTCTCCGACCGCTCGCTGCTGGAGCGCGTCCGTGCCCTGGGCGTCAGCGACGACCTGCTCGACCGAGGTCTCGGGGAGCTCGTGTCGGTGCTCGACGGCTGCGCGGACGTCGTCAGCGAGCACGTGACGGTCGAGGCGAACCTGCGGATCGCGCGCGGGCTCGACTACTACACCGGCACCGTCGTCGAGATCTACATGGAGGGCTACGAGCGACTGAAGGCCGTGGGCGGTGGCGGCCGCTACGACGCGCTCGCAGACGACGGCCGGTCGACGTACCCAGGCGTGGGGATCTCGTTCGGACTCTCGCGCGCGCTGGTCCCGCTGATCGCCGAGGGGGTGCTCAGCGGGAGCCGAGCCGTGCCCAGCGCCGTGCTCGTCGCGCTCGCGGACGACGAGAGCCGCCCGGCCAGCGAGCGCATCGCCAGCGCCCTGCGAGCCCGGGGCATCCCGTGCGAGGTGGCCGCGACGCCCCAGAAGTACGGCCGCCAGATCCGGTACGCCGAGCGCCGCGGCATCCCCTACGTCTGGTTCCCGGGCTCGGGCGACGCCGGCGGGACCCGCGACCCAGGCGACCCGGGCGACGAGGTGAAGGACATCCGGTCCGGCGAGCAGGTGGCCGCCGACGCAGCGACCTGGATGCCGCCGGAGCAGGACCTGCGACCCCACACGGTGGTCGCCACAGGCCAGGACGACGAGAGGCAGACGCAGTGATCCGCACCCATGACGCCGGCACCCTGACCGCCGCCGACGAGGGCACGCAGGTGACGCTCGCCGGCTGGGTCGCACGGCGCCGCGACCACGGCGGGGTGGCGTTCATCGACCTGCGTGAGGCCAGCGGCGTCGCCCAGGTCGTGATCCGTGACGAGGAGGTCGCCCACAGCCTGCGCAGCGAGTTCTGCCTCGAGGTCACCGGCACCGTCCGGCTGCGTCCCGAGGGCAATGCCAACCCGGGCATCCCCTCGGGAGAGATCGAGGTGATCGCCGACCGCGTGACCGTGCTGAGCCCCAGCGCGCCGTTGCCGTTCCCGGTCGACGACGCCAGCACGCACAAGGGCGGGGACGTCGGCGAGGAGGCGCGGCTGCGCCACCGCTACCTCGACCTGCGGCGCGCGGGACCCGCCTCGGCGATCCGCCTGCGTAGCAAGGTCAACAAGGCCGCACGCGACGTGCTCGACTCACACGGGTTCGTCGAGATCGAGACCCCGACCCTGACCCGGTCGACACCCGAGGGTGCCCGTGACTTCCTCGTGCCCGCTCGGCTGCAGCCCGGGAGCTGGTACGCGCTGCCACAGAGCCCGCAGCTGTTCAAGCAGCTGCTCATGGTGGCCGGCATGGAGCGCTACTACCAGATCGCGCGCTGCTACCGCGACGAGGACTTCCGGGCCGACCGCCAGCCGGAGTTCACCCAGCTCGACATCGAGATGAGCTTCGTCGACCAGGACGACGTGCTGTCGGTCGCCGAGGACGTCCTCGTCGCGCTGTGGAGCCTGATCGGGCACGACGTCCCGGTCCCGCTGCCGCGGATGACGTACGCCGAGGCGATGGCCCGCTTCGGCACCGACAAGCCCGACCTCCGGATGGGCCTGGAGCTGGTCGACTGCACGGCGTACTTCTCCGAGACGGAGTTCCGGGTCTTCCAGGCTCCCTACGTCGGCGCCGTCGTGATGCCCGGGGGAGCCGACCAGCCGCGCCGGCAGTTCGACGCCTGGCAGGAGTGGGCCAAGCAGCGCGGTGCGCGCGGGCTGGCCTACGTCACCATCGGCGCCGACGGCGAGCTCGGCGGCCCGGTGGCGAAGAACCTGAGCGACTCCGAGCGCGCGGGGCTTGCCGCCCACACCGGTGCGAGCCCCGGCGACTGCGTGTTCTTCGCGGCCGGCCCGGTCAAGTCGAGCCGGGCGCTCCTGGGCGCGGCCCGCTTGGAGATCGGACGTCGTGGCGGCCTCATCGACGAGGACGCCTGGCAGTTCCTATGGGTCGTCGACGCCCCGCTGTTCGAGCCCGCCGGCGACGCCACCGCGGCGGGAGACGTCGCCGTGGGGAGCGGGGCCTGGACGGCGGTCCACCACGCGTTCACCTCGCCGCAGGACCTCACGACGTTCGACCAGGACCCGGCCCACGCGCTGGCCTGGGCCTACGACATCGTGTGCAACGGCAACGAGATCGGCGGGGGCTCGATCCGTATCCACCGCAGCGACATCCAGAAGCGTGTGTTCGCCGTGATGGGCCTCGCCGAGGAAGAGGCGCAGGAGAAGTTCGGTTTCCTGCTCGAGGCCTTCCAGTACGGCGCGCCGCCGCACGGTGGCATCGCCTTCGGGTGGGACCGGATCGTCGCCCTGCTCTCGCACTCGGACTCGATCCGCGACGTCATCGCCTTCCCGAAGTCCGGCGGAGGTTACGATCCGCTCACCTCGGCGCCGGCTCCGATCACCGCTGCGCAGCGTCGCGAGGCAGGCGTGGACGCTCCGTTGGATCGGTCCAAATCCCGAGACTGAATCGTTACCTCGGGGGGCGTAGAAATCACTTGACGGTCATCTAGAGTCCATCCCGGTCCAGATGCCGTGACCTGCCTCACCCGGCCGCGAACGCGCTGGGCTGCGGCCACGGACGAACTTCTTGGCACGAGAGGACGAGCATGAGCGTCACCGAGCTTGCCGAAGCCACACCAGTAGGCTCCGCCGAGGCCCCCGAGGGTCAGAAGCTCGCCGGTCGGTCCCCGACCCAGATCGCTCTTGCGAGACTCCGCAAGGACAAGGTCGCCGTCATCTGCTCGGCCATCGTCGCGCTGATGGTGCTGGCCGCCGTCCTGGCGCCGATCATCACGCACCTGATGAAGATCTACCCCACGGCGCAGACGATCCCGTACCAGCCCTACGACATGCTGTCGTTCAACGGCGACCAGCTGCCGATCCACGGCCCGCCGGACCACGGCTTCTGGGGAGCGCACCCGCTGGGCCTGGCGCCCAGGACGGCCGTCGACAACCTGGCGAACCTGCTCTACGGGCTCCGCACCGACCTGCTGATCGCCACCACGGCCACCGTCATCAGCACCGTGATCGGCGTCGTGCTCGGTCTCATGGCCGGCTTCTCCCGCGGCTGGCTCGACCGGATCATCATGTTCCTGACCGACCTCTTCCTGTCGTTCCCCTTCCTGCTGGGCGCGCTGGCCATGGCGCCGATCATCACCCAGCGCTTCGGTCACAGCGACAACCTCGACCGATTGGCGAAGGCACAGCTGATCGCGCTGATGCTGATCCTGTCGTTCTTCTACTGGATGCCGCTGACCCGTCTGATCCGTGGCCAGGTCCTCTCCTTGCGCGAGCGCGAGTTCGTCCAGGCCGCGCAGGTGATGGGCGTCCCGACCAGACGCATCCTGTTCAAGGAGCTGCTGCCCAACCTGGTCGCTCCGATCGTGGTGGCGACGTCGCTGACGTTGCCGGGCCTGATCACGGCGGAGGCAGGTCTGTCCTTCCTCGGCATCGGCGTGACCGAGATGCCGTCGCTCGGCCAGACGATCTACCTCGCGCAGAGCTACTGGCAGACCTACCCGCTGTACCTGTGGGCCCCCGTTCTCACGATCACCATCCTGGTGGTCACCCTCAACCTCGTCGGCGACTCCATCCGTGACGCCTTCGACCCCCGAACTCGCCGGTGATCGGTTCACCGGGAGAAATGAAGAACCACGGAAAGGGTGGGCTATGCGGTTCAAATCACCGTTGATTGCCATCTCCGCGGTCGGTGTGCTGGCTTTGAGCGCCTGTGGCGGCTCCGGGTCATCCAGCACCGAGTCGCAAGATCAGGCCTCACAGAACGCCAACATCGGCAACACCGGAAACGGCCAGTGCCCCAAGTGCACGGGTCCGATCACGATCTCCGGCGCCCAGAAGGGCGGCACCGTCACGGTGCTGACTCTGACGGGTCTGACCACGACGCTGGATCCCAGCGAGATCTACTACACCGACACGTCCTCGATCTTCTCGGGTCTGATCGGGCGGTCGTTGACGCAGTACAAGTACGACCCGACTACCAAGAACATGATCCTGGTCCCCGACCTGGCGACTGACCTCGGTACCCACAACGACAACTACACCCAGTGGAAGTTCACGATCCGCTCGGGCGTCAAGTGGGGCGAGAACGGCCAGCCGGTCACGGCCAAGGACGTCGCCTTCGGGATGACGCGGTGCATGGACGCCGCGACGTTCCCGACCGGTGCCTGCCAGTACTACTCGAACGTCTACTACAAGGGCGGCTCGAGCTACAAGGGCATGTACACCGACCCCGGCTCGAAGTTCAAGGGCATCAAGGTCAACGGCAACACCATCACCATCAACATGGCGAAGCCGTTCCCGGACATGCCGTACTGGGGCACCTTCCCGGCCAACGGTCCCGTGCCGTCGGGCAAGCAGAGCGACCCGAAGACCTACAAGAACGACCCGTGGTCGACCGGTCCCTACATGATCGACAAGTTCAGTCCGCAGAAGGAGCTGATCTTGAAGAAGAACCCGTACTGGGATGCAGCGAGCGACCCGGCTCGTACGCAGTACCCCGACGGCTACGACTTCAAGCTCCAGCAGCAGTCGGAGAAGATCGACCAGATCATGCTCGCCAACAGCGGCTCCGGTCAGACGTCCCTGACGTACGACGACCTGCTCGCGCCTGACTACAACCAGCTCAAGTCCAAGGACCCGAGCCGGTTGACCCTGGGCGGCTCGCCGTGCACGTACTACTGGGCTCCGGACAACCGGAAGATCACGAACAAGAAGGTGCGTGAGGCTCTCTCGTGGGCCTACCCCTACAAGAACGTGATCCTGGCCTCGGGTCTGATCCCGAACGTCAACGCGATCCCGGCCACGAACCTGATGCCTCCGGGTCTGCCCGGTCGCACGGAGTACAACGTGACCAACCGTCAGGGCTTCGACTCCGACCCGGCCAAGGCCAAGGCACTGCTGAAGTCGGCCAACGCCCTCGGCTACGAGATCAAGTTCCTGTTCCGCACCGACGACCAGGTCAACGTCCAGGTGAAGAACGCGATCGTGAAGGGTCTGACGGAGGCCGGCTTCAAGGCCACCCCGGTCCCGACCACGACGGCGAACTACGTGGCTGCGCGTGACAACACCAGTGAGGACATCAACGTCCGCTCCGCGGGCTGGTGCTCTGACTGGCCGTCGGGCTCGACGTGGCTGCCCACGCTGTACGGGTCGACCGACCCGGACCACAGCCACTCCTTCGGCACCAACTACGCCGCCTTCAGCAACAAGAAGGTGGACCAGCAGATGGACGCCATCCAGAAGGAGCCGCTCGCTGACCAGCCCGGTGCTTGGAACGACCTCGACAAGTCGGTCATGACCAAGTACTTCCCGCTGTTCACGACCTACTACACCGGAATCGCTCAGGCCCACGGGTCGAAGATCATGGGCGACAACGATGACAACACGCTCGGAATGCCGACCTGGAAGGACATGTGGGTTAGCCAGTAACCCTTCCGGTCGACTGGTCGGTCAGCTCTTAGGGCCGATGTAGTCATCAGGGTGGTGGGGTACGGCGCACGCCGTACTCCACCACCCACGACAACCAACCGCTAGGAAGCCAGGGATGACGGGATTCATCGTTCGTCGACTGCTCAGCTCAGTCCTCGTGATCATCTTGACCTCGATGTTCGTGTTCGTGCTCTTCTACAAGGGCATGGGCGACAGTCCGGCCAGGAACTATTGCGAGAAGCTCGGCCAGGGCAAGTGCACGACGGCGAAGCTGGATTCCATCAAGCACCAGATGGGGTACGACAAGCCCCTGGTGACCAACTACGGCATCTGGGCCAAGGGCCTGTTCGTGGGCCGCGACAAGGTCTACGCGGATGGCAAGTACTACAAGTGCCCGGCGCCGTGCCTCGGCATCTCGATCACGACGGACGACCCGGTCTGGAGTGACCTCAAGGAGAAGTACCCCGCAACCGCGACTCTCGCGGTCGGCGGCTCGATCATCTACCTCTGCCTCGGCGTCGTGCTGGGCGCGTTGGCCGCGCGATGGCGCGGCACCGCCGCCGACCGCCTCCTCGTCGGCGGGACCCTCGTCGTGTCGTCGATCCCCTTCTACGTGATCGCGCTGCTGGCGTGGATCTATCTGTCCCTCCAGCTCCGGATCTTCCCGAACACCGGCTACTACCCGATCACCCAGAACCCTGCGAAAACCGTGGCCTGGATGGCCTTACCGTGGTTGGTGATCGGCCTCACGAACTGCACGTCGTACGCCCGGTTCACGCGCGGCCAGATGGTGGAGACCCTCAGTGAGGACTACATCAGAACCGCCGCCGCGAAGGGCGTGAAGACCAACCGAGTGCTCTTCAAGCACGCGTTGCGCGCCGCCATCGTCCCGGTGATCACGATCTTCGGACTCGACTTCGCGACGTTGCTCGCCGGCACCGTGTTCACGGAGGCGATCTTCAGCATCGACGGCATCGGTCGCTGGGGCCTGCAGGCGCTCTCGACGCCGGTCGACGTAAACGTCATCAGCGCCACGGTGCTGATCGCCGCGGTGGCGATCGTGCTCGCCAACCTGCTGGTCGACATCCTGTACAGCTTCATCGATCCCAGGGTGAGCGTCGCATGAGCACAGACATGAGCACCCGGCCCGACGACATGGCGGCGCCGGCCAACCCGAACGACCCGTTCCTGGTCGTCGAGAACCTCTCGGTGAAGTTCCCGACGCACGACGGTCTCGTCTCGGCGGTCACCGACCTCTCCTACACCGTCGAGCGCGGCAAGACCCTCGGCATCGTGGGTGAGTCCGGGTCCGGCAAGAGCGTGTCGTCGATGGCGGTTCTGGGGTTGCACGACCCCAAGCACACGCGCCTGTCGGGGTCGATCCGCGTGGACGGCCAGGAGGTGATCGGCGCCTCCGAGGACCGGATGCGCAAGATCCGCGGCAACAGCGTCGCGATGATCTTCCAGGACGCGCTGACCGCGCTCCACCCCTTCTACACGATCGGGGACCAGATCTCCGAGGGCTACCGGATCCATCACCGCGTCTCCACGGGCGAGGCGAAGAAGCGCGCGATCGAGATGCTCGATCGCGTGGGGATCCCGCAGCCGGGACGTCGCGTGGACGACTACCCCCACCAGTTCTCCGGGGGCATGCGACAGCGCGCCATGATCGCGATGGCGCTGGTCAACGACCCGCAGCTGCTGATCGCCGACGAGCCGACGACGGCCCTCGACGTGACGGTCCAGGCGCAGATCCTGGACCTACTGCAGGACCTCCAGCGCGAGTTCAACTCCGCGGTCATCATGATCACCCACGACCTGGGCGTGATCGCCGAGATCGCCGACACCACGATGGTGATGTACGGCGGCCGCGCGGTGGAGTACGGCGCGACGCGGGAGATCCTGACGCACCCCGAGATGCCCTACTCGTGGGGTCTCCTCGGCAGCGTGCCGGACGTCTCGGGAGACGCCGACGCACGCTTGATCCCCATCCCGGGGAACCCGCCCAGCCTGCTCAACCCTCCGTCCGGATGTGCCTTCCACCCGAGGTGCCCCCACGTCGACAAGGTGCCCGGCGACCTGTGCCGGACCACCCTTCCCGACCTGGTGCCCGGAGACCGTGGTGACAACCACCTCAAGCGGTGTCACCTGGCCAATCCGAGCGAGATCTACGCCGAAGAGGTGCTGCCCGAGATCGCTCCCGACCTGGTCGATCCGACGACCGGTGAGATGATCCCGGAACTGGCAGCAGTCGACCCCGACGACGTTTGAGGGCAGGATGAGCATCGTGACCAACTCCGACATCGAGCCTGCGCCCGTCAGCTCAGGGCCCGCGGTCGGCAAGGACCTCCTCCTGGAGGTCCGCGACCTGAAGAAGTACTTCCCGGTCAAGTCCGGCGGTGTGATCCGCCGGACGGTGGCTCATGTGCAGGCGGTCGACGGGGTCTCGTTCGAGCTCCGCAAGGGCGCCTCGCTGGGCCTGGTGGGGGAGTCGGGCTGTGGCAAGACGACCACCGGGCGACTCATCACCCGGCTTTATGACCCCACCTCGGGCGAGATCAACTTCGAGGGCACCGACATCGGGCCTCTCACGCGCCGGCAGATGATGCCGATCCGCAGTGAGATCCAGATGATCTTCCAGGACCCCTACTCGTCGCTGAACCCCCGGCACACGGTGGGCACGATCGTGGGGACGCCGCTGCGGGTGCACAACATGGTGCCCGAGAACAAGGTGCTGCCCCGGGTCCAGGAGCTGCTCGAGGTCGTCGGGCTGAACCCCGAGCACTACAACCGCTACCCCAGCGAGTTCTCCGGCGGTCAGCGCCAGCGCATCGGGATCGCCCGCGCGCTCGCCCTGCAGCCCAAGCTCCTCGTGGCCGACGAGCCCGTCTCGGCGCTCGACGTGTCGATCCAGGCGCAGGTCGTCAACCTGCTGCGCGACGTCCAGGACGAGTTCGGCATCGCGTTCCTGTTCATCGCCCACGACCTCGCGATCGTGCGTCACTTCTGCCCCGAGGTGGCGGTGATGTACCTCGGCAAGATCGTGGAGATCGGCGACCGGGAGACCATCTACGAGCACCCGCACCACCCCTACACGCAGGCCCTGCTCTCGTCGGCGCCCGACGTCAAGCAGGCCGCGATCGGTGGACGTCGTGAGCGGATCCGGCTCGAGGGCGACGTGCCGTCGCCGATCAACCCGCCGAGCGGCTGCCGGTTCCGGACGCGCTGCTGGATGGCTCAGGAGATCTGCGCCAAGCAGGAGCCGCCGTTGCTGCAGATCGGCAAGCGGCACAAGGTGGCCTGCCACTTCGCGGGCGAGATGAACCAGGCGCCGTCGCGACCGATCACCGCGCCGCTGCTGGGCGTCGACGACCAGGGCAACCCCAGCGGTGGGGCCCCCTCCGAGACGCTCCAGGACCAGCCCGGGTACGCCGACACCTGGTACGACCTGAAGAAGCAGGGCGTCACCTCCGCCTGAGCACCGCGTGGTCGCTCTGCCCGGAGGTCGGACAGTGCGGTACGGGAGTGTCACCAGTTGGCACCGGCGTACCGCACTGACGGTTTGCGGGCTGGGTGGTTTCCAACAGGCGCCAGGGCGCCTTCCTCAACCACCGAGCGCGGGCCGTCAGCGCTCGGCCCTAGGCTCGGGGCATGGACGGGCTGTTCGAGGCGGACGACGTGCGCACGCCGGCCCCGGCACCCGGGGCCGGCTCGCTGTCGGCCAACACGACCGCCTCCGCCCCCCTGGCGGTGCGGATGCGGCCGCGCACCCTCGACGAGCTGGTCGGGCAGCCGCAGCTGCGCGCCGAGGGCTCGCCGCTGCGGCAGCTGATCGACGGACGCCAGCCGATGGCGGTGCTCCTGTGGGGGCCGCCGGGGACGGGCAAGACCACGATCGCGGCGATCGTCAGCGGGCAGACGGACCGGGCGTTCGTGGAGGTCTCGGCGGTGTCCGCGGGGGTGAAGGAGGTGCGCGCCGCCATCGACCAGGCGCGCAGCGACCTGACCCGCCGGGGCCGTGAGACGGTGCTCTTCGTCGACGAGGTCCACCGGTTCAGCAAGGCCCAACAGGACGCGCTCCTGCCCGGCGTGGAGAACCGCTGGGTCACGCTGGTCGCCGCGACCACGGAGAACCCCTTCTTCTCGGTGATCTCGCCGCTGCTCTCCCGCAGCCTCCTGCTCCAGCTCGACTCCCTGACCGACGACGACGTCGCGGAGGTGATCGACCGGGCGCTGGCCGACGAGCGAGGCCTGGCCGGCGACTTCACGCTCGAGGAGGAGGCCCGCGACCACCTCGTGCGACTGGCCGGGGGCGATGCGCGTCGCGGCCTGACCTACCTGGAGGCGGCCGCCGGCGCGGCCCGCGCCACGGGGGTCTCGGCGATCGACCTGGCCACCGCCGAGACCGCGGTCGACCGGGCGGCGGTGCGCTACGACCGTCAGGGCGACCAGCACTACGACGTGATCTCGGCGTTCATCAAGTCGGTGCGCGGCTCGGACGCCGACGCCGCGCTGCACTACCTCGCCCGGATGATCGAGGCGGGGGAGGATCCGCGGTTCATCGCCCGCAGGCTCGTCATCCTCGCGAGCGAGGACGTCGGACTGGCCGACCCGACGGCGCTCCCGACGGCGGTGGCGGCCGCCCAGGCCGTCCAGCTGATCGGGATGCCCGAGGCGCGCCTCAACCTCGCCCAGGCCACGATCGCGATCGCCGTCGCCCCCAAGTCGAACGCCGTGACCCTGGCCATCGACGCCGCGAGCGCCGACGTACGCGCCGGCAAGATCGGTCAGGTGCCGCCCCACCTGCGCGATGCCCACTACCCGGGGTCGAAGCGGCTGGGCCACGGGACGTCGTACACCTACAGCCACGACGAGCCGTTCGGCATCGCCGAGCAGCAGTACGCCCCGGACGTCGTCCTCGACGCGGAGTACTACCGCCCGACCTCGCTGGGGGCCGAGGCGGCCGTGAAGGAGCGCTGGGAGCGGATCCGGCGCATGGTGCGCGGACGATAGGGTCGACTGCTGTGACCCGTGACCAGGCCGTGCTGCTCGCCGTCGGCGTGCTGGCGCTGGCGTGCCTGGCTCTGCTGGTCGGTCTCGTGCGCACCCGGTCGGCGGCGACCCGGGCCGCGGCGGACCTCGCTGTCCTCCGGCACCGCCTCGACGAGCTGGAGCGGGCGGGGCACGAGTCGGCCGGCGTCTCCGGCTCCGCCACGCCTTCGGAGTCGGGGGCGACGGCGCCGGTGGAGTTCCTGATCACCGACCTCGGCCGGCCGCAGCCCGACCCGGAGCCGCTCCACCTCTCCGGCCCGGCCTTCGCCGACATCGTGCTCAAGGAGTCGGTGGTGAAGGCGGCCTCCCTGGTCCACGGCGTACGCCGCGGGCTCGCGCCCGCCACGCGCAACCGGATCCGCTTCGAGATGAGGCTGGAGGTACGCCGGGCGCGCAAGCAGCGCCGGGCCGACCTGAAGGCCGCGCAGCGCGACCTGCGCGCCCGACAGCGCGCCGAGGTCGCGGACCAGGCTGCGAGGCAGGCCTCGTGAGGCGTGGGCTGTGGTTCCTGGCCGGAGCCGGGGCGGGCGTCTACGCGATGGCTCGCGCCCGGCGGGTCAAGGAGGCGTTCACGCCGGAAGGCCTCGGCGATCGCTGGCAGGCGCTGACGCTGGGCGCCAGGCTGCTGCGCGACGAGGTCGCGCAGGGGCAGGCCGAGGCCGAAACGCAGTTGCGTGAGCGCTTCGGGCTGGTGCCTCATGGGGTCCCCGAGCTGGTCGGGTCGCCGGCCCCGTCGCTGGCGCAGTCACCAGCCACGACCCGAGCCACGCCAGCTCGGCACCGAAGGTCCGACGAAGAAGGGCGGCAGTGATGGACACCGCGGAGATCCGGCGCAGGTTCGTGGCGCACTTCGAGGCCGCCGCGCACACCGCCGTACCCTCGGCGTCGCTGATCCTGGACGACCCGACCCTGCTGTTCGTCAACGCCGGCATGGTGCCGTTCAAGCCCTACTTCCTGGGTCAGGAGTCCTCGCCCTACGAACGCGCGGTGAGCGTGCAGAAGTGCATCCGGACGCCTGACATCGAGGACGTCGGCAAGACGACCCGGCACGGCACGTTCTTCGAGATGTGCGGCAACTTCTCCTTCGGCGACTACTTCAAGGAACGCGCCATCGAGCTCGCCTGGGACCTCGTCACCAAGCCCCAGGTCGACGGCGGCTGGGGGCTGGAGGAGAACCGTCTCTGGCCCTCGATCCTGCAGGGTGACGACGAGGCGCTGCACCTGTGGATGAAGGTGACCGGGCTGCCGACCGAGCGGATCGTCAAGCTCGGTCCCAAGGAGAACTACTGGTCGATGGGCGTGCCCGGACCGGGCGGCCCCTGCTCGGAGATCCTCTACGACCGCGGCCCCGATCACGGCCCCGACGGCGACTTCGAGACCACCGAGCGCACCTCCATGCCGGCCAAGCTCGAGGACCGCTACCTCGAGATCTGGAACCTCGTCTTCATGCAGGACGAGCTGAGCGCGGTGCGGTCCAAGGAGGACTTCGACATCGTCGGGCCGCTGCCGCGCAAGAACATCGACACCGGCATGGGCCTCGAGCGCGTCGCCTACCTGCTGCAGGGCGTCGACAACATGTACGAGATCGACGTGATGTACCCCGTCATCGAGCGCGCCGAGGAGCTCACCGGTCGCCGGTACGGCGTCAACCACGACGACGACGTCCGGATGCGGGTCGTCTCCGACCACGTCCGCAGCTGCCTGATGCTGATCGGCGACGGCGTCACCCCCGGCAACGAGGGGCGCGGCTACGTCCTGCGCCGGCTGCTGCGGCGAGCGGTTCGCTCGATGCGTCTGCTCGGCTGCGAGGACCGCGTGCTGCCCGAGCTGCTGCCCGTCAGTCGCGACAAGATGGGTGAGACCTACCACGAGCTGTTCCGTGACTGGGAGAGGATCTCCCAGGTCGCCTACGCCGAGGAGGACGCGTTCCGGCAGACGCTGCGGGCCGGCACGACGATCTTCGACCAGGCGACCGCGGAGGTGAAGCAGTCGGGAGGCCATGTCCTCAGCGGCGAGCGTGCCTTCGCCCTCCACGACACCTACGGGTTCCCGATCGACCTCACCTTGGAGATGGCGTCCGAGCAGGGCCTCGAGGTCGACGAGGTCGGGTTCCGCGAGCTCATGGGCGAGCAGCGGCAGCGGGCGAAGGAGGACGCGCGTGCCAAGAAGGGCGCGCACGCCAACACCGCCGCCTACCGCACCGTCGCCGACCTGCTCGGCGGCGCGGTCGACTTCACCGGCTACCGCGAGGTGGTCGGCGACGGCAGCTTGCGCGGCATCGTCCGCGACGGCGAGGTCGTGGACTCGGCGCGCGAGGGCGACGACGTCGAGCTCGTGCTCGACCGCACGCCGTTCTACGCCGAAGGCGGCGGCCAGCTGGCCGATCAGGGCGTGATCGAGCTCGGCAACGGCGCCCGGGTCGAGGTCCGCGACGTCCAGTCGCCGATCTCCGGGCTGATCGTGCACACGGCTCGGGTGCTCAGCGGAGAGGTGACGCCCGGTCTCGAGGCGCACTCCGAGGTCGACGTCGAGCGCCGCAAGGCGATCTCGCGTGCCCATACCGCGACGCACATGGTGCACAAGGCCTTCCGCGAGGCCCTCGGCGAGACGGCGACCCAGGCCGGCTCGGAGAACGCACCCGGCCGCTTCCGCTTCGACTTCTCGGCCACGGGCGCGGTGCCGCTCTCGGTGATGCAGGACGTCGAGGCGCGGGTCAACGACCTCGTGCTCTCCGACCTGGCGGTCCAGGCGGAGATCATGACCCAGGAGGAGGCGGTGCGCTCGGGCGCGATGGCGCTCTTCGGCGAGAAGTACGGCGACCGCGTCCGCGTGGTCTCCGTCGGCGACTGGGCGCGCGAGCTCTGCGGCGGCACCCACGCCGACCGCTCGGGTCACCTGGGCGTGGTGAAGCTGCTGGGTGAGTCGTCCATCGGGTCCGGCGTACGCCGGGTCGAGGCGCTCGTCGGCGCCGACGCGTACCAGTTCCTCGCGCGCGAGCACGTCCTGGTGGCCCAGCTGTCCGAGGCGCTCAAGGCGCGACCCGAGGAGCTGCCCGAGCGGGTCAACGACATGGTCGAGCGCCTCCGCGCCGCGGAGAAGGCGCTCGAGCAGACCCGGATCGCCCAGCTGCTGTCGCAGGGTGCCGAGCTCGCGGCCGATGCGTCGGACGTGAACGGCGTGCGGCTGATCAGCCTGCGCATCGACGGCGCGGACGCCGGCGACATCCGGACGATGGCCCTGAACCTGCGCAGCAGGCTGAGCCAGGAGCAGCCGGGCGCGGCCGTGCTGGTCGGCGTCAAGGACGGCAAGGTGGCCGTCGTCGCGGCGACCAACGAGCGCGCCCGCGACCGCGGGGTGCGCGCGAACGACGTCCTGGCTGCGGTGATGCCGCTGGTCGAGGGTCGCGGCGGCGGCAAGGACGACGTCGCGCAGGGCGGTGGCACCGACGCGTCGCGGGTCGACCAGGCGCTGGAGGCGGCGAGGGTCGTCGTCGCGCAGGCGGCCGGGGCCGCCTGAGCGGTCGTCGACGATGCGCAACGGCGTACGACTCGGGATCGACCCGGGACAGGCCCGGATCGGGGTCGCCCGGAGCGATCCGTCGGGCTTCTTGGCGACGCCCGTGGAGACCGTGCGCCGCGGCAAGGGCGACCTCGCGCGCCTCGCCCGGTTGGTGCGCGAGGCCGAGGCGATGGAGGTCGTGGTCGGGCTCCCACGATCCCTCTCGGGAGGGGAGGGTCCGGCGGCCCTGAGCGCTCGGGAGTTCGGTGCCCGGCTCGCGGCACGCGTGGCTCCGGTCCCGGTGCGGCTGCAGGACGAGCGTCTGAGCACGGTGAGTGCGGAGGCTATGCTGCGCGACCGGGGGAAGAAGGGTGCCGCGCGTCGGGCCGTGGTGGACCAGGCGGCGGCGGTGCTGATCTTGCAGCACGCCCTGGACACCGAGCGCGCCACGGGCCGACCGCCCGGGGAGCTGGTGCCCGGGAACGTCGGACCTACCGACATCGCGACAGGAGATTCATGAGCGACGGCAGCGGCTACGACGACCCCCGGTCGAGCGACCCCGCCTCGCCTCCTGGGCTGGACGAGGAGCTCGACGCGCAGGAGGACGGCGAGGGCGGCTACGACCCGGCGTACCTCGGCGGCGCCCGCAAGCGGGAGCGTCGTCGCAGTGTGCCGGGGTGCCTGGCCGTCGTCGTGGCCCTGGTCGTCGTCGTGGGTGGTGCCCTCGTCGTCGGCACGAAGGGCTTCCACTACCTCAAGGACCACCTCTCCCACTCCGCCGACTACTCCGGCCACGGGCACGGCAAGGTGCTGTTCGAGGTCAAGGAGGGCGACTCGACCGCGACCATCGGGCGCAACCTGAAGACCGCGGGCGTCGTGGCGTCGGTCGACGCGTTCATCAGCGCCAGCAACAACAAGAACACCATCCAGGTCGGCTACTACGACCTGAAGAAGAAGATGTCGGCAGCCGACGCCTTCAAGATCCTGAACAACCCGAAGAACATCGTGAAGGACACCGTCACCATCCCCGAGGGCCTGCGGGCCGTCGACATCGTGGCGATCCTGGCGGCCAAGACGAAGTACTCCGCCGCCGACTTCGACGACGCGCTGAAGCAGACTGCGGCGATCGGGCTCCCGTCGTACGCCAACGGCAATCCGGAGGGCTACCTGTTCCCCTCGACGTACGGCTTCGGGCCCACCGAGAAGCCGGTCGACATGATCAAGGACATGGTCGACCGCTGGAAGCAGGCGGCGACCGACGACGGCCTGGTGAGCGGTGCGCAGAAGGTCGGCAAGACCCCCGCCGAGGTGATGACGATCGCGAGCCTGATCCAGGCGGAGGGCCGCGGCAGCGACATGCCGAAGATCTCGCGGGTGATCTACAACCGCCTCGACGGTCCCGGCGACAAGGGCGGCACCAACGGGCTGCTCCAGATCGACGCGACGGTGAACTACGCCCTGCATCGCAAGGGCGTGGTGGCGGTGACCACCGAGGACACCCACGTCGACTCGCCGTACAACACCTACGCCAACCCGGGGCTGCCGCCAGGGCCGATCGACTCGCCCGGTGACGACGCCATCAAGGCGGCCCTGAACCCCGTGGCCGGACCCTGGTACTACTACCTGACGGTGAACCTGCGCACGGGCGAGACCAAGTTCGTCGAGACGTACTCCGAGTTCCTGGGGCTCAAGGCCGAGCTGCGGCAGTACTGCACCACGTCGACCGCGTGCTGAGGAGGTCCGGAGGTGCGCTGCGCGGTCCTCGGTGACCCGGTCGGGCACTCGCTGTCGCCGGTGCTGCACCGCGCGGCCTACGACCAGCTCGGGCTGGACTGGACGTACGACGCGGTGCGCGTGCCCGCCGGAGCGCTGGCGGAGTACGTCGAGGGGCTGGGCGGCGAGTGGCGCGGGATGTCGCTCACCATGCCGCTCAAGCGCGAGGTGCTTCCCTTGCTCAGCACCGGCGACGCCTGGACCCGGCTCGCCGGCGCTGCCAACACCCTGGTGCTGGACGAGGACGGCGCCCGGCGCGGGCTCAACACCGACGTGCCGGGCGCGCTGGCCGCGATCGGTGCAGCCACCTCCGGGCCGCTCTCGCGGGCTGTCGTCCTGGGCGGGGGAGCGACCGCCGCCTCGGTCGTCCTGGCTCTGGCCGAGCTCGGCGTCCGTGAGGTGACCTTCGTGGTCCGCGACCCCGCGCGCGCCGAGGAGACGGTCGCGGCCGTCGCCCGGCACCCACAGGCTCCGCGGGTGCAGGTGCGCGCCCTCGGAGACCTCGGCCAGGAGTCCGCCGACATCGTCGTCTCGACCGTTCCTGCGCAGTCTCAGTCGGCGTCCCTGCTCACCGCCCTGGCGGAGGTCCCGGTCGTCTTCGACGTCGTCTACGACCCGTGGCCGACACCGCTCGCGGCGGCCGCCCTGGTGGACGGCCGGACCGTGATCAGCGGCCTGGACCTGCTCGTCCAGCAGGCCGTGGGTCAGGTGCGCGCGATGACCGGGCGCGAGGACGACGTGCTCGACACGATGCGACGCGCGGGGGAGTCCGCCCTGGCCGATCGCCGTCGCTGAGTCCCTGCCGTGCCCTAGGGTCCCCGCATGGACTCGACCGCCCTGGCCGTCCTCGTCGGCGCCGTCGTGGCCGGGGCCGGCTCGGCGCTCGTGCCTCGGATCATCGCGGCGATCCCCGAGCCGGAGCCGCACCCGGAGCCGGAGCCGGACCCGGAGGCGGAGACCGCCGCGGCGACGGAGTCGGCGAGCGCCGCCCCGGTGCCGGCCCCGGTCGGCGACGAGCCGGTCGTGCCGCTGGCCGAGATCGCCGAGGCCCGCGGGCTCGCCTGGCGCTCCGCCGTCGCCGGTGCCGTCGCAGGTGGTCTGGCCGGCTACGGCACAGGCTGGCACTGGGCGTGGGCGATGTGGGTGCCGCTCGTCCCGGCGTACGTCGCGCTGGCGGTCGTCGACTGGCGCCGGCACCTGCTCCCGACGTACGTCATCGCGCGCCTGTACGTCGTCGTCATCCTGCTGGCGCTCGTCGGGTGGGCCGTCACCGGCGACACGAGGTCCGTGGTCCACGCCGGGCTGGGCTGGCTGGTCGCGGGCTTCCTGTACGGACTCCTGTGGTTCATCTATCCCCGCGGCCTCGGCTTCGGCGACGTCCGCCTCTCGGGCGTGCTCGGGATCGCCCTGGGCTGGCTGGGGTGGGGACCGCTGCTGATCGGCGTGTACGCCGGGTTCCTGATCGGCGGGGTCGGCGGCGGCCTGCTGTCGGCCCTGCGCGTCGTCAACCGCAAGGGGTTCCCCTTCGGCCCGTTCATGCTCATCGGCGCGCTGGTGGGCGTGCTGTGGGGCGAGGACCTGTGGTCGCGTCTCGTCGGGGGCTGACCGCGCGGGCCGCCGCGGCCCGCATGGAACACTGAGCGCATGCTGCGCTGGCTGACTGCGGGGGAGTCCCACGGCCCGGCGCTGGTCGCCGTGCTGGAGGGGCTGCCGGCGCACGTCGAGATCACCTCCGACGACATCGCCGAGGCCCTGGCCCGCCGGCGCCTGGGTCGTGGCCGCGGTGCTCGGATGAGGTTCGAGCAGGACGAGGTCAGCATCCTGGGCGGCGTCCGGCACGGGCGCGACGCCAGGGCGGCCCGGTGGCGATCCAGATCGCCAACACCGAGTGGCCCAAGTGGGAGAAGGTGATGGCCCCCGACCCGGTCGACCCGGTCGAGCTCGAGGGACTGGCGCGCAACGAGGCGCTGACCCGCCCGCGCCCGGGTCATGCCGACCTGGTCGGCATGCAGAAGTACGCCTTCGACGAGGCCCGGCCCGTGCTCGAGCGGGCCTCGGCCCGCGAGACCGCCGCCCGGGTCGCGCTGGGGCGGGTCGCGAGCGCGTTCCTGGAGCAGGCGACGGGGGCTCGGCTGGTCGCGCACGTGATCGAGCTCGGGGGAGTCCGCGCCCCGGCCGGCGTACTGCCCGTCGCGGACGACGTCGCTCGGCTGGACGCCGACGAGGTGCGCTGCCTCGACCCCGACACCAGCGCGGCCATGGTCGCGCGCATCGACGAGGCCCATCGCGACGGCGACACCCTCGGCGGCGTCGTCGAGGTGGTCGCGTACGGGCTGCCTCCGGGCCTCGGCTCCCACGTCCACTGGGACCGTCGCTCGACTCCCGGCTGGCCGGTGCCCTCATGGGGATCCAGGCCATCAAGGGCGTCGAGGTGGGTGACGGGTTCGAGCTGGCGGCCACCCCGGGCAGCCTCGCCCACGACGAGATCGTGCCCACGGACGAGGGGATCCGGCGCACGAGCGGGCGCTCGGGCGGCACCGAGGGCGGCATGTCGACGGGTGAGCCTCTGCGCGTCCGCGCGGCGATGAAGCCGATCGCGACGGTGCCTCGTGCGCTGCGCACCGTCGACGTCGCCACCGGCGAGGCGGCGGTGGCCCACCATCAGCGCTCCGACGTGTGCGCCGTGCCGGCGGCGGGAGTCGTGGCGGAGGCCATGGTGGCGCTGGTGCTGGCCGACGCGGTGCTGGAGAAGTTCGGCGGTGACGCCGTGTCCGAGACTCGGCGCAACGTCCAGGGCTACCTCGACACGCTGAGATACCGGTGACCGGCGCGTGACCGGGCCGCGGGTGGTGCTGATCGGGCCGATGGGCGCGGGCAAGACGACGGTGGGTGCCCTTCTGGCTCGGCGCTGGGCCGTGGCCTTCCGCGACACCGACGACGACGTGGAGCGTGCCGAGGGGCGCCCGATCTCCGAGATCTTCGTCGACTCCGGTGAGCAGCACTTCCGGGCGCTGGAGCGGGAGGCGGTGGCCCACGCGCTGGGGGAGCACGCCGGGGTCCTCGCCGTGGGCGGTGGCGCGGTGATGGCCCCCGAGACCCGATCGCTGCTGGCCGGGCACCGGGTCGTGTTCCTGCGCGTCGGGCTGGCCGATGCGGCGGCCCGTGTGGGACTGGGTGCTCGCGCCCGCTCCTGCTCGGCAACGTGCGGGGCACCATGAAGGCGCTGCTGGACGAGCGGACACCGGTCTACGAGGCGGTCGCGGGGATCAGCGTCGACACCGACGGCCGGTCGCCGGACGAGGTGGCCGACGCCGTGGCCCGGGCCGTGGAGGCAGGTTTCGATGAGTGAGCCGACGGTGGTGCGCGTCGCCACCGCAGCGCCGTACGACGTCGTGGTGGGCGAGGACCTGCTCGGCCGGCTCCCTTCGCTGGTCGGGCCGGGGGCGCGGCGGGTGGCCGTGGTCCACCCCGACCGGACCTCGCCGATGCCCCGGCCGCGGTCAGGTCGACCTTGGGGGCGTCGTTCGACGTGCTGGACCTGCCGTCCCGGCGGCGAGGGCGGCCAAGACCGCCGCGCGTGGCCCAGGACTGCTGGGAGGCGCTGGGCGCCGCCGGCTTCACCCGCAGCGATGCCGTGGTGGCCGTCGGTGGTGGCGCCGCGACCGATCTGGGCGGCTTCGTGGCCGCGACCTGGCTGCGGGGCGTCCGACTGGTGCACGTGCCGACCACGCTGCTCGGCATGGTCGACGCCGCGGTGGGCAAACCGGCATCAACACCGGCTCCGGCAAGAACCTCGTCGGTGCCTTCCACGAGCCGGCCGGGGTGCTCTGCGACCTCGACCTCCTGCGCACGCTGCCGCCCGAGGAGCTGCGGTCGGGACTCGGCGAGGTGGTCAAGTGCGGCTTCATCGCCGACCCCGAGATCCTCTCCTCGTCGAGGACGAGACGTGCCCGCCACCGGCTCCCCGGTGCTGCGCGAGCTCGTCGAGCGGGCCGTGCGGGTGAAGGCCTCGGTGGTCGCCGCAGACCTGCGCGAGAGCGGCGGTGAGGGCGAGCACCCCGGCCGGGAGGTGCTCAACTACGGGCACACGATGGGTCACGCCGTCGAGCAGTCGAGCGGGTACACCCTGCGCCACGGCGAGGCCGTCGCGATCGGCTGCGTCTACGTCGCCGAGCTGGCGCGGGCGGCCGGCGTCCTCGCCGACGAGCTCGCCGACCGGCACCGCACGGCGTTCGCCGGGGTGGGGCTGCCGACCGGCTGGGCCGGGGCGAGCTACGACGACCTGAGGTCGCGGATGGCCGTCGACAAGAAGTCGCGAGGCACGTCGCTGCGGTTCGTCGTCCTCGCCGACCTGGCGCGACCGCGGGATCCTGGTCGACCCCGAGGAGCAGTGGCTGCGCACGGCGTACGACGTGATGGTGGAGGGTGCGCGATGAGGGTGCTCGTGCTCAACGGACCCAACCTCGGCCGGCTCGGACGTCGCCAGCCCGAGATCTACGGCTCCACGACCCACGCCGAGCTGGCCGCCCTGTGCGAGCAGTGGGGGCGCGAGGCGGGGCTCGAGGTGGAGGTCCGGCAGACCAACCACGAGGGTGAGCTCCTGGACTGGCTCAACCAGGCGGCCGACGACGCCACCCCGGTGGTCCTCAACGCGGGCGCGTGGACCCACTACTCCCTCGCGCTGTACGACGCCTGCGCCCAGCTCACCGCGACCCTGGTGGAGGTCCACCTCAGCGACCCGATGCAGCGCCCCGAGGAGTTCCGTCACCACTCGGTGGTCACCCCCCACGCCGCCGCGGTCATCAGCGGCCGCGGCGTCGACGGCTACCGCGACGCCCTCGCCTTGGTTGCTGATTCGGGTCGTCCGCCTGACGTGGTGCCATAGCCCCACCTCCAGCGGACGACCCGATTTCTTGGAACCGGGGGGCCCGAGCGGCCGTCAGATCGGCACGTCACCGGTCTCGGCCCACGAGGGGAGCTCGTCGTGCATCGTTCAGTCACCGCCGCCCGAGGTGGGCCGGTCGCCCTCCTGCTCCTGCTCCTGGTCCTGCTCGCGACGGCCTGCTCCGCGCCGTCGAGCCAGAGCGCCACGCAGGACTCCGCAGGCAGCACGGCAGCCGGTGCCACCGGCGACTCGGCGCGGGCGCCGCTCGCCAACGCTGCGGTCGACAAGCTCGCGGTGCAGCAGACCGTCACCGAGCAGCGCGACGTCATCTCGACCGGACGCATCGAGCTGAGCAGCGGCGACGTGTCGGCGACCCGGACCCGTCTGGACGCCGCCCTCGCGCTCCTCGACGGTCGCGTCGCCGACGAGAACACGTCGACGAACGACCACGGCACCGTGACCAGCTCGCACCTGGTCATCCGGGTCCCGAGCTCCCGCTTCGACCGGGCGATGACCCAGCTGGCGGCCGCCGGCTCCCTGCGCAGCTCCTCGCGCAAGGCCGAGGACGTCACGACCCAGGTGATCGACCTCGGAGCCCGGATCGCAGCCGAGCGGGCCGGCGTACGCCGACTCCGGGTGCTGGTCACGCACACGGCCAACCTGCGGGCGCTCCTGGCCGTGGAGCGGGCCCTGACCCAGCGCCAGGGGGAGCTGGAGTCGCTGCGCCAGCAGCAGGCCTACCTCTCGGACCGCACCAGCCTGGCGACGATCACCGTCGACGTGACCCGCACGGTGGGCGTGGCGCCGGTACAGAGGACGACCGGCGGCTTCGTCGGAGGCCTGCGACACGGGTGGCACGCCTTCGTCACGGTGGTCGTCGGGCTCCTGGTGGGCGTGGGCGCGGCGCTTCCGTTCGTCGTCGCGATCGCTCTCCTGGGGCTGCCGTCGTGGCTCGTGGCTCGTCGGGTGCTGCGGACCAAGCGGCTGCGGGCGCCCGCGGAATCGTAGGGTCCCCGCGCGCCGTACTACGAATCCGAGGTCGCCCGCCCGGACGTCCCCGGAGAGTGGGCTCGTCGATCCCCACCAGAAGAGGCACTCCCGCATGGCCACCACCAACGACCTCAAGAACGGCATGGTCCTCAACCTCGACGGCCAGCTCTGGCAGGTCATCTGGTTCCAGCACCACAAGCCCGGCAAGGGCGGCGCGGTCGTGCGGTCGAAGCTGAAGAACGTCGAGTCCGGCAAGACCGTCGACCGCACGTTCAACGCCGACGTGAAGGTCGACGTCGCCAGCGTCGACAAGCGCACGATGCAGTACCTCTACAACGACGGCACGTCGTACGTCTTCATGGACACCGGGACCTACGACCAGCTCGAGATCGGGCCCGACATCGTCGGCGACGCCAAGAACTTCATGCTGGAGAACCAGGAGGCCATCGTCGCGAGCAACGACGGACGCGTCCTCTACATCGAGCTCCCGGCCTCGGTCGAGCTCGAGATCACCTACACCGAGCCCGGCGTCGTCGGCGACAGCGCCACCGGCCGCACCAAGCCGGCCACGCTCGAGACCGGCCACGAGATCCAGGTGCCGCTGTTCATCACCCAGGGCGAGAAGGTCAAGGTCGACACCCGCGACTCGTCGTACCTCGGCCGCGTCAAGGCCTGACCGGCTCGTCATGCCCGCTCGGTCGAAGTCCCGCAAGCGCGCGCTCGACATCCTGTACGCCGCGGAGATGCGGGACCTGGACCCGGTCGAGGAGCTGAACGCCGCGATCGCCGCGGGCGACGGTCCGACCAACCCCTACACCGCCACGTTGGTGCGTGGAGTGAGCGAGCATCGGGCCCGCATCGACGAGGTCCTGTCGTCGTACTCCGAGGGCTGGACCCTGGAGCGGATGCCCGCTGTCGACCGCACCGCCCTGCGGATCGGCGCGTACGAACTGCTCTTCGCCTCCGACGTGCCGCCTCCCGTCGCTGTCGCGGAGGCCATCGCGCTGGTTCGCGACCTCTCCACCGACGACTCGCCGACCTTCGTCAACGGGGTCCTCGGCAGCATGCTCCGCGACCGGGACTCCCTGGTCGGCTGACCTGCCCGTCACCCCGAGGGGTGGTGGCCGCTGCGCCCGGCCTCTCTAGGGTCGGCGCCATGGCGGGTGTGTCCGATCGGGCCGAGAACCTCGGACGACGTGCTGATCGCAGCTCGTGGAGCGACCACGCCGTGCGGCTGGGCATGGTTGCCTACGGGATCGTGCACCTGACCATCGCCTGGCTGGGGATCCAGCTCGCTCTGGGCGACCACAGCGGCGCGGCGTCACGCAACGGCGCCTTGCACCAGCTGGCCCAGCAGCCCTTCGGACGGGTGGTCGTCTGGGTCGTCGCGGTGGGGATGTTCGCCCTGGTCGCCTGGAAGCTCCTCGAGGCGTTCGTCGACTTCGGCGAGGCGGACGGCGCGAAGAAGGCGCTGGCGCCCCTGACGGACGTCGGCAAGGCCGTCGTCTACGGCACGCTCGGCGTCAGTGCCGTCCACGTCGCCCTCGGGTCCGGCTCGAAGAGCAAGACCTCGGACTACACCGCGACCCTCATGGAGCAGCCGTTCGGTCGCTGGCTGGTCGGGCTCCTCGGCCTGGCGATCATCGGGTACGGCGGCTACCTCTGCTACCGCGGCTGGACCGAGAAGTTCCTCGAGCACCTCGACCCCGAAGCGCACAGCGGCAATGCCGGCACGGCCTACCGGCTCTTCGGCAAGGCGGGGTACGTCGCCAAGGGCGTCGCGATCGGCGTGGTCGGCGTGCTGTTCTGCTGGGCCGCGATCGACCACAGCGCGAAGAAGTCGGGCGGCCTCGACCAGGCGCTGCACCGGGTGCTGCAGCAGCCCTTCGGTCCGGTCCTGCTGTTCGTGATCTCGCTCGGGATCGGCTGCTACGGCCTGTTCTGCTTCGCCCGAGCCCGCCACGTGTCCACCTGACGGCGCGGCGTCCCGACGTCCCGGCATCCTCCGAGAAAACGCGGACGAAACCGGCGACACGCGCGGCCGGGGAGGCAATTCGTCCGCGTTTTCCGGGCCGAGGGGCCCGGCGCCCATGGCGGTACGTGCGAGGGTGGGCCCATGGCGGAGCAGAGCACGGAGTACGACGTCGTCGTGGTGGGCCTCGGCCCCGGCGGGGAGCACGTCGCCATCAAGCTGTCCGAGGCGGGGCTGCGGGTGCTCGGGGTGGAGGAGCGGCTCGTCGGCGGTGAGTGCCCCTACTTCGGGTGCGTGCCGTCGAAGATGATGATCGCCGCCGCGCACACCCTGCGTGAGGCCCATCGCGTCAACGAGCTGGCGGGCAGCTCGACCGTCTCCCCGGACTGGACGCCCGTGCACGTGCGCATCCGCGACGAGGCCACCGACAACTGGGACGACACGGTCGCGGTGAAGCGGCTGGAGGACGCCGGCGCGACGTTCGTGCGGGGCCGTGGCGTGCTGACCGGCGACGGGGGAGTCGAGGTGGGCGGCACGACGTACACCGCGACCCGGGGGATCGTGATCAACACCGGCACGGCACCCTCCGCGCCACCGATCCCGGGACTGGCGGACACGCCGTTCTGGACCAACCGCGAGGCCGTCAAGCTGGAGGAGCTCCCGGCGTCGCTGATCGTGATCGGGGGTGGCGCGATCGGGTGCGAGCTGGCCCAGGTGATGGCGCTGTTCGGGGTGCGGGTCACGCTGGTCGAGGTGGCCGACCGGCTCATCGCCCTCGAGGAGCCGGAGGCCAGCACCGCGCTGGAGAAGGCGTTCGCGGAGACCGGGATCCAGGTGCTCACCGGGGCGACGATCGACTCTGTGTCGTACGCCGAGGGGCAGTTCACGGTCGCGCTCGCGGAACAGCAGCTGACCGCCGACAAGCTGCTCGTGGCCGCCGGACGCCGGAACAACCTGCAGGGCCTCGGGCTGGAGAACGTCGGCCTCGACCCCGACTCGCGGGTGCTCGACCCTGACGAGCGGATGCGGGTGGCCGACGGCGTGTGGGCCATCGGCGACATCGTCGGGAAGGGGGCCTTCACCCATGTCTCGATGTACCAGGGCGCGGTCGTGGTCAACGACCTCCTCGGACGAGACGGCCCGTGGGCCGACTACCGCGCGGTCTCCCGGGTGACTTTCACCGCGCCCGAGGTGGCCTCGGTCGGACTGTCCGAGAAGGCCGCGCGCGACGCCGGTCTGGACGTCATCGTCGCGACCGGCGACCTGGGCGGCCGGGGCTGGATGGCCCGCGAGGAGGGCGTGATCAAGCTCGTGCTCGACCGCTCTCGGGAGGTCCTCGTCGGCGGCGTCGTGGTGGGCGTCAACGGTGGCGAGATCATGTCGATGCTCGAGCTCGCGGTGCACGCCGAGGTCCCGCTCCCGACGCTGCTGCACCAGCACTTCGCCTACCCGACGTACCACCGCGCCTACGAGACGGTCCTCAAGGACCTGGCCGAGCAGCTCGGAGGGCACTGATCGTGGGCGGGGCCGGCCGCGCGGCGGCGGCGCTGGTCTCACTGACGGTCTGTGCGGTGGTCCTCGGACCGGCACCGGCCACGGGACGCTCGGCCCCCGAGCGAGCCCGTGGAGTGGCGCTGAAGATCGTGGCCCACGGCCTGCACGGTCCGCGCGACATCGCCTTCGGCCCGCACGGCGTGATGTACGTCGCCGAGGCCGGGCAGGGCGGCACGGGCACCTGCGTCGCCGGTGGTGACGGACCCTCGTGCTTCGGGTGGACCGGGTCCGTGATGCGGGTGCGCAAGGGGAAGCAGCACCGGGTGCTCAGCGGCCTCGCGTCGCTCAGCGACCAGGGCACGCACGCCTCGCCGATCGGACCGTCGGGCCTCGCGGTCGTGGGTGGGCACACGCTGGTGCTGACGTCGGGCCTCGGCGCCGCGCCGAAGGCGCGCGGGAAGCTCAAGCCACGCGCGCAGCGGCAGCTGGGTCACCTGCTGTCGGTGGACCTCAGGACGAGGAAGGTCATGTCCGTGGCCGACCTCGCGGCGTACGAGCGGAAGAAGAACCCGGTCGACGGTCCCGACAGCGACCCGGCCGGACTGGTCAAGCGCGCCCACGGCTCCTGGCTGGTCGCCGACGCGGGGGGCAACGACCTGGTCTCCACGCAGGGACGCAAGGTCCGCACGGTCGCCAGGCTCCACGACCGCAAGGCGGCCGGGAGGCGCTACGAGTCGGTGCCGACCGACGTCGTGCGTGGGCCGGACGGCGCGTTCTACGTCAGCGAGCTGACCGGGTACCCCTACCCGCGCCATGCCGCGCGCATCTGGCGGGTGGTCCCCGGCCACAAGCCGAAGGTCTGGGCGACGGGGCTCACCAACGTGACCGGTCTGGCCTGGGCCGGCAAGCGGCTGTACGCCGTGCAGATCGCCGACCGCGGCCTCGCGAACGCCGGCAGCCCGCTCGGCTCGCTGCGACGGGTGTTCCCGAAGTCGTCCGGCAAGGCCTCGGTCGCGGTCGCCACGAACCTGTTCGCGCCGTACGGCGTTGCCATCCACGCCGGTGCGGCTACGTGTCGACGGGTGCGGTGGCCTCCACCGACGGCACGGTGGTGAAGATCCCGCTCCGCTGACGCCTGCCGGGCCGTGTCCGGCACCCGCACCCGGTCCGGCAACTGCTAGGGTCACCCGCGATCGACATCCTTTAACGAGCCGTCCTGTGAGGCGGAGAAGGAGGTCTGGCCGCAGATGCCTGCGCCTGCCACTGCTGATTCCTCGCCCGGCGTGCCGGATCCCGGCCCCGTGAGCGCCGACCGCACCGTCCTCGACGAGAGCGACATCTCCCGGGCCCTGAGCCGGATCGCCCACGAGATCCTCGAGCGCAACAAGGGCGCCGACGACGTCGTCCTCCTCGGGATCCCCTCGCGCGGCGTGCCGCTCGCGGAGCGGATCGCCGAGCGGATCGCCGCGGTCGAGGGAGCGACGGTCCCGTTCGGATCGCTCGACGTGACGATGTACCGCGACGACCTCCGGCTCAAGCCGGCCCGGACCCTGCTCCCGACCCAGATTCCCGACGGCGGCATCGACGACAAGGTCGTCGTGCTCGTGGACGACGTGCTGTTCTCCGGGCGCACGATCCGGGCGGCCCTCGACGCCCTCAACGACGTCGGGCGGCCGCGCGGCGTCCAGCTCGCCGTGCTGGTCGACCGGGGACACCGCGAGCTGCCGATCCGCGCCGACTTCGTCGGCAAGAACCTCCCGACCTCGCTGGTCCAGCGCGTGCGGGTCCACCTGGCCGGCGTCGACGAAGCCGACGCGGTCGTGATCGAGGGAGCTGCCTCGTGAAGAAGCACCTGCTGTCGGCTGCCGACCTCAGCCGCGACGACGCCGAGCTGGTCCTCAGCACCGCCGAGGAGATGCGCTCGCTCGCCGACCGCCCGATCAAGAAGCTGCCCGCCCTGCGCGGCCGGACCGTGGTCAACCTGTTCTTCGAGGACTCCACGCGGACCCGCATCTCCTTCGAGGCGGCCGCCAAGCGGCTCTCGGCCGACGTCATCAACTTCTCGGCCAAGGGCTCGTCCCTGTCGAAGGGCGAGTCCCTCAAGGACACCGCCCTGACCCTCGAGGCAATGGGCTGCGACGCCGTCGTGATCCGGCACGGCGCCAGCGGTGCGCCGCACCGACTGGCGAACTCCGGCTGGGTACGCGCGTCGGTGGTGAACGCCGGTGACGGGACGCACGAGCACCCGACGCAGGCGCTGCTCGACTCCTTCACGATGTGGCGGCACCTCGGCGCGCGCAACGGCGGGACGCTCGACGGCCAGCGGATCGCGATCGTCGGCGACGTGCTGCACTCGCGAGTGGCCCGGTCCAACGCGCTGCTCCTGCACACGCTCGGGGCCGAGGTCACGCTGGTGGCCCCGCCGACCCTGCTCCCGGTCGGCGTCGACACCTGGCCGGTCGAGACGTCGTACGACCTCGACGCCGTGCTGCCGAAGGCCGACGCCGTGATGATGCTGCGCGTCCAGCGCGAGCGGATGAGCGGCGGGTTCTTCCCGACCGCGCGGGAGTACAGCCGCCGCTACGGCCTCGACGGACGCCGGATGGCGACGCTCCAGGACCACACGATCGTCATGCACCCCGGCCCCATGGTCCGGGGCATGGAGATCAGCGCCGACGTCGCCGACAGCGACCGCTCGGTGATCGTCGAGCAGGTCACCAACGGCGTCGCCGTCCGGATGGCCGTGCTCTACCTGCTGCTCGGCGGCAGCGAACCGGCCATCGCGACGGAGGGTGCAGACGCGTGAGCAGCTACCTGGTCAAGAACGCCTCGATCCTCGGTGGCGAGCCCACGGACCTGCTGGTCCGCGACGGCGTCATCGCCATCGGGGAGACCGACGCGGCCGCCGAGGTCGTCGACGCCACCGGGCTCGTCGCCCTGCCGGGTCTGGTCGACCTGCACACCCATCTGAGAGAGCCGGGTCGCGAGGACGCCGAGACGGTGCTGACCGGGACCCAGGCGGCCGCGGTGGGCGGCTTCACGGCCGTGCACGCGATGGCCAACACCGACCCCGTCGCCGACACGGCGGGAGTCGTCGAGCAGGTGTGGCGGCTGGGCCGCGAGGCCGGCTACTGCGACGTGTACCCCGTCGGGGCGGTCACCGTGGGCCTGGCGGGTCAGCAGCTCGCCGAGCTGGGTGCGATGGCCGACTCGGCGGCGCGGGTGCGCGTCTTCTCCGACGACGGCCACTGCGTGAGCGACGCCGTGCTGATGCGCCGGGCGCTGGAGTACGTCAAGGCCTTCGACGGGGTCGTCGCCCAGCACGCGCAGGAGCCGCGGCTGACCGAGGGCGCCCAGATGAACGAGGGCGAGCTCTCCGGACGGCTCGGTCTGGCCGGATGGCCCGCCGTGGCTGAAGAGGCCGTGATCGCCCGTGACTGCCTGCTCGCCGCACACGTCGGCTCCCGGCTGCACGTGTGCCACGTCTCGACGGCGGGGTCCGTCGAGCTGGTCCGGCAGGCGAAGGCGTCCGGGTGGAACGTCACCGCCGAGGTGACGCCCCACCACCTGTTGCTCACCGACGACCTCGCCGCGTCGTACGACCCGGTCTACAAGGTCAACCCGCCGCTGCGTACGGCGGCCGACACCGAGGCCCTGCGCGCCGGCTCTCGCAGACGGGACGATCGACGTGGTCGCGACGGACCATGCCCCGCACCCGCACGAGGACAAGGACTGCGAGTGGGCCGCGGCGGCGTTCGGGATGCTCGGGCTCGAGACGGCACTCTCGGTGGTGCAGCAGACGATGGTCGACCCCGGGCTCCTGACCTGGGCCGAGGTGGCCGGGCGGATGTCGTACGCCCCGGCGCGGATCGGCCGGGTCTCCGACCACGGCCGACCGCTGGAGGACGGCGCCCCGGCGAACCTCGTCCTCTACGACCCCTCGGTACGCCGCGTGGTCGAGGCCTCCGACACGGTCTCGCTGTCGCGCAACACGCCGTACGCCGGGATGGAGCTCCCCGGACGCGTCGTCGCGACCTTCCTCCACGGCCGCCCCACGGTCCTGGACGGCAAGCTCTGCTGATCGGCGTTCTGGATACTTCGCAGCATTCGACACCCTTTTCGGACAGAAACAGGTGCTGATCGCTGCGAAGTATCTCTCCGGTCGATAAGGACTGGCCTGGTGTCGGTGGGGCAGGCGAGGATGAGCGGGTGATGTCTCGGTGATCGCCCTGCTCCGACGAGTCCTTCCACCCAGCAAGCTGGAGCGTGATCTCGCCCTCCAGTGCGTGCTGTCGGCGTTCGCCACCGGGTCGTTCCTCACCGGCACCGCGGTGTACTTCACCCAGATCGTCGGCCTGACCGGAGCCCAGGTGGGTCTCGGGATGTCGATCTCGGGCGTCGTGACGCTGCTGCTCTCGCTCCCGCTCGGCCGACTCTCCGACCGGGTGGGCGCCAAGCCCCTCTGGGCGATCTCCGCCCTGGTCGAGGCCCTGTTGTACTTCGCGTGGCCCCTCGCAGGCGGGATGGTCTCCTTCGTCACCGTGCTGTCGGTGCTCGCGGCGGTGAGCGTCTCTGGCAACACGGGCCGCAACGTCTACCGGATCGCGGTGTTCCCACGCGAGGTGCGGGTCCGCGCGTTGGCCTACATGAGGTCAGCGCGCAACGTCGGGTACACCCTGGGCGCGCTGGCCGGGGGCATCGCGCTGGCCATCGGTACCCGTGACGCAATCATGGCCGTGCCCCTCCTGACCGGTGGGCTGCTCGTCCTGAACGCCGTGATGGTCTCGCGGCTGCCGCGCATCGACCGCCCTGCGCCGCCGGCCGACGGCGACGACGAGGCGGCCGTCCCGGCGCCGCCGGCCTGGCGCAACCTAGGCTTCGTCACGCTCTCGCTGTGCAACGGCGTCCTCAGCTCCAACCAGGTGCTGCTCAACGTCGTCGTCCCGCTCTGGCTGGTCGAGCGCACCGACGCACCGCACACCCTGCTGGCCTGGCTGTTCGGCACCAACACCGTGATGGCGGTGTTCCTCCAGGTGCGCGCCTCACGCGGCTCCGAGACGGTCCGGGGCGCCCTGCGGGCCGTCCGCCTCTCGGGGATGGCGTTCATCCTCTCCTGCCTGGTCATCGGCATCACGCACGAGACCGTCGGCTGGGTCTCGATCGTGCTGATCTGGCTGGGCCACGTCACGATCACCGGCGCCGAGCTGTGGCAGTCGGCGTCCGACTGGGGCTTCCAGTCCGAGCTGTCCGACCACCGCCGCCTCGGCGACTACCAGGGGATCTGGGGCCTGGGCTACCAGGCGCAGCCGATCGTCTTCCCCGGGCTGTTCACCTTCCTGGCGCTGCAGTGGGGATGGCCCGGCTGGGCGGTGATCGCGGCCATCGGCGTCATCGCCGCGTTGGTCTCCCACCCCGCAGCCCGCGCGGCCGAGCGCTTCCTGCAGCGCTCGGTCGCGGAGCCACAACGGGTCGTCCGCCTGACGTAGGGCTGGAGCCCCACGTCAGACGGACGACCGGTCACTGGCATGCTCGGCCGATGGGCGACTACCTCGACTCCTCGGACCGTCCCGACCGCATCGCGGGGGGAGTCCGGATGGTCCCGGTGTCCACGCCGCTCGGCGACTTCCGAGTCTGGACCCGCCGCTTCGGCAACAACCCCCGGCTCAAGGTGCTGCTGCTGCACGGCGGCCCCGGGGCGACGCACGAGTACCTCGAGTCGTGCGACTCCTACCTGCCCGCTGCCGGGGTCGAGTACTACCTCTACGACCAGCTCGGCTCGTTCTACAGCGACCAGCCCGACGAGCCCTCGTTGTGGGAGATCGACCGGTTCGTCGACGAGGTCGAGCAGGTCCGGACCGCGCTGGGGCTCGGGCCCGACGACTTCGTGCTGTACGGGCAGTCGTGGGGCGGCGTTCTGGCTCTGGAGTACGCGCTGGCTCACCAGGACCGGCTGAAGGGTCTGGTGATCTCGAACATGATGGCCAGCATCCCGGCGTACAACCGCTACGCCGAGGAGGTCCTGATGCCGCAGATGGACCAGGCGGCCCTGGCCGAGATCAAGCGGCTCGAGGCGGTGGGGGAGACCGACGACCCGTCGTACGAGGCGTTGCTGATGGAGCACCACTACGTGCACCACGTCTGCCGCCTGCCCGTCGACGAGTGGCCCGATCCCGTGCGGCGCGCCTTCGACCACATCAACCCGGCGATCTACGTGCCGATGCAGGGTCCCAGCGAGCTCGGCGCGAGCGGGCTGCTGGAGCACTGGGACCGCACCGCCGACCTGTCGCGGATCGAGGTGCCGACCCTGGTCATGGGGGCCGAGCACGACACCATGGACCCCGCGCACCTGCGGTGGATGGCCGAGCAGCTGCCGAAGGGGCAGTACCACCACTCGCCGCGCGGCAGCCACCTGGCGCTGGTCGACGACGCGGACGCCTACTTCGCCGGTCTGGTCGAGTTCCTGCACGGGCTCGGCTGACCCGCCGCCGCCGACGTTCCTGGGGCTTCCGTCGGGTTCCTGGGGGTTACAGAGGCCAGGAACCCGACGAAACCCCGCGTACGCGGGGTTTCCGACACAACGAGCAGCCCCCGCGCAATTGCGTGGCCGAGGTGGGGTCGGCTGCCTACACTGGGCGCGCCATGTGGATCGCACCCTGACCTGACTCGCGCCCGCGGCGCCGCCCGGCGAGTCTCCACTCCAGCTCGATGGAGTCGACGTGCCCGCATCCACCATCTCCGCGCTCCGCATCAGTGACCTCGACGTCTGGTTCGGCACCCGCCAGGTCCTGCACGCCCTCGATCTCACCGTCGCTCCGGGCAGCCGGGTCGGCCTCGTCGGTGAGAACGGCTCCGGCAAGACCACCTTGCTCAGGGCAGCTGCCGGCACCCTGCCCCCGCGCGCCCGCGTGACGGGGGCGCTCGAGCGCTCGGACGACGTCGCGCTGCTCTCACAGGAGCCGCCGTTCGCCGACGCCCAGACCGTCGACGACGTGCTGCGCGCGGCGCTCGCGCCGCTACGACGCATGGTCGCCGACGTGGAGCGGCTGTCCTTGGAGCTCAGCGACGAGAGCGACGAGGCCGCGCAGTCTGCGTACGCCGTGGCGCTGGACGCGGCGGTCGCGCACGACGCCTGGGACGCCGACCGCCGCGCCGCGGAGGCGGCCGACCGCCTCGGGCTCGGCGTCCTCGACGGGGCGCGTCGCGTCGGCACGCTGTCGGGAGGCCAACGCACCCGGCTGGCGCTGGCCACGCTGATGACCACGAGGCCCGAGTGCCTGCTCCTCGACGAGCCGACCAACCACCTCGACGACGACGCGATCGAGGCGCTCACGACGTTCCTCCGGGACCTGCCCGGGGTGGTGCTGCTGGCGAGCCACGACCGGGTGCTGCTCGACGACGTCTGCACCGACCTGTTCGACCTCGACCCGCGTCCCGAGGGGTCCATCGGCACCGATGGCCGGGGCGGACGCCGGTTCGGCGGCGGCTGGACGGCGTACGAGGAGTACCGCGCCGCGGCCCGACTTCGGTGGGAGGAGACCTACGCCGCTCAGCAGGAGGAGCTCTCCCGTCTTCGGGATGCCACGCGGATCGACTCCTCGGCGATCGCCCACGACCGGCCGCCGCGCGACAACGACAAGCACATCTACGGCTTCAAGGGCGCCAACGTGCAGCGCACCCTCGCCCGGCGCAAGCGCGACGCCAACCGCAGACTGGAGCTCGCCGAGCGCGGGCAGGTGCGCAAGCCTCGCCCGCCGCTGCGGCTGCGCGCGGACCTGACCGGCGCCGGCTCCTCGGGACGGCTGGTGCAGGTGCGCGACCTCGTCGTGGCCGATCGCCTGGAGCTGGATCGGCTCGACGTGACCGCCGGAGAGCATCTGCTGGTGAGCGGGCCGAACGGGTCGGGCAAGTCCACGTTGCTCGGCGTCCTCGCCGGGCGCCTCGCGCCGACGTCCGGTCAGGTCTCGGTGGCGACCCGTCGGGTGACCGAGCTCGCTCAGGACGTCCGGTTCGCCGACCCCGGCCTCGGTGCCGAGGCGACGTACGTCGCAGCCGTCGGCGAGGAGCGGGCCGAGCGGACGCCCCTGCGCGAGTTGGGACTGGTGCCGCCGGACCGCTTCGTGACCCCGGTCGCCCTGCTGTCGGTCGGGCAGCGCCGCCGGCTGGGCCTGGCGCTGGCGATCGCCGCGGAGCCGGAGCTGCTCCTGCTCGACGAGCCCACCAACCACCTCTCCCTCGCGCTCGCCGGCGAGATCGAGGAGGCGCTGGCGGACACGCCCGGCACCGTCGTCGTCGCCTCCCACGACCGGTGGCTGCGGCGCCGCTGGGAGGGCGCCGAGCTGCGCCTCAGCGGTCCAGCATGAGGCCGAGCCAGTCGGCGAGGGCGGCGATCTCCGCGTCGACCGCGGCGGAGACGGCCTTGGTGAACGGCGCGTCCTCGTGGACGGCGTCGACGAACAGGCGGCCGGCCGTGCGATCGGCGGTCGCGTCGAGCTTCCCGACCAGACGGTCGCCGTGCAGGATCGGCAGCGCGAAGTAGCCCCAGCGCCGCTGGGCCGCCGGCTTGTACATCTCCAGGACGTACTCGAACTCGAACAGGTCGGTCATCCGCACCCGGTCGCGGCAGATCGGGTCGAACGGCGAGAGCAGGGCGGTGCGACCCGCGAACGGCCGGTCGAGGTCGGCCAGGCGGTCCGGATCGACGCGCCACTCCCCGTCGGTCCCCTCGACGACGGCCGGCTCCCCGGCGTCCCCGACGTGGATCGGCTCACCGGGCAGGGCCGTGCCCCTCGCCCGGGCCAGGCCAAGCCCGGCCAGCCGGGCCCGATCGCGGACCGATCTGGCCTCATCACGTGGGACCGGTTCAACGCCTGAGGGATACACCCGCTCGGCCAGGTCGTACCTCCGCTGGGTGCCCTTCCGTCCGTTGACCGCGACCTCGCCGCGCGACAGCAGGCAGGACAGCATCATCCGGACGTTGCGGTCGACGTTCCACCCCGAGGAGCGCCACGGAACCTGGGCGGTGGCCTTCACCTCGCGCGAGGCGAGCGGGCCGTCGGCGTCGAGGATGTCGAGCACCTCATGACGGAACAGCTCGTTGGCCTCGAGCCAGTCGCGCACCTGGTCGTAGGTCGGGGCGGCGGCCATGTCGGCGAGGTGCAGCCGCAGGTCGGCCATCGGGCGGATGCCGTCGCCGTCCTCGTAGAGGTCGCGCGCGGCCAGGAGGTCGTCGAGGTCGGCCGGGTCGTAGGCCGACCCCAGGCGGGACCAGCACACGAGGTCGTAGCTCGGCGCGATGGCGCGCGTCGGCTCCACCGGGAGGGCCGTCAGCCGCTCGACGACCGAGGCGAGGTCGGTCGGCCGGGCCGCCTCCAGCAGGGTCGCGCGCACGACGATGCGGCGCGCCTGGTCCCGAGTCAGCTCGTGCACGTCGCGGATCATGGCACCGACCGCCGACGGTCACGAGAACGTGGGGTTGCTCACCGCGCTCCGGGGTGAGCGGCTGCTAGGGTCGAGACCGCTCGAACATCCTTTAACGATCCGTCCCGTGAGGCGGAGAAGGAGGCCCGAGGTGCACAGTCGTGCCACCGCGTCCGCTCTGCTGGTCCTCGAGGACGGCCGGACGTTCCGGGGCTCCTCCTTCGGTGCCGAGGGCGAGACCTTCGGCGAGGCGGTCTTCGCCACCGGCATGACCGGCTACCAGGAGACCCTGACCGATCCGTCGTACCACCGCCAGGTCGTCGTGATGACCGCCCCGCACATCGGCAACACCGGGCTCAACGACGAGGACGACGAGTCGTCGCGGATCTGGGTGGCCGGGTACGTCGTGCGCGATCCCGCCCGGGTGCCCTCGAGCTGGCGCTCCCGCCGGCCCCTCGACGAGAGCCTGCGCGAGCAGGGCGTCGTCGGCATCTGCGACATCGACACCCGGGCCTTGACCCGGCACCTCCGCGACCGCGGTGCCATGCGGGTGGGGATCTCCTCACGCGAGACCGATCCCGCCGCGCTCCTCGACCGGGTGCGGTCGTCCGCCGAGATGCTCGGAGCCAACCTCTCCGACGAGGTCTCCACGCCCGAGGCGTACGTCGTCCCGGCGGCGGGGGAGCGGCGCTTCACCGTCGCCGCGCTCGACCTCGGCATCAAGGCCAACACCCCGCGGATGCTGGCCGAGCGCGGCGTGGAGACCCACGTCCTGCCCGCCACCGCCACGCTCGACGACGTGCTGGCGGTCGAGCCCGACGGCCTGTTCTTCTCCAACGGGCCCGGGGACCCCGCGGCCACCACCGGTCAGATCGACCTCCTGCGCGGGGCGCTGGAGCGCGGACTGCCCTACTTCGGGATCTGCTTCGGCAACCAGCTCTTCGGCCGAGCGCTGGGGTTCGAGACCTACAAGCTCGGCTACGGGCACCGCGGCATCAACCAGCCGGTACTCGACCGGACAACCGGCAAGGTCGAGGTGACCGCGCACAACCACGGCTTCGCGGTGCGGGCCCCGCTCGACGCCGCCACCAGCACGCCGTACGGCCAGGCGAGCGTGAGCCACGTGTGTCTCAACGACGACGTCGTCGAGGGGCTGGAGCTGCGCGACGACGACGGAGGTCTACGCGCCTTCTCGGTGCAGTACCACCCCGAGGCCGCCGCCGGCCCCCACGACGCCGCCTACCTCTTCGACCGCTTCTGCGACCTGATGGGCCACGACGGAGGGGAGGGCTGATGCCGAAGCGGACGGACATCTCCAGCGTCCTGGTCATCGGGTCCGGTCCGATCGTCATCGGGCAGGCGTGCGAGTTCGACTACTCCGGCACCCAGGCCTGCCGCGTGCTGCGGCAGGAGGGACTGCGGGTGGTGCTGGTCAACTCCAACCCCGCGACGATCATGACCGACCCCGAGTTCGCCGACGCGACGTACGTCGAGCCGATCACGCCGGAGTTCGTCGAGAAGGTCATCGCCCGGGAGCGCCCCGACGCCCTGCTGGCGACCCTCGGCGGCCAGACCGCGCTGAACTGCGCGATGAGCCTGGCCGCCGCCGGCGTCCTGGAGCGGTACGGCGTGGAGCTGATCGGGGCGAGCATCGAGGCGATCGAGAAGGGCGAGAACCGCGAGTCCTTCAAGCGCGTCGTCGAGGGGCTGCCGGCCGAGTGGGGCGCCGAGGTCGCGGCGTCCCGGATCTGTCACTCCCTCGACGACTGCCTGGCCGGGGTGGAGGACCTCGGCTACCCGGTGGTCGTGCGGCCGAGCTTCACCATGGGCGGAGCCGGCTCGGGCCTCGCCTACGACGAGGAGGACCTGCGCCGCATCGCCGGCCTCGGCCTCTCGCTCAGCCCCACCACCGAGGTGCTCCTCGAGGAGTCGATCCTCGGCTGGAAGGAGTACGAGCTGGAGGTCATGCGCGACCGCGTCGACAACGTCGTCATCGTCTGCTCGATCGAGAACCTCGACCCCATGGGCGTCCACACCGGCGACTCGATCACCGTCGCCCCCGCGCTGACCCTGACCGACCGCGAGTACCAACGACTGCGCGACATCGCGATCGGCGTGATCCGCGAGGTCGGGGTCGACACCGGCGGCTGCAACATCCAGTTCGCGGTCAACCCCGCCGACGGCCGCATCGTCGTCATCGAGATGAACCCGCGGGTCTCGCGGTCCAGCGCCCTGGCCAGCAAGGCCACCGGCTTCCCGATCGCCAAGATCGCGGCGCGCGTCGCGATCGGCTACACGCTCGACGAGATCCCCAACGACATCACCACGCGGCCCGACGGCCACAGCACGCCCGCGTCGTTCGAGCCGACCCTGGACTACGTCGTGGTCAAGGTGCCGAGGTTCGCCTTCGAGAAGTTCCCGGGCGCCGACCCGACCCTGACCACGCACATGAAGTCGGTGGGGGAGGCGATGGCGATCGGTCGCAACTTCACCGAGGCCCTGCAGAAGGCCCTGCGGTCGCTGGAGCGTCCCGACGCCGTCTTCGACTGGCACCAGGAGTGGGTCGAGCTCGACAAGGACCACCTGCTCCGGCAGATCCGGGTCCCGCACGACGGGCGGCTCAAGCTGGTCATGGACGCCATCCGGGCGGGCGCGACGCCGGAGGAGATCTTCGAGGCGACCCGGATCGACCCGTGGTTCGTCGACCAGCTCGCGCTGATCAACGAGATCGCGGCCGAGGTGACCGCCGCGCCGGAGCTCACGCCCGACCTGCTCCGCCTGGCCAAGCGGCACGGCTTCTCCGACGCCCAGATCGGCAAGATCCGGGGGATGACCGCCGACGTGGTGCGCGGCGTGCGCCACGCGCTCGGGATCCGGCCGGTGTTCAAGACCGTGGACACCTGCGCGGCGGAGTTCGCCGCGGCCACGCCGTACCACTACTCGTCCTACGACGAGGAGACCGAGGTCGAGCCGCGCGAGAGGCCGGCCGTGATCATCCTCGGCTCGGGCCCCAACCGGATCGGGCAGGGCATCGAGTTCGACTACTCCTGCGTCCACGCATCCCTCGCCCTGGGGCAGGGGGAGGGCGGCGCCGGGTTCGAGACGGTGATGGTCAACTGCAATCCCGAGACCGTCTCCACCGACTACGACACCTCCGACCGGCTCTACTTCGAGCCGCTCACCCTCGAGGACGTCCTCGAGGTCGTCCACGCCGAGCAGCAGGCCGGCCCGGTGGCCGGCGTCGTCTGCCAGCTGGGCGGCCAGACCCCGCTCGGCCTCGCCCAGGGCCTGGCGAACGCCGGGGTCCCGATCGTCGGCACGCCGCCCGAGGCCATCCACCTGGCGGAGGAGCGCGGTGCCTTCGGGCGGGTGCTCGCCGAGGCCGGGCTGACCGCTCCGACGCATGGCCTCGCGGCGTCGTACGACGAGGCCCAGGCCATCGCCGACGAGATCGGCTACCCCGTGCTGGTCCGCCCGTCGTACGTCCTCGGCGGCCGCGGCATGGAGATCGTGTACGACGACCAGGCGCTCGAGGGCTACATCGGCCGGGCGACCGCGATCAGCCCGGAGCACCCGGTGCTGGTCGACCGGTTCGTCGACGACGCCGTGGAGATCGACGTCGACGCGCTCTTCGACGGCGAGGAGCTGTTCCTCGGCGGGGTGATGGAGCACATCGAGGAGGCCGGCATCCACTCCGGCGACTCGGCCTGCGCGCTCCCGCCGATCACGCTGGGTGACCGCGAGATCGGCCGGATCCGCGAGGCCACCGAGGCCATCGCGCGCGGGGTCGGCGTCCTCGGGCTGATCAACATCCAGTTCGCGCTCGGCTCCGACGTCCTCTACGTGCTCGAGGCCAACCCCCGCGCGAGCCGGACCGTGCCCTTCGTCTCCAAGGCGACCTCCACCCCGCTGGCCAAGGCCGCTGCCCGCGTGATGCTGGGCGACTCGATCAAGCAGTTGCGTGAGGAGGGCATGCTGCCCGCGACCGGGGACGGCGGCACGCTGCCGGGCGACTCGCCGATCGCGGTCAAGGAGGCGGTGATGCCGTTCAACCGCTTCCGTCAGCCCGACGGCCGCTACGTCGACACCGTGCTGGGCCCGGAGATGAAGTCCACCGGCGAGGTGATGGGCTTCGACGCCGACTTCGGGCGCGCGTTCGCCAAGGCGCAGGCCGCCGCGTTCGGCTCCCTGCCCACCTCGGGGAAGGTGTTCGTCTCGATCGCCAACCGCGACAAGCGCTCGATGGTGTTCCCGGTCAAGGTGCTCGCCGACCTCGGCTTCGAGATCCTGGCCACCCAGGGCACCGCCGACGTGCTGCGGCGCAACGGCGTCCACGCGACGGTGGTGCGCAAGCACTTCGACGGACCCGGTCCCGACGGCGAGCCGACGACCGTGCAGCTGATCGCCGGCGGCGAGGTGGCCCTCGTGGTCAACACGCCGCACGGCGCGTCCGGGAGCGGTGGGTCCGTGCGGGTCGACGGCTACGAGATCCGCACGGCGGCGGTCCGGGCCAACGTCCCGTGCATCACGACCGTCCAGGGTCTCGGCGCCGCCGTCCAGGGGATCGAGGCGCGGATCCGCGGCGACATCGACGTCCGGTCGCTGCAGGACTGGGCCGCGCGCGGATGACGGCGTACGACGCGCTCTTCCGGGGGTTCCTCTCGCACGTGGAGCCCGAGCGCGCCCACCACCTGGGCTTCCGCGCCATCCGGGCCGGCCGCGGCCTGTCGCGGGCGGTGGTCCGGTCGCCCGGGATGCGCGTCGAGGCGATGGGGCTCACCTTCCCCAACCCGCTGGGGCTCGCGGCCGGGTTCGACAAGAACGCCGTCGGCATCGACGCCCTGGCCGCCCTCGGCTTCGGTTTCGTCGAGGTCGGCACGGTGACCGCCCTGCCCCAGCCCGGGAACCCGCAGCCCCGTCTGTTCCGCCTCCCCGACGACCACGCCGTGGTCAACCGCATGGGCTTCAACAACGACGGGGCCCAGGCCGTCGCCGATCGTCTCGCGCGCCGGGCCACGCGGCTCGAGCGCCGCGAGCGCCGGGCTGCCGGCCGGGTCGGCCAGCGCCCGGCGCCTCGGCCCGTGCTCGGGGTCAACATCGGCAAGTCCAAGGTGGTGCCCGAGGACGACGAGCGGGCCGTACTCGACGACTACGCCACCAGCGCGCGCCTGCTCGCGCCGTACGCCGACTACCTCGTCGTCAACGTCTCCTCGCCCAACACGCCCGGGCTGCGCTCGTTGCAGGCCGTCGACCGGCTGGGTCCCCTTCTCGACGAGGTACGCCGGGTGGCCGACGAGGTGGCCGGACAGCCGGTCCCGCTGTGCGTGAAGATCGCCCCGGACCTCGCCGACGAGGACGTCGTGGCGATCGGGGAGCTGGCCCGCGACCGTGGCCTGGAGGGCCTGATCGCGACCAACACCACGATCTCCCGCGGGGGCCTGCGCACCCCGGCGGCCGAGGTCGAGGCCGTCGGTGCCGGGGGCCTGTCCGGCCCGGTGCTGCGCCGTCGTTCGATCGAGGTGCTGCGTCTGCTCCGCGCCCGCGACCGGGCGATCACCATCATCTCGGTCGGCGGGGTCAGCAGCGCGCACGACGTCCGTGAGCGACTCCAGGCCGGCGCCACCCTGGTGCAGGCCTACACCGGCTTCGTCTACGGCGGCCCCCTGTGGCCCCGTCGTGTGCTGAAGGACCTCGTGGCGGGACCGAACCGCCACGGCCGACGAGGAGAGGACCGCCTGTGAGCAGCTTCGGAGCCCGCCTCCACGACGCGGTGCGCGAGCACGGCCCGCTGTGCGCGGGCATCGACCCCCACGCCGCCCTGTTGCACGACTGGGGCCTGGCCGACGACCTGGCCGGGCTCGAGCGCTTCGCGCTCACCGCCGGTGAGCGCCTGGCCCCACGGGTCGCGCTGGTCAAGCCGCAGTCGGCGTTCTACGAGCGCTTCGGGAGCCGGGGGATCGCCGTGCTGGAGCGGCTGGTCACCCTCTGCCGCGAGGCCGGCGCCCTGGTGCTGCTCGACGTCAAGCGGGGCGACATCGGCTCGACCAGCCAGGCCTACGCCGACGCCTATCTCGACCCGTCCTCGCCGCTCGCGGTGGATGCGATCACGGCGAGCCCCTATCTCGGGTTCGGCTCGCTGCTCCCGATGGTCGACACCGCCCGCAAGCACGACGCGGGCCTGTTCGTGCTGGCCCTGACCTCGAACAAGGAGGGACCGGAGGTGCAGGAGGCCCGGACGGCGGACGGCACGGTGGCCGACGCGGTCCTCGACCAGCTGCGCGGCCTCAACCAGGGGGTCGAGCCAATGGGCTCCTTCGGGGCCGTGGTGGGAGCCACGATCGAGCGCGGCACCCACGACCTCGACATCAACGGTCCGATCCTCGCTCCGGGGTACGGCGCGCAGGGCGGCACCTTGGACGACCTGCGCAGGATCTTCGGCGACGGCGTGGGGCACGTGCTGCCGAGCACCTCTCGCGAGCTGTTCCGCGTGGGTCCGGACCGACTGGCCGACGAGGCCGACCGCATCAACGAGAGCCTCCGGGCGCTCGCCCCGTGACGAGGGCGACCCCATGAAGACGGGAGCCGGTCTGGCCCTGCTCCTCGTCTTCGGGCTGCTCGGCCTGACCTCGTGTGGTCACGGCCAGAGCTACTGCGACGCCGTCCAGGAGCACCAGTCGGCCCTGGGCTCGCTGGCCGGCAGCGACGACCGGGCCGCCCTGATCGCGGCGCTGCCGATCTTCGAGGACCTCCACGACAAGGCGCCCGGCGACGTGGCGGACGACTGGCAGCTGGTGATCACCCGCGTCCGGGCCCTCGACAGCGCGCTCGAGAAGGCCGGTGCGAACCCGTCGACGTACGACCCGAAGCACCCGCCCGCCGGCGTCAGTGCCGAGGACCGCGCGCTGATCCGGCGGGCCGCAGCCCAGCTCGCGGCGCCCGACACGGAGCAGGCCCTCGGCTCGGTCCAGCAGGAGGTACTCGACGTCTGCCACACCCCGCTGGGGCTGTAGGACGGGCCGGGTCACGTTGCCGCCCCAGGGTCGGGCTGACTAGATTGTCGCCCTGCCGGCCAGGCGCCGGCGTCGCTCGACCCGATGCTGTCGGCAGGCTCGCTCCTCCGACAGGCGACATCGCACAAAGCTGGACAAAGGATGTGCCTTGGCTCTTCCACCGCTGACTCCCGAGCAGCGCCAGGCGGCCCTCGACAAGGCTGCGGCTTCGCGTCGTGAGCGCGCCGAGGTGAAGAACCGCCTCAAGAACTCCGGCGCCTCCATCTCCGAGGTGCTGCACGAGGGCCAGCGCAACGAGGTGATCGGCAAGATGCGGGTCGTCGACCTGCTCTGCTCGATGCCCGGCGTCGGCAAGGTGCGGGCCAAGCAGCTGATGGAGCGGATCGGCATCGCCGAGAGTCGCCGGGTGCGTGGGCTGGGCACCAAGCAGGTGGCGGCGCTCGAGCGCGAGTTCGCTCCCGGCGAGTGAGCCGTTCGCGGCTGACCGTCCTCGCGGGTCCGACCGCCGTGGGGAAGGGCTCGGTGTCGGCCGACGTGCGCGCCCACCATCCCGAGGTCTGGATCTCGATCTCGGCGACCACCCGGGCACCGCGGCCCGGCGAGGTGGACGGCGTGCACTACTGGTTCGTCTCCGAGGCGGAGTTCGCGGCGATGATCGAACGCGACGAGTTCCTGGAGTGGGCGGTGGTGCACGGGGCGGCCCACTACGGCACGCCCCGGGCGCCGGTCGAGGAGGCCCTGGCCGCCGGCCGCGCCGCGCTGCTGGAGATCGACCTGCAGGGCGCGCGGCAGGTGCACGCGGCCATGCCCGACGCCCTCATGGTGTTCCTGGCGCCTCCGACCTGGGAGGAGCTGGTGCGCCGCCTGGTCGGCAGGGGGACCGAGGACGCCGAGGAGCGTGCACGCCGCCTGGCCACGGCACGGCTGGAGCTCGCGGCCGAGGGGGAGTTCGACGTCACCCTCGTGAACAGCGAAATTCACGAAGCCGCGGAGGAGTTGGTAGCCTTGATGGTCGGCCTCCCTGGCCGTTCCGAGTGACTCCGATCCATTGCGAGGCTGCTGCGTGTCTGCCCCCACTCCCGCTGCCGAGGGCGTGACCAACCCCTCGATCGACGACCTGCTGACCAAGACCGACAGCAAGTACCGCCTGGTCCTGTACAGCGCCAAGCGTGCGCGGCAGATCAACGCCTACTACTCCCAGCTGGGAGAGGGCCTGCTGGAGTACGTCGGCCCGCTGGTCGAGACCCACGTCCAGGAGAAGCCGCTGTCGATCGCGCTGCGCGAGATCAACGACGACCTGCTGACCTGCGAGGACGTCGACCCCGCCGAGCTGGCTGCCGAGGAGGAGGCCCGCAAGGCCGCCTCGCTCGAGTCCGGCTTCTCCGGCGAGTGACGCCGAGCCCCATCCGAGCATGACTGACCCGGCCGGTCCCGACGCCCCCGTCAGGAGCGTCGTCCTGGGAGTGGCCGGAGGGATCGCGGCGTACAAGGCGGCCGAGCTGCTGCGCCGATTCACCGAGTCCGGCCACGACGTCACCGTCGTCCCGACTCCCTCTGCCCTGCACTTCGTCGGTGAGGCCACCTGGGCCGCGTTGTCGGGCAAGCCCGTGCACACCCAGGTCTGGGAGTCGGTCCACGAGGTGCCCCACGTGCGCCTCGGCCAGCACGCCGACCTCGTCGTCGTCGCACCGGCCACCGCCGACCTGATCGCCCGCGCCGCCAACGGCCGCGCCGACGACCTGCTGACCAACGTGCTGCTCACGGCCCGCTGCCCGGTCGTGTTCGCGCCGGCCATGCACACCGAGATGTGGGAGCACGCCGCCACCCGGGCGAACGTCGCGACCCTGCGGCAGCGTGGCGTGTTGGTCCTCGACCCGGCCGTGGGCCGGCTGACCGGTGCCGACTCGGGGGCCGGCCGGCTGCCCGACCCCGACGAGATCTACGCCGTCTGCCTCGACGTCCTCGGCCGCGGTGCCGGCGGGCGCGACCTCGCCGGCCGCTCGGTCGTGGTCTCGGCCGGGGGCACCCGCGAGCCGCTCGACCCGGTCCGCTACCTCGGCAACCGCTCGTCGGGACGTCAGGGCGTCGCCCTGGCCCGAGCCGCGGTCGCCCGCGGTGCCGAGGTCACCCTGGTGGCGGCCAACGTCGCGCTGCCCGATCCCGCCGGCGCGAAGGTCGTCCGGGTCGAGACCACCGAGGAGCTGCGCGACGCCGTCGTCGCCGCCGCCCTGTCGGCGGACGCGGTCGTGATGGCCGCCGCACCGGCCGACTTCCGACCGGTCGCGACGACGGAGACCAAGATCAAGAAGGCCGCCGACGGGTCGGTCGCGCCGCTGGAGCTCGCGCAGACCCCCGACATCCTGGCCGAGATCGCCCACGACCGGCTGCGGCCCGGACAGGTGGTCGTCGGGTTCGCCGCCGAGACCGGCGACGAGAGCGGCTCCGTGCTCGACCTCGGCCGCGCCAAGCTGGCGCGCAAGGGCTGCGACCTCCTCGTGGTCAACGACGTGCGCGGGGGAGCGGTCTTCGGCTCCGACGACAACCAAGCCGTCCTGCTCGGGGCCGACGGCACGGAGGTCGACGTCCCGGCCGGGCCGAAGTCGGCCGTGGCCCACGCCGTCTGGGACGAGGTCGCCCGGCGGCTCGGCAGGGGCGACCTGGCGACCACTGACCCCGCCGACCCCGCATGATCCCCGGCCCAGCGCCGATCCGAACCCCACCCCGCACGAACCAGGAGCACCGAACACCGTGACCGGACGCCTCTTCACCTCCGAATCCGTCACCGAGGGACACCCCGACAAGATCGCCGACCAGATCAGTGACTCGGTCCTCGACGCGATGCTGCGGCAGGACGCCCACAGCCGGGTCGCCGTCGAGACGCTGCTCACGACCGGGCTGGTGGTGGTCGCCGGCGAGGTGACCACGACCGGCTACGTCGACATCAAGCAGGTCGTGCGCGACCGCATCCTGACGATCGGCTACGACTCCTCGGAGAAGGGCTTCGACGGGGCCTCGTGCGGCGTGATGGTCGCGATCGGCGGCCAGTCCGGCGACATCGCCCAGGGCGTCGACTCCGGCCACGAGTCGCGCACCGGGTCGGTCGACGCGATGGACAAGCAGGGTGCGGGCGACCAGGGCCTGATGTTCGGCTACGCGTGCGACGACACCGACGTCCTGATGCCGCTCCCGATCGTGATGGCGCAGCGCCTGGCCGAGCGCCTCACCGCGGTCCGCAACGACGGCACGCTGCCCTACCTGCGTCCTGACGGGAAGACCCAGGTCACCATCGAGTACGACGCCGACAACCGTCCGGTGCGGGTCGACACCGTCGTGCTGTCGACCCAGCACGCGGACGACATCGACATCGTCAGCACGCTCGAGCCGGACATCAAGAAGCACGTGATCGACCCCGTGCTCGCGACGTTCAGCATCCCCTCGGAGGGCTACCGGCTGCTGGTGAACCCGACCGGCCGCTTCGTGGTCGGCGGTCCCATGGGCGACGCCGGCCTGACCGGTCGCAAGATCATCGTCGACACCTACGGCGGGATGGCGCGCCACGGCGGCGGCGCCTTCTCCGGCAAGGACCCGTCCAAGGTCGACCGCTCCGCGGCGTACGCCATGCGCTGGGTGGCCAAGAACGTCGTGGCGGCGGGCCTCGCCCGGCGCTGCGAGGCGCAGGTCGCGTACGCGATCGGCAAGGCGCAGCCGGTCGGGGTGTTCGTGGAGACCTTCGGCACCGGCGTGGTGCCCGACGAGCAGATCCAGCAGGCCGTGCTCGAGGTCTTCGACCTCCGTCCGGCCGCGATCATCGAGGACCTCGACCTCCTGCGGCCGATCTACGCCCTGACGGCGGCCTACGGGCACTTCGGGCGCGAGCTGCCGGAGTTCACCTGGGAGCGCACCGACCGCGTCGCCGAGCTCCGGAAGGCCGCGGGCCTCACCGACTGACTCAGCTCGTTGCCATCAGCTCGACCGTGACCTGATCGTGACCTCGTGACCTCGACGGGTCACTAGATTGCCTCGCAGACCCGGGCCCCCCGGCCGGACGGAGGCGATCGGTGACCCCCAGGACTCTCGCGCTCGCAGTGGTGCTCGCCCTCCCGCTGGCCGTGCTCGGCCCGCCGGCCACGACCCATGCGTCGGACGCCGCTGCGCCGTCGACGTCGGTCAGAGTCGATCGGGACCCGGCCGCCCGCGCTCTGGACAGGCTGGACGCCGACGCACGCGGACCGATTCGGCTCACGCGGGGCCCCGACGGCCTGGCCCGGGTCGTGGCGGCCACCGGCGTCCACGATCCGGAGGTGTCCCGGTCGACCCCGCTGCGCACGGCCGCACGCCTGCACCTGGCGAGGTACGGCGCGCTGCTCGGGCTCGCGGACCCGGCCAGCCGCCTCGTCGCCGGGTCGGTACGCCGCTCGGTGACCGGCGACCGCGTGGTCCGGTTCACCCAGGAGCGCGACGGCCTACCCGTGATCGCGGGTGCGGTCGCCGTCGACCTGCGTCCCGACCGGCAGCTCGCGTCGCTCACCGCGTCGACCTCGCGGGCCAGGGTCGGCCCGGCCCTCGTGACCCCTGAGACGGCCGCTGCCGAGGCGCTCTCGGTGGTCCGCAAGCGGGTGGGCGACGGGATTCCGCTGCGGGCTGCGACGCCCGAACGACGGCTCTGGGACCCGGCGGTGCTCGGGGTCCGGCGTACCCAGGACCCGACCACGCACGCGCGCGGGGTCTGGTGGGTCGCGGTCCGGGCCGGGGCGACGGTCCACCGGACCGTCCTGGTCGACGACCGCACCGGCGGCGTCGTTCTCGACCTCGACCAGGACGAGGCCGTGAACCGGGTCGTGTGCGACCACGACAACGACATGACGCAGCTCGACCTGCCGTGCACGAGCGACTTCGCCCGGGTGGAGGGCGGACCCCGCAGCGCGGTGGCCGACGTCAACGACGCCTACCGCCTGGCCGGCGTGGTCGCGCAGTTCTACCACCGGATCGGCGGCATCGACCTGACCGCGCTGCTCGGCGTCGACGAGGGCGACCACCAGAGCCTCTCCTCGACCGTGCGCTACTGCGACCCGTTCCAGCCCGCGGCCGCCTGTCCGCTGGCCAACGCCTTCTGGAACGGCGTCGGGATGTTCTACGGCGAGGGCTACGCGTCCGCCGACGACGTCGTCGGCCACGAGATGACGCACGGCGTGATCCAGCACAGCTCGGACCTGTTCTACTGGGGCCAGTCCGGCGCCATCAACGAGTCGATGGCCGACGTGATGGGCGAGATCATCGACCACCGTCACCCCGGCAAGGGCGACTCTCCGCACAGCTGGACCATCGGCGAGGACCTGCCCTACGGCGCGATCCGGGACCTGCGCAGGCCGGGCCGCTTCGGCCAGCCGGACTCGACGACCAGCAAGCGCTACCTCGGCGGGATGGTCGACGACGGCGGGGTCCACGAGAACAGCGGGGTCGGCAACCGCACGTTCTACCTGGTCTCCCAGGGCGGGAGGCAGGGCGGTCTCCGGGTCCACGGCATCGACGGGCCGTCCCTCACCCGGTCGGCGACGCTGTACCTCGACACCATCCAGCACCTCGTCTCGGGCAGCGACTACGCCGACCTCGCGGCGGTGCTCGTCCGCAGCTGCCACGACCTGGTCCGCCACCACCGGGTGGGCATGACCTCCGCCGACTGCCGCCAGGTGAACCGCGCGACGGTCGCCACCGGCCTGCGGACCTCACCGCGGCACGCCCGCCAGCCCGCCGACGCGCCGATGACCTGCCCGCGCGGCAGCGGGCCGGTGCGGGTGCTGCTCGACTCCGAGAAGGGAGACCCCAGCAGCGTGTTCGACGCCGGAGACACGTGGGTGCGTGCTCCCGACTCGACCGTGTTCCCCCCGGTGCTCGCGAACGCGACGTCCGGGCACCGTTCGTGGTTCGCCATCGAGCCGATGGACGTGTCGCTCAGCTCGCTGACGATGCACCCGGTGGCGCTGCCCGAGGGCTGGCCGGCGTACCTGTGGTTCCAGCAGTGGCGGGTGCTCGACTCGGGCACGCGCTACGACGGCAAGAAGCTGAACTACGACGCGGGGACCGTGCAGGTCGCGGATCCGACACGTGGTCACGGCCAGCGACCGGCCGAGGGGATGCCGTGGGTCAACGGGCCGCGCGACCGGATCTACCGCAAGTTCCAGAACCCGTCACCGGGTCGGATCGGCTTCAGCCGTGACAGCCACGGTTACCTCGCGAGCCGTCTGCGACTCAGTCGCTTCGGCGGCGACGCCGTGTCCCCGCAGTTCACGATGAGCACGGACAACAACAGCACCGACGTGGGCTGGTACCTCGACGACATCCGGGTCTACACCTGCGGGCGCGGGCCCGTGCCGACGTCGACGCCGACCATCACGGGCACGCAGGCCGTGGGCAGCGTCCTCACGGCCGACCCGGGTCGCTGGGCGCCGGTCCGGGCCACGCTCCGCCTCCAGTGGTACGCCGACGGCGAGCCGGTCGCGGGCGCCACCGGCACGACGTACACCGTGAGGGACGAGGACGCCGGCTCCCGCCTCACCGTTCGGGTCACGGCCTCGAGCCACCATCGCCACACCACGACGTCCTCACCCGCCACCGCCCCCATCTCCCCCCCCGTGACAGGTAGCGGTTCGGGATAGTACGGATCACACCGCCGGTGGATCCGGGCGTGTCAGCGGCCATTTGATCCGTACTATCGGCGGCCGCGACCAGCAGTCGGGGGAGGCTGGTAGAACAACGGCCGTGGCGGCGCCGCGCGGAGACTCACCAGCCGAGACCCTGCCGGGTCTGCGGGGCACCGCGCGCGCCTCGCGTCCACGACGGACTCACGTGGAGGAGCTGACCGAGGAGCAGCCGGTGGCCCGGGTCCTGGTCGACACCCCGCTGGCCCACCTCGACCGGCCCTTCGACTACGCGGTCCCGGTCTCGATGGCCGCCGACGCGGTCCCGGGTGCGCGGGTCAAGGTCCGCTTCGCCGGGAAGTCCCTGGGCGGGTTCGTCCTCGCCCGGGCCGACCACTCCGACCACACCGGCTCGCTCACCCGGCTCCAGCGCGTGGTCAGCCCCGAGCCGGTGCTGGCCCCGGCCGTGGCCGAGCTGGCCGGGGTCCTCGCCGAGCGGTACGCCGGCACCCGCTCGGACGTCGTCCGGTTGGCCGTCCCGCCCCGGCACGCGACCACCGAGCGAGCGTCGTCCCCGGCGCAGGAGGCGGTCACCGTGGACGTCCCGGCGGCCCGAGCGGCCTGGGCGCCCTACCCGACGGCCGACGCGTTCCTCGGCCACCTGGCCGGCGGCGGCTCCCCGCGGGCGGTCTGGTCGGCCCTGCCGGGTGAGGACTGGCCCCACCTGCTCGCCGCGGCCGCCGCGCTGGCTCTGTCCGCCGGGCGCGGCAGCGTGCTGGTCGTGCCCGACCGTCGCGACGTCGCCCGGCTCGACGCGGCGCTCGGCGACCTGCTCGGTCCCGGACACCACGTGGTCCTGACGGCCGGTGCCGGGCCCGCTCGTCGCTACCGCGAGTTCCTGGCCGTCGCCCGGGGCACACGCCGGATCGTCGTCGGCACCCGCGCGGCGGCGTTCGCACCGGTGCACGACCTCGGGCTCGTGGCGATCTGGGACGACGGCGACGACCTCCACGCGGAGCCGCGCGCGCCGTACCCCCATGCCCGCGAGGTGCTGCTGGCCCGCGCCCACCTCGAGGGCGCGGCCGCGCTCGTGGCCGGGTTCGCCCGCACCGTCGAGGCCGAGCAGCTGCTGTCCGCCGGCTGGGCACACGAGGTCGCACCCCCGCGCGACTCGCTCCGCGCCCGCGTGCGGGTGTCGATCGCCGGGGCCACCGACGTGGAGCTCGACCGCGACCCGCTCGCGCGCGCCACGCGGATCCCCAAGGCCGTGCACGACGCCGTCGGCGCAGGGCTCGAGCGGGGTCCCGTCCTGCTGCAGACGCCGCGCCGGGGCTACGCGCCGAGCCTGGCGTGCGAGCGCTGCCGCACCCCTGCTCGCTGCTCGGTCTGCACCGGTCCGCTCGCCGTCCCCGGACCGGCACGCCCGCCCACCTGCCGGTGGTGTGGCGCGGTGGACGACGCCTGGGCGTGCCCCGAGTGCGGTCATCGCGGTCTGCGAGCGCCGGTCGTAGGGGAGCGGCGCACCGCCGAGGAGCTCGGGCGCACCTTCGCGAGCGTGCCCGTGGTCGCCTCCGGCGGCGACCACGTCGTGGAGTCGGTGCGAGACCGGCCCGCCATCGTCGTCGCCACCCCGGGGGCCGAGCCGGTGGCGGTGCGGGGGTACGCCGCCGTGGTGCTGCTCGACACCTGGCTCACCCTGGCCCGCGCCGACCTGCGCACCGACGAGGAGGCGCTGCGCCGCTGGCTCGGCGCTGCCGGGCTGGTCGCCCCGGGCGGCGAGGTGGTCGCGGTCGGCGATCCCGCACACCCCGCCCTGCAGGCGCTCGTCCGGTGGGACCCGGCGGGCTTCGCGCGCCGGGAGACCGAGGTGCGGTCCGAGGCGCACCTGCCGCCGGCCAGCCGCCTGGCCACCATCACCGGCGAGCCCGGCGCCGTCGACGACGCGCTGACGCTGCTCGACCAGCCGCCGGGCACCGAGGTGCTCGGCCCGGTCCCGGCCGACGACGGCGAGTCCCGGCTCGTCGTCCGCGTGCCGCGAGCGCACGCGGCCGCTCTGTCCCGGGCTCTCGGCGAGGTGCAGCGGGTCCGGTCGGCCCGCAAGCTCGACGCCGTCCGGATCCAGGTCGACCCGGTCACCCTGTGACCCGATCCTTAGACTCTGCCCCGTGGCCATCCAGCCGATCCGCCTCTTCGGCGACCCCGTCCTGCGCACCAAGGCCGTCGAGGTCGTCGACTTCGACCAGGAGCTGCGGCGGCTGGTCCAGGACCTCACCGACACCATGCTCGGCGCGCCCGGCGCCGGCCTGGCCGCCCCGCAGATCGGCGTCGGCCTGCGCGTGTTCACGTGGAACGTCGACGACACCGTCGGCCACCTCGTGAACCCCGTGCTCGACCTCTCCGAGGAGACGCAGGACGGCGACGAGGGCTGCCTGTCGATCCCGGGCCTCGCGATCGACTGTCGCCGCGCACTCTCGGTGGTGGCCCGCGGCTTCGACATGTACGGCGAGCCGCTGCTGGTGCAGGGCAGCGAGCTGCTCGCCCGCGCCATCCAGCACGAGACCGACCACCTCGACGGCGTGCTCTTCGTCGACCGGCTGACACCGGAGCTGCGCAAGCAGGCGATGAAGGAGATCCGCGAGTCGGAGTGGTTCGGCGTCGCCGGTGCGCCCACGGTCAAGGTGTCGCCGCACCCGACGGGCGGTCTGGCGATATGAGCGGCCGCTGATGCGGGTCGTCTTCGCGGGCACTCCCGAGGTCGCCCTGCCGTCCCTGGAGGCGGTCGCGGCCTCGCTCGCACGAGCTGGTCGGCGTCGTCACCCGCCCCGACGCACCGGCCGGTCGCGGTCGCCGCCTCGCCGCGGCGCCGGTGGCGGAGGCGGCCGAGGCGCTCGGCGTACCGGTCCTGAAGCCGGCGCATCCCCGCGACCCCGACTTCCAGGAGGCGCTCCGCGGCCTCCGGCCCGACGTCTGCCCGGTCGTCGCCTACGGCGCCCTGCTGCCGACGTCGGCCCTCGAGATCCCGCCGCACGGCTGGGTCAACCTGCACTTCTCCCTCCTGCCGGCCTGGCGAGGCGCCGCGCCGGTCCAGCGCTCCCTGTGGGCGGGGGACGACGTGACCGGCGCGACGACGTTCCGGATCGTGGAGCAGCTCGACGCCGGGCCGACGTTCGGCGTGATGACCGAGACGATCCGCCCGTGGGACACCGCCGGCGACCTGCTCTCGCGGCTCGCCCAGGGCGGAGCCGACCTCCTCGTGGCCACCCTCGACGGCATCGCCGACGGCTCCCTCGAGGCACGGCCGCAACCGACCGAGGGTGTGTCGCTCGCCCCCAAGATCGGCGTCGACGAGGCCCGGATCGACTGGAGCCTGCCTGCGGCCGCCGTCGACCGTCAGGTCCGCGCGTGCACGCCCGCGCCGGGCGCCTGGACCACCTACGACGGCGAGCGGCTCAAGCTCGGACCGCTCCGGCCGGCCGACGGACAGCTGCCGCCCGGCGAGATCGTCGCGGGGAAGAACGCCGTCGTCGTCGGCACCGGCACGGCCGCGTTGCGGCTCGGGGAGGTCCAGGCGGTGGGCAAGCGACCGATGCCGGCTGCAGACTGGGCTCGCGGACAGCGACTGACCGGGGGAGAGGTGCTGCGATGAGCGCGAGGCCCCGACGGGCTCGGGTCGCCGACGTCGACGCCATGTGCCGGGCTCTGCCGGAGGTCGAGCTCGGACTGGCGTGGGGCGACCGGCCGACGTACCTCGTCCGGCAGAAGCCCAAGCCACGTGGCTTCGTCCTGGCGCGCGCGCCGCGGCACGACGCCGTCGACCCGGCGACCGGTGAGGAGTACGACGACCTGCTGGTCATCCGGACCGCCGACGCCGCCGACAAGGCCGCCCTGGTGGAGGCCGACGGGCCGTTCTTCACCATCGACCACTTCCGCAACTACAACGCCGTGCTGCTCCAGCAGAGCCGGATCGGCGAGCTCGGACTCGACGAGCTGCGCGAGGTGCTGACCGACGCCTGGCTCGCCGTGGCGCCGAAGTCCCTGGCCAAGAGGCTTCTGGCCGGCGAGCTGCCGTGAGCCGTCCCGACCCGGCCCGCCGGGCGGCGTACGACGTGCTGAAGGCGGTGCGCGTCGACGACGCCTACGCCAATCTCAGGTGCTGTTCGGATTGATCGTGTTTCCCTATTAACCTTAGCAAGCACCTCAACCGAACCAGCAGACCAGA
>JASGIN010000015.1:0-41154 GCA_049841015.1 Nocardioides sp.
GCGGTCTGCCCCGGCAACCACGACGTCCGCGACGCCTACGTCGGCGGCATGCGGGTGCCGGCCCGAGACGTCGTCGAGGTCGGCGGGTACCGCTTCGTGATGCTGGACTCCCTGGTCGACGCGGTGGCCGGGGAGCGGGTCGACGAGGGTCGACTCGGGCCGTCGCAGCTGGAGTGGCTCGACGAGCAGCTGGCGTCCTCCTCGGCACCGACCTTCGTGTGCCTGCACCACCCGCCGACCACGATCGGCCTGGAGCTCATGGACCCGATCCGCCTCATGGACGGCGACGACCTGGCGGCCGTGCTCGAGCGGCACCCGCACGTCGTGGCCACCCTGGTCGGGCACGCGCACACGATGGCCACCACGACGTACGCCGGGAGGCCGCTGCTGATCGGGGGCGGGGTCGCCTCGACGGTCACCGTGGACGCCGAGGACCTCGACACCGTCTGGTACGCCGGCCGCCGAGCCTGGCCCTCCACCTGGTCGACGACTCGGACGGCGCTCCGCGCGTCACCACCCACTGGCGCGCACTGCCCGACTGAGGGGTCAGTAGCCTCGGGGACGTGCTGCTCGCCTTCGACACCGCGACGCCGTTCGTGACCGTCGCGCTGTACGACGCCGACGACGACGGCGTGGTCGCCGAGCGTCGGTCCGAGCAGCGGATGAGGCACGGCGAGCAGCTCGCGCCCCTGATCGAGCAGGTGCTGACCGACGGCGGGATCGTGCGCCAGGACCTCACGGCCCTGGCCGTCGGCGTGGGACCCGGCCCGTTCACCGGGCTCCGGGTCGGCCTGGTGACCGCTCGCACCCTCGCCTTCGTCCTCGAGATCCCGGTCTACGGCGTGTGCAGCCTCGACGTCGTCGCCCTGGAGGCGGCGCTCGGCTCGAGCCCGGTCGGTCGCGACTTCGTCGTCGCCACCGACGCCCGGCGCAAGGAGGTCTACCTCGCGTCGTACGACGACCAGGGGCGTCGGCTCGACGGCCCGGACGTCGTACGCCCGGCCGAGGCCGCGACCGACGCGCCGGTCGCCGGCGAGGGCGCGGTGCTCTACCCGGATGCGTTCCCCGACGGCCGCTCCCCAGTGCTCCCGAGCGCAGCGTGGCTCGCCCGCGCCGTGGCCGGTGAGCTCGCCGAGCTGCACGACCCGGAGCCGATGTACCTGCGCCGGCCGGATGCAGCCGCCCCCGGCGCCCCGAAGCGGGTGCTGTGATCCGCGTGGCGGAGGCGACGGACGGGCCGGCGATCGCCGAGCTGGAGCGTGCGGCGTTCGGCTCGGACGCCTGGTCCGACGCCCTGGTCGCCGAGGGCCTCTCGGGGCGGATCCCCGGTGCCCTCTATCTCGTCGCGACGACCGACCAGACGCAGGTCGTGGGGTACGCCGCGGCCAGCCTCTTCTCCGACGTCTCGGAGCTCCAGCGGATCGCGGTGGCGTCGGCGGCGCGGCGCAGCGGAGTCGCCTCGCGGCTGCTCGCGCGGGTCGAGCAGGAGGCGGTGTCGCGGTACGCCGAGCAGCTGCTGCTCGAGGTCCGCGAGGACAACGCCGGGGCGTGCGCGTTCTACGCCGCACTCGGGTTCACCGAGATCGACCGCAGGCCCCGCTACTACGCCGACGGCACGACGGCCGTCGTCCTTCGCAAGGAGCTGGTGGGATGAGGCCGTGTCCATGACCGACGAGCCGCTCGTCCTCGGGATCGAGACGTCGTGCGACGAGACCGGCGTCGGCATCGTCCGGGGCCACACCCTGCTCGCCGACGCGATCGCGAGCAGCGTCGAGGAGCACGCGCGATTCGGTGGCGTCGTCCCGGAGGTGGCGAGCCGGGCGCACCTCGAGGCGATGGTGCCGACGCTGGAGCGCGCCGCCGAGGTCGCGGGCGTCCGCCTGCACGACGTCGACGCCGTCGCCGTGACCAGCGGTCCGGGCCTGGCCGGGGCCCTCCTGGTCGGCGTCGCGGCAGCGAAGGCCCTGGCTCTGGCGCTGGGCAAGCCGATCTACGGCGTCAACCACCTCGCGGCGCACGTCGCCGTCGACCAGCTCGAGCACGGCGCGCTGCCCGAGCCGTGCCTGGCGCTGCTGGTCAGCGGCGGTCACTCGAGCCTGCTGCGGGTCACCGACGTCACCGGGGTGGCCGGGGGTGTCGAGCCGCTCGGGGCGACCATCGACGACGCGGCGGGGGAGGCCTTCGACAAGGTCGCGCGGCTGCTGGGCCTGCCGTTCCCGGGTGGCCCGCACATCGACCGGGCGGCGCGCGAGGGTCAGGTGACCATCGACTTCCCGCGCGGCCTGACCTCGCGGCGCGATCTGGAGCGGCACCGCTTCGACTTCTCGTTCTCCGGGCTCAAGACCGCCGTCGCGCGCTGGGTCGAGACCCAGCAGCGCGACGGGGCGAGCATCGACGTCGGCGACGTCGCGGCCAGCTTCCAGGAGGCGGTGTGCGACGTGCTCGTGCGCAAGGCGCTCGACGCCGCGACCGACCAGGGGATCGAGGACGTCCTGATCGGCGGCGGTGTCGCCGCGAACTCCCGGCTGCGGGCGATGGCCACCGAGCGTGCCGAGGCGAAGGGCATCCGGGTCCGGGTGCCGCGGCCGGGCCTGTGCACCGACAACGGCGCCATGGTCGCGGCGCTCGGCTCCGAGCTGGTCGCGCGCGGCCACGCGCCGTCCGCACTCGACCTGCCCGCCGACTCCTCACAGCCGGTCACCGAGGTCGTGGCGTAGCCACCTGCTGTCGGTCGACCTACCGGGCGCCCGGTACGACGACCGGAGCGTCGACGTCGTTGCCCCGCAGCGGTCCGGCTGCCAGCTCGCGTGACCCGTCGACGCCGAACCGGACGACGTACCAGCGCCCGTCCTGGTAGACGATCGCCAGCACGTGGGCGTCGTCCTCCCAGACCGACCGGGTCACCGTGGCCTGCACGCTCAGGCGCGAGCGGTACTCGAAGACCTGGTGCCCGAGGTAGTCGTACGCCGCGAAGACGGAGCTGCCGAGGCCACTGTGGAAGTTCACGTCGGCCGAGAGGTAGCTCCCTCGCGGGGAGAAGGCGAGCAGCGTGTGCCGGCAGGTCTTCCACGTGACGGGCGCGGCACCGGCCGCGACGCCGGAGCACGACCCGGTGTCGGTGATGCGGGTCAGGCCGATCTCGCGACCGTCGTACGACAGGTCGGTCAGCCCGACGAACCTGCGGTCCGGTGCGGCCCGCTGGACCGTGTCGTCGCCGGGGCTCAGCGAGGCGAGCCAGTCGGTCGCCTTGCCGGTCGACGGGGCGGTGGTGCGCACGAGCATCGCGCAGTCCGGGGACGTCCCGCCGGAGTCGCAGGTGTCGGCCAGTGCCCGCGCCTCGAAGGAGCCGCCGGACACCTGCGCGTCCGAGCGGTCGGGCTTCGTGGCGGCCTCGTTCCAGAAGTACGGGTGTCCGTCGGTGCCCACCCAGCCCGCGGCGGCGTGGTTCGCGTCGACGACGACACCGTCCGTCGCCGGGTACGGGCCGTGGTGGTCGCCGTGCGAGTCGATCACCTCGACGGCCGTGGCGCCTCCGGCGTCGCGGGTGTGGAGCACGATCGTGTCGTCGCTCAGCGTGACGTAGGCGTCGACCGGTGCCGCGGTCGTGATCCGCGTGGTCGAGCCGTTCGGCAGGTGGAGCGTCCTGCCGACCAGGTAGCCGTCCGCCGGCGCGTCCCCGAGGGGCAGGCCACGTACGTCCAGGGGAGCCCTCACGACGCCGGACTGCGACGGCGACGGGGTCTGCGACGTGGTGTTCTGCGTGGAGGGCAACGGCTCCGTGCGGTGCCCGCCGCCGTGGGTGGCCAGGGCCAGCGTCGGCACCACGACGGCCACCGCAGCGGCCGCGCCGACCACGGCCCCCGCCGTACGTCGGCGACGGATCGAGCGGGCGCGTCCCTGCACCTGCGCCAGCGGCAGGGAGGGCCCCGCCATGTCGTCGGCGTACCGGGTCAGGGTCCGGGTCAGCTGCCCGGTCAGGTCGTCGTCGCTCATCGGTCCTCCTCCTCGCTCGTGCGCGGGTCCAGGTCTTTCGGTGCTCGGTCGCGCAGGCTGGCCAACGCCCGACTGGCCTGCGACTTCACGGTGCCGACGGAGATCCCGAGCACCGCGGCCGTCTCGGCCTCGCTCAGCTCCTCGTAGTACCGCAGGACCACCACGGCCCGGGCCTTGCGCGGGAGCCCCTGCACGGCGTTCCACAGCGCGTCGCCGGAGCCGTCGGTGCGCGCGTCCTCGTGGGCGGCGCCCAGGCTGTGCAGGACCGTGTCGTCGACCGCGTGCTCGCGTCGTTTCCAGGCCCGCCGCCACAGCGAGCTGTGCTCGTTGACCAGGATCCGGCGCACGTAGCCGTCGACCGAGCCGCGGTCGCGGACCTTGTCCCACGACAGGTAGAGCTTGGCGAACGCCGTCTGGACCAGGTCCTCGGCGTCGTGCCGGTTGCCGGTGAGGAGGTACGCCGTGCGCAGGAGGCTCGGCTGACGCGCGGCGAGGTACGACGCGAAGTCCGCGTCGCGATCGTCCTGACGCTGGTCCACCACGGTGGTCCCTCCCGTCGAGTCCTGCGGCGGTCGGCCCATCTCCTCCCCCTTCCGGCTGCGTCCCTGCTGGTTTCCGAGCTGCGACCAAGACGCGAGCGGAAGCGAGAAGGTTGCAATCGTCGCAGAGCCCCCTCGCGCGGGCTCGGGCGTTGCTCATAGGCTGCGCGCAGCGTCCACCGGGGAGGAGACCCATGCACCAGGTCCAGGCAGTCGTCGCGCGCGCCAAGGGCGAGCCGGTCAGCATCGAGACGATCAACGTCCCCGACCCCGGGCCGGGCGAGGCGCTCGTCGCCGTGCAGGCGTGCGGGGTCTGCCACACCGACCTGCACTACCGCGAGGGCGGGATCAACGACGACTTCCCGTTCCTGCTCGGGCACGAGGCGGCCGGCGTGGTCGAGGCGGTCGGTCCCGACGTGACGTCGGTCGCGCCCGGGGACTTCGTGATCCTGAACTGGCGCGCGGTCTGCGGGAACTGCCGGGCCTGCGACCGGGGCGAGCCGTGGTACTGCTTCGCCACCCACAACGCCACCCAGAAGATGACGCTCGCCGACGGCACGGAGCTCTCGCCCGCGCTCGGCATCGGTGCCTTCGCGGAGAAGACGCTCGTCGCGGCCGGCCAGTGCACCAAGGTCGACGCGTCGGCTCGCGCCGCGGCGGTCGGGCTGCTCGGCTGTGGCGTGATGGCCGGTCTCGGCGCGGCCATCAACACCGGCAACGTCTCGCGTGGCAAGAGCGTCGCGGTGATCGGCTGCGGTGGCGTCGGCGCCGCCGCCGTCGCGGGCTCGGCGCTGGCCGGGGCCGACACGATCATCGCCGTCGACATCGACGACCGGAAGCTCGAGGGCGCCACGAAGCTCGGCGCCACCCACACGGTCAACAGCTCCGAGGCCGACCCCGTCGCGGCCATCCAGGAGCTGACCGGCGGCAACGGCGCCGACGTCGTCATCGACGCCGTCGGGCGGCCCGAGACCTGGAAGCAGGCGTTCTACGCTCGCGACCTCGCCGGCACCGTCGTCCTGGTCGGCGTCCCGACGCCGGACATGCGGATCCCGGACATCCCGTTGATCGACGTGTTCGGACGCGGCGGCGCGCTGAAGTCCTCGTGGTACGGCGACTGCCTGCCGGCGCGCGACTTCCCGATGCTGGTCTCGCTCTACCAGCAGGGGCGTTTGGACCTGGATGCCTTCGTCACCGAGGAGATCGGACTCGGCGACGTCGAGGCGGCGTTCGAGAAGATGCACGGCGGCAACGTCCTGCGGTCCGTCGTCGTTCTCTGATGCGCCTCGACCACGCCGTCAGCAGCGGCACCTTCAGCCTCGACGGTGCGACCTACGACGTCGACAACAACATCTGGGTGGTCGGCGACGACGACGAGTGCGTCGTGATCGACGCGCCGCACTCGGTCGAGGACATCCTCGCCGTCGTCGACGGGCGCCGCGTGCGGGCGATCGTGTGCACCCACGCGCACGACGACCACGTCCTGGTCGCGCCCGCGCTGCGCGAGGCGGTGCAGGCGCCGATCCTGCTGCACCCCGACGACCGGCCGCTGTGGGAGCTGACGCACCCCGACGAGCTGTGGGACGTCGACCTGTCCGACGGGCTCGAGGTGCCGGTGGCCGGTTCGTCGCTGACGGTGCTGCACACTCCGGGGCACTCGCCCGGCTCGGTCTGCCTGCTGTCGGCGGACCTCGGCTGCGTGTTCACCGGCGACACGCTGTTCAACGGCGGCCCGGGCGCCACCGGGCGGTCCTTCAGCGACGCCGACCTGATCCTCACCTCGATCCGCGAGCGGCTGCTGCCCCTGCCGGGCGAGACGGTTGTCCACACCGGCCACGGCGACGACACCACCATCGCCGCCGAACGCTGACCCGGCAGTTGCGTGCCGCGAAAACACGCTGACCCGGCACACAACGACGCCTCGCGGCGCCTCCTGGTGCCGGGTCAGCGCGTTTCTGTCACGCAACTGCCGGGTCAGCGCTCCTGGGAGCGGACGCGGGCGATGCCGAGGAGCAGGTAGCCGACGAAGCCGATCACGAGCGCGAGCGGGACGCCGAGGCTCGCGAACGCCCAGGCGCCGGTCTTGCCACCGTCGAAGCCGAGCGGCTTGAGCAGGTAGCCCAGCCAGCCGAGGTGCTGCGCGCCGTACGGCTCGGTGACCAGGCCCCACCCGACCACCGTCGAGACCGCCATCACGATCACCGCGGGCCAGCCAGCGGCGCCGTACCGCCCGCTCGCGGTGTACAGCGCCGCCTCGTCGTAGTCGCGGCGCCGCACCAGCAGGTCGGCCAGGAACACGCCGCACCACGCCGCCATCGGGACGCCGAGGGTGATCAGGAAGCCCTGGAAGATGCCCAGGAAGTTGTCGGACGCGACCCAGACGATGTAGATCGTGCCGAGGATCATCAGCACGCCGTCGATGCCGGCGGCGACGTACCGCGGGGTCTTCAGGCCCAGGCTCAGCAGCGTCAGGCCCGAGGAGTACAGGTCGAGGACGGCGCCGCTGATCAGGCCGGCCACCGCGACCAGGACGAACGGCACCAGGAACCAGTTGGGCAAGACGGTGGCCAGACCGCCGATGGGGTCGCCGCTGACGGCGTCGTTCAGCGAGGAGTTGGAGGCGCACAGCAGCAGCCCGTACCCGACCAGCACCACCACCGGCAGCGAGCCGCCGAACGTCGGCCAGAAGACCACGCCCCCGGACGGCGTGGTGCGCGGGAGGTAGCGGGAGTAGTCGGCGGCGGTGTTGACCCAGCCGAGACCGAAGCCGGTCAGCACCAGGATGCCGGCCCCGACGACACCCGCCGTCGTGCCGCTGTGCAGGTCGGTCGCCTTGCTCCAGTGGATCTCGTCCAGCGTGAGCGCGATGTAGACCGCGGTCACGATCACCATCGCGATCGTGAGCAGACGCTGGAGCCGCATGATCGTGTCGAAGCCGAGGATCCCGGCGCCGACGATCGCGGCCGCCACCAGGATGAAGGCGACGATCTTGACGCCGTCGCCGCTGCTCCACCCGAGCTGCTCGAACACCGTCGCCACGGCCTTGGTCGACAGCGCGACGAGCACGGTCTCCCAGCCCACGAGCAGGCAGTAGGAGACGATGCCGGGCAGGCTGTTGCCGTACCGGCCGAACGGCGCGCGCGACAGGATCAGGGTCGGTGCCGAGCCGCGCTTGCCGGCGATCGAGACCAGGCCGACCAGCAGGAAGCCGGCGACGATCCCGACCAGACCGGCCACGACCGCCTGGCCGAAGCTCACGCCGTAGCTGAGCACGAAGGAGCCGTACGCGACGGCGAACACCGAGATGTTCGAGGCGCACCAGGGCCAGAACAGTCCTGCTGAGGTGCCCTTTCGCTCGGACTCGTCGATGACGTTGATGCCGTTGGCCTCGATCGCACCCGGCGCGGCCGGGGCGGTGCGGGCCGACGACTCGTTGGTGGCGGTCATGGTTGTGCTCCCTTTCTGACCAGGTCCGCGAGCAGCGGACCCATCCGTGCGGCGGTCCGCTCGGCTGCGGCCACCACCTCGCCGGGGTCGATCCCGGAGTCCTGACCCTCGATGGCGGTGACCGTCGAGAGGCCCAGCACCTCGATCCCACATTCTCGTGCCGCGATCGCCTCGGGCACAGTCGACATCCCGAGCACGTCGCCGCCGATCCGGCGTACCCACTCGGCCTCGGCGAGGGTCTCGTAGTGGGGCCCCGGGAGCCAGGCGTACGTCGCCTCCGTCAGCGCCGGGTCCAGCTCGCGCGCCAGCGCCCGGAGGCGGGCGGACCAGCAGTCGGTGAGGTCGACGAAGTGAGCGCCCTCGATCGGCGAGGTCCCGGTGAGGTTGAGGTGGTCGCGGACCAGCACGGCCTGTCCCACCTCGTGCTCGGCGTGCAGGGAGCCGTTGGCGTTGGTGAGCAGCGCGACGGTGCAGCCGGCTGCGGCGGCGGTCCGGATGCCGTGCACCACCGGCCGGAGCCCGTGCCCCTCGTAGAGATGGGTGCGGCCCGCGAGGACCAGCGTCGCGACCCCGTCGACGTCGTACGACGCGATCCGTCCGCTGTGCCCTTCGGCCGTCGGGGCGAGGAAGCCCGGGAGGTCGGTCATGGCCAGCTCGGCGACCGGCTCGCCCAGGGCAGCAGCCGCCGGACCCCACCCGGACCCGAGCACGACGACCACGCGATGACGTGCGACGCCGGTCAGTTCCGCGAGCCGCGCTGCCGCCGTGGCGGCCAGCGCCTGGGCCTCGTCCACGGGGTCACGGTAGCGAGGGCCGTCGGCGGCGTGCGCGCCGGAGGTCCTGCACGCCGATCGCCACGGCGATCACGACGAACACGAGCGCCGCCACGACGGCGTTGCGCAAGGCGTCGGAGTACGCCGCGTGCCCCGTGCCCGAGACCGAGCTGAAGAACACCGCGCCGATCACCGCCTGGCCGACGGCGAGCCCGATCCGCTGCCCGGTCTGGAGGACGCCGCCGGCGGTGCTGCCCATGACGGGGTCGACGTCCACCAGCGACAGCGTCTGGTTCGGAGTGATCAGCGCACCCTGGCCGCAGCCCATCACGAACAGCGGGATCGCCAGGAAGCGGCCGGCGTGACCTGGCGGCACGTGCGGCGCGATCACGGCCAGGCCGATCGCGCCGATGCCGAACGTCACCGCGCCGGCGACCACCAGCGGTCGCCCGATGCGGGTCACGAACCGCCCGCACAAGGGCGCGGACACCGCGGCGCCGACGGCGTACGCCGTGACTCCGAGCGCGGACTGGATCGCGGTGTAGCCCAGGCCCTGCTGGTAGAAGATCGCCAGCACCAGGGGGAGTCCGGCCATCGCGGGGAAGAACGCGAACGCCAAGGTGATCCCGGCGACGTACGACGGCCTGCGGAACAGCCGGAAGTCGACCAGCGGCTCGCCCGCGCGCTCGGTCAGACCGCGCTCGCGTCGGTAGAACAGGAGGACGAGCACGACGGCCGGAACGCCGAGCCAGGCCAGGCGTGCGTCGCGCATCGCGTCGTACTGGACGCACGCGAACAGCACGCAGAACGTCGCGCCGCCGAGCAGCAGGGCACCGAGGACGTCGAGCCGGTGCGGCGTGCTCTCCGTCGGCGGCGGCAGGAGTCGGCGGGCGAGGTAGATGACGAGGATCCCGATCGGGATGTTGACGAAGAACACCAGCCGCCAGCCCAGGCTCGGCCCGCCCAGCGCGATCAGCGCGCCGCCCACGAGTGGGCCGACCGCCGTCCCGACCCCGACCGTCGTTCCCAGCACGCCGAAGGCGCGGCCCCGCTCGGCGCCCTGGAACATCTGCTGCACCAGCCCCGAGACCTGCGGGTTCACCAGGCCGCCGGCCAGTCCTTGGAGGACGCGGGCGGCGATCAGGACGTGGGCGTTCGGCGCGATCCCGGACAGCAGCGACGTCACCGCGAAGCCACCGACGCCGACCTGGAACATCACCCGGCGCCCGTGGTCGTCGCCCAGCTTGCCGCCCAGCACGGGGACCAGGCCGAACGCGAGCGTGTAGCCCGAGACGATCCACTGCAGCTCCGACGGACCGGCGCCGGTGTCACGGGAGATGGACGGGAGGGCGACGTTCGTGACGCTCACGTCCAGCAGAGTCATGAACAGGGCGCTGCAGCACACGATCAGCGCGATCCACCGGGAGCGGCTGTCGTCGGGTGTCACCGCCCGATCCTGTCAGGCACGTGTTCCGGGGGTACGCCGGCGCCCGCTGCCGGCGTACCCCCGAGCCTGTGCCCGTTCGTCAGCCGGCCAGGGCCGGCTGGTCCTCGGGCTCCCGCTCGGCCCCGGCCTCGCCCGAGCCGTCGACCTCGACGACCGTGCCCCGGGGCCGGGAGATCCGGCCGGGCCACCAGGCGCGCTCACCGAGCAGCACCAGGGTCGCCGGCAGGATCACCAGCCGGATCAGGGTCGCGTCGATCAGGATCGACGCGGCCAGCGCGACGCCCATCATCTTCATCTCCAGCATGCTCAGGGTCATGAAGATGGCGAACACCGAGACCATGACCGCGGCGGCACTGGTGATGACGCCGGCGGTGTCGGTGATGCCGCGCTGGACGGCGACCCGAGCGGGCAGGCCGCTGACGACGTGCTCGCGGATGCGGGCCAGGACGAACACGTTGTAGTCCATCGAGAGCCCGACGAGCACGACCATCACGAACAGCGGGATCCAGTCGATGACGAACCCGGGGCTGGTGAAGCCCAGCGGACCGGCGAACCAGCCGTGCTGGAACACCAGGGTCAAGATCCCGAACGAGACCCCCACCGACAGCAGGTTCAGCGCCGACGAGAGCGCCGCGACCACGAGGCTGCGGAACGCCAGCGTCATCATCACCAGGGTCAGCAGCAGCACGAAGCCGATCACGAACGGCAGCCGGTGCGACTGCTGGGTGACGAAGTCGAGCGACTCGGCCACGTCCCCGCCCACCGCGTGCTGGACGTCCATGCCGGCGAACGCCGCAGGCACGAGATGCTCCCGGGCCTGTCGTACGGCCTCGGCCGACCGGTCGTCGGAGGCGGAGTACGGGATCGGCAGGGTCAGCCGCACCGTCGCGCCGTCGGGCGCGGTCTCGATCGAGCCGCGACCGGCGTGGTCGAACCACCGGGTGGCGGCGGCCGACGTCTCCAGCTTCTCCATGGCCTGGACGACCTGGGCGTGCTCCGCCTTCGTGCCGTGGACGACGACCGTCGCGGTGGCGCCCTCGGTCGGGAACTCGTCGGTGATCGCACGCAACGTCTGCACCTGCGGGATCGAGGCGGGCAGGGTGTCGATGTTGGCCTCGTGGATCTTCATGCCCAGCGCGGGAGCCGCGAGGGCGAGCAGCGCGGTGAGCGAGACGACCAGGGCCACGACCGGACGACGTACGACCGGGGCCAGGATGCGGCGGCTGATGCCGCCGTGCCCGATTCGCCGGTTCAGCCGCCACAGCAGCGGGAGCCGCGGACGGTCGGCCCAGCGGCCGAGCTTCGACAGCAGCGCCGGCAGGACCGTGACCGACCCGATGACGTTGACGACGACCACGACGATGGCACCGGTCGCCAGCGAGCTGAAGGTGGCTCCGCCGACGATGAACAGGCCGGCCATCGACGCGACCACGGCCGCTCCGGAGACCACGATCGAGTGTCCCGAGGTCGCCGCGGCGATCTCGACGGCGTCGAGCGTCGTGCGACCGCGGCCGCGCTCCTCACGCTCGCGCTTGAGGTAGAACAGCGAGTAGTCGACGCCGACGGCCATGCCGATCAGCACGATCATGCTGGTGACGGTCGGCTCGGCGTGGATGAGGTGCGAGAGCGGGGCGCTGATGCCCATGGTGGCGGCGACCGAGGTGACAGCCAGGAGGACGGGTACGCCGGCCGCGATCAGGGCGCCGAACGCGAGCAGCATGAGCAGCACCGTGATCGGGAGGCTGATCCCCTCCGCGGAGTGCAGGTCCTCGGCGACGCGGTCGTTGATCGCGGTGTCGACGGAGACGTCACCGGCCTCGCGGACGCGCAGGTCCGCGCGGGCACGGGCGATCTGAGCCACGCGAGCCTGGATCTGGCTGACGTCGTCGACGGTGCTCTTGACGTGGATGTCGACGAGCGCGGCGGTGTGCCCGGCGTTCCATTGCGGGGCGGCCACGTCGGTGACGCCGCGCATGCCGGTCACCTGCGACTTCAGCTGCCGGGCGAGGCCGGCCACCTGGTCGTCGGCGGGCTTGCCGCCGTCGCGGGAGGTGATCAGCACGCTCTCGGTCTGGTCGTCGGCGAAGTGCGCGTCGGCCTGCATCGCGTCGGCGCGACCGGACTCGCCGAGCCGATAGTCGGCATCGGTGGTCTGCTTGGTCGGGACCAGCGCGGCCAGCGCGACGGCGACGGCGATGAACGCGAACCACGCGCCGATGGCGCGCCACGGATGGGACGCGCTCCAGCGTGCGGCCTTGAGCGGGACCCGAGCCACGAGGCTCGGGCGGGAGTGTGGACTGTGCTGCTGAGGTGACATCGCGGGCTCCTCGATGGATGGTCTTTCTGGACACGTCCAGCCTCGAGAAATCCGCCGTCCGGATCAGGAGTGGCAGGACCCGGATCGGGGGTGGGCCTAGGCCCACTGTCTGCAAGGCCGCGATCGGCCAGACTGAAGACATGACGAACGTCGGCCGCCTCCGCCTGACGGGCTATGCCGCCGTCCAGCTGGTGATGTCCGTCATAGCGTTGGTGCTGTTCGTCCTCGACGTCGTCGCGATCGTGCTGTCGATCGCCGTGGTCGGCGTACCCCTGCTGATGGTGCTGCTGCCGGCGACCCGCCGGATGGCCCAGCTGCATCGACGGATGGCGGGCCGGGTGCTGGGCGCGGAGGTGCCGGCGTCGTACCAGCCGTTCGGGGACGCCGGGGCCTTCCAGCGCCTGCGCATCGCGGCCGCCGACCCGATGACGTGGCGCGACCTGGCCTGGCTGCTGGCCGCCATGCCCCTGGCGTTTACCGCATCGCTGCTGGTGCTCGTGCTGTTCGTGCCGGTGGTGACCGGGGTGCTGTGGTGGTACGCCGTCCGGCCGATCATGTACTACCGCAGCGCGGCCGACCGCTGGCTGCTGACCTTCGGCACCACCGAGCGGCTCGAGCAACGCGTCGAAGTGCTGACCGAGACCCGCAACCAGAGCCTCGACCACGCCGCCGCCGAGCTCCGCCGGATCGAGCGCGACCTGCACGACGGCGCCCAGGCCAGGCTGGCCGGACTCGGGATGACGCTCGGCATGGCTGCCGAGCTGCTGGAGCGCGACCCCGAGGAGGCCCGACGGATGCTGGCCGAGGCCCGGCAGACGAGCAGCGCGGCGCTGGGCGACCTGCGCGACGTGGTCCACGGGATCCACCCTCCGGTGCTGGCCGACCGTGGTCTGAAGTCCGCCGTGGAGGCCCTGGCGCTCGACCTGCCGCTGCCCGTCGAGGTCACCGGCGAGGCGCCGAGAGGGCTGCCGGCGCCCGTCGAGTCCGCGGCGTACTTCGCGGTCGCCGAGTGCCTGGCCAACATCGCCAAGCACGCCGGTGCCTCGCGGGCCTGGGTGGAGGTGGGCCACGCAGCCGGAGTGCTCACCGTCGTCGTCGGTGACGACGGCGGCGGCGGTGCCGACCCGGCGTCGGGCACCGGGATGCGGGGGGTCGCGCGACGCGTGGCGGCGTTCGACGGCACGATGAGGGTGTCGAGCCCGAAGGGCGGGCCGACCCTGGTCACGCTGGAGGTGCCGTGCGACTCGTCCTCGCCGAGGACCACGCCCTCCTCCGGGACGGGCTGATCCGGATCCTGGAGGCCCACGGCCACACGATCGCGGCGGCCGTCGACCACGAGGACGACCTCGGCCCGGCGCTCGCCGACCCCGACGCCGAGGGAGCCGTGCTCGACGTTCGACTGCCGCCGACGCACACCGACGAGGGCCTGCGCGCGGCCGTCGCCGTCCGGACCGACCGGCCGGGCTTCCCGGTGATGGTGCTCTCGCAGTACGTCGAGCGCATCTACGCCCGCGAGCTGCTGGCCAGCGGGCAGGGCGGGATCGGCTACCTGCTCAAGGACCGGGTCGGCGACGTGGGGGAGTTCGTGGAGTCGCTGGCACGGGTGGGGGCCGGCGGGACCGTCCTGGACCCGCAGGTCGTCTCGGTCGTGATGGCGCGCCAGGAGCCGGTCGAGCGGCTCACGGCGCGCGAGCGCGAGGTCCTGGCGCTCATGGCCGAGGGACGGTCGAACGCCGCGATCGCGGCTGCCCTGGTGGTGACTGAGAAGGCCGTCGGCAAGCACACCAACAACATCTTCACCAAGCTCGACCTCCCCGTCGCGCCCGACGACAACCGCCGCGTCCTCGCCGTCCTCGCCTGGCTCGGCATCTAACCCCCCACGTTGACCGGCGCCCTCTGACCGTTGAACGGCGCCGTCTGACCGTTGAACGGCGCCGTCTGACCGTTGAACGGCGCCGTCTCACCGTTGAACGGCGCCGTCTGACCGTTGAGCCGCGGGTCTTGGCCGCGACGTTGGCAGGAATCCGCCGTTCGATCGTCAGAAGGCGCCGGTCAACGGTCACACGGCGCCGTTCAACGGTCAGAGGGCGCCGGTCAACGGTCAGAGGGCGCCGGTCAACGTGGGTCAGAAGGGGTCGACGAGGAGGGCGGTGCCCTCGCCGGCGACTCGGGTGAGCACGATCGTGGCGGCGTCGTCCCCGCGCAGGGCCAGCCGGGTGCGGAGCTGCTCGGGGGAGATGTCGACGCCGCGCTTCTTGATGGTGAGTACGCCGATGCCGCGCTCGCGCAGGGCCGCGCGGAGCTGCTTCTCGCGGTAGGGCAGCTCCTCCACGACGCGGTACCCGCGGGCGAACGGCGTCCGGAACGCCGCGTCGCTGGTGACGTAGGCGATCTTCCGGTCGAGCAGCCGTCCGTCCACGCCGGCCGCCACCGCCGTCACGAGTCCCGCTCGGATCACGGCGCCGTCGGGCTCGTAGAGGAACCCGCCGACCGGGCCGACCCCGGCGCCGGGGTCGTCCTCGTCGGTGAGCGTGGCCAGCCCGCCGCGCCCCAGCACCGTCGCGCGGCGGCGGACCGTGGCCAGCATCGGCGACCACACGACGGCCTCCTTGACCTCGCCGCCGTCGCTGACCCACTCCGCCTCGACGTCGTCGGGCAGGAGGGAGTGCGGGATACCCGGCGCGGCCTTGACGCAGGCGGGGCCGCCCAGCAATGTCGTGACGAAGGACCACGGTGGCGTCCACGCGTCGGCGTCGAACGTGCGGCCCGCTCCCGTACGCCGCGCCGGGTCGGCGTACGCCGTGGCGAACGGCGAGACGTCCAGCTCGGTGGCGTCGCCGACGCCGACCGCCCCGCCGAGCCCGAGGGCGGCCAGGTTGGCCCGCGCGATCTCGACCCGCAGGGGGTCCAGGTCGAGCCCGGCCGTGGTGAGCCCGGCCCGCGCGAACGCCACCAGGTCGCCCCCGATGCCGCAGGTCAGGTCGACCACGCTCGGACCACCCAGCGCGATCCGCGCCGCGCGGTGCCGGGCGACCGGCGTACGGGTCGCCTGCTCCAGCCCGTCGCGCGTGAAGTACATCCGGCCGGCGTCGTCCCCGAGCTTCGCTGCTGCGTGACGCCGCAGCTCCACCTGGCCGAGAGCGGCGGCCACCTGACCCGGCTCCGCGCGCTCCCGGAGCCTCCGCTGGACCTCGTACGGCGTACCCTCGGCCGCCGTCGCGGCGGCGAGGAGCTGCTGCCCGTCGTCGGTCAGCAGCCACCGGAACGTCGCGAGGTCCACAGGGCGCACGCTACGCGGAGCGGCTGTCGGGCGACCCCGCTGGCACTCGTTGTCAGTGAGTGCTAGTTTCGGCGTTGGCACTCTCGACCCGAGAATGCCAGCCAACGTCCGGGAGCGACCCCGCTCCCGAGTCCGAATCACAGTGGAAAGTGGAGGTCGACATCGTGTCGGTCAACATCAAGCCTCTCGAGGACCGGATCGTGGTCAAGCCCCTCGAGGCCGAGCAGACCACCGCCTCCGGCCTGGTCATCCCCGACACCGCCAAGGAGAAGCCCCAGGAGGGCGAGGTCCTGGCGATCGGTCCCGGCCGCATCGACGACAACGGCAACCGCGTCCCGCTCGACGTCGCCGTGGGCGACAAGGTCATCTACAGCAAGTACGGCGGCACCGAGGTGAAGTACGACGGCGACGAGTACCTCATCCTCTCGGCCCGCGACGTGCTCGCGGTCGTCTCCTGATTCGTCTCTCTTTTCCGGGTCGTCCGCCTGACGTAGGGCTCCAGCACCACGTCAGGCGGACGACCCGAACTCTTCTGAGGAGCTACTCATGCCCAAGATCCTGGAGTTCGACGAGCGCGCACGGCGCTCGCTCGAGCGCGGCGTCGACGCCCTCGCCGACGCCGTCAAGGTGACGCTCGGCCCCAAGGGCCGCTACGTCGTCCTCGACAAGAAGTGGGGCGCCCCCACGATCACCAACGACGGCGTCACGGTGGCCCGCGAGGTGGAGCTCGACGACCCGTTCGAGAACCTCGGCGCCCAGCTGACCAAGGAGGTCGCCACCAAGACCAACGACGTCGCCGGTGACGGCACCACCACGGCGACCGTGCTGGCCCAGGCGATGGTCCACGAGGGCCTGCGCGCGGTGGCCGCCGGCGCCAACCCGCTCGGTCTCAAGCGCGGCATGGACGCCGCGGCCGAGGCCGTCGGCGACGCCCTGCGCGACGCCGCTCGTGAGGTCGACTCCAAGGAGGACATGGCGTCGGTCGCCACGATCTCCAGCCGCGACGCCCACATCGGCGACCTGCTGGCCGAGTCGTTCGACAAGGTCGGCAAGGACGGCGTGATCACGGTCGAGGAGTCCAACACGCTGGGCACCGAGCTGGAGTTCACCGAGGGCATGCAGTTCGACAAGGGCTACATCTCGGCGTACTTCGTCACCGACGCCGAGCGCATGGAGACCGTCCTCGACGACCCCTACATCCTCCTGCACCAGGGCAAGATCTCGGCGATCTCCGAGCTGCTCCCGCTGCTGGAGAAGGTCATCGCCGCCGGCAAGTCGCTGTTCATCCTGGCCGAGGACGTCGAGGGCGAGGCCCTGTCGACGCTCGTGGTCAACAAGATCCGCGGCACGTTCAACGCGGTGGCGGTCAAGAGCCCGGCGTTCGGCGACCGGCGCAAGGCCATGATGCAGGACATCGCGGTGCTCACCGGCGGCCAGGTCGTGGCCCCCGAGGTCGGGCTCAAGCTCGACCAGGTGGGCCTCGACGTCCTCGGGACGGCACGCCGCGTGGTGGTCACCAAGGACAACACCACCATCGTCGACGGCGGGGGCGACAGCTCCGAGGTCGAGGGCCGGGTCAACCAGATCAAGGCCGAGATCGAGACCACCGACTCCGACTGGGACCGCGAGAAGCTCCAGGAGCGCCTCGCCAAGCTGGCCGGCGGCGTGTGCGTGATCAAGGTCGGCGCCGCCACCGAGGTGGAGCTGAAGGAGAAGAAGCACCGCATCGAGGACGCCGTCTCGGCGACCCGCGCGGCCATCGAGGAGGGCATCGTCCCCGGCGGTGGCTCCGCGCTGATCCACGCGGTCTCCGTGCTCGACGGCGACCTGGGCCTGACCGGCGACGAGGCGGCCGGCGTACGCATCGTGCGCCGCGCGGCCGACGAGCCCCTGCGCTGGATCGCGGAGAACGGCGGCGAGAACGGCTACGTCGTCGTCTCCAAGGTCCGCGAGGGCAAGGCCGGCGAGGGCTACAACGCCGCCAGCGGCGAGTACGGCGACCTGGTCGCCCAGGGCGTCCTCGACCCGGTCAAGGTGACCCGCTCCGCGCTGGTCAACGCGACCTCGATCGCCGGCATGCTGCTGACGACCGAGACCCTGGTCGTCGACAAGCCCGAGGACGAGGAGCCCGCCGCGGCCGGTCACGGCCACGGGCACGGCCACTGATTCATCTGCACGGCGAAACGCGCCGGGTCGTCTCCTGACGACCCGGCGCGTTCTGCTATTGAACGCCCTTGACCTTCTTCTGTCCGGAGCGAAACAGAGCGGAATCGCTCTGTGCCGCATTCTCGTGAGTCCCTCGTCCGAGGGGTGAATCGAGAATTCGACAGGCAGAGGAGATGAACCATGAAGACCAGAAGCCATCACCGCAGGGGTGTCGGCCGAGCGGCGTCGCTCGTCGCGGCGGTCGCGTCGGTGGCAGCCATCGGCATCGGAACGGCCACGGAGGCGTCCGCGGCGTCGGTCTCGGCCTGGGGCGGTCCACCGGCTGCCTACTTCCAGCCCGACGCCCACGGCGCGCGGGTGATGCTCAAGGCGAAGGCCGTGGCCGGCGCGAAGACGACGCCGGACGGCCAGGTGGTGACGACGACCGACTACATGCTCAGCGGGGGGACCTACACCGTCGAGCCGGACACGGTCCGGGCGCTCCAGGACGTCGAGGTGATCTTCACGCTGGAGTCGGCTCCGGCTGGCAACCCGAAGAGCTTCGCCCCGGTCCCGGGTCAGACGATCACGCGGCGGGTCGACCTCACCGACGGCGTGGGCCACCACCAGGAGAAGACGCTGGCCGGTCCGGACTTCACCCTGCGCCAGCGCCAGGGCACCGACGCGCGGGTCTACCGCGTGGTGGTGGACTTCAACTGGTACCGGCACGGCACCAACGAGTGGCTCAGCAGCAAGCGGATCTGGCCGAGCCTGAAGTCCGAGCTCGCCTGCGGGAGCGTGTCGACGCTGCGCTGCTCGGTGTGGGAGTACGGCGACGGCGTGGCGGGGATGTTGCTGTACTGAGAATCGTCTGTGCACGAAAGGCACCGATCTGTTTTCGACGGTTCGGTGCCTTTTGCGTGCTGACGTCTTTATCGGTTTCTTCTATATGTCGTTTGGGGGACAGTGGAAATCAATTCTCCGGAGGACTCTGGTGATATTCCCGATTCCCGGGGATATCCGATGACACACCAGTGAGGAGAACGATCATGAACATCCGCACACACCTTTTGAGGCGACCGGCTCGACGAGCTGCTGCGGTCGCCGTGGCCTTCGCCTCGGCGGCGGCCATCGGCGCCGGAGCGGCCGGCACCGCGCACGCGGCCTCCAGCCAGTCCTGGGCCGGTGCCGGCTCGTCGTACTTCGTGGGCGAGGACGGCCACCGGGTGATGCTCCGGGCCAACCCCATCTACGACAATGGGACCAAGGCGTTCTCGCTGAGCGGTGGCACCTACCACGTCGGCCGCAGCGACGGCGCCAAGGCGCAGAACGTCGTCGTGACGTTCCAGCTGCAGCAGAGCACGCTCGGCACCAAGAAGGTCTGGCGGGACGCCGGCTGGCCGGTCAAGCAGACCGTGCAGCTCAACGGCTCGACCGCGGCCAAGGACGTGATGGGCCCGACGCTTCCGCTCACCCACCGCGTGGGCAGCGGGGCGAAGCTCTACCGGGTGGTGGTCGACTTCCGTTGGACGCTGCCGAACGACCCCGACGTCACGCTCGGGCGTCGGACCATGACGCCGAGCCTGGCCGGGGAGGCCGAGTGCCCGCCCGGCACGCTGGTCCCACTGACCTGCGCGCCCTTCGCGGACGACGACGGCAGCGGGAACGCCGGGCTGCTGCTGGTCTGAGCGGTCCCGGAACGCCTCAGACGGCGGCCCGCAGCGTGGAGAGCTGCGGGTCGCCGTCTCGGCGTCACTTCCAGTCGACCCAGCGACCGAAGGTCCGCTTGGCCGGCAGCCAGTCCCACGTCACGTCCTGGTCGCTGCGGATCGCCAGCGCGAAGCGCAGCTTCGGGGGCTGGGCCTTGCCACGCGGCATCAGGCACCGGACCGGGAGGGAGTAGTGGAGCCGGCGATGCGGATAGTCGTACGTCGCGCTGTAGTTGCCGCCCGAGCAGCGCTGGTGGCCGCCGATCAGAGTCCAACCGCCGCCGAGCGTCGTCACCCAGCCCTCGCCGTCGCCGTTGGAGCCGATGTGCACCTCGGGTCCGGGGTGCTTCGGCCAGGTGTCGACGTAGAGGTCCTGGTAGTAGCCGGGGTCGCCGCTCCTCGGCCAGGTGATCAGGACGCGGAGGCGCTTCGCGCCGTACTTCACGTGGAGCCCGGTGATGTCACCGAAGCCGCGGCCGGTGGTGTCGTCCCCCTTGGCGTCGTGCATCGAGATGCTGGCGGCCTGGGCCGGCGCCGTGACGGTGAGCGTGCCGGCCAGGGCGGCGCTCGCCACCAGTGCAGTGGCGGCGACGAGTCTGCTCATGGTTCCTCCCGCGTGGTCTGGTCCTTGGTCCATGGACGCGCGCGAGATGGCGATCGGTTGTCCTGTGGAGGTCACAGCCTGGACACGGGCCGGGCTCCGAACCAGGTGGACGGACGTCGGTAGGCTGGTGGAGTGGAGCCCGAGGAGACCGTCCTGCCCGCCAAGTTCGCCCCGATGGGGTTGACCTACGACGACGTCCTACTGCTGCCGGGGTTCTCCGACCTGGCGCCGAGCGACATCGACACGACGACCCGGCTGACGCGCGAGATCACTCTGCGCGCGCCGCTGGTGAGCGCGGCCATGGACACCGTGACCGAGAGCCGGATGGCGATCGCGATGGCCCGGGAGGGCGGCATCGGGATCCTGCACCGCAACCTCTCGATCGAGGAGCAGGCCTACCAGGTCGACCTGGTGAAGCGGACCCAGACCGGGATCATCTCCAACCCGGTCACGATCGGCCCCGACCACACCCTGGAGGACCTCGACCGGATCTGCGGTGAGTACCGCGTCTCCGGCCTCCCCGTGGTCGACGCCGAGGACCGGCTGCTGGGCATCATCACCAACCGCGACCTGCGCTTCACACCGGTCGCGGAGTGGGCGTCGACGAAGGTCGACGAGGTGATGACCCCGATGCCGCTGGTGACCGGGCCGGTCGGGATCACCCGCGAGGAGGCCACCCGACTCCTGCGTCAGCACAAGCGCGAGCGGCTCCCGCTGGTCGACGAGGGCGGTCACCTCGGCGGGCTCATCACCGTGAAGGACTTCGTCAAGGGCGAGCAGTTCCCCGACGCGTCGTACGACGCGCACGGGCGGCTGCTGGTCGGTGCCGCGATCGGCTACTTCGGCGACGCGTGGCACCGCGCGACGACGCTGGTCGAGGCCGGCGCCGACGTACTGGTCGCGGACACGGCGCACGGTCACGTCCGGATGCTCCTGGAGATGGTCGAGCGGCTGAAGTCCGATCCGGCGACCCGGCACGTCCAGGTGATCGGCGGCAACGTCGCCACCCGCGAGGGCGCGCAGGCGTTCGTCGACGCCGGGGCCGATGCGGTCAAGGTCGGGGTCGGACCCGGCGCGATCTGCACGACCCGCGTCGTCACCGGCGTCGGCGTACCCCAGGTGTCGGCGGTCCACGAGGCCGCGCTCGCGTGCGGGCCCGCCGGCGTTCCGGTGATCGCCGACGGCGGCATCAAGTACTCCGGCGAGATCGCCAAGGCATTGGTGGCGGGCGCTGACGCGGTGATGGTCGGCTCGCTGCTCGCGGGCTGCGAGGAGTCGCCGGGCGAGCTGGTCTTCGTCAACGGCAAGCAGTACAAGACCTACCGCGGCATGGGCTCGCTCGGCGCGATGTCCAGCCGGGGCAAGAAGTCCTACTCCAAGGACCGCTACTTCCAGGCCGAGGTCGCCAGCGACGACAAGATCGTGCCCGAGGGCATCGAGGGCCAGGTCGCCTACCGCGGCCCGCTCTCGGCCGTGGCCCACCAGCTGCTCGGCGGGCTGAACCAGTCGATGTTCTACGTCGGCGCGCGGAGCATCCCCGAGCTGAAGGAGAAGGGGAGGTTCGTGCGGATCACCCAGGCCTCCCTCGCCGAGTCGCACCCGCACGACGTCGAGATGACCGTCGAGGCGCCCAACTACTCAGGTCGCTAGGGCGCCGGGCAGCTCGCTCACTGGGCTGCGACGCGGCGTACCGACCCGACCGAGCACCGCGACGTTCCTGGGCGTTTCGTCGGGTTCCAGGGGGCTGCAGTGGCCAGGAACCCGACGAAACCCCGCGTACGCGGGGATCCCGACAACTCAGCGAGCCGCGCGGAGGAGCTCGAGCGCGGCGCGGCCGTACGCCGTGGCGACGTCGACGTCGACGAACCTGCGCTCGCTGTCCCCGATCAGGGTCGACACGGCGTAGCCGGGGGTCTCGCCGGGGAGGTGCTCGAGGCTCATGAACGCCTCGCCGAGCACCTCGCGGAGCTGGTCCTCGCGCGGCAGCCAGAGCGCCTCACCGGCCGCGAGGGTGTCCATCGCCCACTCCGTGGTGCCGTTGAAGGCCAGCATCTTCTTGTCGAAGGCCATCGTCCGGGTCTCGATCACCATGTCGCTGACCACGAACTCCAGTGCGTCGAGCCCCTTGTCGGGGATCACGAACCAGTCGCCCTTCGCCGGCGTCCAGGCGAGACCGGCCGCGCGCAGGTCGGCAGCCAGCTGACGCGAGATCACCGGCCCAGTGTGACGGGGAGCGCCGCGTCCACGGCTAGGGTCGACGGCGTGTCCCCGTCGACGCTTCTGGAGATCCGCCGCTACCCGGTCAAGGCGATGGGTGGCGAGTCGCTGGAGTCTGCCGAGCTCGATGCCCGCGGGCTGGTCGGCGACCGGGCGTACGCCGTCGTGGACGCCGAGGGGAAGCTGGCGACCGGGAAGCACTCGCGCCGCTTCCGGCGGCGCGACGAGGTCTTCGAGTTCGCCTCGCACACCACGGCGGGCGGCGTCCGGGTCCGCGGTCGCGACCACGAGCTCGCCGCACCGGGCGAGGAGCTGGACCGCTTCCTGAGCGAGGTGATGGGGGACGACGTCCAGGTGCTGCCGGAGACGACCACGCCGTACTTCGACGCCGAGGCCGTGTCGCTGATCGGCACCGCGTCCCTCGCGTGGTGCCGGGAGCACCTCGGCGTGGACGCCGACCGGCGGCGGATCCGGTCCAACCTCCTGGTCGAGACCGACGTGCCCTTCGTCGAGGAGACCTGGAGCGGGACGGTGGCCGTCGGGGGAGTCCGGCTGCGTCCGGTCGAGCGGATCGAGCGCTGCCGGATGATCGACATCGCCCAGGAGGGTCTGCCCGCGGACGGCCGCTGGCTCAAGGCCCTGGCCGAGACCCGCGAGCTGTCGCTCGGGATCTACCTGGCGGTCGAGCGGCCCGGCCGGATCGTCGTCGGCGACGAGGTCCGGCCCGAGGTCACAGGAAGCGGCTGACCGAGAAGCCGCCGGCGTGCGGGCCGTGTGCCACGGGCGGACCCCACTGCACGAGCGGACGTCGCCAGACCAGGTGCCCGCGGGAGTCGCGGGCGCCGACCAGGACGCCGTCCACGGTCGACACCAGCGCGGGGCTGGAGGTCTCGGCGGGAGCGACGTGCGGGACGCCACGACCGCGGTGCCACCGGTGCGACCCTTCCGCGAGCCACCGGACGCCGAGGGCACCGGTGATGTCGACGGCCGCCAGCCAGGAGCGGCCGTTCTCGTCGCTGCTCAGGGCCGGCGAGGAGTACGGCGACCACAGGCCCGGCATCCGCGTCCCCGCGGTCCATCCCGCCCGGTGCTGCGACGCGCGCACGGTCAGCCCACCGTGGTCGCCGACGCTGGCGAGGCGGAGGCGGCCGTCCGGGCCCTCGTCGAGGGCCGGGGTCGAGGTCACCGACCAGCGGTGGCGGTCGACCGGCCGGAAGCCGGACCAGCGCCGTCCGGAGGTCGAGGCGTGCTGGGCGAGCAGGCGGCCGGCGCGCGAGACCGCGGCGACCCAGAGACGGCCGTGCACGTCGGTCGCGGTGGCGGGCGCCGCCTGCGGCGACCACGAGCCGGGCCGGCCGAGCCGGTGGACCCGGCTCCAGTGCTCCGAGCCCGAGCCGGCCGTGTGCCGCTCGGTCAGGGTGCCACCGGACCCGATGGCCAGCACCCGCACCCCGCCGATGCCGTACGGCGCGAGCGCGGGGGAGGACGTGGCAGAGCCGGCCGCGACGGCGCGCAGGTGAGTGAACGCGCGCGTCGAGATCCCGGTGTGAGCAGTGCGGACGCGGCCGTCGGTGCCGACGGCGGCCACCCACACGCGGCCCTGGCCGTCGGTCAGGATCCCGGGCGCCGATCCGTCGGACCACGCGCCGGCGGCACCGAGCCGGGTCGAGCGCCCCGAGGGACGGCGGACGACGAGGTCGCCGTCGGCGGTCGTGCGTGCCGACCACGAGCCGCCGTGGGCGTCGGTTGTCGCGACGGCGGAGCGGGTCGAGCCGACGCCTCCGGCCGGAGCCAGGTCGCGCAGGTGCAGGTAGGTGAACGACGACGTGGGCACGGTGCGGACGTCGTACCCGCCGGCGACGCCGTAGTTGTACTCCTCGACGGTGACCGTCCCGTCGCCGACCGCCTCGACCCAGGCCACGTGTCCCTTGGCGCCGTCGTCGGTCTGGGCGACCGCACCGACGGCCGGCACGCCGTCCACGAGGTAGCCGAGGTCGGCCGCGGCCTTGTCCCAGTGCGAGGCGTTGCCCCAGTGGACGCCGCCGAAGTGGTTCTCGAAGTCGTCGAGGCCGTCGGTCATCCGGAGCCGCCACGCGACGAAGCTGGTGCAGTTGCGCAGCGCGAAGCCCCACGGGTCGCCGTAGCTGCCGTTGTAGAACCAGATGTGCTTGGCGCACTTGCGCGGAGGCTTGGGTGCGTTCGGCTTGCCCGGCTTCTGCTGGCCCGGCTTGCTCGGCCCCTGTCCGGGCCTGTGGGTCGTGCCCTGGCCGTTCTGGGTGCCCGGCTTCTTCGGGGGCAGCGGAACCAACGGGCACTTGCCCAGGCCGGCGTAGGGGTAGTCGTCCCCGTCGGCGTACGACGACGCCGGCACAAGGCACACCAGACTCACCACGACGGCCCCGAGTAGGCCTCCGACGAGTCGGCGGCCGTGCCGGCTCCCGTGTGGGAGTGGCATTCGAGGCTCCGTTCTCAGTGGCGCATCCAAGGTCGCACGCAGCGCGCTGAGCCGCAGGAGAACGCCGGAGCCTTTACCCGTCGGGCGTGTGACCCGGGTGACACCCGGGCAGGCCCCCGGTCACAGGGTGCGGCGCCGATACGCTGGGCCGGTGATCGACATCGAGATCGGGCGCGCCAAGCGCGGACGACGCGCCTACTCCTTCGACGACATCGCGATCGTCCCCAGCCGACGCACCCGCGACCCCGAGGAGGTCAGCGTCGCCTGGCAGATCGACGCCTACCGGTTCGAGCTGCCGATCGTCGCCGCACCCATGGACTCGGTGATGTCGCCCGAGACCGCCATCGCGCTGGGCCAGCACGGCGGCCTCGGCGTGCTCAACCTCGAGGGCCTCTGGACCCGGTACGACGACCCGTCGTCGATGCTCGCGGAGATCGCCGAGCTCGACGGGCCCGACGCCGTACGCCGGATGCAGCAGATGTACGCCGAGCCGGTGCAGGCCGAGCTGATCACCGCCCGGCTGCGCCAGATGCGCGAGGCCGGGGTCACGGTGGCCGGCTCGCTGAGCCCGCAGCGGACCAAGGAGTTCGCCAAGACCGTGGTCGACGCGGGCGTCGACATGTTCGTCATCCGGGGGACGACCGTCAGCGCCGAGCACGTCAGCGCGCAGGCCGAGCCGCTCAACCTCAAGGAGTTCATCTACGAGCTCGACGTCCCCGTCATCGTCGGTGGCTGCGCGACGTACCAGGCCGCTCTGCACCTGATGCGTACCGGCGCGGCCGGGGTGCTGGTCGGCTTCGGGGGAGGTGCCGCGCACACGACGCGCACGGTCCTCGGCGTCGCGGTGCCGATGGCCAGCGCGGTCGCCGATGTCGCCGGTGCCCGACGCGACTACCTCGACGAGTCGGGCGGCCGCTACGTTCACGTGATCGCCGACGGCTCCATCGGGCGCAGCGGCGACATCGCCAAGGCGATCGCGTGCGGCGCCGACGCGGTGATGATCGGCTCGCCGTTCGCCCGGGCGAGCGACGCGCCGGGTCGCGGCTTCCACTGGGGCGCGCGAGGCGCACCACGCCGAGCTGCCGCGCGGCGAGCGCGTGGCGATCGGCTCGGTCGGCACGCTCGAGGAGATCCTGTTCGGCCCCTCCCGGGTGGCCGACGGCACGATGAACCTGATCGGCGCCCTGCGCCGCGCGATGGCGACCACCGGCTACACCGAGCTCAAGGAGTTCCAGCGGATCGAGGTCGTCGTCTCCTGAGGTTGCTCTCCCGGGCCTTCCGAGTGCGGGATGTACGTGGGCGGGCTCTGCCTCCTCCTTGGGGATGATCTCGGATCCGAGCGGTCGACCCGGGGAGGTTGCCATGACCGTTGCTGCCCATCTGCCGAGGATGGTGGAGAACACGTGGGGCTGGACGCACCCGGCCCCGCGAGCGGTGCCCGACGAGCTCACGCGGCTCACGGACCGTGAGCTCACGGTGCTGCTCGCGATGGCGACCGGTGCCACGAACGCCGAGATCGCCTCGGAGCTGTACGTCTCCGTCGCGACCGTGAAGACCCACGTGGCCCGCGTGCTCGCCAAGCTCGGTCTGCGCGACCGGGTGCAGGCCGTCGTGTTCGCCTACGAGTCGCGCCTCGTCACGCCGCACTGAGCTCGGGACCAGCCCGCGACCTCAGTCCAGGCGGGCGACGATCTCCGCGGTGGCCGCCTCGACGTCCACCTCGCCGCGGTGTCCCAGACCCCACAGCGCGTCGTACCACGGGGCGAGGCGGTGCCAGTCCAGGGCGCGGGAGAGCTCCTCGTCACTGACGCCGTACGTCGCGGCGACTGCCTCGGCGACCGGCTCCGGCGTCCCGTAGAGCGGCCAGGCGAGGTCCTGGGCGGGGTCCGCGACCCGGGCCTGCGTCCAGTCCAGAACGCCGCTGATGCCGCCGTCGTGGGTGAGCAGGTGACGTGCGGCGATCGCGCCGTGGACCGGCGTCGGCGGCACGGGCAGCCCGACCCGGCGCATGAGGTCGGTGCCGGGGTCCTCCAGGTCGGCGGGCAGCAGGGGCAGCACGAGGTGGAACATCCGCTCGAGCGTCACCAGCAGCGCGGCCCTCGCCGACGTCTCGTCGCGCAGCCCCGACTCCACGAAGACGTCGGTCGGCAGGTCGTGCAGCGCCCGCAGCAGCTCGCCGAGCCGGCGTCCGTCCTCGGCCGTGAGCGTCTCGGTCGTGGCGGTCGACCCCGGGAGCCGGTGGTGGCGCACCCGCAGCGGGTCGTCGTCCAGCACGATCGGGACCGGCACCTCGAGCGGCAGCACCGACGCCAGCCGGGGGAGCAGCCGGACCTCGGAACGCAAGGGCTCGTGCCCTGCCTTGAATCGTGGTGTCCGGTCGACCCACCGCTCCTCGACGATCGTCGCGAAGGAGCCACGACCCGTGTAGGGATCCGCGTGGTCGGCCGCCCTCTCGCGCACCCAGTCGCCGAACAGCGCGCAGGTGTCGGGCATGAAGTGCACCTCGGGGTCGGCCATCCCCTCGAGCAGTCGCTCGGGGCTCAGCCACGCGCCGTACGCGACCTCCTCCGGCTGCAGGGTGATCTCGCCGTCCCAGGTCGTGACGTAGCGGAACGCGTGGTAGCGGGTGTGGTCGTCGGCGTAGTCGGCCTCGCCGAGCGGCTCCAGCTCGCTGTCGACGCCGAGCTCCTCGGCCAGCTCGCGACGCGCGCCCTCCAGCGGATCCTCGCCGTCCAGCAGAACCCCGCCCGCGGTGAAGTCCCAGTACTCCGGGTAGACGTCCTTGATCGGCGTCCGCCGGTGGACGTAGATGCGTCCGTAGGGGTCGCGGACGAGGATGCCGGTGGCGCCGTGGCGGAGGTTCTGGGCGCGCATCACCGAACGAGGGGCACTCCCATCCGGACGTCCCCCGTCGTCGTAGAGCGCGACGACCTCTTCGTCCACGGGGTCCATGTAACCGGAGAAAGGCCCTCAGTTCTCGACAAGTCCGGGAGTCGTGTCGCCGTGGGGGTTCAGGCCGTTGACCGCGGCCCGGGTCATCCGGAGCGCCTCGAGCAGCCGCGCGCGGTCGCCGACGCCGCGGCGAAGGGCGTCCCGCACGCGCAGGACGCGGATCGGATGACCCGGTGAGTAGTGGTTCCACCACGTCGGGATGTACGCCGCGCGGGTCACGGCGAAGCCGTGCCGGCCCTCGGTGAACGTGAAGCGCACGCTGATGCCCTCGTACGCGCGCGGGTACGCCGGATCGCTCTGCGCGACCATGTTGCCCATGCCGTAGACGACCCACTTGCCGTTGACCTTCGTGATCGGCTGGACGACGTGGGCGTGCTGGGCGAACACCAGGTCGACGTACGGGCTGGCGGTCAGCCGGCGTGCCAGCGCGACCTGGTCGGCGTTGGGCAGCGCGGAGTACTCCGTGCCGCCGTGGTACTGCACCACGACGATGTCGGCGCCGGCCTCCTTGGCGGCCTTCGCCTGGGCGATCAGGTTGTCGGCGTCCCACATCGAGACCGCCCAGCGCTCGTCGGGCGGGAGGCTGAAGCCGTTGAGGGAGTAGGTGCCGCCGACGATCCCGACCTTCACCCCCTCCGACGTGGTGAGGATGACCGGCTTGCGCCGCTCGGCAGGCGTCCGGAAGGTGCCGACGTAACGCACCCCCGCGCGCTTCAACAGGGTGTCGGTGCGCACGAGCCCGTCGAAGCCCTGGTCGATGCTGTGGTTGGAGTCGGTGGTGCAGGCGTCCCAGCCCATCGAGGCGATCCAGGGGGCGACCTCCGGCGGGGCGGCGAAGACCGGGTAGTTGGACAGGTGCTCGTCGTCGGTCGCGAACGGCACCTCCTCGTGGCAGATCGCGACGTCCACGCCCTGCACGAGCGGCTTCATCGACGCGAGCATGGGGTCGAAGTCGAAGCGTCGGTGGAGGCCGTGGTCGACGGCGTCCTCGTGGGCGCTCTCCCAGACCGTGTCGTGCCAGAGCAGGTCACCGCTCATAAGCAGGCTCACCTGGCGGTGCGGCGTCGTACCGTCGCCATGGCTGGACGGTCCCGTCGGGACCGTGGTCGGTGTGGCGGTCGGACTCGGCGACGGTGGTGCCAAGCTCGCCAAGGGGATCGCCGGGTCGCTCCCCGACGACGGATCGGACGTGGGTGCGGTCGTGGGATCGGTCGGATGCAGGGCCGCGAGACTCCCGCGGTCGAGTGGCACGTGGTGGGACTCGAGGGTGAGCGCCGCCATCAGGCAGAGGGTCGAGAGAACGCCGACCATGCCGATCCGCGCGAGTGTGCGCACCCAGTCCCCCGGCTTCTTGAGAGGATCGTCTCGTGTCAGCCCCGTCGAGCGCCCTGTCCCCGCAGGCTCGCGCCGATGCGATCGGGGAACTTAGCACGACCGACTCGGCCAGCCCAGTGGACGTCTTGGTGGTCGGCGGGGGCGTCGTCGGAGCGGGCGCGGCCCTCGATGCGGTCACGCGGGGGCTGAGCGTCGGCCTGCTCGAGCAGCGCGACCTGGCCAGCGGTACGTCGTCCCGGTCGAGCAAGCTGGTGCACGGCGGGCTGCGCTACCTCGAGATGTTCGACTTCGGGCTCGTGCGGGAGGCACTCGAGGAGCGCGGGCTGCTGCTCACCCGCCTGGCGCCGCACCTGGTCCGGCCGGTGCCGTTCCTCTACCCGCTGCACCGAACGATCGAGCGGCCCTACGTCGGAGCCGGGCTCGCGCTGTACGACGTGCTGGCCATGGCCGGTCGGTACGAGATGGGCCTGCCCAAGCACAAGCACCTCTTCCGGCGGCAGGTCGCCCGGATCGCGCCCGATCTACGCACCGACGACCTGTCCGGCGCCGTGCGCTACTACGACTGCCAGGTCGACGACGCGCGGCTGGTCGTGACGCTGGCCCGGACCGCGTCCCACCACGGTGCCCACGTCGCGACCCGGACCCGGGTGACCGGCTTCCTCCGCGACGGGCCGCGCGTGGTCGGCGTCCGCGCCACCGACCTCGAGGACGGTCGGGAGATCGAGATCCGGGCCCGGACCGTCCTCAACGCGACCGGCGTGTGGACCGACGACGTCGAGCGGCTGCTCGGCGGGACGCCGTCCCTCGACGTGGAGGCCAGCAAGGGGATCCACCTGGTGGTGCCCCGCGACCGGATCCGGTCGGAGTGCGGCTTCATCACCAAGACCGAGAAGTCGGTGCTCTTCGTCATCCCGTGGGGCCGGCACTGGATCATCGGCACGACCGACACCGCCTGGGACCTCGACCTCGCCCACCCGGCGGCCTCCCGCTCGGACATCGACTACCTCCTCAAGCACGTGAACACGCTGCTCAAGGTGCCGCTGGACCACGACGACGTCGAAGGGGTCTACGCCGGGCTCCGGCCGCTGCTGGCGGGCAAGCCCGGTCGCGGCGTGGGCTCCGGCGGCGAGGGCGAGGTCGCGACCTCCAAGGTGTCGCGGGAGCACACCGTGGTGGGACCGGTGCCGGGCCTGGTGATGGTCGCCGGCGGCAAGCTCACGACGTACCGCGTGATGGCGCGCGACGCGGTCGACCTCGCGGTGAACGGCTGGACCGGGGTGGCGCCGTCGCCGACCGAGCGGGTGCCGCTGCTCGGCGCCGAGGGCTACGTCACGCGCAGCAACCAGCGGGTCGCCATCAGCCGGCGCTCGGGGCTGGAGGTGGGGCGCATCGACCATCTGCTCGGACGCTACGGCGGGCTCGTCGACGAGCTGCTCGCGCTGATCGCGGTGCGACCGGAGCTGGGAGAGCCGCTGCCTGGTGCGGAGGACTACCTGTCGGCCGAGGTGGTCTACGCCGTCACCCACGAGGGCGCCCGGCACCTCGACGACGTCCTGGCGCGGCGTACCCGGATCTCGATCGAGACCTTCGACCGCGGCACCGTGGCGGTCACCGCCGCGGCCGACCTGATGGCGACCGAGCTGGGCTGGGACGCCGCGCGACGCGACGACGAGGTCGACCACTACCTGCGCCGGGTCGAGGCCGAGCGGCAGTCGCAGCAGAAGCTCACCGACCAGGAGGCCGACGAGGCGCGGGTGAGCGCCCCCGACATCGTCTGAGCGCCGACTCGGCGACGGTTTGTTACCGGGAGGTAGCAACGGGGTGGCGGGGGACATACGCTCGGGGGATGAGCGAGCGGAACTCAGCCTCTGACCCCGTCGTCGAGGGCCCGCACGACCCCGAGCACGACCCGACGGCGTCGTACGCCCTGGACCGCGCGTACGTCGCGAACCTCACCCGTCGCCTGGTCGCGACCTCGGGGCGCACCGAGGAGGTGCGCTCGCCGATCGGCGACCAGCCGCTGGCGCACGTCCCGCAGTCGTCGGCCGACGACGTCGAGGAGGCGTTCCGGCGGGCGCGCAGGGCCCAGGAGTCCTGGAGCCGGGTCCCGGTCGAGCTGCGCGCCGAGGCCATGCTGCGCCTGCACGACCTCGTCCTGGACCGGCAGGCCGAGATCATCGACCTGATCTGCCTGGAGTCCGGCAAGGCCCGCAAGCACGCGTTCGACGAGCCGCTGCACATCGCCCTGACCGCCCGCTACTACGGGCGTACGGCGCGCGAGCACCTCGACACCCGCCGGGTGCGCGGCGTCTTCCCGCTGCTGACCCGGGTCGAGGTCAACCGGCTCCCGAAGGGCGTCGTCGGTGTCATCTCGCCGTGGAACTACCCGTTCACGATGGCCCTGTGCGACGGGCTGCCGGCCCTGCTCGCCGGGAACGCCGTCGTCGCCAAGCCCGACGCCCAGACGATGCTGTCCGGGCTGTACGCCGCGCAGCTGCTGGAGGAGGCCGGGTTCCCGGCAGACCTGTGGCAGGTGGTGGCCGGTCCGGGCGCCGAGATCGGTCCCGAGGTCGTCCGACGTGCGGACTACGTCTGCTTCACCGGCTCGACCGCGACCGGGCGTCAGGTGGCCCAGGGGTGCGCGGACCGGCTGATCGGCTGCTCGCTGGAGCTGGGCGGGAAGAACCCGATCCTGGTGCTCCGCGACGCGGACCTCGAGAAGGCCGCGGAGGGCGCCGTCCGGGCCGCCTTCTCGAACGCCGGACAGCTCTGCGTCTCGATGGAGCGGATGTTCGTCGCCGACCAGGTCTACGACCGGTTCCTGGAGCGGTTCGTGGCGCGTACGCAGGCTATGACGCTCGGTGCCACCCTCGAGTGGGGCAACGACATGGGCTCGCTGATCAGCCGGCGCCAGCTCGAGACGGTCACCGCCCACGTCGAGGACGCCGTCGCGAAGGGTGCGCGCGTGCTGACCGGCGGCCGGCCGCGTCCCGACCTCGCGCCGTTCTTCTACGAGCCGACCATTCTCGAGGGCGTCACCCCCGGGATGACCTGCTTCGAGCAGGAGACCTTCGGGCCCGTCGTCGCGGCGTACCGCTTCCACGACGAGGCCGAGGCCGTCGCCCGGGCCAACGACGGGGAGTACGGCCTCAACGCGTCGATCTACAGCCGGGACGGCGCTCGGGCGCGAGCCCTGGCCCGGCAGATCCGCTGCGGCACGGTCAACGTCAACGAGGCGTTCGCCGCGACGTTCGCCAGCATCGAGGCGCCGATGGGCGGGATGCGGTCCTCGGGGCTGGGCCGCCGCCAGGGTGCCGAGGGGGTCCTGCGCTTCACCGAGACCCAGTCGGTGGCCAGCCAGCGGGTGACCCGCGTCGCGCCGGCGTTCGGGCTCTCCGACCAGGCGTGGGGCAAGGCGATGACGACGAGCCTGCGCGTCCTGAAGCGGCTCGGGCGCGCATGAGCTCTCACCGCAGGCACGACTACGACGTCCTCGTCGTCGGCTCGGGCTTCGGAGGCTCGGTCGCCGCGCTGCGGCTGACCGAGAAGGGCTACCGCGTCGGCGTGCTCGAGGCCGGGGCGCGGTTCGCCGACGACGACTTCGCGGCCACGTCGTTCGACACCCGGCGCTACCTGTTCCGGCCCGAGATCGGCTGCTACGGCATCCAGCGCATCGACGCGCTCAAGGACTGCCTGATCCTCTCCGGCGCGGGGGTCGGCGGCGGCTCCCTGGTCTACGCCAACACGCTCTACGAGCCGCTCGAGCAGTTCTACGACGACCCGTCCTGGAAGGACATCGCCGACTGGCGGGCCGAGCTGGCGCCGTACTACGACCAGGCCAAGCGGATGCTCGGCGTCGAGGAGAACCCGCTGACCACGCCGTCCGACGTGGTGATGCGGCAGGTCGCCGAGGACCTCGGCGTCGGCGAGACGTTCCACCCGACACCGGTCGGCGTGTTCTTCGGCGGACCCGGCCAGGCCCCGTCGGAGTCCGTGCCCGACCCGTTCTTCGGCGGTGCCGGGCCCGAGCGCAACCCCTGCCGGCACTGCGGCGAGTGCATGACCGGCTGCCGCCACAACGCGAAGAACACCCTCGTCAAGAACTACCTGCACCTCGCCGAGCAGGGCGGCGCCCGGGTCCTGCCGCTGACCACGGTCACCCGCATCTCGCCGAGGCCGGGCGGCGGGTACGACGTGCACGTGCGCTACACCAAGTCCAAGCTCCGCCGGCCCGGGTCGAGCCGGGTGCTGAGCGCCGACCAGGTCGTGCTCGCGGCGTCCGCCCTCGGAACCCAGCGGCTGCTGCACCGGATGAAGGACGAGGGCCACCTGCCCGGCCTCTCCGACCGGCTCGGCCATCTCTCGCGCACGAACTCCGAGTCGATCCTGGGCGCGATCGCCCCGGACGCCACGACCGACTACAGCCGCGGCGTGGCCATCACCTCGTCGTTCCACCCCGACGAGCACACGCACATCGAGCCCGTGCGGTACGGCAAGGGCAGCAACCTGATGTCGCTGCTGCAGACCGTCCTGACCGACGGGGACCTCGGGCCGCGCTGGCGCACCTGGCTGCGGGAGCTGTGGACCCAGAAGGCGAACGTGCTCGACCTGTACGACATGCGGCACTGGTCGGAGCGCACCGTGATCGCCCTGGTGATGCAGAGCCGCGACAACTCGATCACCGTGTTCTCCAAGGCCGGGCGGCTCGGACGGCGCGTGCTGACCTCGCGGCAGGGGCACGGCGAGCCCAACCCGACCTGGATCCCGGTCGCCAACACGGTCGCCCGCCGGATGGCCGCGATCATGGGCGGGACGCCGGGTGGCTCGGTGGGCGAGCCGTTCGGGATGCCGCTGACCGCGCACTTCATCGGCGGCTGCACGATCGGCGACTCGGCCGAGACCGGGGTGGTCGACCCCTTCCAGCGGGTCTTCGGGCACCCGGGTCTCCACGTCGCCGACGGGTCGGCCATCTCGGCGAACCTCGGCGTGAACCCGTCGCTCACGATCACCGCCCAGGCCGAGCGGGCGATGGCTTTCTGGCCCAACCGTGGCGACGCCGACCCGCGGCCCGCGCTCGGCACGCCGTACCGGAAGACGGAGCCGGTGGCGCCCGGCCCACCCGGCCGTCCCCGAGTCGGCTCCCGGGGCCCTGCGGCTGCCGATCGTCGCCGTCTCCTGATCTGCTGGCGCATTCATGCGGGTGGGGCCGTAACCCTCTGGGGTGGGCCTCGTTGAGGCTGTCGGGCCCCCATCGCCGAACTCCCTCCCTTGATGTCGGGCCTCGACCCGCCCGCCGACCTCGTCGGCGGGCGGGCCCTCCTCTCTCCGGGGCCACACGCGGATAGGCTTCGGACATGTCGGAGCACGACTCTCACGACCTGGTCCTCGTCGTCGACTTCGGAGCGCAGTACGCCCAGCTGATCGCCCGGCGGGTGCGGGAGGCGCGGGTCTACTCCGAGATCGTGCCGCACACGATGCCGATCGCCGAGATGCTGGCGCGCGAGCCCGCTGCGATCATCCTGTCCGGCGGTCCCTCGTCGGTGTACGCCGCGGGCGCGCCGGGCATCGACCCGGCGGTGTTCGCGGCCGGGGTCCCGGTGTTCGGGATGTGCTACGGCTTCCAGCTGATGGCCCAGGGGCTCGGCGGAGCGGTGTCGCCGACCGGCGCGCGGGAGTACGGCCGCACCCCGGTCAAGGTCGACCGCCCCGGCGTACTCCTCGCCGACCTGCCCGCCGACCACTCGGTGTGGATGTCGCACGGCGACTCGGTGATCGCCGCCCCGCCCGGCTTCGACGTCCTGGCCTCGACCCGGGTGACGCCGGTGGCCGCCTTCGAGAGCACCGACCGCCGGATCGCCGGCGTGCAGTGGCACCCCGAGGTGCCTGCACACCGAGCACGGCCAGCAGGTGCTCGAGCACTTCCTGCACCACATCGCCGGCTGCCGGCCGACCTGGACGATGGTCAACATCGTCGACGAGCAGGTCGAGCGGATCCGCGCCCAGATCGGCGACGGACGGGCGATCTGCGCGTTGTCCGGTGGAGTCGACTCGGCGGTCGCGGCGGCGATCGTGCAGCGGGCTATCGGCGACCGCCTCACCTGCGTGTACGTCGACCACGGGATGATGCGCTCGGGTGAGACCGAGCAGGTACGCCGCGACTTCGAGGCCGTGTTCGACACCCTGGACGTGGTCGACGCCAGCGACCAGTTCCTCGGGGCGCTCGAGGGCATCCACGACCCCGAGGAGAAGCGGAAGATCATCGGGCGCGAGTTCATCCGCACCTTCGAGGCGGCGGAGGTGCGCGTCTTCGGGGACGTCGACGGCACGGCGTACCTCGTCCAGGGCACGCTGTACCCCGACGTCGTCGAGTCCGGCGGGGGAGCGGGCACGTCCAACATCAAGTCCCACCACAACGTCGGCGGCCTCCCCGACGACCTGGACTTCGAGCTGGTCGAGCCGCTGCGCACGCTGTTCAAGGACGAGGTGCGGCAGGTCGGCGAGCAGCTCGGCCTGCCGCCGACGATGGTCTGGCGGCAGCCGTTCCCCGGGCCGGGGCTGGGCATCCGGATCATCGGCGAGGTCACCCGCGAGCGCCTCGACATCCTGCGGGCCGCGGACCTGATCGCCCGCGAGGAGCTGACCGCCGCCGGCCTCGACCGCGACATCTGGCAGTTCCCGGTGGTCCTGCTGGCCGACGTACGCTCGGTCGGCGTCCAGGGCGACGGCCGCACCTACGGCCACCCGGTCGTCCTCCGCCCGGTCACCTCCGAGGACGCCATGACCGCCGACTGGGCCCGCCTGCCCTACGACCTGCTGGAGAAGATCTCGACGCGGATCACCAACGAGGTCGCGGAGGTCAACCGGGTCACCCTCGACATCACCTCGAAGCCCCCCGGCACCATCGAGTGGGAGTAGCTCGTTGAGTTGGCCTTCCGGGCTCGTTGAGTTGGCCCTCCGGGCCCGTTGAGTTGGCCCTCCCGGTCCGTCGAGTTGGCCCGCCGGGCCCGTCGAGTTGGCCCGCCGGGCCCGTTGAGTTGGCCCGCCGGGCCCGTTGAGTTGGCTTCTGGGGTCACACGGCGCGCCCGGACTCACGACTCAATGAGCCCGGAGGGCCAACTCAACAAGCCCGGAGGGCCAACTCAACGAGGGGGGTGAAACCGGGGTGTAGGCGGGGTGAAACCGGGGGTTCCTAGCGTCCTGGGTGTCGCGCTCGAGGCGCGACCTCGACTCAGGAGCCACCATGACCATGACCGCCACCGACTCGCCGTCCGCGACGGCCCAGTCCCGCACCTACTCGTCGCTGGCCGCGGCGTGGATCCCGCTGGCCGCGCTGTGCCTGGCCTTCTTCGTCGAGATGGTCGACAACACGCTGCTGTCGATCGCGCTGCCGACGATCGGCCGCGACCTCGGCAGCGGCACCACCGCCCTCCAGTGGGTGACCGGCGCCTACTCCCTCACGTTCGGCGGGCTGCTGCTGACCGCCGGGTCGGTGGCCGACCGGTTCGGACGTCGACGGGTTCTCCAGGTCGGCCTCGCGGCGTTCGGTCTGATCAGCCTGTGCGTGGTGCTCGTGCACACCTCCGGCGAACTGATCGCCCTGCGGGCCGCGCTCGGCCTCGCGGCCGCGGCGATGGCGCCGATCACCAACTCGCTGGTCTTCCGGCTCTTCGACGACAAGGCGCTCCGCATGCGCGCCATCACGGTGATGATGGTCGTCGGCATGTCGGGCTTCATCCTCGGCCCGGTCCTGGGCGGTACGGCGCTGGCCCACGTCCACTGGCAGTGGCTGCTCGTCGTCAACGCCCCGATCGCCCTGATCGCGTGCATCGGCGTACACCTCGGCGTCTCCGCCGACCGCCGCGAGGACCTCACCGACGACCGGCTCGACCTGGTCGGCGCGGCCCTCAGCGTGCTCACGATCGGGCTGGCCTGCTACTCCGCCACCTCGGGCGTCCAGCACGGCTGGCTGTCGGCCGGCACCCTCGTGGCCATCGTCGGCGCCCTGGTCGCCGGGTTCGCGTTCGTCCGGCACGAGCGGCGTACGTCGTCCCCATGCTCGACCTCGGCCTCTTCACCAACGGCACCGTGCGCGGCGCGACGATCGCGCAGGCCGGTACGTCGATCGCGATGGCCAGCGTGATGTTCGGCCTGGTGCTGCACTTCCAGTACGCCTACGGCTGGTCGCCGATGCGCGCCGGCCTGGCGAACCTGCCGATGATCGCCACCATGCTCCTCGCGACGCCGGTGTCGGAGGGCCTGATCAAGCGCTTCGGTCACCGCCTCGCCTGCCTCGTCGGCGCCATCCTGCTCGCCGGTGCGCTCGGTGGGATGGCCTGGGGCGTCGACCACGGGTACCTCCGCCATCGCCGCCTCGATGGTGGTGATGACCGTCGGCCTGCGCACCGTGATGACGATCTGCGCGGTCGCGCTCGTCGACGCGATGCCGAGCAATCGCACCTCGATCGGCGCTGCGCTCAACGACACCGCCCAAGAGGTCGGGCACCGGCCTCGGCACCGCCGTCGTCGGCACCCTGATCGCCGCCCTGGTGACCACCGAGCTCCCGCAGGAGCGTGGAGCGCGTCGCTCGTGGCGTCGTTCTTCCACGGTGAGCGGATCACCTACGCGGTGCTCGCCGTCCTCGTGGGGGTCATCGCCATCTCGGGGGTGCCTTCACCCTCACCGACTCCCGGTCGGCCGACGAGCACGAGTGACCAGATTGCCCTTCTCGTCTCCGCGCAGGGTGGCGGACTCGGGTGATGTCGAGGGTCGACCGATCACCCGTTCCCGGGAGATTTGACGCGCCCTGCGCGCCTCCCCACTGTGTTCGTTTACAGAACATGACGTTCGAAGAACGAACCATAGGAGAGCAGGTTTGAGTCAGGACGCGGTTCGCCCGCTGCTCGGACTGCGGGTGGTCGAGGTCGGGTCCGACCTCGGAGCATGTTCTGCGGCCGCGTGCTCGGGTGGCTCGGAGCCGAGGTCACCCGCGTGGAGGACGCCGGGTCTGACCCCAGGGCTCGCTGGTCGGTGGAGGACGACGGCTTCGGGGTCGCCGCGTACGACTACGCCAACGCCGGCAAGACCCTCGTGACGTCGGCGTCCGTCGGCGCCGATCTCGTCGACCTGCTCGCGCAGGCCGACGTGTTCCTCTCAGACTGGACCGCGGCCACCCTGGTCGCCACCGGCCTGTCGCCCGAGTCGCTGCGTGAGCGCTTCCCCGAGCTCGTCGTCGTCTCACTGACTGGTCGCGGGCTCACCGGGCCACGCGCCGAGTGGGCCAGCACCGAGCTCACGACGTACCACGACGGCGGCGAGGGATTCCTGCTGCCCGGGGATCCGGTCTACAGCCAGTACCCCGACCGGCCGCCGGTGCGGGGCGGCCGCTTCCTCGCGGAGTACGACGCCGCCCTCGTCGCCGTGCTCGGCACCCTGGCCGCCGTCTTCCGCCGGACGCGCACGGGTGAGGGTGACCTGGTCGAGGTTCTCGGCCCAGGAGGTCCAGCTCGGGCTCAACCGCACCCACTTGAGCCGATGCTTCGACCAGGGCCGTGACATCGACCGCTCCGACCGGGGCTACGACTACGGTGGGCTGCTCGAGGCGGCCGACGGCTGGATCACCCTCCCGACCCACCGAGGATGCGCAGTGGCGCTCCTTCGCCCGGGCGATCGGCCGTGGAGAGCTGGCCGAGGACCCGCGGTTCGCCAGCCGCCGAGCGCGGGACGCGAACGGCGCGGCGCTGACCGAGGAGCTCGTGACCTGGTCGAAGGCCAGGAGCCGAGCGGAGATCCGTGAGGTGATCCTCGAGGCGACGCGCCCGGGTGGGCCGTTCCTCGAGATGGACGAGGTACTCACCGACCCGGTCCTGGTGGAGCGTGACCTCTTCGTCGACACGGCCGGAGGTCTGGCACCGGGTCGGCTCCTGGAGTCACTGGGCTCCGCGGCCGCGGTCCTGCCTCCCTGGTCGGCGCACCGTCGAGCGCACCGTCGAGCGCGAGCGGCCCGTTGGCCGGCGTTCGCGTGCTGGACCTGACCTGGGTGGCGGCGGGGCCCTACGTCACAGAGCTGCTGGCCTTCCTGGGGCCGACGTGGTCAAGATCGAGTCGCGGGAGCGCCCCGACCTGTTCCGCCGCCTCCTGCAGGAGCGGTCGGACGACCTGGACACCTCGATCCGGTTCGTGGACCTCAACCAGCACAAGCGCTCGGTCTGCGTCGACCTCAAGAGCGAGGACGGGCGTGAGGCACTCCTCGCCCTGGCCGCGGTCTGCGACGTGGTGGTCGACAACTTCCGGCCGGGGGTCCGCGGGCGACTGGGCATCGGCGACGACCGGATGCGCAGCGCCAACCCGGGACTCGTCTCGGCGAGCCTGTCCGGCTTCGGTGCCACCGGCGCCATGAGGACGAGACCCGGCTACGCGTCGGTCTTCAACGCGGAGTCGGGCATCGGGGCCATGACCGGGTACGACGACGGGCCGCCGACCGAGATCCGCGACTCCAACGACCTGCGTGCGGGCATGGCGACCGCGTGCGGCGCGCTGGCGGCTCTGGTGGCTCGCGAGCGGATGGGCGTCGTCGGCAGGACGGCGTCGCCGCTCGGGAGGTCCTCGTCGCCCTGCAGGGGGACGCGGTGCTCGAGGCGTCGCGCGGCGTACGCCGTCCCGGTCGGGAACGCGCTCGGGCGACTCGCACCGTACGGCGTGTGGCGGGCCGGCGACTGGGACTGGGTGGCCCTCGGTGTCGTCGACACGGCGCAGTGGCAAGCCCTGGTCGAGGTGCTCGGCGACACGAGCCTGCAGGACCCGGAGCCTGAAGGATGCAGCCGTGCGCTGGCGCGATCGCCGTCCGATCGCGGACGCCGTCGCGGGGTGGCTGTCCGAGCGGCCGGCCGGTGAGGCGGTCGAGGCTCTCGGCGGCGCCGGTGTCCCGGTGGCGCTGTCGGCGCCGGCGAGCGCCGTCCTGGAGGACCCCCACCTGCGGGCACGTGGGCTCTTCTCCCGGGTGGCGCACCCCAAGCTCGGCGAGCTCACCGTGATCGGCGCGCCCGTGCGCTTCTGGAGCGACGGATCGATGCTCCCGGCTGCCACCTCTCGACTGCCTGGGTACACACCGGCGAGGTCCTCGAGCAGGACGCCCACCTTCCGCCGCACCGCGTCGACGAACTCTTCGCGACCGGGGCCGTCTCGTGACCCACGCCCAGAGCCTCGGCTCACCACCGAAAGGAAGTCCATGACCGACCGCGTCCTGTATGCCAAGGAGGGCCGTATCGCGCGGCTCACCCTCAACAGCCCGGAGAACCTCAACGCCTGGCAGTTCCCTCGTCACGAGGGGGGCATGACGATCGAGTTCCGCGAGAAGCTCCAGTGGGCACGCGAGGACGACGACATCACGACGGTGCTGATCGACGCGAAGGGTCCGTCGTTCTCCTCGGGCGCCGACGTGACCCACATCGGGAACGTCTACGGCATCGGGGACGGCAAGGAGAACAAGCGACGGCGCCCCAGTCAGCGCACTCGGCTGCAGCGGGACGACGAGGTGGTCTCCTTCTACCGCGAGCTCTTCTTGTTCCCCAAGATCACCGTCGCGCAGGTACAGGGCGTGTGCCTGGGGCTGGGCTTCATCCTCGTGTCGTGCTGCGACCTGGCCGTCGCGGCGGAGGATGCCCGGTTGCATGCGCTCCGACCAGCGCATGGGACTCGCGGCCAACTCGATGGACTTCAACCATCTCGTGCTCGACATCGGGCTCAAGCGCGCGCTCGGATCTGCTGCTCACGGGCGGCACCCTCAGCGGCTCGCAGGCCGCCGAGTGGGGATCGGTCAACCAGGCGGTGCCGGTCGACGAGCTCCCGAGAAGCAGCGCAGGCGCTGAGGTGCTGTTCGGATTCTATCGTGTTTCCCTATTAACCTTAGCAATACGCAACTGAACCAAGTAGACTAGATCGACA
>JASGIN010000016.1:0-359482 GCA_049841015.1 Nocardioides sp.
TATTGCTAAGGTTAATAGGGAAACACGATAGAATCCGAACAGCACCGAGCCCCTCGTCGAGGACGGCGTCGAGCCCGCCTGGGTGCCCGTCGCCGAGGTACGCCACCTCCGGCTGCGGCCGCCGGTGGCCGGCTTCCTCCCCGCCGTGGCGAAGGGATGGGCGCAGACCGCCCCCTACCTGGGGAACCTCTGGCGTCCCGACGCCGACGACGGGGACGATCCCGTGGAGGGTCACGGATGAGCCTCGAGCTGGCGCCGCCGGTCACCCAGACGGCACAGGTCCTGACGATCGCCCTCGGATCGCCGCTGGTGACCGGCGTGATCGCCCGGGTCGAGGCCGTGCTCCAGGGCCGGCACGGCCCAGGGTCCTCCAGCCCTACTACGACCTCGCGAAGCTCTTCGGCAAGGAGGCGCTGGCGCCGAGGCGGCGCCGGGCCGTTCTTCCTGGCCGCACCGTGCTCGCCTTCGCCTGCTACCTGACCGTGCCGCTGCTGATCCCGGTGCTCACCAGCTATCGCCCTGCCCGCTGGGCTTCATGGGCGACATCCTCGGCGGCGGCTTCATCCTGGCCCTGGCCAGCTTCGTGGTCGCGGTGGCGGCCGCCGAGACCGGCGACAGCTACGCCCAGCTCGGCTCGAGCCGGGCGAAGACCTTCGGCGCGATCACCGAGCCGGTGGTGCTGCTGGTGGTGTTCACGGTCGCGATCGTCACCACCACCGACCTGCCGTACGTGCTCGGCGCGACCGTGCGCAGCAGCCCGGAGCAGATCGTCCGCCCCGCCCACCTGCTCGCCTCGGCGGCGCTCTTCATGGTGATCCTGTTCGAGACCGGACGGATCCCGATCGAGACCCACACCGGCACCACCGAGCTCGGCATGATCGAGGAGGCCGGTCGTTCGAGCACTCCGGGCCGCTACTTCGCGCTGCTGCGGTGGGGCTCCACGGCCAAGCAGCTGATCCTCTTCACGATCCTGCTCAACGTCTTCGTCGCACCGTGGGGCATGGCCTCGACCCGCACTCTGGTGACGTCGCTCCCTCGCGGTGGTGCGCTGCTCGCCAAGGCGCTGGCCCTGGGCTGCGTCATCGCGGTGATCGATTACTCGTTCGCGAAGCTGCGGCTGTTCAAGATCACCGAGTTCGTCGCCGCCGCCTTCCTGCTGGCCGTGCTCGCGATCTTCACCCTCTACCTCGGAGGTGGCTGATGGACGCCCCGAGCTGGTTCCGAGTGTCTTCGACGGCACCGCCAACACGATCGCCGTCGTAGTCCTGCTACTGGAGTTCTTGATGCTTCGCTCCGCGCTGCTGCGCGCGCAGGTGCGGTTGTACGCCGCGCAGTCGCTTGGTGGTGAGCATCCTGGCCGTCGTGGTCGCCGCGGTCGCGACGTTCCCGAGCTCTATGCGCTCGCCGCGCTCTCGTTCGCACTCAAGGCGGTGATCGTGCCATCGCTGATCCTGCGGCTGATGCGCGATGCGTCCACCGAGATCGCCGGCAGTGGCGCTCTCGGCGTGGCCAGCGAGATCATGTCGTCCATCGTCGGTGGCGGCGTTCGGCTTCTTCACCGTCAGCGTCCTCGACATCCACTCCGACGTGCTGCCGGGCGACGGCACTGAGCCTGTCGTTCGCGGTCGTCCTGGTCGCGTTCGTGCTGATCATCATGCGCCGCGACGTCGTCAGCCAGGCGGTCGGCTTCTTCTCCCTGGAGAACGGCGTCTCGATGGTCAGCCTCGTCGTCGCGGCCGGAATGCCGCTGATCCTGGAGGTGGCCTTCCTCTTCGACCTGCTGGTCGCCGTCGTCGTCTTCGGCGTGCTGATGCGGGTCCACCACGGCCGGACCCACTCGCTGTCCACCGCCGACCTGACCCGGCTGAGGGGCTGAGCCATGACCGTGCCCGCGCTCCTGGTCGTGCTCGCACTGCTGCCTCTGCGCGGTGATCGCTGCCTCGGTGTCGTCCGCCACCGCGCTGGCGGCGTCGCGGCCACCGTGGTGGCCGGACTGGTCTGCCTCGGCCGCCGCCGTCGGCCTGGTGCCCGCGGTCGCGCGACGGCGTGGTCTCGATGGGCTTCCTGCGCGTCGACGCGCTCTCGGTGGTCTTCCTGCTCCCCACCGGCTTCCTCTACGCCGCGACCGCCGCCTTCGCCATCGGCTACCTGGGCGACGAGGCCCGCCCACGCCGCGCACGGCGGACGCCGCCGAGTAGCGGCCTTCCGCCGCTACAGCCGGCTCTTCTTCGTGGGCTCAACGCCTTCGCATGGTCGATGTTGTGCGCGCCGATGGCGGACGGACTGGCGCTGTTGTGGATCGCTATCGAGGTCACCACCGTGATCTCTGCGCTGCTGGTGGCGCTGGACGACACCGAGGGGGCGACCGAGGCCGCCTGGAAGTACGTCCTGATCGCCTCCTGCGGGCTCGGCATCGGCCTGCTCGCCACGATCGTCATGTACGACGCCGGCGCCCAGGCGATGGGCAAGTCCTACGACCTCGCGTTCGATCCCCTGGTCGCGACACGCGGCAGCGCTGCCCGCCACGCCGGTCCGGCTGGCGTTCGTGCTCGCCGTGATCGGCTTCGGCACGAAGGTCGGCCTGGTGCCGATGCACACCTGGCTGCCGGACGCGCACGCCGAGGCGCCGACGCCGGTCTCCGCGCTGCTGTCCGGGTCGCTGCTGGCGGTGAGCTTCTACGCGATCCTGCGCTACTTCCAGGTCGCCCGGCTCACCCTGGGCACGGCCTTCCCGCAGCGTGTGCTGCTGGTCTTCGGCATCGCCTCGCTGCTGCTGGCGGCGTTGAGCCTGCTCGCCAGAGCGACCTCAAGCGCCTGCTCGCCTACTCCAGCGTCGAGCACATGGGCATCGTGGCCATCGGCGTCTCGCTTCGGTACGCCGCTCGCCGCTGCTGGGCGTCCTCCTCCACGTCCTGGCCCACGCGGCGGCCAAGGGCAACGCCTTCATGGGCGCGGGTGTCATCGTCCGCAGCTTTCAGACCAAGTAGCTCGCCTCGATCCGTGGCGCGCTGGAGCGGCTGCCGTGGACCGGCCCGATCTTCCTGGCTCGCGTCCTCGCGCTGTGCGCGATGCCGCCGTTCGGCCTGTTCCGCAGCGAGTTCGCAGATCGTCGCGGGCGGCATCGGCGCGGCCGCGCCGCGCCCGCCGCGATCCTGGTCGTCCTGGTCACCATCGCCTTCCTCGGCCTGCTCGGGTCGGCGTCCTAAAGCCCGGCAGGTCACGAGGGCCGCGTGTCCCGCGACTGCGCGCACCGCCACGCGGCACGCGAGCGCCTGGATGGTCGCTCCGACACTGGTGGGCATGGTCGTGCTGCTGGTCCTGGGCGTCCATCCGCCCGCCGGTCTGCAGACCCTCCTGCACCACGCCGCCGCCCAGCTGTCGGGAGGTGACCGCCCGATGAGCCGAGCCCATGACGTGCCGCTCGGCGCACTGCCCCCGCTCTCGCGGGTGGGGGCACGACGTACGCGCCCGGCTGGCCGGGGTGCCCGGCTGGCCGGTCTGTATGGGACCGAGGTGGCCGGTAGCTGCCAGCTGACGGCGCTGCATCGCGACAACACGGTGACCTCGATGCGGTGCAGCACCATGGTCGCGCCCGATCCCGGCGGCGTCCTGCACTACCCCTCGCTGAGCGGCGACGTCCCGGCGGCGTTCTGGTACGAGCGCGCGCTGCACGACCTGTCCGGCGTCGTCCCCGACGGGCATCCGCGGCTCGACCCGCTCCTGCTCGCCCGGGCGAGGAGGGCACCCCGCCGCCGCGCCCCGGCGCCCCGGCGCGTACCGGCGAGACCTCGGCGGAGGACGAGCGGACCGGGCCCGTCGACGTCGCCGGCTACGGCATGTTCACCCTGCCGCTCGGGCCGGTCCGCTCCGGCGTGGTGGAGTCGATCGAGTTCCTCCTCGAGACCCCCGGCGAGGACATCCCGCATCTCAACGTCCGACCGCACTACAAGCACCGCGGCATCGCCAAGCAGTTCGAGGGCCGCACCGCCGTACGACGCCGTCCTGGTCGCCGAGCGGGTCGAGGGCATCAGCTCCGTGGCCCATGCGCTGGCGTTCTGCCACGCCGTGGAGGTGCTCGGCCGGGGTCGAGGTGCCACGAGCTGTCCGGCTGGTGCGCGGTGGTGCTCGCCGAGCTGGAGCGGATCGCCAACCACCTCGACGTGACGATGAAGCTCGCCGACGCGGCCGGCCTCGCCGTCGCGACGAGTCGGTTCGGCCTGCACAAGGAGCGGGTCCTGCGGCTGTTCTCGCAGCTGTGCGAGCAGCCGGTTCGGCCGCGGCGTGGTGGTGCCCGGGCGGGCTCGCCCGGCCGCTGTCGTTCGACGTGGCCGCACGTCGCCGGGCGAGCTGCGCCGCCTGCAGCGCGCGATCGCGCGGGGACATCAGCTGCCCTGGAGGGCTCGGCCTCGTTCCTGGACCGACTGCGCGGCACCGGTCCCCTGGCCGCACGAGACCGCGCAGCGGTACGGCGCGCTCGGCCCGATCGGCCGGGGCAGCGGCGTCGAGAACGACGTACGCCGCGACCGCCCCTATGACGGCTATCTCGACTACCCCCGGTCGCTGCGCTCCTCGTGGCGGCAGCGGCGACGCGCTGGCGCGCACGCGGGTGCGCTGGCATCGAGATCGAGCATCTCCGCGGCCGTGACCCAGCAGGCGCTCGACCTGCTGGGCGGCGAGGTCTCCGCTGGCCGCGTCGTTGCGCTGCCCGCACGTCGTGGACGGCCTCGGCCTCGGCTCGGCGGAGTCCGCGCAGGGCGAGGTGCGTCCACGCCGTGGAGATCGTCGACGGCGTCGTACGTCGCTGCTTCGCCCGCTCGGCGTCGCTGCACAATCTCGTGCTCTTCCACGACGTCTTCGCCGGCGACATCTTCACCGACTTCCCGTTCATCGAGGCCAGCTTCGGCCTCGGCTACGCCGGGGTGAGCGATGTAAGGAGCCATGGCCATGTCTCTCGCCCTGGGCACTGCGCGGGCTGCGCAACGGCATCGTGACCAGCCGCTACCCACGGCGCGCCGGACGCCTACTTCGACGCCTTCGCGGGCGGCGATCGAGGTCCGCCACGAGCACGGTGTCGGCGTCCTGCCCGCCGAGCTCGGCCTCCAGGCCGGCCTCGACGCGCTCTGCCCGACCGGCGCCCTGCTCTCGGTCGACCACATCGGCCGCCGGCATCACCGTGGACCGTGGCGCCTGCATCGCCTGTGGCCGCTGCGTCGCGGCCCATCCCGACGTGCTTCTCCTGGCGAGCCGGTGCCGACATCGCCGCCCTCACCCGGCACCAGCTGGTCGTCCGGCCCGGCCACGGCAGCGACCGTGAGGTCGCGGAGGTCCGCGCGGAGCTCGCCGGCCGGGTCCGGGCGCTGCGCCGGTCGGTGCACATCCGGCACGTCGACCTCGGCTCCGACGGCAGCGACGAGTGGGAGATCCAGGCCCTGCTCAACCCGGTGTACGACGTCCACCGGCTCGGCATCTTCTTCACCGCCAGTCCCCGGCACGCCGACATCCTGATGGTCACCGGCATCGGCGCCCCCGGCATGCGCGGCGCCGCTGCGCCGTACCCGCGAGGCGATGCCCGACCCCGTGGTCGTGATCGCCGTGGGCACCGACGCCGCGAGCGGCGGCCTCTTCGAGCAGGGCTACGCCACCGCCGGCGGCGTCGGCGGCCTGATCGACGTCGACGTCTGGGTGCCCGGATCGCCGGCCTCGCCGTTCAGCATCCTGCACGGGATCCTGCTGGCGCTCGGCCGGCTGGGCGAGGGGCGCAGCCGATGATCCTCCTGCTCGCCTTCGCCGCCTGGGCCGTGGCCGCCCTCGTCGCCGTCGCCGGCGGACGCCTCTCGCGCTGGGCGCCGCCGCTGGCCTGGGCGTGGAACGCGGCCGGCTGCGTGCTCGCCGTCGTCGCCGGGGCCCGGGCCCTCGCCGGCCATGTCGGCGCCGTCCCGCTCGGGCGCTTCTCCGGCCTCGGCCCCGGTCTTGGCGCGGGCACCCTGCACCTGGACCGGCTCGGCGGCCTGTTCGCGGTCATCGCCATGGCCGTCGCCGTCCCGGCCTGCCTGACCGGCCTGCGCACCGACCGCACCCCGCGGCCGCGGCTGCCCGCCACGGTCGCCGCCTGTCTGGCCTCGGTGCTGTTCGTCCTCGCCTCCGACCAGCTGTTCTTCGCTGCTCTTCGGCTGGGAGGGGCTGACCCTGGCGTTCTACCTACTCACCGGCACCGAGCGGGAACGGCCCGAGGCCCCCTCCGCCGCGCTCGCGGCCGGCACCTTCGGCAAGGCCAGCGGGGCTGCCGTCCTGCTGGGTGGACTGCTGGCGGCCCGCTCCGGCGGCGGCCTGGGGTACGCCGACCTGGCGCGGCGCCCACGGCGAGACCGCGCACGTGGCCTTCGCGCTGCTCCTGTTCGGCTTCGCGGTCAAGGTCGGGGGCCGTGCCGGTCCAGGTCTGGCTGCCGCCGGCGTACTCCGCGGCGCTCCGGGCCGGCGCGGGCGATCATGGCCGGGGCGGCGGTCAACGTCGGCTTCTACGGCATGTGGCGCACCCTCGACCTGCTCGGCGCCCGCGCCGGCCTGGCTGGCAGTGGTCGTGCTGGTGCTCGCGGGCGTCACCGCGGTCCTCGGCATCGCCCACGGCGCCGTCCATCCCGACCTGCGCGGACTGGTCGGCGTGGTCGAGCGTGGAGAACGCCGGCGTCATCGGCGCCGGCTACGGCGTCGCGCTCATCGGCTCCCATGTCGGCGCCCCGCGCCTGGAGCGCGGCCGGGCTGGTCGCCGCCACCGCGCAGGTGATCGCCCACGCGCTGGGCAAGAGCCTGCTCTTCGTCGTCGTCCGCGAGGTCGAGCAGGCACGCGGCACCACCGACCTCGACGCCGTTGCGCGACGTGGTCCGCGGGCAGCCGTGGACGGGCGCCGGCCTGGTCGTCGGCGCGCTCACGCTGGCGGGGCTGCCGCTGACCGCCGGCTTCGCCTCGGAGTGGCTGACGCTGGAGTCGCTCATGCAGCAGTTCCGCATCGACCACCTCGGCATGCAGCTCGCCTCCGCCGTGGCGGGGGCACTGGTGGCGCTCTCGGTCGGCATCGCCGGCGTCACCTTCGTACGGCTCATCGCCCTGACCGGCTTCGGCGCCGCCCGCTCCCCGGCCGGCCACCCTGCCCGCCATCGCGAGCCGCTGGCCGCGAAGGCGGGACTGGCCCTGCTGATCGCCGGCTGCCTGGGCGCCGCCGCGGCCGCCCCGTGGGAGATCGACCTGATCGTCTCCGGTCTGCGGCCGCTCGTCGCCGGCACGCCGGCGAGGCCCATGCCTCGCCCTGGGTCATCCAGCCGGTGTACGCCGACTTCTCCTCGCTCTCGCCGTCGTGGCTGTGGCTGGTGATCCCGGCGTACGTCGTGGTCATCCTGGTCGCCGTCACCGCCCTCTCCGGCCGGCGGCCGTGGCGGGTACGCCGCGTGCCCGCCTGGGCATCAGCCTCGCCCGGCGTGGAGCGGGGCGTCGGCTACACCTCCTTCGGGTACGCCAACCCGATGCGGAAGGTGCTCGCCAACCTGCTCCTGACCCATCACCAGCTGGAGGAGGTGACGGACGCCGAGCGGGCTGCCGCCGCCCGGCTCGCGGGCCAGGCCGACGTCCCGGGCGTGCCGGCGGACGGCATCCGCCTGACCTACCAGGTCGACGTGGTCGAGATCGTCGGGCGCTATCTCTACCGGCCGGCGTACGTGGTGCTCCAGGCGGCCGCCCGCCTGGCGACCCGGCTCCAGTCCGGCCGGCTCGACGCGTACATGGGCTACATGCTGATCGTGCTGCTCGCCGTCGTCGCCCTGGTCGCCGCGACGTCCTGACGCCCTGGCGTCCTGACGCCTGCCGGGCGTCAGGGCCGGGGCACGAGCGTGCGCCAGGAGCCGTTGACGACCATGGCGTCCCAGGACGACCCGATCCGCTCCAGGCGATTCCAGCAGGCGGTGTCCTGGACGATCCCGACGGCGGGGCCGAGGGTGGGGTCGACGGCCGCGAGCAGCCGGGAGGCGACCGCGTCGTGGGAGACCAGGACGACCGGCTCGTCGAGGAACGGCAGCTGCGCCTCCAGCGCCTCCCAGGCGCGGGCGACGACGGCGCCGGCGGGCTCGGCGTCGGGCAGCTCGTCCAGGTCCGCGCCGAACCGCGCCCGCACCTCCGCGGCCGGCTCCCCGGTCCACGGCCCGTAGTCACGGTCGATCAGCCGGTCGTCGACGAGCACGTCGAGACCCAGGGCGCGGGCGATGGCGCCGGCGGTCTGCCTGGTGCGCAGCAGCGGACCGGCCACGATCCGGTGCGGCGGCTGCTCGAGCTCGGCGAACGCGGCCCCGAGCATGCCCACCTCCTGCTCACCGGCCTCGTTCAGCGGCGGATCGAGGTGCCCGCGCAGGCGACCGTCCGCGTTGAGCGCGGTCTCGCCGTGCCGGACCAGGTAGACGACCCCGTTCATCGTGCCGCCAACCCGTACGGCAGGGCGCTGTCCTCCAGGCCGATCTCCAGGATCCGGTTGTACTTCGCCACCCGCTCGCCCCGCGCGGGAGCGCCGGACTTGATCTGCCCGCAGCCCGAGCCGACGACGAGGTCGGCGATGAAGGCGTCGGGGGTCTCGCCCGACCGGTGGGAGACCATCGCGGCGTACCCGTTCTGGCGGCACAGGGTCATGGCCTCGAGGGTCTCGGTCACCGTGCCGATCTGGTTGACCTTGATCAGGGCGGCGTTGGCGATGCCGTGGGAGATGGCGTCGCGGATGATCCGCGGGTTGGTGACGAGGTTGTCGTCGCCGACCAGCTGGATCCGCTCGCCCAGCCGGCCGGTCAGCTCCTGCCATCCGGCGACGTCGTCCTCGCCCAGGCCGTCCTCGATGCTCCAGATGGGGAACCGACCGACCAGCTCCTCGTAGTAGGAGATCATCTCCGCGCTGCTCAGGCGCTGCCCCGCGACGGTGTACGTGCCCTCGGCGCCGAACTCGCTGGCGGCGGGGTCGAGCGCGATCGCGACGCCGCCGGTCCCCAGGGCGTAGCCGGCGTCGCCGATGGCCGCGACCAGGGTCTCCAGCACCTCCTCCGGCCTGGCCAGGTCAGGGGCGAAGCCGCCCTCGTCGCCGAGGCCGGTGGCATGGCCGGCCCCCGCCAGCCGCGTCCGCAGCCGGGCGTACACCTCGGCTCCGGCCCGCAGGGCCTCGGCGTACGACGGGGTGCCGAGCGGGGCGATCATGAACTCCTGGAAGTCCAGCGGGTTCGGCGCGTGCGCGCCGCCGTTGACCACGTTGAAGTGCGGGACCGGCAGCCGCGGGGCCTCGTCCGCGACCCGGAGGCTGCTCCACAGCGGCGTGCCCGCGGCGGCCGCGAAGGCGCGGGCCGCGGCGAGGGAGACCCCGACGATGGCGTTGGCGCCCAGCCGCGACTTGTTCGCCGTGCCGTCGAGGGCGCACAGCGCCGCGTCGAGGTCGGCCTGGTCCTCGAAGGACCGCCCGGTGATCGCCTCGGCGATGGGCCCGTCGACGTGGCCGACCGCGATCAGCACGCCGGCCCCGGCGTACCGCGCGGGGTCGTGGTCGCGCAGCTCGACGGCCTCGCCGCTGCCCGTGGAGGCGCCGCTGGGCACCTGGGCGGTGAAGGTGCCGGTGGCGGTCAGCAGGTCGACGTGGAGCGTCGGACGGCCGCGCGAGTCCAGGATCTCGTGGGCACGCAGCCCGGTGGGGGTGATGGTCATGGCAGCTCCCTAGGTGGTGAGGCGGAGTGGATGGGGCGTACGAAGGGCGGGCAGGGCCACGACGGCCAGCAGCATCCAGCCGGCGGCGTAGCAGAACGCGGCGAGGGGCGAGACCAGCGACCACACCAGGCCGGTCACCAGGGTGGCGCCCAGGTCGCCGAAGGACTGGACCAGGCCGAGGAGGCCGAAGCCATGGCCGCGCAGCCGGTCGGGAAGGGCGAGCGCGATCATCGTGGTCTCGGCGGTCTCGGCACAGCCGATCCCGACACCGGCCAGGCCGAAGGCGACCGCGATCGCCCCGACGGCATGCGGACCGGCGGCGAAGATCAGGTAGGCGGCGAGATACGCCGCCGCACCGACGCCCAGGACGACCCGCGGCCCGACGGCGTCCGTCCAGGCTCCGGCGGCGAGGGAGACGACCGCGGCCACGGCGTTGTGCCCGGCGTACAACAGGATCGCGATGCTGGTCGCGGAGGTCGCCGAGTGGCCGTGGCCGTGGAGCAGGCCGGTGGCCCGCAGGATCAGCAGCGTGGTGGCGAGGTTGCCGAGCTCGAACAGCGCCGGCCCGACCAGGACACGGACCAGGCCGGCGGCGCGCAGCTCCCGCAGGTGGAGGCCGAGCGTACGCCGCGCGGCCGGCGTGGTGACGACGCCGCGGGCCTCGTGGGCCGCGACGGTGATGGCCGCCGCCGCGAGGACGCCGGGGATGAAGGCGAGCAGGAGGGTGTGGCGTACCCCGAGGACGCCCACCAGGCCGGCCGCGAGCAGGGGGCCGATCAGGGCGCCGAGGTTGTCGCCGGCGCGCTCCACCCCGCTGGCGCGCCCGTAGGAGGAGCGGTCGACCAGGGACATCAGCATCGTGTCGCGGGCCGGCGAGCGCAGGCCGCGGGAGACCCACGCCAGGGCCCGCAGCACCGCGACCTGCCAGACGGTGACCGCGAGGCCGATGAGGGCGGTCGCGACGGCGGTGGTCAGATAGCCGCCGGAGGCGACCCGGCCGCGCCGGGCGGGATCGGCCGTCAGCGGACCGCCGGCGAGCTTGCTCAGCCCCACCAGCGCATCGGAGATCCCCTCGATCACGCCCAGGGCGCCGGCGCCGGCGTGCAGGGTCGAGGAGAGGAGGGTCGGCAGCAGGCTGGTGGTCATCTCGTGACCGGAGTCGCTGCCCAGCGAGGACAGCCCGACCGCGACGACTCCCCTGGTGAGCCAGCGGCGGCCGGGCTCCTCGCCGGGAGCCTGCCGTGGTGCCGTCACGCTCGGTCGGCGCCGGCCGGTCCGGGCCGGTTGACCATCACGACCTCGACGGAGTCGATGGTCGCGAGGCCGTGGTCGAGGATCTCGTCGAGCTGGGGCAGGAAGTCGCGCAGCCGCTGGGGGGACGGGTCGACGATCACCACCTCACACGGCAGGCTGTTGACGATGTCGGGATCGACGTCGCTGTGCAGGATGCCGGAGCGGCCGTAGCCCTCGATGCCCTGGAACCGGCTCGCGCCGGCCAGACCGGCACGCAGGGCGCGCTGGACGATCTCGTCGGAGAGGGCGTGGTGGTTCCAGTGCGCGTCGGCATGCAGGATCACGCTCAGTCGCGCGGCGGGCCCGTTCTGGAGGCTCATCGCCGGCCACCGGCGGAGCCGACGTACCGGACGACCTCGACCGGCTCCAGGAAGACCACCCCATCCTCGAGGATCTCCTCGATGCGCGGCAGGAAGGCGCGGATGCGCTCCTCGGCGTCGATGATGACCACCGAGGCCGGGACGTCGCCGTTGAAGGAGAACAGGTGGGTGGTGTGGATGTGCTCGGACCTGCCGAACCCCTCGTCGCCGTGGAAGACGCTCGCCCCCGCCAGGCCGGCGGCATGGGCCCGCTGGACGATCTCGGAGTAGACCGGCTTGTGGTGCCAGCGGGCGTTGAGCTTGAGGAAGACCGTGAGTCGTACGGCCGGTCCCGGACCAAGGGGCATGGCAACTCCTACCTATGTCAGGTAGGGACTGTTGGCGATCGTGTCGCGGTTGTCGGCGAGCCCCACCGCCTTCGTCCGACACCCTATCGTCAGTCGTGGGCACCGGCGCAAGGGCCATCCCCGGCGGACGTCATACGGTGTGGCTGCCAGGGCGACCACACCGTATGACGTCCGCATCAGCTCACTTCTTGGTGACCTTGAGCGTGGCCGCCGCACTGCGCGAGGAGGCGACGGTGGTCGACCCCGCGTACACCACCCGCAGGTGGTAGGTGCCCTTGTGCAGCTTCGGCAGCCTGCGCACCAGCGTGCCGTCGGCAGCCTTGGTCAGCGGGTACGTGGCGACGACCTTGGAGCCGCGCAGGATGCGGACCACCCCGGTCGGGGCGACGTCGGAGGCGACCTTGATCGTGGCCTTGACCCGCATGCCCGCCTTGACCTTGTGGGCCGACAGGCTCAGCCTGCTCGTCGAGGCGGCCTTGGTCACCACCAAGGACGCCGACCCCGACGACGAGGCAAGACTGCTGGTACCGGCATAGGTCGCCGTCACCGTGTGCCTGCCCACCGCCAACGTCGCCGGCAACGTCACCTTCGCACTGCCGTTCGCCAGGCTCGCGGTACCGACCTGGGTGCCGTCCACCTTCACCGTCACCGAGCCCGAGGCCGTCCCGGCGCTGCTGGTGACCGCGACCTTCGCCGTACGAGCCGTGCCGTAGGCCGCCTTCGCCGGCGACACCGTCACCGTCGTCGCCGAGGCCGAGGTGGTCGCCGTCGCCGTGGCCGTCGGCGAGGAGGTCGAGGTGGAGTCGTCGGAGACCGTGACCTCGATCGGGTCGCCGTACCCGCCGGTGATGGTCTGGCCGACCAGCTCGTCCGGGGTGTAGGTGGTGCCACCCTGGGTGATGGTGACGGTCCCCCCGTCCGCGGCCGCGATCGAGGAGGTGTCGTCGAGGGTGAGGCTGGTCAGGTACGAGGTGCCGGTCACGTCCCAGGTGGAGCCGTCGGTCAGGTCGACGATCACGCCGTTGTTGACCGGGGTGGTCGCGGTGTTGGTCACCTCGCCGATGTTCTTGTAGCCCTCGCCGTCGTCGTACGAGATCGTGCCGACGTCGTGCACCGCCTCGCTGGAGGAGATGGCGCCCGTGACGGTCGAGCCGTCCAGGTTCAGCTCCATGTTCTTCGGGACGGTGTCGTAGACCGCGTTGTAGTAGTCGCCCGTGGTGGACATGTCGGTCAGGTTCACCACGGCGGGCTTGTTGCTGCTGGAGGTGTCGGTCAGGTCCCAGCTCGTGTCCCTCGTCGCGGTGGCGGTCGGGTCGTCGTAGAGCGGGTCGGTGTAGGACGCGGTGGTGCTCAGCCCGCCCGGGTCGTCGCTCTCCATGACCTGGAAGATCACGCCGGTGCCGCTGGTGACGCTGGCCCCCTCGGAGCCGTCCAGGTTCAGCGTGACCCCGTTGGCCTTGTCCTGGAACGTGGTCTCGCCGGTGTCGATCTGGGTGTCGCCGCCGATCGTGACCGTGCCGGCGGCGATGTTGCTGCCACCCCCCGCGTGCCACATGATGCCGAACCGGTCGGAGTCGATGGTGGTCGCCTTGTCGGGCACCTCGGCGAGATCCGCGTCCGTCAGGCCGAGGTCGTCGGCCGTGTTGAGCGCGGAGACCGCGGACTCGCTGGAGTCGCCGATGTTCACGGTGCCGCCGGTGCTGATCACGCCGTAGTCGGCCACGTCGAAGGTGGTGCCGAGGAAGTTGTCGGTCACGCTCTGCCCGTCGGCGTACGAGCCGTAGCCCGAGTCACCCGTGGTCACCGTGGTGCCGATCGAGGTGAGGTAGCTGTTCGACGTGGAGTCGGTGGACAGCACGCCCCAGCCGGTGGAGGAGACCGAGTCGTTGAGGTAGGTGGCGTGGGTGCCGGACCCCAGCATGTTGGTGGCCCGGACGTTGCCGGTCAGGCCCAGCGCCCACGGGACCTCGCGCATGTTGGGACCGCCCGAGAGGGTGTAGTCGTCGGGCAGGGTGCCGTCGTGGGTGGCGATGGTGGAGTCCTTGATCACCGCGGTGGCCCCGTCGGTGACGACGACGCCGGGACGGACCGCGCCGGTGTTGTCGATGTCCGCGCCGTCGACCCGGACGCTGGTGCCGGAGTTGGCGACCCGGATCCCGGCGCCGATGCCGGCGAAGTCCAGCCGGCCGTTGCCGTCGAAGGAGATCGTCGGGTCGTTGATGTCGTAGTCGCCGCCCTCGACGTCGACACCGGCGAAGCCCTCGCCGGTGGAGGCGATGTTGAGGTCGTCGGCCTCGCTGCTGTCGTAGGTGCCGCTCGAGATCGCCTGGGTGACCGACTCGTCGGAGTCGACGCCGGAGGAGCCGACCTCCAGCGCCTGCCGCAGCGGCCACGTCGCGGAGTCGTAGTCGTAGGTGCAGCTCGGTGGTCACCACCAGCTCGACACCGGTGCTCGAGCTGCTGCTGTACGTGCCCGGGGTCAGCAGCGGCGAGTAGGCGTCGGCCGCCCCGTCGTAGTACTGGCCGGTCTCGACGCCGTCGACGACGATGCTCAGCGAGTCCCCGTCGGGGACCGTGATCGCCGAGGTGTCGTCGGTGATCACCAACTCCTCCATGCTGGTGGTGGCGGTGACCTCGCAGGTCTCGCCGGAGGCCACCGTCAGCACGCCGTCGGCGAGCGAGTCGCCGCTGTCGCAGCTGACGTTGGCGCTGTCGTCGGTGGAGTCCGCGAAGGACGCCGGCGCCGACGCCGTCGATAGGAACAAGGTGGCGGACGCCGCCGCCACGGAGGCCGCCACTGCCTTGAGGCGGCGGCGGGACCGGGGCCGGGGGACGGATAGGGGCATGCTTCTCTCTCCTCTGATCTCCTCGCGCCCTACCGAGCCCGAGGTGACCGAGTAGAGCGCGACTGAGGAATCTGGCAGAAGTCACAGGTGCCCATACCTGACATCGAAGTCTGTGATGGCCGTCACATGCCCCCCGTGACATAGGAGCGGCCTGCCGCGAGCCCTCCCCCGGCGGACGTCATACGTTGTGGCTGCCCCAGCGACCACAACGTGATGACGTCCGCCCCCCGGGATGTGCCGGAGCCCCGCCGTACGCGACGACGGGGCTCCGGACCGAGCGACCTCGCTCAGTTGCTCAGCTCACCTCTTGGTGACCTTGAGCTTGACCGTCGAGCTCGTGGAGGAGCGGATGTTGGTCGTGCCGGTGTAGATGACGCGCAGCTTGTAGGTGCCCTTGCGGAGCTTGGGCAGCAGCTTGGTCACCTTGCCCTTGGCTGCGGCGTTCAGGGTGTACTTGGCGATCACCTTGGAGCCGCGTACGACGCGGACGATGCCGGTCGGGGTGGCGCTGGAGGTGATCTTGATGGTCGCCTTAACTCGCTTGCTCGCCTTGATCTTGTGGGTGGAGAGGGCGAGGGAGGCCTTGGAGGAGGCCTTGGCCACGGTGTAGGTGGTCGAGGCGCTCGAGGAGGCGACGGCGTCGGTGGTGTCGCCGGCGTAGGTCGCGGTGACGGTGTGCTTCCCGGCGGCGGTGGTGGCGGGGAGCTTGATGCTGGCGGCGCCGTTGGTGAGGGTGGCGGTGCCGGCGGCCTTGCCGTCGACCTTGACCGTGACCTTGCCGGAGACGGCGTCGCCGTCGCCGTCGACGACCGAGACCTTCGCGGTGCCGGCGTTGCCGTAGGTGGTGTTGGCGACCTTGACCGAGGTGGTCGAGGTGGCGTTCCCGCTGAGCGAGACGACGATCGGGTCACCGTACCCACCGGTGAGGGTGGTGCCGGACGCGGCCAGCTCCGCCGGCGTGTAGGTGTTGTCGCCCTGGGTGATGGTGACGCTCCGGCCGCCCTTGCCCACGATGCTCGAGGTGCCGTCGAGGGTGAGGCTGGTCAGGTACGACGTACCGGTGACCTTCCACGTCGAGCCGTCGGTCAGGTCGACGATCACACCGTTGTTGACCGGGGTGGTCGCGGTGTTGGTCACCTCGCCGATGTTCTTGTAGCCCTCACCGTCGTCGTACGAGATCGTCCCGACGTTGTGCACCGAGGTGCTGGAGGTGATGAGCCCGGTGACGGTGGAGCCGTCCAGGTTCAGCACCATGTTCTTCGGCACGGTGTCGTAGGCGGCGTTGTAGTAGTCGCCCGTGGTGGACATGTCGGTCAGGTTGATGACCGCCGGCTTGTTGTCGCTGGAGGTGTCGGTCAGATCCCAGTCGGTGTCCCGGGTCGCGACGGCGTCGGCGTTGCCGTAGACCGGGTCGGTGTAGACCGAGGTGGTGCTCAGCCCGCCCGGGTCGTCGCTCTCCATGAGCTGGAAGATCACGCCGGTGCCGCTGGTGACGCTGGCGCCGTCCGAGCCGTCCAGGTTCAGCGTCATCCCGCTGGCCTTGTCCTGGAACGTGGTCTCGCCGGTGTCGATCTTCGTTGCGCCGCCGATGGTGACCGTGCCGGCGGCGATGTTGGTGCTGCCGCCGCCATGCCACATGATGCCGAACCGACCCGAGTCGATCGTGGTGGCCTTGTCGGTCACGTCGGCGATGTCGTCGCTGGTCAGGCCGAGGTCGTCAGCCGTGTTGAGCGCGGAGACCGCCGACTGGCTGGCGTCGCCGATGTTGATGGTGCCGCCGGTGCTGATCACGCCGTAGTCGCCGACGTCGAAGGTGGTGCCGAGGAAGGTGTCGGTCACGCTCGAGCCGTCGGCGTACGACCCGTAGCCACCGTCGATCGTGGTGGCCGTGGTGTCGATCGAGGTCAGGTAGCTGTTCGACGTGGAGTCGGTGGACAGCACCCCCCAGTTCTGCGAGGACACGTCATCGTTGAGGTACGTGGCCTTCGTGCCGGAACCGACCATGTTGGTGGCCCGCACGTTGCCGGTCAGACCCAGCGCCCACGGGACCGCACGCATGTTGGGCGGCGGGGACAGGGTGTAGTCGCTGGGCAGGGTGCCGTCGTGGGTGGCGATCGTGGAGTTCTTGATCACCGCCTCGGCGCCGTCGGTGATGACGACGCCCGACCGAACCGCGCCGGTGTTGTCGATGTCCGCGCCGTCGACCCGGATGCTGGTGCCGGAGTTGGCGGCCCGGATCCCGGCGCCGATGCCGGCGAAGTCCAGCCGGCCGTTGCCGTCGAAGGAGATCGTCGGGTCGTTGATGTCGTAGTCACCGGACTCGACGTCGATGCCGGCCATGCCCTCGCCGGTGGAGGCGATGTTGAGGTCGTCGGCCTCGCTGCTGTCGTAGGTGCCGCTCGAGATCGCCTGGGTGACCGACTCGTCGGAGTCGACGCCGGAGGAGTCGATCATCAGCGCCTGCCGCAACGGGAAGGTCGACCCGAACAGGGTGTAGTCGAACTCCGTGGTGAGCACCAGCTCCACGCCGGTGCTCGAGCTGCTGGTGTACGTGCCGGGCACCAACGCGGGCGCGACGACACTGCCGCCGTCGTACGCCTGGCCGGTCTCGACACCGTCGACGACGATGCTCAGCACGTCGCCGTCGGGGACCGTGATCGCCGAGGTGTCGTCGGTGATGACCAGCGTCTTCATGGTGGTGTCGGCGCTGACCGCGCAGGTCTCGCCGGAGGCCACCGTCAGCACGCCACCGGTGAGCGAGTCACCGTCGTCGCAGGTGACGTTGGCGCTCTGCGAGGCGCTCGACTCCGTGACGGTGAGGGTGGCGCTGTCGCTGGTGGCGTCGTTGAAGGTCGCGACCAGGGTGTGGTCGCCGACCGAGAGGTCGGTGGTGTCGATGGTGCCGGTACCGGTGTTGCCCGACATGGTCACGGTGACCGTGTCGGAGGAGTCGCCGTCGATCGTGACGGTGGCGTCCGCGTCGGTGTCCCAGCTCGGGCCGCCGCCGGCCCCGGTCAGGGTGACGGTCACCGAGTCCCCCTGCTCCACGCTCGATGCGGACAGGGTCATCGTCAGGGTGTTGGCCGGCGGGTCATCGGCGAAGGCCGCTGGCAGCTGGGCCATCGACACGAGTAGGGCGGCGGCAGCAGCCGCCGCAGTAGCCGCCAGCGCCGTGAGGCGACGGCGGGACCGGGGCCGGTGTGGCGACCCGGTGACAGATGGGGTCATGGATTCTCTCCTCTGATCTCCTCGGGCCCTACCGAACCCGAGTTCGACCGAGTAGAGCGCGGGCAAGGAATCTCGCAGAAGTCACAGCTACTCATACCTGGCATTAAGGTCTGTGATGACCATCACAGGGGTGAGGTGTAATACCTTGTCCTTCACGTGGCCGCATCCAGGGCGCTGGAGGGCACGTCCCCACTGTGTCGGCGACTCGCGAAAGACTGGCGCGGAGAGACGTCGCAGCGGCACGGGCGATGCCCGGAGGGCATTCGTCGACGAGCACGGCATCTCGGTCTGTTGTGACGAGAAGGCCGAGCACGGTCGGGTCCGGGCGTCTCACGGGCGTTGTGCCGGCCGGTCGGCCGTTGCAGGTGATCACGTGCTGCTCGCTCCCCGCGGGCGTGCACGACGTTCTCCGACAGCTCGTGGTCATCTCCGGAGATTCGTCCCTGGTGACCGTGCTCCGGGTGCGTGCTGCGCACGGCGGAGGAGCGAAGGCGGCCGCCAGGCCGTCGAGTCTCCGACAACGCCGCGCAGTGCATGCACGGGGTGCGGACACGGGACGAACTTCCGGAGATGACCACTAGGACCTTCGAGCCCGACAACGGGAGGGTCGGCGTGGCGCCACGTGCGGGCGTACACGGACCGGGAACCGCTCCCTCGCCGACGGGAACACCGGTGCTCGGCCCTGGCGCTGCGTATGGGGCCGGAGGAGGCCGAGAGCATCGGAGCAGTCGCGGCTCGAGGGCGCCCAGGGCGACGGGGCGCGACGTCCAGGGATCAGGCCGCGGTCACGCCTCCGTCGATGACGACGTTGGTGCCCGTGACCCACGAGGACTCGTCCGAGCCCAGCCACAGAGCGCACTGGGCGATGTCCTCGGGCACGCCGAGCCGACCCAGCAGGGTGCGCGCGACGATCGTGGCGCCCAGGTCTCCCTGGGCGGCACCGGCCGCACGAGTCGCGTCGGTCTGGATCAGGCCGGGGGCGATGGTGTTGACCCGGATCCGGTCGGGTCCGCCCTCCACGGCGAACTGGCGGGACATCGAGAGCACCGCACCCTTGCCGGCCGTGTGGGCCGTCATGGCCATCTGCCGGCTCGCGCGGAAGGAGTTGACCGAGGCGAAGTTGATCACCGCCGCTCGACCCGAGGCACGCAGCAGCCCCCACGCCTCGTGACACATGATGAAGACCAGGTCGACCTCGCCGGCGATCGTGGCCCGGAACTGGGTCTCGTAGTCCATCTCCCACACCGGTGCCATATGCGGCTGGATCGCGCCGGCGTTGACCAACGTGTCGATCCTGCCGTGCGTCGTTCCGAGCTCGGCGACCAGCTCACGCACCTGGCCCGGCACGGTCAGGTCGCAGGTGTGGATCGAGTGGTAGGGCGCGCCCGCCTCGGCCGCTTGATCTGCGCTGGCCCTGGCGGCGGCCGCGCTGATGTCGATGCCGACCAGAGTGGCGCCCTCCGCCGCATAGCGCAGCGCCACCCCCTTGCCGATGCCCGATCCGATCCCGGTCACGACCGCCACGCGGCCGGCCATCCGGCCTGCCGAGCCATTCCTCATCTCGTCCTCCATCTCCTCGCCCGCCTCACCAGTCGACTCGTGGTGGGGTGGGCTGGCCGTGGGCGTCCTGCCAGGAGGTCACGGTGTTGCGTAGGGTGCCGACGTGCTCGATCTCGGCCTCGATGACGTCGCCGGGTTGGAGGTAGAACTCGAACGGGTTCGGCTGTACCGCGGCCACCCCGGAGATGGTGCCGGTGGTGATCAGGTCTCCGGCGGAGTAGACCTGCGGCGAGTGGTAGGCCACCAGGTGCGGGATCGAGACCCGCATCTGGGAGGTGTTCCCGCGCTGGCGTACCTCGCCGTTGACCCGCAGCTCCATGGCCAGGTCCATCATGTCGGGCACCTCATCAGCAGTCACGATCCAGGGCCCGATCGGACAGAAGGTCTCGATCGCCTTGGAGAAGGAGAAGACACCCGACTCCATCTCCCTACGCTGGATGTCACGAGCGGTGATGTCGTTGAACACCGTGAACCCCCCGATGTGCTCCACCGCCTCCTGCGGAGTGAAGAACCTGCCCGGCCGCCCGATCACCACCGCCAGCTCCAACTCGTAGTCCAACTCCTGGGTCAGGTGCTCGGGGTAGACGATGGCGTCCTCGGGCCCGATGATCGCATCGACGTTCTGGAAGAACACGATGCCCTTGTGCACCGGATGGGACCAGTCGACCGCCGCCAACTCCTCATGGTGATCAGCGAAGTTGCCCGCGGTATGGAAGAACTTCTTCGGCCGGATCGGCGCCCGCAGCCGCACCCCATCCACAGCAAACCGCTCACCGGTCTCCCCGACCCTGCCCCCACGCTCGAAGAACACCCGGGTCGAGGGCACATCCAACTCGACAACGGTCTCCCCATCAAGCCGCCCCACCCGACCCGGCCCCACCCGGCCCTCGTCAAAGGTCACCAGCTTCATCCCACGCCCTCTCTCTCACTCATCAGCCCAGCCCAACCCGGTCTGGCCTGTTCGTACTGGTTGGTTCTGGTTGGCTGGTTCGGCGTACGCACGGGCCTCGCCCCTCACACCAGGGTCCGGCCGCCGTCGATGTACAGAACGTGGCCGGTGATGAACCCCGCATGCGGCGAGGAAAGGAAGAGAGCCGGCCCAACCACCTCACCGGGCCGCCCCAACCGACCCGCCGGCACGAGCGCGGTCAGGCCCTCACGTACACCAGGCCTGGCCAGGTAGCCGGCGGTCAGATTGGTCTCGATGTACCCCGGGGCCAACGCGTTGACCGTGACCCCCGAACCAGCCCACTCCCGCGCCATGACGCGCATCAGCTGGTTGACACCGCCCTTGGAGGCGGCGTACGGCGCATGCGACGGATGGGCGAGGAGGCCGGAGACCGAAGAGAGCATCAAGATCCGCCCGCCCCCCTGCTCGACCATGTGCCGCCCCGCGGCCTGGGCGAACCCGAAAGCGGAGAAAAGATTGACCCGCAAGACCTGCTCCCACTCCTCCTCGGAGAACTCCAGCACCGGTCGCCGGTCGTTGACCCCCACACAGTGGACAGCGACATCGAGCCCCCCGAGCCGAGCCACCGCCTCACCAACCGCCACCGCCCCCGAGCCCCGTTCGGTCAGATCGAGCACCAGCGTCTCAACACCCCGAACATCGGCGCGCAACCGGTCCAGCCCCGCCTCATCGCGGTCGACCACCAGCACCCGCGCACCCGCCCCCACATACCCGGCCACACACGCAGAACCGATCCCACCCGAACCAGCCACCAACACCCGCACACCACCAAGACCCAACCACGATGTGTCGGCACTTGAAACCATTCTGACCATTCCTCCTGAGGGATGCGCGTGAGTGCGTGCATGTTTGACCCTAGTCTGTCGACACTTATGGATCAAGAGACTCCGTCTGCCTGGTCAGCGCGGAAGACCCGCATCTGCAGGGCGAGCAGCCCGTAGTAGCCGACCAACGTGGTCAGCTCGAAGATCTGGGCGGGATCGAGGTCCTCTCCGAGAGCAGCCCAGGCGCCGTCATCGACGTCGCCCGTGGCCAGCAGCCCTCGCACGAGGTCGAGCGCGGCCCGCTCACCGCGCTCGGCCGGGCGCCAGCCAGGATCGGAGCGCAGGTGCGCCAGCTCCTCCTCGCTCAGGCCGACAGCACGGCCAACGGCCTCGTGAGCGTAGGTCTCGAAGCCACTGCGCCAATGGGCCGCGACGGCCAGGATCGCCATCTCGCGGATACGACCGGTCAACGAGGTGCCGTAGCGCACCGCGCTGCCGAGACTCTGCAACGCCTCGCCCAGGGCGGGTGCGCGCAGCATCGCATCGAAGGGGCCGTTGAGCCGACCCTCCCCGTCCACCATCTCGAAGAGCCGGGTGCCGCTCGCACGCGGTCCCGATGTGATGTGGTCGTAGACGGCGCGCTGGGAGGGTGTCAGCTCGTCTGGACGCAGCCGCGGCAGCCGCTCGGCGGATCCCGGGCCGGTCGGGCGGGTCATCGGGCGGCGTGGCCGATCCGAACCGCCGCCGACCCCTGCAGGCGTCGCGCCCGCGAGAAGCGGTGGACGCGAGGGGCGCGCTCGGCATGCCAGCCCAGGGTGGAGTGCTCCACGGCGATCAGGATGAGGGTGAGCACATAGCCCAAGATGCCGATCAGGAAGGTCCCGGCCCAGGTGTCGTCGACATGGAAGGAGGTGCCCGAGGTGAGGATGAAGTCGCCCAGCCCCTCGGGCGAGCCGTAGATCTCGGAGACGATCATCATCACGATCGCGATGGCCAGGGAGACCCTGATGCCGGCGAAGATCTGCGGCAGCGCCCCCGGGATCAAGATGCGGCGCAGCTTCATCACCGGTCCGATCCGATAGGCGCGCGCCGTCTCACGGATCGCCGGCGATATGCCGTGCACACCCGAGATGGTGTTCAGCAGGATCGGCCAGAAGGCGCCGAGGAAGATCAGGAAGACCTTCGGGGTGGCGCCGATGCCGAAGGTCAGGATGATCACCGGGGTGAACGAGACCATCGGGGTGGCACGGATGAAGTCGAGGCAGGGCTGAGAGGCCAGGCGCAGCCACTCGATCTCACCGAGAACGACCCCGACCGCAACACCGACCACGATCGCGATCGCCAGCCCGAACAGCACGTTGCGCAGGCTGAACCAGAGATCAGAGAGGAGACCGCCGTGCAAGAACGCCTCCTTGAGAGCCTCGAGCACATCGGTGAAGGGCGGGAAGTAGAACGAGGTGCTGCCCGCCGTCGAGATCGTGAGGACGATCAGGATCAGAGCCGGGAGCCACAGCTGGATGGCCGCCTCGCGAGCCAGGTGCTTGACGCGACGCATGGTTCAGCTCGCCTCGTCCTGGTCGTGGGGCGGACGCCATGACAGTGCTCGAGACTCCGCCCATTGGGCGAGCTTGTTCACGCAGAAGCCGAGGACGCCTGCGGTGAAGATGTAGGCGTACGCGTTGGCCGAGTTCCGGTCCTGCTGGCTGGTGACGATCACATGCCCGATGCCAGGCACGCTGGTCAGGATCTCCACACCGATGGAGACCAGCACGGCCATCGTCGAGGCGATCCGCAGACCTGTCCACACCGACGGACCTGCCGCGGGCAGGACGACCCGCCTGAAGCGCAACAGCCGGCCGATCCGATAGCTGCGAACGGTCTCGTCGATCGCGGAGGTGACGCTCTTGGCGCCGTACTGCGCCTGGATGATGAGCGGGAAGACACAGGCGACGAAGACGACGACACCCTTCATCGTCAGGCTCGCCCCCATCACCAACAGCATCACCGGCAGGATCGCGATCACCGGGAAAGAGCGGCCGAACTCGACCACGACCCGTGTCGAACGCTCGACCCGCGAATAGGTGCCGGTGATCAGCCCGACGGGAACGCCGACCACAGTCGCGGCGATCAGGCCGCCCAGGGCCGAGCGGACGGTGTCGGCGACGGTGCTCCAGTACGCGACGGTCCGAACGCCGTCGTACCACCGCTGAACCACGGTCCAGGGCGCGGGCAGCACGTCGGTGCCCATGACGTCGGCAAGGCGGACAGCGGACCAGACGCCGAGGATGACGGCGATGAAACCGACCTGCAGCACGAGCCGACGCCCGCGAGCCTCGCCGACAGCCGCCGGGACGGCTGGGGCGAGGCGTACGGAGATGCTCATCGAGGAAGTCGCCTTTCGAAGCGGAGGGTGTCTGAGCCTTCTACTTGCTCGGGGCGCCGGACCAGATCAGGTCGTCGACGGTGACCTTGTTGTCCGTGAGCCCGAACTTGTAGAAGTTGCTGGCGGTCAGGGCGACCGCCTTCGTGTTGAACACCGGGTCGAATGCCTGCAGCTCGCGGGTGGCGATGGTCTTGGCGTCCATGGTGGTGTACTTCTTGTCGACTGCTCGCACCGCCGCCGGATGTGCGTTGGCGTACGTCGCGCCCTTCTCGTAGGCCTTGACGAAGGCGCTGGCGGTCGAGGCGTTCTTCGACAGCCACGAGCTCGACGCGAAGATCAGCGACTGCGGGTCGCCGATGAGTTCCTGGCTGCCCTTGTCGATCGACTTGGCGCCGGCGGCGATCGCCTCGGAGTAGTAGATCGAGTAGGTGTCGATCGCGTCCACCTGGCCCTTGTTGAGCGAGTCGAGGAGAGAGGCGGTCGGCAACGCGACCCACTTGACCTTGCTCGGGTCACCACCCGCCTTCGCCACCGAGTACTCCGCCATCATCTGCAGGTTGCCACCCAGGACCGGCAACGCGACCTTCTTGCCCTCGAGCTGCTTGGGCGAGGTGATCGAGCTGCCCTTGGCGACCAGGATGCCGTCACTCTGGGCAACGCTGGTGGAGGAGGCCTGAATCTGCACGACCGCCTTGACGCCGAGACCTTGGGCAACCGCGCTGGTCAGCCCGCCGATATCGGTCATCGCGAACTGGGCGTCGTTCTTGATCACCGAGGGAACGTTCTGGGACGTGTCGGAGGCACCGGCCTTGATGTCGACATTGAGTCCGGCGTCGGTGAAGTAGCCCTGCTGCTGGGCGATGATGAGGGCCTCGAAGGTCCCACCGGTGCTGCGCAGCACGGTGATGTCCGTGAGGCCTTTGGAGTCCGTGGTGGTGGTGTCGCTGCTGCCGCAGGCGGCGAGCCCGGTCGCCCCCATCACGATCGCGCCGAGGAGGGCCGCGAACTGGCGCCTCGAAACTGTCCTGCCCTGCATCTGGATTCCTTCCTGAGGTGGGGGCCCTGAGCCCCGAGCACGTGACGCGGGTCTCACTGCGCCGACCGTACTGTCGACAGGTTTTGAATGTCAAGGGCCAAAAACCCGGGATCTCTCGGGAAGAAGGCCGCATGAGTGTCGACACTGATTGAGTCAGTTTCTAGACTTTCGCCGGCTGCCGATCCACCGTCGCGACACCCCTCGGACCCCCGAGGGGAGGTACCCGTTCCCGCACCGACGGTACCCATCGGGCGGTGCCCCTTCACCGGCCAGGGCCGCCCTCTGCCGGTCGCCGCGCTCTCTGCCAGCGCCCGCCGGTCGTGGGGCTTGATCCTTAGTCCACCTCGCCCCGTGCGTCGTAGGGACCCCGAGCAGCGCAGAGAAGAGCCGACAGCCTGAGTCAGCGCGCCCCAGGCGTGCCCGCACCGCCGAGGACGTCGTCGACGAGAGGCCGGGCAGGGCCCGTACCGTTCGCGCGGTCCATCGGCCGGATCGAGAGGCCCCAGGCCCGGGGACGTTTCTCGGGCCACCGTCCGGTGGCGAAAGAGATGCACCGGCAGGCCGATCTGTCGACAGATGGCAATCTCGGAGAAGTCTCACTTGGACTGGTTGACCGGATGCTCAACTGCTTGTCAGCCCTGTATGTCGACAGTAGAGTGAAGTCGGCAGTCGCATCGAGCTACAGGACCTACCATGACACAGCAGACCAACCGCTCCGAACAGCCGCTGGTCGTCACCGATCTCGGCGTGACCTACGGCTCGGGCGCGGAAGCACACGAGGTGATCCGCGGCCTGAGCTTGCGGGTCGATCCCGGCGAGTTCGTGTGCATCGTCGGCCCTTCCGGCGCCGGCAAGACCACCCTGCTGCGCTGCCTGAGCGGGCTGTATCGCCCGAGTGACGGCCGCGTCGCGGTCGGTGACGCCCGATCACCCAGCCCCAGTGCGAGATCGGTGTCGTCTTCCAGGACTATCGCGGCTCGCTGATGCCTTGGATGCGGTCGTGCGCGAGAATGTCGCCTTCCCGCTGCAGGGCATGGGTGTGCGCAAAGGCGAGCGGATGGCGCGCGCCCAGGAGAGTCTGGAGGCCGTCGGGCTGGGCGAGGTCGGCGAGAACTACCCCTGGCAGCTCTCGGGCGGCATGCAGCAGCGGGTCGCCATCGCCCGGGGCATCGCCTACCGCGCCCCGATCCTGCTGATGGACGAGCCCTTCGGTTCGGTCGACGCCCAGGCCCGGTTCGAGCTCGAGGACCTCGCCCTGCGACTACGCCGCGAGCTTGCCCCGCGCCCAGGTCGACGAGCAGCACCACGAGGGAAACCCGACGTCCAGCACCCCCGGGTTCAGACCCACCTGACGCACGAGCCGGATCTCGACCGCGGTGGCCACCACTCCGACGAGCGCTCCGAGCCCGGTGCCCACCAGCCCGACGAGCAGGCCCTCTCCCACGAGGAGACGGCGCACCTGGCGACGAGAGGCGCCACTGAGCCGGAGCAGCGCGCGAGCTCACGGCGCCGCTCGACGACCGTGAAGGCCAGGGTCGAGCCGATGATGAAGACGGTCAGGAAGAGCCCGAGCACGATCGAGATCCCCATCAGCGAGCTGACACCGTCTGCGGTCTCCCGGATCGCGTGGACCTCCTTCGCGGACGTCGCCGGACCGGGACGCACCCGGTCCGCGGCCGCGAGCAGGACGACGCTCGACTGCACCAGGGCGACGCCGAGGGTCACGCTCAGCAGCGCTCCGACGAACAGGGTCCAGCGATCGCGCAGGGTGCGCAGGGAGAGCGACCACACGGCTCAGCCCTCCAGCGCCGCGAGGCGGGCGGCGACCCGCGAGGCGTCCGGCCGGTCGAGCCGGTCGACGAGGCGGCCGTCGGCGAGGAAGACCACGGTGTCGGCGCGGGCCGCGGCGGCCGGGTCGTGGGTCACCATCGCGATGGTCTGGCCACGGCCGTCGACCAGCTCGCGCAGCGTCGTCAGCACCGACCTCGCGGTGACGGTGTCCAGCGCCCCGGTGGGCTCGTCGGCGAACAGCACGGCGGGCTCGGTCACCAGGGCTCGGGCGATCGCGACACGCTGCTGCTGACCGCCCGACAGCTCGCGGGGACGATGTCGTGCCCGGTCCTCGAGCCCGACCGCCGCGAGCACCTCGCGGACCCGTTCCCGATCCACGCGCGCTCCACCGAGCCGGAGCGGGAGGGCGACGTTCTGAGCCGCCGTGAGAGCACCCATCAGGTTGAAGGACTGGAAGCAGAATCCGATCTCGGTACGTCGCAGGGCCGTGAGCAGCTTGTCGTCGGCCCGGGTGAGGTCGTGCTGGCCAGCCGGACCCGACCCCCGTCGACGCGCTCGAGACCCGCGGCGACGTGGAGCAGCGTCGACTTGCCCGAACCCGAGGGACCCATCACCGCGGTCCACGTGTGGGCCGGGACCTCCAGTGACACGCCGTCGAGAGCGGGCACCCGGTTCTGGCCACGACCGTAGGTCCGGCGCACGTCCTGGAGGGCGAGCATGGGCTCGGGTGCGTTCATGGCTCCATCGCACTCCCGTGCGCCCGTCCGATCACGCCGTCCAGCGGGTGTCTGAGAGGTAGCGCCAGCACTACCGACGCCGGGGTGCAGCGGCCGTAGCGTGGAGCCGTGTCACCCCCTCCGCCCTCCGACGACAGCGTCTGGCGCGCCGTCCGCCGGCGCCGCTTCCTCCTGACGCGGTGGCCGTGGCGGGCCCTCGGGCACACGCTGACGACCTTGGTGGTGTGGGTCGCGTTCGCGATCCCGACCGCCGCCGTCGTGGCGCCCCTCGGTGGCGCGATCGACCAGCTGACCCGCCGGCACGTCGTCGCGGCGACGGGACTGCTCGTGCTCGCCCTGGTCGTCGGTGCCGTGCTGCTGCCGCTGCTGGCCACGCCGTTCATCGCGCTCGACCGGTGGCGGGCGCGCCTCCTGGGCGCCGACCGTCTCCCCCTCGCACCGCGAGCCCCGTCGGAGCCCCTGGCCTGGATCCGCGACCGCTGGCTGTCGGTACGCCGCTGGCGAGAGGCCGCCTATCTGATCGCCGCCCTGGTCCTCGACGGCGCCGTACTCGCGGTGGTGAGCCTGCTGGTGACGTCGGCGGCCGCCCTGCTCGTCTCTCCCCTGCTCGCCTCGGCCGACGACCCGGTCACCGTCGGCCCGTGGCACGCGGACGACCGGACGTCGGCCCTGCTGCTGGTGCCGCTCGGGCTGGTGCTGCTCGTCGCCGTCGCGTACGTCTGGACGGTGGGCGCCGGCCTCCAGGTCGGTCTGCTCCGTCGCACCCTCGACGCCGACCGGTCCCGGAGGCTGGCCGAGGAGCTGACCGCGGTGGGTGCCTCTCGGACCCGGCTCGTCGAGAGCTTCGACAGCGAGCGACGCCGCATCGAGCGCGACCTGCACGACGGGGCCCAGCAGCGACTCGTCACGCTGGCGATGGGGCTCGGGGTCACCCGGCTGGAGGTCGTCGACGCCCTCGGCCCCGACCATCCGGCCGCTATGGGCGTGACCTCCGCGCACGAGCACGCCAAGGTCCTGATGGACGAGCTGCGCGCGTTCGTGCGTGGCATCCACCCGAAGGTGCTGACAGACGTCGGGCTCGTCGCAGCCCTCGACCAGCTGACCGCGAGCGCACCGCTTCCCGTCACCGTCACCTCCACACTCCAGTGGCGTCCCTCCGCGCCGGTCGAGACGACGGCGTACTTCGCGACCTCCGAAGCCCTCACCAACGTCGTGCGCCACAGCGCAGCGACCAGCGCGGCGGTCACGATCTACCGCGAAGGAGCCGACCTCGTGCTCGAGGTGCGCGACGACGGCGCGGGCGGTGCCGCCCCGCGCCCCGACTCCGGCCTGACCTGGATGGCCGATCGACTGGCCGCCGTCGGGGGAACGCTCCTGGTGTCCAGTCCGCCCGGTGGACCTACCGTGGTCGTGATGCGCATCCCGGAGGCTCGATGACGCGGGTGGTCCTCGCCGAGGACGGCACGCTGCTGCGCGAGGGCCTGGTCGGCCTCCTCGAACGGCTGGGGTTCGAGGTGGTGGCGGCGGTCGGCGACGCCGAGGCGTTGACGGCTGCCGTGGAGGAGCACGACCCCGACCTCGTCGTCACCGACATCCGGATGCCGCCCGGCTTCGGCGACGAGGGGCTGCGTGCCGCCTGCCGGCTGCGCGCCCACCGTGCGCTGCCGGTGGTCGCGCTCAGCCAGTACGTCGAGCGCAGCTACGCCGAGGACCTTCTCGACTCCGCCGGAGGACGTGCTGTCGGCTACCTGCTCAAGGACCGGGTCGTCGACGTGGTGGAGTTCGGGCAGGCGCTCCGGACCGTCGTCGGCGGAGGCACGGTGGTCGACCCCGAGGTCGTCCGCCAGCTGATGCGACGCTCGGATCCGCTCGACCGCCTCACCGAGCGCGAACGCGAGGTGCTCGCGCTGCTCGCCGAGGGGCACTCCAACCTCGCGATCGCGGAGCGGCTGGTGGTCACCGAGGCCGCGGTGAACAAGCACGTCGGCAACATCCTGGCCAAGCTCGACCTCCCTCCGAGCGCCGACTCGAACCGCCGGGTGCTCGCGGTCCTCACGTGGCTCCGCCGAGCGGAGCGTTGAACCGCTCGTCGAGCCGTGCGGCCGCGGGTCAGGGGATGTCCCCCGTGAGGTAGTGCTGCAGCACCGGGGCGTATGTCGCGACGACGGTCTCGGCCGGCATCGACGCGATCGGCTCCAGGCCGATCACGTAGCGCGTGAGGATGAGCCCGGCCACCTGGCTGATCACCAGGGGCATCCGCTCGTCCGGCCGGTCGATGCCGAGCGCCCTCCCGGCGGGCAGCAGGACGACCGGGACGAACCCCTGCGTCAGCAGGCGCTCCCCACCGGGCTGCAGCGCCGAGCGGACGATGCCGACGAGGGCGGGCGACACCTCCGGGTCGTCCCACAGGGACAGGAACACGCGCAGGAGCCGCTCGCCCGCCCCCTCGGCCCCACCCTGCAGCGCCGGGCCGATCGTGTCCCGCGGGTCCACCGGGAGCTCCATCGCGGCGAGGAACAGGTCGTCCTTGCTCCCGAAGTAGTGGTGCACCAGCGCCGCGTCCACCCCGGCGGCCGAGGCGACCGAGCGGATCGTCGTACCGGCGAAGCCGCGCTCCGCGAACGCGGTCCGCGCGGCGTCCAGGATCGTCGTCCGGGTGTCCGGCGCACCCGGCCGCCGGCCCCGGCGCGGGGACCGGGTTGGCGACGACATGCGCGCAGGCTACGCCGGGGGCAGGTCGGACGTGTGCGCGCGCAGGAGGTCGGCCGCCTCCTGCTGGTAGGCGTACTCCGCCCACTCCAGGGGCCGACTCCCGAACTCGTCGTCGACGAGCGACGGGTCAGCCCCGGCGTCGAGCAGGCGCCGGATCAGGTCCAGATCGCCGTCCCAGGCCGCCTGGTGGAGCGGGGTGTGGCCGTCGGTCTTCGCGTTCAGGTCGGCCGGTAGCGCGTGGCGATCGTGCACCTGAACGCCCGAGACGTCGACACCGTGCGCCGCCAGGAGCTCGAGCCTCTCGGTGAACCCGTGGTCCGCCGCCCAGCGCACCTGACGCTCGAGCATCTCGGCGGGGGTCTCCATGGCGTCGCCGAGCAGACGCCGCCAGGGTCCCCGGTCGGGCCCGCCCAGACCGTGCCGGAAGAGCAGCCGAGGTGCTCGGTACCGGGGGTGAACATCCGGTTGTAGAGCGCCTGGCCGTCGTTGGCCTCCGCGCCACGCTCGAGCAGGAGCGTCGCCAGCGCGAGGTCGTGCGGGTGGCGGGGCTGTCGGCGCGGGCCCTGCTCGCCTTCACCGAACACGCCGGTCAGGACCGTGAACGGCGTCGCGAGCCCGCGCCACAGGAAGCCCGCGTCGGGGTCGGCCCCGGCGTCCAGCAGCGCCCGCGCCGTGGCGAGGACGTCGTCGGCGGAGCGGTCCAGTGGCACCCGCGAGTACGCGAGGTAGAGCAGCGGCTCCCAGCGGCTCGGCCCTCCGGCGCTGCCGGGCGAGGGACGGGTCCACGTCGAGGTGCCGTCGCACGGCGTCGGGGTCGGCGGCCGTCGCGGCCGCGTAGATGTGGCGGTCGACCAGGGACGAGTCCCGGGTGAGCAGCGCTGCGGCGTCGGCCCAGCGCGGCGGCGCGTCCTGCTCGTCGTACCGCAGGGAACCCAGGGCGCAGAAGGAGTCGGCCGGGTCGAGCCGCTCCTCGGCCACCGTTGACGGGTCGTGGCCGAGCCGGCGGGCGGTCTCGACGTACGCCGTGAGCGCGGGCCATCCGGTGAACCCGTAGCGCCGCGCGACCGCAAGCTGCGCGTCGTGCAGGGCCAGGGACTCGGGCGAGGTGCGGTCGGGCCGCGGGTGCCACTGCCGCAGGAAGGCGAGCGCCTCCGGGTCGGCGGAGCGGGCGCCGCGTTGCAGCCGGCGCGCATCGTGGCGCAGGCGGTCGAGGGAGGGGGAGTCGGGCAGGGAGCTGGCCATCGGGACGTCCTTCCGGAGGGTCCGGCGTCCGCGAGGTCGGACCCGGAAGGAGGTCGGTCGACTCGGTGGTGGAGCTGCAGGGAGGCTGTGCCTCTTCGAGCGGACGTCCGGCGTTCCTGCGCGCCGGAGGCCAGGCTACGCCTGCCCCGCAAGGCTGGTCAGGCGCGGAAGTGACGGCGGGCGAACTCCAGCGACTCACGCAGGTCGGCCTCGCGCTCGTCCTTGGTGGTGGCCTTGCGGGTGTTGATCTCCAGCACGATGTGACCGCCGAACCGCGTGCTCGAGAGGTACTCCAGGAAGCCCTGGGCATCCATCGTCCCCCGCCCGGGGACGAGGTGCTCGTCCTTGGGCGACCCCGACCCGTCGGTCAGGTGCACGTGCCGCAGGCGCGACCCGAGGCGCTCGGCCATGTCGACCGGCGGGCTCTGCGCGATCGCGGCGTGCGACAGGTCGACGGTGGTGTTGGCGTAGGGCTCCTCGGACGGGTCCCAGCCCGGCAGGTACATCTCGACGCCGCGGCGCGCCGAGGCCCGCCAGGGGTACATGTTCTCGACGGCGAAGGCGAGTCCCGTGGACTGCTCGAGGGCCGCGATGCCGTCGACGAACCCGGCGGCGTACTCGCGCTGCCAGCGGAAGGGCGGGTGGACGACGACGACGTCGGCACCGACGGAGTGCGCCATCTCCGCCGAGCGCTCCAGCTTCCCCCAGGGATCGGTGCCCCACACCCGCTGCGTGAACAGCAGGCACGGCGAGTGCACCGCGCAGATGGGGAGCTCGTGGTGGTCGGAGAGCTGCTTGACCGCCGAGGTCTGCTGGCTGAGGGCGTCGATGCCGACCATCACCTCGACCGCGTCATAGCCCAGGGTCTTGGCGTAGGCGAAGGCGTGAGCGCTGGACTCGGGGTAGACCGACGCCGTGGAGAGGGCGATCAGGCTCACGGGGCTCCATCGCCTGAGAGCTGGTCGAGGCGCTCGAGGATGACGCCCTCGCGCAGGGCCCAGGGACAGATCTGCAGCTCGGGGAGGTCGAAGATGTCCATCACGGCCTCGGCGACGAGGGCGCCGGGCAGGATCTGATGGGTCCGGCTCGGCGAGACGCCCGGCAGCTCGGCCAGCCGCTCGGCCGGCATGTCGACGAGCAGGGGGATCCAGTCCTCGAGCGAGGCCAGCGAGAGCACCCGGTCGACGAGCGGCCCCTGGTCGCTGGGTGCGGCTCCGCAGATCCGGGCCAGCGACCGGAACGTCTTCGAGGTGGCCGCCGCCACGTCGGGAGCACCGGCGCGCAGCATGCGCCCGGCGTCGGCCGCGATGTCGGCGCGGATCTTCTTGCGCAGAGCCCGGATCGTGTCGGCGTCGGGGGTGCCGTCGTGGAAGTGGTCGCGCGCCAGGCGGGCCGCGCCGAGCGGGATCGACCAGGCGACGTCCGGCTCCTCGTCGGCGCCGCCCGCGATCTCCAGCGAGCCGCCGCCGATGTCGAAGACGGCCAGCCGGCCGGCCGACCAGCCGAACCACCGACGTACGGCCAGGAAGGTGAGCCGGGCCTCGTCCTCGCCGGGGAGGACACCGATCCGAACGCCGGTCTGCGCGGCGACGTGGTCGAGCACGGCGTCGCAGTTGCGCGCGTCGCGCACGGCCGAGGTCGCGAACCCCAGCATGTCCTGGGCTCCCTTGTCCTCCGCGACGACGACGGCGTCGGCGACGAACTTGGTCAGCGCCTTGATGCCGGTGGTCGTCAGCTCGTCGTCCTCGAGGTGCTCGGCCAGCCGCAACGGCTCCTTGTGGGAGTACGCCGGCAGCGGCGCCGCGCCGCGATGGGCATCGACGACGAGGAGGTGTCCGGTGTTGGAGCCGATGTCGAGGACGCCGAGGCGCATGGGTCCGAGGCTACCGGCCCCACCATCGCCTGCGCTTCGTCGGCCGCACGACGTCGGCCACCAGCCAGACGGTCCCGGCCACGACTCCTCCCTCGACGGGCGGGTCCGCATGGTCGTCGGCGGCCAGGCACACGTCGAGCTCCATGCCGACCGTGCGGACGCGGACGGCGTGGAAGGCCTGCCCCGTGATCTCGACCGTCGCGGTCTGCACGCCGAGGACCCGACCGGCCAGTCGGGCCAGAGGGCGAGCGGTGTCGGACGGGGAGAAGGCGCCGTAGGAGATGAACGACTCGCTGCCCATGCGGAGCGGCTCACGCGCCTCGTTCTCCTCCTCCTCGCGGTCCTCGTCGGGGGCGGTCAGCAGCGCCGCGTCGGAGGCTTCGTACTCCTCCACCGAGGCGTGCAGCGAGACGTCGACGCCGAGCGCCGTGAGCGTCGTGGCGCCTGAGCCCGGCACCGGCTCCGGCGGGAGGACCTCGGCGACCAGTCGCGTCGCCACCTCGCCGTCCTCGACCACGTCGGCGATGACGATGCGCTCGTGCAGCGCGGCCAGTCCCGCCAACGTCGCGCCCGGCTCGGCGGCGTACGACGGGACGACGGTGTCGATCTCGCCGCGTCGGTCGGTCGTCACCGTGAGCCGCGCCCCCGACGCGTCGGTCCAGACGTAGAGCACCGAGCCGTCGGCCTGGCGGTACGCCGTCCCGGTCGGCACGACGGCATCGAGCAGCTCGGCCAGCTCGTCGACGTCGGCGACGGCGAGGCCGACGCAGCCGAGGTTCGAGGTCATGCGCACACTCCATCACGGGAACGGCGGATCACGGCGCGGGCGGGGCGAGACCTAGGCTGGGGTGGTGCCCGAGGTCGACCTGGTGTTTCCGCGCGCGTTCGTGGAGTTCGCCGACCCCGCAGATCCCGAGCAGACCTTCCGCTGCGACCTCACCTGGCTGACCTCTCGCTACCAGTGCATCTTCGGTCAGGGCTGCCGTGGCATCTACGCCGACGCCCCCGACGTCGGCTGCTGCACCCTCGGTGCCCACCTCGCCGACAAGGCCGACGAGAAGCGGGTCGCGTCGTACGTCGAGCAGCTCGAGCCCGACCTCTGGCAGTTCCACCCCGGGCGCCGCGCACGGAAGTCCGACTGGATCGAGACGGACGAGGACGGCGAGCGCAAGACCCGCGTCGTGGAGTACGACGGCCAGTCGGCGTGCGTGTTCCACAACCGCGAGGACTTCGGTACCGGGGCCGGGTGCGCGCTGCACGGCCTGGCGCTGCGTCAGGGTCGCAACCCGCTCGAGACCAAGCCCGACGTGTGCTGGCAGCTGCCGCTGCGTCGCACGTTCCGCACCGTGAAGCGCCCCGACGACACGTCGTACACCGAGGTGACGATCGGCGAGTACGACCGCCGCGGGTGGGGGCCTGGCGGCCACGACCTCGACTGGTACTGCTCGGGCAACACCGAGGCGCACGTCGCTCCGGACCCGCTCTACGTGACCAGCGAGGCCGAGCTCGTCGAGCTCATGGGGCGCCCGGCGTACGACGAGCTGGTGACGCACTGCGAGCGCCATCTGGCCGCCCGCGACCGGCTCGCCCTGCACCCGGCCGACCCGGCGTGACGACGCGCCCGCCGCACCGCTGACAGGGATTGCGCACCATCTCGACGTCGAGAGAACCCGACCCCCTGTCCGGATCGGCGTACGTCGTGTCGCAGAATGCTCGGCATGCGCTTGGACCATCTCAGCTACGCCGCCGGCCCGGACGGCCTCGCCGGCACCGCCCAGCGCATCGGCGAGCTGCTCGGTCGTGAGTTCGTCGAGGGCGGCATCCATCCTCGGTTCGGAACGCGCAACCGAGTGCTGCCGCTGGCCGACCACACCTACCTCGAGGTGGTCGAGGTGCTCGACCACCCGGCCTCCGACAAGGCGCCGTTCGGCCAGGCCGTGCGCGCCCGCTCGGCCCTCGGCGGCGGCTGGCTCGGCTGGGTCGTCGCGGTCGACGACATCGCTCCGGTGGAGAAGCGGCTCGGGCGCGAGGCGGTCGCGGGCAACCGGCACCGTCCCGACGGCACCGAGCTCCTGTGGCGGCAGATCGGCGTCAACGGCCTGATCTCCGACCCTCAGCTGCCGTTCTTCGTGCAGTGGCTCAGCCCCGACACGATGCACCCGTCAGCCGGTGCCGCCGACGAGTTCTCCCTTGCCTGCTTGGAGATCGCGGGCGATCCGCAGCGCGTGAGCGAGTGGCTCGGCGAGACCGTCGAGGCGCCGCTGGAGGACGTGAAGGTGGAGTGGGTCGCACCCCACGGGACGCCGGGCATCATCGCCGCGCAGTTCCAGACGCCGGGCGGACTCGTCCGCGTCTGAGCCTCCCGTGCCGGGTCTCCCCCGCGGCGCCGTCCGCAGCGCCAACATCTGGGAGCACCCCGCGACGTACGAGCTGGAGAACCGCGCGGTCGATCAGGACGGCCTGATCGAGGCCGCGATGGCGTCGGTCGCCGACTGGTCCGGCCGCGACGTCCTCGACCTCGGGTGCGGCACGGGCTTCCACCTGCCGAGCTTCGCCGCGTCGGCGGCGCGGGTGACCGGCGTCGAGCCCCATCCCGCGCTGCTGCGGCTCGCCGCCCGGCGTACCCGCTCGCTGCCGAACGTCACGCTGCTCGCCGGCACGGCCCAGGAGGTGCCGCTGCCCGATGCGTCGGTCGACGTGGCGCACGCGCGCTGGGCCTACTTCTTCGGCCCCGGCTGCGAGCCGGGGCTGCGCGAGCTGGCGCGGGTCGTCCGCCGCGGCGGGACGGCGTTCGTGATCGACAACGACGCGACGCGGTCGACGTTCGGTCGGTGGTTCCGGCGCGGCTACCCGGAGGTCGACCCGGTCGCCGTCGAGCGCTTCTGGTCCGCCCACGGCTGGACCCGGATCCCCCTCGACGTCGAGTGGCGCTTCGAGGAGCGTGCGGATCTCGAGGCCGTCGTCCGGATCGAGCTCCTGCCGGCCGTCGCCGACGCCGTACTCGCGGAGCACTCGGGCACGACGGTCGACTACGCCGTCAACCTCTGGTGGAAGCGCCTCTGACACCGACCTTCCGACCCCACCGATTGGTGACAAACCGCATGCTCGGCACCGGTTTTGTTGCGGTTTGGTGCCAAACCGCAACATCACGCCGCCCGCACTGCACTCGCTCGGCCTACCCCGAGGACAGGCGAACGGCGAGGGTGGGGGTCAGCAGCACCCCGGCGGCAGCGACGGGCGGGGTGGCGAGGAGGCCACCCAGCGCCTTGACCAGCTCGACCGCGACCTCCTCCAGGGGCTGGCGCACGGAGGTCAGGCCACCCGGCACGACCTGGGCGACCTGCGAGTCGTCGAACCCCACGACGGCCACGTCGCGACCCCAGTGGATGCCGCGGTCGCCCAGCGCGTGGAGCACCCCCATCGCCAAGGTGTCCGACGCACACACGAACGCCGAAGGGCGTGCCTCGTCGAGCAGCACGGTGGCCGCCTCGCGGCCCGACGCCACGGTGTCCTCCACCCGCGAGGCGAGGCCCGTGGTCGGCAGGTCGTGGGCGTGCATGGCGCGCAGCCAGCCCGAGCGGCGGTCCTCGCCGATGAAGGAGTCCTTGCGCCAGCCGATCCACGCGATCCGGGTATGGCCCTTGTCCAGCAGGTGCTCGGTCGCGAGCTGCGTGCCCGCGGCGCCGTCGACGTCGACCCAGGCGTGGGTCGCCTCGGGGTTGTCCCACGGCCGGCCGAAGGCGACGAACGGCGCCCGCCGCGAGGTCAGCCAGGCGGCCTGCGGGTTGCCGAGGTAGGTGTCGGTGACGATGAACGCGTCGACGGCCGTCGACCGCATGAGCTCCTCGTAGCCGCCGAGCGGGTCCTCGGTCGTCCCCGAGAACAGCAGGAGGTGGTAGCCGCTCGCGCCGCTGGTCTCCACCAGGGTGTGCACGAACCGGTCCATCGCCGCGTTGGCGGTGCCCTCCTGGGCGGGGTTGAACTTCAGGCCGATCAGGTGCGATGCGCGCGTACGCAGGTTGCGCGCTGCCCGGTTGGGCGAGTAGCCGAGCTCGGCGATCGCGTCCTGCACGCGGGCCAGCGTGTCGGGGCGCAGCAGCTCGGGACTGTTCACGGCGTTCGAGACGGTCTGTCGCGACACCCCGGCGCGCTCGGCGACGTCGGCCAGCGTGGGAGGCGTCAGCGACAGCGGGCCGGACCACGCCATGGACACTCCCCCGTTGACGACCTGTGTGAACCCTTGATCGATCCAAGGAGCGAAAGGATACCGCCGCCGACACCGGCGCGCGGCACACCTGAAGAGGTACGTCGAGCCGGTCGCCCGCCCCCGTCGGGCGCGTCGGAGCGGGACCGTCGGTGGCGGTGTCTAGCGTTCCGGACATGTCGAAGAGCCCCCGCGCGTCCTACCAGTGCTCCGAGTGCGGGTGGAGCTCCGCCAAGTGGGTGGGCAGGTGCGGCGAGTGCCAGGCCTGGGGCTCGGTGGCGGAGACGCTGGTGCTGCGTGGGTCCTCGGCCGGGGGTCGTGCCGAGGCCGGACCCGTGTCGACGGCAGCGGTGCCGATCGCCCAGGTCTCGGTCGAGGCCTCGACGTTCCGCACCAGCGGTGTCCCCGAGCTCGATCGCGTCCTCGGCGGCGGTCTGGTCCCGGGAGCCGCCATCCTCCTGGCCGGCGAGCCGGGGGTCGGCAAGAGCACGCTCTTGCTGGAGGTCGCGGCCCAGACCTCGCGCTACCAGCGCCGCACCCTCTACGTCACCGGCGAGGAGTCCGCCTCCCAGGTCCGGCTGCGAGCCGACCGCACGGGCGGGGTGCACGACGAGCTGTTCCTCGCCGCCGAGACCGACCTCGGCGCCATCTTGACCCACGTCGAGCAGGTGCGGCCGGAGGTGATCGTCGTGGACTCCGTCCAGACGGTCGTCGCCGCCAGCGTCGACGGGGTGCCCGGCGGGGTCACCCAGGTCAAGGAGGTCGCGGCGGCGCTGATCCGGGTCGCCAAGACCCGCAACATCACCACCATCCTGGTCGGCCACGTCACCAAGGACGGCTCGATCGCCGGGCCCCGTGTGCTGGAGCACGTCGTCGACGTCGTGCTCCACTTCGAGGGCGACCGCAACTCCCGGTTCCGCATGGTGCGCGCCCTGAAGAACCGGTTCGGCCCGGTCGACGAGGTCGGGTGCTTCGACCTCGGCGCCGAGGGCATCACCGCAGTCGCCGACCCGACCGGCCTGTTCGTGGAGAACCACCAGACCCGCGTGCCCGGCACCTGCGTCGCCGTCACCCTGGAGGGTCGTCGCCCGATGCTCGCCGAGGTCCAGGCCCTGGTGACCCGGAGCACGCTGGAGCGTCCTCGGCGGACGACGTCCGGCCTCGACTCGTCGCGGGTCGCCATGGTCCTGGCCGTGCTCCAGCAGCACGGAAGGGTCCCGCTCCATCAGCACGACGTCTTCGCCTCCACCGTGGGCGGCGCCCGGCTCACCGAGCCGGCCTGCGACCTCGCGGTGGCCCTCGCGATCGCCTCGGCGGCCCTCGACGTGCCGCCTCCCCAGGGCGTCGTCGCGCTCGGCGAGATCAGCCTGGCCGGCGAGGTCCGCAAGGTGCGCGACCTGCCCCAGCGCGTGGCCGAGGCGGCGCGACTCGGCTTCCGGGTGGCCGTCGCCCCCGTCGCGGACCGTGGTGCGCAGCCGGCCCGCCGTACTGTCGACGGCCTCACAGTGCTCGAGGTGACCGACCTGCGGGGCGCCCTCACCGCGCTCGGCCTGACCGGCGCCCGGCGCGCGCCGGCGGGCGAGCCCGAGTGACCGGGTTGCGCGCCGGTCGCGAGCGGTCGATCCTGCGGGTATGGCCGACTCCGACCGGGCAGACCAGCCGACCGACGCGCTGACCGAGGCGATCAGCCGCACCCGATCGGTGCCGATCGGCGACCACGGGTTCCTCAGCGACGGCGAGGTGTCCGCGCTCCTGGCACCAGACGGCACGGTGTCGTGGATGTGCGTCCCTCGCTTCGACGCCCCCAGCGTCTTCGGCTCGATCCTCGGGGCACGAGCCGGGAAGTTCCGGATCGCCCCGCTCGACGTGAGCGTGCCCGCGAGCCGCCGCTACCTGCCCGGCACGATGATCCTCGAGACCAGCTGGGGCACGCCGACCGGCTGGATCATCATCCGCGACGTGCTGCTGGTCGGGCCCTGGCACCACAACACCGACCGCTCGGTGACCTACTTCCGCACCCCCAACGACTACGAGGCCGAGCACATCTTGCTGCGCACGATCCGCTGTGTGTCCGGCGAGGTGCAGACGGTGATGGACTGCGAGCCGGTCTTCGACTACGGGCGGTCGCTGGCGACCTGGGAGTACACCGGCGAGAGCTACCACCAGGGCGTGGCCACCTGCCCGGGCGCCGCGCCGGGCGACGACGTCCGGCTCACCCTGACCACCGACATGCTGCTCGGCTTCGAGGGGGGCCATGCCGGGTCGCGGACGCTGCTCAAGGAGGGCGACGTCCGCTTCGTGGCCCTCTCGTGGGGTGGCGCCGAGCCGCCCACGACGTACGACGACGCCTACTCGCGCCTGGTCTGGACCGCCCACCACTGGCAGCACTGGCTGGCGCGCGGACGGTTCCCCGACCACCCGTGGCGCAGCTACCTCCAGCGCAGTGCCCTGACGCTGAAGGGCCTCACCTACGCCCCGACCGGGGCCGTCACCGCCGCCGGGAGCACCTCGCTTCCCGAGACGCCGGGCGGCAACCGCAACTACGACTACCGCTACGCCTGGATCCGCGACGCGACGTTCGCGCTGTGGGCGATGTACTCGCTGGGGCTGGACTGGGAGGCCGTCGACTTCTTCGAGTTCATCGCCGACATGGCCGGCGGCGACCAGGACCTCCAGATCATGTACGGCATCGGCGGCGAGCGTGAGCTCGTCGAGAAGGAGCTGGACCACCTGCCGGGCTACGCCGGCTCGCGCCCCGTGCGCATCGGCAACGCGGCGTACTCCCAGCGTCAGCACGACGTGTGGGGAGCCCTGCTCGACTCGGTCTACCTGCACTCCAAGGCAGCAGACCACCTCGACAACCGCATCTGGCCGATCCTGGACAAGCAGGTCGCCGAGGCGCTCGCCCACTGGCGCGAGCCCGACGCCGGCATCTGGGAGGTGCGCGGCGAGCCGAAGCACTTCACGTCGTCGAAGATCATGTGCTGGGTCGCGGTCGACCGCGGCGCCAAGCTCGCCCGGATGAACGGCGACGACGCGAAGGCCGCCGACTGGGAGAAGGCGGCCGAGGAGATCAAGCAGGACATCCTCGACCACGGGCTGGACCAGCGTGGCGTCTTCACCCAGTACTACGGCGGTACGTCGCTCGACGCGTCACTGCTGCTCGCGCCGTTGCTGCGGTTCCTGCCGCCCGACGACCCGCGGATCCGGGCCACGGTGATGGCGATCCGCGAGGAGCTGACCGTCGACGGCCTGGTGCTGCGCTACAAGGTCGAGGAGACCGACGACGGCTTCCACGGCGAGGAGGGCACCTTCACGATCTGCTCCTTCTGGCTGGTCTCGGCCCTGTGCGAGATCGGCGAGCACCAGCTCGGCCGGCAGCTGTGCGCCAAGCTGCTCTCCTTCGCCGGACCCTTGGAGCTCTACGGCGAGGAGATCGACCCGCACAGCGGTCATCACCTCGGCAACTTCCCGCAGGCCTTCACCCACCTGGCGCTGATCAACGCCGTCCTCCACGTGATCGCCGAGGAGACCGACGGGAGCACCGACCGACCCGGCCGTGCCTGATCGAGAAGGTCGCGGCACCGCCTACACTGACGCCGCACGCACACGAGGGGAGGCCGGGTGGCCGGCGTGAACGCGAACGACGACACCGCGCGCATGCGCGCGACCCTGTCGGCGATCGCTCCGGGTACCGACCTGCGCGACGGCCTGGAGCGGATCCTGCGAGGGCGCACCGGCGCCCTGATCGTGCTCGGCCTCGACAAGACGGTCGAGTCCATCTGCACCGGCGGGTTCACCCTCGACGTGCCGTTCAGCGCCACCGGCCTGCGCGAGCTGGCCAAGATGGACGGTGCGATCATCGTCGACCGCGACCTGACCCGGATCACGCGGGCCGCGGTGCATCTCATGCCCGACCCGGCGATCCACTCCGACGAGACCGGGACCCGGCACCGCACCGCCGACCGGGTCGCCCGGCAGACCGGCATCCCGGTCATCTCGGTGTCGCAGTCGATGCAGATCATCGCGGCGTACGTCGGGGAGAACCGGCACGTGATCGAGGGCTCGGCGGCGATCCTGTCGCGTGCCAACCAGGCGCTGGCGACGCTGGAGCGCTACAAGCTGCGCCTCGACGAGGTCTCGGCCACCCTCTCGGCCCTGGAGATCGAGGACCTCGTCACCGTGCGCGATGTCGCGGTCGTTGCGCAGCGGCTGGAGATGGTCACCCGGATCGCGAGCGAGATCGAGGACTACGTGCTCGAGCTCGGCACCGACGGGCGGCTGCTGTCGCTGCAGCTGGAGGAGCTGGTCACCGGCGTCGACCAGGAGCGCGAGCTGGTGGTCCGCGACTACCTCCCCTCGGGCCGTCGGGCCAAGGGGCCGGAGTCCGCGCTGGCCCGCCTCGAGGGGCTCTCGTCGATCGAGCTGGTCGACCCGGCGTCCGCCGCCCGCGCGATCGGTCTCGGCGAGCACCTCGACGGGGCCGTGGCTCCCCGGGGCTACCGCCTCCTGGCCAAGGTCCCCCGGCTCCCACCGGCCGTCGTCGAGCGACTGGTCGAGCACTTCGACACCCTGCAGAAGCTGCTCTCCGCCGGAGTCGACGACCTGCAGGCCGTCGAGGGCGTCGGCGAGCTGCGCGCCCGCAGCGTCCGCGAGGGCCTCTCCCGGCTGGCGGAGTCCTCGATCCTCGAGCGCTACGTCTGAAACTGACCGGCTGACCGGCTGACCGGCTGACCGACGTCAGCCGGGCGGCGGCTGGCGGTGCTTCTTCTTGTGCTTGCCGCTCGTGGAGTGCTTCGAGTCGCCCTGGTTCTGCTTCGTGCTCGTCGAGTCGTGGGTCGGGGCGGTGAGCAGGAACGTCGCCTCCTGGGGCTGACCACCCAGTGCGGCGACGTACAGGTGGTAGGTCCCGGGCAGCGCCCACTGCGTCTGGACCGGGCAGCCGGGCTCGGAGCGGCGTGCGTCCCACGTGACCTTCACCCGGGTCGGCTCGCTCTGCTTGACCACGACGTCCTGGGTCGGGATCGCGCGGCTGCACTGCGCGGTGGTCCAGATCAGGTCCGCGCCGCTGGTGATCTTCATCGCCAGCGAGCTCGGTGACACCGTCCAGCTGCACGCCGGCGTGCTCACGCTGGAGATGTCGAGCACCACCGTGATGTCGCTGCCGCCGATCGGGTGCGGGACGGACGGCGTGATGGCGATGTCGCTGGCTTCGCAGGGTCCCGACGGCACGACGCGGGTGACCGGAGGGCTGTCCTTCTTCTTGCCGTGGTGCGGGCTCGACGGGGTCTGGTCGGATTCCGTGCCAGTGCTCTTGCCGGCGCCGTTCGAGGTGTCGGCCACCTGCCTGGCCTGGTCGCCCCCTCCATCACCGGAGCCGCCGAACATCCGGACGATGCCGAAGACCAGCAGCAACGTGATGCCGAGCACCATGAGCCGACGTACCCAGTAGACGCGCGCGGGCAGCCGGCCACGCGTCATTCCGCTCATGCCGCCACGCTAACCAGGGCCGGACCTCGCGCCCGGGTGCCACTCCGAGGGAGGGCGACCCCACCTACGATCGGCCCGTGTCCGACCTCCATGAGCCGCTGCTGCGCTGGTACGACGCGCACGCGCGCGACCTCCCCTGGCGTCGCGCCTCGGCGACGCCGTGGGGTGTGCTCGTCTCGGAGGTGATGCTGCAGCAGACACCGGTCGTGCGGGTGCTCCCGGTGTACGACGCCTGGCTCGCCCGCTGGCCGCGGCCGGCCGACCTCGCCGCGGAGGCACCCGGGGAGGCGATCCGGGCCTGGGGCCGGCTCGGCTACCCGCGCCGGGCGATCCGCCTGCACGCGGCGGCCGGGGCGGTCACCGAGGAGCACGGCGGGCAGGTCCCCGACGACTACGACGCGCTTCGCGCCCTGCCCGGCATCGGCGACTACACGGCTTCCGCGGTGCTGGCATTCGCCTTCGGGCGGCGGACGACGGTGCTCGACACCAACGTCCGTCGGGTCCTGGCCCGGGTCGTCTCGGGCGTCGAGTTCCCCGGGCCGTCGGTGACCAGCGCAGAGAAGGCGCTTGCCCGCGAGCTCCTGCCCGCCGACGATCCGACGGCGGCGACCTGGTCGGTGGCCCTCATGGAGCTCGGAGCGCTCGTCTGCTCGGCGACCTCGCCGCAGTGCGGTGCCTGTCCCCTCCGCGACGACTGCGCGTGGCGGGCGGCCGGCCACCCGGCGTACGACGGTCCGCCGCGGCGGGGTCAGGCCTGGGCGGGCACCGACCGCCAGTGCCGCGGTCGCCTCCTGGCCGTGGCTCGCGACTCGGCGACCCCGGTCAGCCCCTCCCGGCTAGCCCGCGCCTGGCCCGAGCCGGCCCAGCGGCAGCGCTGCCTCGACTCCCTCCTCGACGACGGCCTGCTCGTCCGCACCCCCTCCGGCTACACCCTCCCGTGAGCGCCGACCGATAGTACGGATCACATGGCCGGCCAAATCATGGATTCGACCGGCCATGTGATCCGTACTATCCCCAACGCGCGACCACGGCGTCGGCGAGGTCGCCGACCGTACGGCGGAGCTGGGCGCTGGAGTCGAGCTGCTCGTCGAGCTGGAGGCCCATGAACGCCGCATCCACGAGGACGGCGGCCTGGCGGGCGGCCGCCTTGCTCAGGCCCACCCGGCAGAAGTGGGCGGCCACCGCGCTCCCCCACCGGGCGTTGGTCTCGCGGACGACGGTCGCATAGGGCTCGCGGCCGAACAGGCCCAGCGCCGCCGCCTCGACGTACAGCCACTGGCACCGCTCCTGCGGCCCCGTGGACAGTGCCCGCCAGAGGTCGATCACCGCTGACCGCAGGTCGCGGGACGGGCGCAGCTCGCGCAGACTCTCCAACGAGCGCTCGAGGCTGGTGCGCAGGATCGTCGCGACCAGGTCGTCCTTGGTCTCGAAGTGGTACAGCAGCATCCGGTCGCTGGTGCCGATCGCCTCGGCGAGCGGGCGCAGGCTGAGTCCGATCAGGCCGTGCTCGAGGGCGTAGTCCGTGGCCGCGTCGGCAAGCTCCTCGCGTCGTGTGGCCACCACCACACCCTAGTCATCCAATTCCTTTGAAGCCTTCTGTAGCAGTCGCTACACTTGCTCTGTAGCACTTGCTACAGAACTCGGAGAGAGTGAGCACCATGATCAGCCCGTTCGTCGTTCTCCTTGCCGCCATCGGCATCGAGGTCGGCGCCACCACCGCCCTTCCCCGCACTCGCGGCTTCCACGACCTCTTCTGGTCGGCCGTCGTGCTGGGCGGCTATGCCCTGTCCATCTGGCTGCTCGCGATCGTGGTGCGCCAGATGTCGGTCTCGGTCGCGTACGCCGTCTGGTCCGGGCTCGGCACGGCGGCGATCGCAGCCGTGGGTGTCTTCGCCTTCGGCGAGCGTCTGGACGCCGTCAAGATCACCGCTCTCGCCCTGATCATCGTGGGCGTCGTGGTGCTCAACCTGCACACGGTCGAGCCCGCTCACGACCGCTCGGCGCTGCCGACCGACGTTCAGTCCGGAGCGCTCAGCGCAGACCTCGCTGCAGCTTCTCGATCAGACCTGGTGCCCGCCGGTTCGGCCCGCGCGGCTTGAAAGCCCGCTTCGGGGCGTCGGCCGCGCGGCGCAGCAGCTCGCGCAGCTGCGCGACGTCCGCCTCGGGAGGCCGCGGCCCGCGCACTCCCTCGTCAGGGTGGACCTCGACCAGCAGGCCCAGCCGCGACAGCGCCTCGATGTCGTCGAGCGCCGTCTTCGTGTAGAGCTCCTCGAGCAGGGCCGCGGTCCGCTCCTCGGGAAGATCGAGCTCCAGCAGGGCGGCGATGGACGCCGCCACCGGCGCCCGCTTCTTGTGCTGCGCGACGTCGACACCGGAGGACAGCAGAGCCATCCACTTGCGCACGAACTCGTCGCCGTTGTGCGACTCGTAGTGCAACAGCCGCAGTGCCGGGTCCTTGACGGTGTCCAGCCGCCCACCGGACTCCGTGCTGACGACGTGGTGGACACCGAGAGCCAGGTCTGCTGAGGGTCGCACGCCGGGCTTGCCGGACATGTGCCCGCGGAAGTATGCGCGCTGCTTCGGCTCCGCGATCAGGCCCAGGACGTGGAGGAGCCGCAGCTCGTCACGGCTCAGCAGCCGCTTGAACAGCGTCGGATCGTCGACGGGATGCAGGCGGCTCGCGGCCTCCATCGGGAGCAGCCGGACCGCTCGCGTGCTCGGGTCCAGACCCTCCAGGAACGAGCGGTCGATGCGGGCGACCTCGTCGCCGTCCAGCATGAACATCCACTCGGCCCACGGGAAGCCGGCCACGAGCCGCGAGGCCAGCGCGGCGTTGATGATCTGCCGCTCGTTGAGGCCGTCAGGTGCGGTCGCCCCCCACCAGTCGCCGTGGGCGCGGACGTAGGTCACGTCCGGGTGGCCGTCGAGCATCTCCTCGACGTCGGGCAGCGGTGCGTCGAGGAAGATCACCAGGTGGTCGATGCCCCCCAGGAGGTTGCGGCGTACGAATTTCTCGACGTTCTCCCGCGAGTCCTTCACCGTGCTCGCCGAGATGATCACGACGCCTCCTCCCCGTAGCTCGTCGAATCGACCCCCAAGTTCACCCGAAGGCTAGTGGGTCGGCCGGCGAGCCCTGAGAGGCGACTCGACGAGCCCGCACGGCCCATCCAACGAGCTACTCGGTGCCGGCGGACTTCTCCACGTCGGTGGGACCGGGCGTCTCGTCCTCGCCCTCGCCACGACCGGCCGGACCCGCGGACGGCTCGACCGCCACGGTCTCCAGCGGAGGCAGGTCGGGCAGCTCGGCCATCTTCTGGCCCTTGAAGGTGAACGTCGCCGTGGGGCCCTCGCCCTCGACGTCGACGAGCACGATCTGGCCGGGGCCGACCTCGCCGTACAGCATCTTCTCCGCCATGACGTCCTCGATCTCGCGCTGGACGGTACGGCGGAGGGGCCGCGCGCCCAGGACCGGGTCGAACCCGCGCTCGGCGAGGAGGTTCTTCGCCGACTGGGTCAGCTCGAGCTTCATGTCGCGGTCCTTCAGCCGGGTCTCGACCGAGGCGATCATGTTGTCGACCATGTGGATGATCTGCTCCTGCGACAGCGGCGGGAACACGATGATCTCGTCGACGCGGTTGAGGAACTCGGGCCGGAAGTGCTGCTTGAGCTCCTCCGACACCTTGTTCTTCATGCGCTCGTAGGAGCCGGCCGCGTCGCCCGTCTGGGCGAAGCCGAGGTTGACCCCCTTGGCGATGTCCTTGGTGCCGAGGTTGGTCGTCATGATGATCACGGTGTTCTTGAAGTCGACCACGCGGCCCTGGGAGTCGGTCAGGCGACCTTCCTCCAGGATCTGCAACAGGCTGTTGAAGATGTCCGGGTGGGCCTTCTCGACCTCGTCGAACAGCACCACCGAGAACGGCTTGCGGCGCACCTTCTCGGTGAGTTGGCCGCCCTCCTCGTAGCCGACGTAGCCCGGAGGCGAGCCGAACAGCCGGGAGACGGTGTGCTTCTCGCTGAACTCGCTCATGTCGAGCTGGATCAGCGCGTCCTCGTCGCCGAAGAGGAACTCCGCGAGGGTCTTGGACAGCCACGTCTTACCGACGCCGGACGGGCCGGCGAAGATGAACGAGCCACCGGGACGCTTGGGGTCCTTCAGCCCGGCGCGGGTACGCCGGATGGCGCGGCTGAGCGCCTTGACCGCCTCGTCCTGGCCGATGACCCGCTTGTGCAGCTCGTCCTCCATCTTGAGCAGCCGGGTCGACTCCTCCTCGGACAGCTTCACGATCGGGATGCCGGTCGCCACGGCGAGCACCTCGGCGATCAGCTCCTCGTCGACCTCCGCGACCTCGTCGAGGTCGCCGGCGCGCCACTGCTTCTCGCGCTCGACCTTCTTCGCGCTCAGCTGCTTCTCCTCGTCGCGGAGCTTGGCAGCGGCCTCGAAGTCCTGGCCGTCGATCGCGGCCTCCTTGCGGGCCCGCACCTCGGAGATCTTGTCGTCGTACTCACGGAGGTCGGCCGGCGCGGTCATCCGGCGGATGCGCAGACGCGACCCGGCCTCGTCGATGAGGTCGATCGCCTTGTCGGGCAGGAACCGGTCGGAGATGTAGCGGTCGGCCAGGGTCGCCGCCGAGACCAGCGCCTCGTCGGTGATCGTGACGCGGTGGTGGGCCTCGTAGCGGTCGCGCAGGCCCTTGAGCATCTCGATCGTGTGCGCGATCGACGGCTCGGCCACCTGGATCGGCTGGAAGCGGCGCTCGAGGGCGGCGTCCTTCTCGAGGTACTTGCGGTACTCGTCGAGGGTCGTCGCGCCGATCGTCTGCAGCTCCCCGCGGGCCAGCATCGGCTTGAGGATGCTGGCGGCGTCGATGGCGCCCTCGGCCGCACCGGCCCCGACCAGGGTGTGGATCTCGTCGATGAACAGCACGATGTCTCCGCGGGTGCGGATCTCCTTGAGCACCTTCTTGAGGCGCTCCTCGAAGTCGCCGCGGTAGCGCGAGCCGGCGACCAGGGCCCCGAGGTCGAGGGTGTAGATCTGCTTGTCGCGCAGGGTCTCGGGCACGTTGCCCCGGACGATGTCTTGGGCCAGGCCCTCGACGATGGTGGTCTTGCCGACCCCCGGCTCGCCGATCAGCACCGGGTTGTTCTTGGTGCGGCGGCTGAGGATCTGCATGACGCGTTCCATCTCCTGCTCGCGCCCGATGACCGGGTCGAGCTTGGAGTCCTTGGCCTCCTGCGTCAGGTTGCGCCCGAACTGGTCGAGCACCAGCGACGACGACGGGGTGTCGGCCGGGGCGCCGGAGGTCGCGGCCTGCTGGCCGCCCTGCTCCTTGCCCTGGAAGCCCGACAGCAGCTGGATCACCTGCTGGCGGACGCGGTTGAGGTCGGCGCCGAGCTTCTGCAGCACCTGGGCGGCGACGCCCTCTCCTTCGCGGATCAGGCCGAGCAGGATGTGCTCGGTGCCGATGTAGGAGTGGCCGAGCTGGAGCGCCTCGCGCAGCGACAGCTCGAGGACCTTCTTGGCGCGCGGGGTGAACGGGATGTGCCCGCTGGGCGCCTGCTGCCCCTGGCCGATGATCTCCTCGACCTGGGCGCGGACGGCCTCCAGCGAGATGTCGAGGCTCTCCAGGGCCTTGGCAGCGACACCCTCGCCCTCGTGGATCAGGCCGAGCAGGATGTGCTCGGTGCCGATGTAGTTGTGCGAGAGCATGCGGGCCTCTTCTTGGGCCAGCACGACCACCCGCCGGGCTCGGTCAGTGAACCGCTCGAACATGCCTATCGCTCCTCAACACCGGAAAACAGAGGACGCCCTGCACAGGGCGGCGGGCGTCACCTGTTCCAACTTGTCACCCAGCCTACGTGTTCCCAGCCGCCCACACCCGTCGTACGCCAACAGCGAACGCCACCCCGTTGACCGGCGCCGTCTGACCGTTGACCGGCGCCGTCTGCACGCGCGAACGGCGCCTTCCGACCATCGTCGTGGTCAGAAGGCGCCGTTCAACGGTCAGTAGGCGCCGTTCAACTGAAGCTGGGTCAGTGGGCGGCCTCGAAGGCCTCGCGCACGTCGGAGGGGATCCGGCCGCGGTCGGGGACCTTGTGGCCGTTGGACCTGGCCCAGTCGCGGATCTCGCGGGCGCTGGTGCCGACCTGGGTACGCCGCTTGGCAGCGCTGCGGCCACCGGCCCTGCGGGCGACGGCGACGTACTTGCTCAGGGCGTTGCGGAGGGCGCTGGCGTTCTTGTCGTTGAGGTCGATCTCGTAGCTGCGACCGTCGAGGCCGAAGGCCACGGTCTCGGCGGCGTCGCCGCCGTCCAGGTCGTCCTCGAGGGTGATGTGCACTTTCTGTGCCATGTCGGTGTCCTTTCACGGGGTGACGTGCCGAAGATTCCGGGGAGAGAATCCGAGATCGAAAGCATAAACTACTGGAGTCGAACTCGGCGTCACAAATCGGCACGCGCCGGCTAGGTCCATGATCTCGCGATATCAGAGCATTAACAGAGAAGAAATCAGCTGTTACGCCGGTAGACCAGCTCCAGGCCGCGCAGCGTCAGCCACGGCTCGTGCGCAGTGAAGCACCGGCACTCGTCGAACACCAGCGGAGCGAGATGTCCCGTGGCGACCACCGGAACACTCTCGGCGGAGTCGAGCTCGGTGATCATCCGCTCGACTATTCCGTCGACCATGCTGGCGAAACCGAAGATCATTCCCGACTGCAGGGCCTCGACCGTGTTGCGGGCGATCGCGGAGCGGGGTCGCCGCAATTCGACCATGCGCAATTGGGCGCCATGCCTCTCCAGGGCCGCCAGCGATATCTCGATGCCCGGCGATATGGCGCCGCCGACGTACTGCCCGTTCGAATTCACCACGTCGAACGTCGTCGCGGTGCCGATGTCGACCACGACGACCGGGCCGCCGTACGCCGCGGATGCGGCCAGCGCGTTGACGATCCGGTCGGTGCCGACCTCGCGCGGCTGGTCGGTGAGGACCGGGAGGCCGGTGCGGACGCCGGGCTCGACGATCACGTGGCGCAGCCCCGCGAGCGGCCCGGCCAGCATCGCCCGCCACTCCTGCAGCACCGACGGCACCGTCGCGGCCACGACTACACCCTCGAGCTCCTCCTCCCGCTCGCCGAGCAGGCCGCGGAGCAGGACGGACCACTCGTCGGCCGTGCGCGCCTCCGCCGTGGACACCCGCCAGTCGGCCTCGACCTCGCCGTCCCGGACCAGGCCGAGAGCGGTCTGGCTGTTCCGAACGCACGCAGCCAGGAGCAGGCCCGGCCCGCTCACGGGCCTCCACCACCCAGCACGAGCGGCAGGTTGTCGATCAGCCGGGTGCTGCCGACGCGCGCCGCGACAAGGATCCGGGCGGGCACGGGCTCGTCGGGGTGCGGGTCGAGGACCTCGGCGAGCTCGGCGGTCCGGATCGCGAGGTAGTCCAGCTCGAGCTGGTCGTCGGGGACCTCGTCGAGCACGCTCATCGCCGCCCATCGGGCCGCGGGCAACCCGAACGACCCGCGCTCCTGAGCGGCACGCAGGGCTCGGCTGAGCACCTGCGCCCGCCGGCGTTCGTCGTCGGTGAGGAAGCGGTTGCGGCTCGACAGGGCCAGGCCGTCCGGCTCGCGCACGGTCTCGGCGCCGACCACCTCGACGCCCAGGCACAGGTCGCGGCTCATCTGCTCGATCAGGACGAGCTGCTGGTAGTCCTTCTGCCCGAACACCGCCACGTCGGGACGGACCAGGCCGAACAGCTTGGCGACGACCGTCAGCACCCCCCGGAAGTGGCCCGGGCGCGACTCGCCCTCCAGTACGTCGCCGAGCGGTCCCGGGTCGACGGTCACGTCCGGGTCGCCACCGGGGTAGACCTCGGCCACGGCCGGGGCGAACACCACGTCGACCCCCTCGCGCTCGCAGACGGCGAGGTCGGCCTCGAGCGTGCGTGGATAGCGGTCGAGGTCCTCGCCGGCGCCGAACTGCAGCGGGTTGACGAAGATCGTCGCGACGACAGCGCCGGTGCCCACCCGCTCGCGAGCGGCACGGAACAGGCTGGCGTGTCCCTCGTGCAGCGCGCCCATCGTGGTCACGACGCCGACCGTCGCCCCTTCGCGACGACGCCCCGCCAGCGCCGCGGCGAGCTCCTCGCGCGTCGGCGCGAGGACGAGCGGTCCGCTCACCGCAGCGGCGTACGGCGTGCGGCCGGGTCGGAGCCGGCCGGCTGCGAGGCTGCGTCGAGCACCCGGCGGATCGCCTGCGCGCGGATCGGCAGGACCCGGCCGTCGGTCACCACTCTGTCGAGCGTGGCCCGGGCCAGTGCGACGTACGACGGAAGGGTGTCCGGCGCGGTGCGACCGATCTCCTGCACGTGCGCGCGGACGGTGTTGACGTCACCGCGGACGATCGGCCCGGTCAGGGCGCTGTCGCCCTCGTTCAGCGCGTTGTCGAGCGCCGCCTGCAGCAGGGGCCGCAGGATGGCGGCGGGGTCGTCGGCACCGGCTGCGCCCAGCAGCTCCATCGCCTGCGTCACGAGGGTGACGAGATGGTTGGCACCGTGCGCGAGACCTGCGTGGTAGACGCTCCGCAGCTCCTCCGGGACCCACATCACCGAGGCTCCGAGCTCGGCGACGACGTCGCTGGCCCAGGCGCGCTCGTCCGGACCGGCGGTGACTCCGAAGACGCAATCGGCGAGGCGGTCGAGGTCTCGCGCGGTCCCGGTGAACGTCATCGCCGGGTGCAACGCGACGGGTCGCGCACCGCGGGCGGTCGCGGGCTCCAGGACCCGCAGGCCGTGGCTGCCGCTGGTGTGGACGACGTACTGGCCGGCACGGATGGAGCCGCTCGCGGACAGCTGGGTCACGACGTTCTCGAGCATGTCGTCGGGAACCGTCAGGAGCAGGACGTCGCACCCGCGTGCGACCACCGTCGGCTTGGCGATCGGGACGCCGGGCAGCAGCGACGCGGCGCGACGCCTCGAGGCGTCGGACTCGCCCGCGACGGAGACGATCTGGTGGCCCTGCTGACGCAGGGCTGCGGCGATGACGGCGCCGACGCGGCCGGCACCGATCACGCCCACTCGGAGTGGGGACATCAGGCTCCTCGACGTTCAGGTCCCGCCGACCACCCTCGGGCGAGGGCCGGTGTGGGTACCACACGGTTGGAACACCTGAAATCTACGCGGTATGCCGTGCCCGGACGCCCGGAAAGCCGTGTGACGTGGGCGACGTTGACGCCCGCCGTCGGCGTGTGGCAGCCCTGCGATCAGGCGCGGCCGCCGGGGAGCCGGCGGCGGGCCCGGCGCCGGAGCTCGGCGGCGATGCCGCGACCCGGCACCTCCGCGAGCGGCACGACGCGGGGCGGCGCGGCCGGCGGCCGCTCCCGGCGTTCGACCCGCAGAGCCGCCTCCAGGGCGCCGACCACGCCGGCTGCGGCGGTCTGCACGGCGACCGTCGGCTCAGCAGCCTCGGTGGCGTCATCGGCCGGAGCATCGTGCTCGGGTGGGAGCAGCCGCTCGGGGTCGCCGACCACGCGCAGCCCGAGCGACCGCATGGCCTCGATCCGGGCGCGGCTGCGCTCGGCCACGAGCGGACCGGCCCAGGCGGGCAGGCCCGGCATCGCGGCGTCGTACGGCGAGCGGCCGGCCTCCTGCAGTCCGCGGACGACGCCGGACCGGACCAGGGCGCGGTAGTCCCGGTCGGACCAGCCGCGCCGCGCGAACGCCTCGTTGACCAGCCGCAGGACCTCGGTGGCGTCGCCGCTGCAGCGAGGCGTTCGCGGTGCCGGTCGGGGCCAGCAGCCCCTCGGGGAGGCCCAGCAGCTGCTCGAAGACCCGGGAGAGTAGCAGTCGGTCGGAGTCGTCACTGACGACCACCGTGAACCGGTCCGGCGGCAGCACGTCGAGCCACTGCGTCGCCATCCGCTCGATGTCGTGGGAGGTCCAGAAGCTGCGGTGGGCGTTCTGCGAGTCGTCACCCTCCAGCACCTGGTGGAGCCATTCGTCGTAGGTCAGCGTCTCGGTGCTCTTCACCCGCTCCTGCCAGTGCGAGGGCAGGAGGCGGTGGTAGGCCCGAGCAACCGCCAGCACGTGCAGACGGTCGGCTCCGAGGTCGGCGACGATCTTGCGCGACCGGTCGGGGTTGCGCAGGCGCCCGAAGTCCTCGGTGCTGATGCAGACCCGCTCCGAGCGAGCCCGGATCCCGGCAGCGAAGTCGTCCCACACCGACTCGGGTGGGACGGTCTTGCCCCGAGGCGCCCACTGCATCAGCGAGTGGCCCTCGCGGAACAGTCGGCGCCAGCCCTCGGGATAGAAGACCCCGTGCTGCGCCAGCTCCGGCCGGTGGTCGGCCAAAGCCTGCTGGATCGCGGTCGAGCCGGTCTTGTAGGGTCCGATGTGGAGCAGGATCGCCCCCGACGGCAGGACGGGCAGCTGTTCGGTCATCGCCCCTCCTTCCGCGGCCGCACGGCCGAGCGCAGCCGGGCGGCCTGGCGGTGGGCGAGCTCGCGGACCAGGGCGCGGCCCGAGATCCCTGCGAGTGGATCGGGAGCCGGAGCGGGCTTGGGTGCCCGGCGCCGCCGCGCCCGGCCGGGCCGCTCGATGATGCCGGCGAGCGCGTTCTCGATCGCGGCGGCCGCGGCGTCCGCCGGGAGTACGACGGGCGGCTCCCCCAGCTCGGGCGCATCCGCGTCGGGTTCATAGCGCAGGAGGTCGGGGTCGCCCAGGACGCGGACACCGGACTCGGCCACCGAGCGGGCCCGCTCGTCGCTGAGCTCCACGAGCCGCGGGCCGGTCCAGGCCGGGAGCGGCGGGATGAGCGACTCGAAGTCCGCCAGCGGTGCCGCGCGAAGCCCGGCGAGCATGGAGCGACGGGGCTTGTTGAGCAGTCGCGACCCGACCCACTCACGGTCCTGCGCCGCGACGTTCACCTGACGACACAGCTCGATGCGCTCCATCGACAGGGAGGTGTTGGTGCGGCGCCCCGGCGTCAGGCAGCCCTCGGGCAGGCCCAGTAGCGACTCGAAGGTGGCCGCCTGGAGTCGGCGGTCGGCCTCGTCGTTGACGACGACGATGACCCGCTCGGGCGGCAGCACGGCCGCCCAGCGCTGGATCAGGGCTCTGCAGCCCGTGGTTGTGCCAGAACGTCCGGGCGGCGCCGCCGTCGCGCTCGGGGCCGAGAACCTCGCGCAGCCACGCGTCGTACGTCCGGGTCTCGTTGACGGACTTGACCCGCTCCTGCCACGCCGACGGCAGCAGCTTGTCGAGCCGCCGGGCGACGACCAGGACGTGAACGCGGTCGGCGCCGAGGTCCTCGACGAGCCGTCGCACGTGCTGGGGCCGGGCGGAGGCGAAGTCCTCGCTGCTGATCACGACGCGGCCCTCGGCGGCGCGCACCTCGTCGGCCATCGCGTCCCACTCGCCGATCGGGACCCGCGCCTCCCCGACCCGGCTGCGGCCGAGCAGCGCCCAGCTCGGCCGCATCTGCCGGTGGAAGCGGCCGGGGTAGGTGATCCCGTGCGCGACGAGGTCGTCGCGATGCTCGTGGAGGCTGGTCTGGATCGCGGTCGTGCCGGTCTTGTACGGGCCGATGTGCACCAGGACGGCGCGCTCGGGGAGCAGCTCGGGCTGCGTCACCATGCCGATCCCTCCGCTCGCCTCGGGCGCTGGGAAGTCTAGGGCGCCCGCCTCCGGAGCGTGTGACAGAGTTCCCCCATGCACGACGAGACCTCGGCGCCGGGCGGCCGCAGGCAGATGCTGGTCGTCGCGGGCTCCGGCCGCAGTGGCACGAGCCTGTTCACCGGCCTCACGGGTCGGCTCGGGGTGTACATCCCCAAGCCCGAGGTCAGCGCCAACCGTTCCAACCCGCGCGGCTTCGGCGAGCCCCGCTGGCTGGTCGACTACCACAACGACCTGCTCGCCTCCGTCGACGTCGTCGTCGAGGACGGGCGCCCGGAGGCCTGGGACCTCACCGACGAGCTCGCCTCCGACGAGAAGGCGCTGGGCCCGCTCGTGGAGTGGCTCGAGTCGCAGTTCGGCGAGAGCGACCGGATCGTCGTGAAGGACCCGCGCCTCGCGTGGTTCCTCGAGCTGCATCGAGCGGCGGCGGCGAAGGTGGGCGCCGAGATGCACGTCGCGACCATGCTGCGCCATCCGGCGGAGGTCATGCGGTCGCGCGAGATCGCCTATGGCACCCGCACCAAGAACACCACCCGCGTCATCGGCTGGCTGACCATGATGCTCGGCACCGAGATCCGCACCCGCGACCTCCCGCGCGCCACCGTGCGCTACGACGACCTCCTCGCGGACTGGCGGGCGTCGATGACGCAGGCCGACGCCACCATCGGGATGGGCTTGTTCGGCCTGGCCACCGACGAGCAGGTCGCCGACGCCGAGGCCCTGGTCGACCCGTCGCTGCGTCGGTCGAACGCCGACTGGGACGAGCTGGAGCTGCCCGCGCGCGTGCTCGACCTGGCGACCCGCACGTACGACGCCTTCGGCCGGCTGGTCGGCGTACCCGCGGCGTCGCAGGGCGAGACCCGGGGCGAGCTGGACGCGCTGCGCGACGAGCTGGGGGCCTACTACGACGAGTGCTTCGACGTGGCGCGCACCCGCACCGGCGCGTTCGCCCGGCGCGAGAAGCGCAAGGCGGTACGCCGCGTGCGCGAGGAGCATCGCCAGGCCGAGGCCGAACAGCCCCACGGCGTGGGCGACCTGGCGCGACGCGCGGTCGGCCGGCTGCGCAGGACCTCCTCGTGAGCGAGGCCGCCACCGAGGCCCGGCCCACCTCGCCCCGGGTCGCCGTCCTGCTGGCCGGCGGCGTCGGCACCCGGGTCGGCCTCGACATCCCCAAGCAGCTGATCAAGATCGCCGGCAAGACGATCCTCGAGCACACGCTGGCGGCGTTCCAGGCACACCCGATGGTCGACCAGATCGTGGTGATGATGGCGCCAGGCCACCTCGACGCGGTGCGCGCGATGGTGCGCGAGGGCGACTACGACAAGGTCGCCCAGATCGTCGAGGGGGCCGACACCCGCAACGGGACGACGTTGCGTGCCCTGGACGCCGTCCCCGACGACTGCCCGGTGCTCTTCCACGACGCGGTGCGGCCGCTGGTCAGCGCGCGGATCATCACCGAGTGCTTCCAGGCCCTGGAGCGGTACGACGCGGTGGACGTCGCCATCCCTTCGGCCGACACGATCATCGAGGTCGACCCCGACACCGACACCATCCGCGCCATCCCCCGTCGGGCCAACCTGCGTCGGGGACAGACGCCGCAGGCCTTCCGCTCCTCCGTGCTCCGCGCGGCGTACGACGTGGCGGGGCGCGACCCGGAGTTCACCGCGACCGACGACTGCGGCGTCGTGCTGCGCTACCTGCCCGACGTCCCCATCTGGGTCGTGGCGGGCGAGGAGCGCAACATGAAGGTCACCGACCCGATCGACGTCTACCTCGCCGACAAGCTGTTCCAGCTCACCAGCAGCGACGTGCCCGAGAGCCACAGCCCGGCCGAGTACCGCGACGCCCTCGACGGCAAGGTCCTCGTCGTGCTCGGCGGCAGCTACGGCATCGGCGCCGACATCGCGGCCCTGGCGGCGTCGTACGGCGCGACGGTCGAGACCTTCAGCCGCTCGAGCACCAACACCCACGTCGAACGCCGGAACGACCTCGTCGCCGTGGCCGACCAGGTCCTCGAGCGGCACGGCCGGATCGACTTCGTCGTGGCCAGTGCCGGCATCCTGCCGCTGGGGTCGCTGGTCGAGACGACAGAGGAGACGATCTACGCCGCGACCGAGGTCAACTACCTCGCACCGGTCTTCATCGCGCAGGTGTTCTACCCCCATCTCGTGCGGACCGGCGGCGGCCTGCTGCTCTTCACCTCCAGCAGCTACACCCGCGGTCGCAGCGGCTACAGCCTGTACTCCTCCGCGAAGGCCGCCGTGGTCAACCTCACCCAGGCGCTCGCCGACGAGTGGGCGGCCAGCGGCGTCCGGGTCAACTGCGTCAACCCAGAGCGCACCGGGACGCCGATGCGGACGAAGGCCTTCGGCGAGGAGCCCTCGGACTCCCTGCTCGAGTCCACGTCCGTCGCGCAGGCCTCGATCGACGTACTCCTCTCCGAGGGGACCGGCCACGTCGTCGACCTCCGCAAGCTCGACCCCCTCGCGGACCAGGTGGATCTCGACAGCGGCGTCTGACCCGTCGTTCGGGGTCGATGCCGGGAGCACCTTCCTGGGGCGTTCGTAGCGTTACTGGCCACTGCACACCCCGGGAACGCTGCGAAACCCCGCGTACGCGGGGTTTCCGAAAGCCCGCGCGCCGCCCCGAGAAAACGCGGACGAAAACGCCGACACGCCCGGCCATCGAGGCATCTCGTCCGCGTTTTCTCCGGGTCGGCCGGCCCGTACGGCGGAGGGTGGCGCCGGCGGTTCTGCCCCGGCGCACGGCGCCGATAGCATGGGCGCTCATTCTCCGAACCGAGCCCTAGGGATCGATGCAGAACCGTCTGACGCGCCCCGCCCGCCTCTCGAAGGCACCCGTCGACCGGGCCAAGCGCCTCGCCCGCACCGCGCCGGAGCGCGCGCGACGGGCGACCGACGGTGCGCGGATCCGGGCGCGCCGCGCGCTGCGCCGCGGCGGCTACGTGCCGGGGCTGCTGTCGATCGTCGTCCCCTGCTACCAGGTGGAGGACTTCCTCGACGAGTGCCTGGTCTCGCTGCGGTTCCAGCTCTACCGCGAGGTCGAGATCATCGTGGTCGACGACGGGAGCCCCGACCGCAGCGGCGAGATCGCCCGTCGCCATGCCCGCCGCGACCTCCGCGTCCGCGTCGTCACCCGCGAGAACGGCGGGCTGAGCGCGGCCCGCAACACCGGCATCGAGCACGCACGCGGCGAGTTCCTCACGTTCGTGGACTCCGACGACGTGGTGACGCCGGAGGCCTACACGAGCGCCGTCGAGGCCCTCACCGAGTCCGGCTCGGACTTCGTGCTGTCGTGCTACGACCGGCTCGAGGGCACGCGCCGGGTCCCGGCCGGCACCTGGATCCGCGCGGCGCACTCGCGTCGGCGACTCCGCGTCGATCTCGACTCCTACCCCGAGGCGATGGTGAACGCCGTCGCGTGGAGCAAGACCTACCGACGCGAGTTCTGGGACCGCGCCGAGCTGCGCTTCCCCGAGGGCAAGATCTACGAGGACCAGCCGGTCAGCTCGGCGGCGTTCGCCAAGGCCACGGCGTTCGACGTCGTCCCGGACATCTCCGTGTCGTGGCGGATCCGCAACGACCGCTCGTCGATCTCGCAGAGCGCCGGGTCCACGCGCAACCTCGCCGCCCACAACGACGCCGTCGCCGCGTCGTTCGAGGCTCTCCGTGCCGCGGGCAAGGAGCGGGCCGTCCAGATCCGGGCCCTGCAGCTGATCTCGTTCAACATGCCGTTCTTCACCCGCCACCTCGTCAAGGGCGGCCCGGAGTTCTGGGAGCTCCTGCGCGAGGCCCTGCTCGACCTGGTCAACCGCGTCTCGCGCGAGGAGTTCGTGCACAGCGTCGGCGCGCAGGACAAGGTGCTCGTGGAGCTGATCGCCGGTGGCCGGCGCGACGAGGCGGTCGAGTACATCGAGAACTGGGGCAGCGACGCCAAGCGCTTCGCCACCCGGGTCACCCCCGAGGGCGTGCGGGTCGAGCTCCCGCTCACCGAGGGCCTGCCCGACGACGTCACGATCCTCTCCGACGCCCAGCTGGAGCTGGTCAGCCGGCTCATGCGGGTCGCGTGGGAGGGCGACGAGCTGACGGTGGGCGGCTGGTCCTACATCCGCAACATCGACCTCGAGGCCAACCCGCCCGAGGCGGTGCTGGAGCTGGTGTCCGCCGACGGCGAGACCCGGATCCCGCTCGAGACCGAGCTGTTCGACGAGCCGCGGGTCGACGTCCTCGGCGTGCACTGGCACTGCAACTACCGCCTCGGCGGCTGGCGGGGGCGCATCCCCGCGGCGCAGATCCCGGCCGACGTCGAGCAGCAGTGGTCCTTCGAGATCACGATGACCGCCGGCGGCGTACGCCGGACCTCCCGCCTCCGCGACATCTCCATGGCCGGGTCGTCGTCGGTGCAGCAGACCCACCTGTCCGCAGACGGGGTGGCCCGGACGGTGCAGCGCGGAGACGAGCGGCAGGTCGTGGTCCGCGTCGTCCACCACCCGGCGTACGCCGTGTCGCAGGAGGTGTCCGCCAACGGGCAGGCGACCGTCGTGTTCCGGGCCCAGGCCCCGGACCGGGTGGTCGTCAACCACATCGACTCCGAGCGCCGTGAGCTGCTGACCGCGACCCCAGAGCCGACCGGTCAGGAGGGCGAGTGGCGGGTGCGCCTCGACCTCGCATCCCTGCCCAAGCCGACCTCCAACACCACGTCGTACGGGTCGGTGGTCCGGCCGTTGCGGGTCCGGGTCCACCAGCGCGACGGCCGGTGGTCGGCGATGCTCGCGCCGGTCGGGGTCGAGACGTCGCCGGGCGTCGTCGACGATCCCCGGCTGCCGCGTCGCCTGACCGGCGGCAAGGGCGGCGAGCTCGAGCTCATGGACCGCGCGCCGGTCGCGACCGCGTACACCCTCACCGACGAGACGCTGACGCTGCAGGTCCACTCGGCGACCGACCTCTCGGCGTACGCCCCGACGCTGACCAGCGTCGACCAGGAGGTGCTCGGCGAGGTCCGGCGCGAGCCGGGCGGCGGCTACACGCTGACCTTCCCGCTGGTCGGCACGCGCTGGGGGTACGACGGGCTGACGCTCCCGCGCAACCGGTACGGCGTCGTGATGCGTGCTGCGGGCGACGACCGCGAGGAGGACCTCCCGGTCACGCCGTCCTCGCAGCTGCTGGACCGGCTGCCCGCCGAGGAGCCGACGAAGCTCTTCCGCAGCCTGGTCGAGGTCGTCCCGAACAAACCGCCGATGCTCACCCTCAACGTGCAGGAGCCCCTGGCCGACGACGTGCGAGGACAGCGCAACCAGTACCGCCTGCGGCACGCGGCCGAGGTCGAGGAGGCGACCGGCGACAGCGTGTTCTTCCGGGCGCTCTACAGCGAGGTGGCCAACTGCAACATGCTCGGCGTCCACCACGAGCTCGGCCGTCGGGGCTCCTCGCTGACGCGCTTCTGGTCGATCCGCGACCACTCGGTGCCCGTGCCCGAGGGCGGCATCGGCCTGGTCGAGGGAACGCCGGAGTGGCACGAGGCGCTGGCCACCTCGCGTTTCGTGATGGTCAACGTGCACCAGCCGGAGTGGTACGAGAAGCCGCGCGGCCAGGTGATCATCGAGACGATGCACGGCTACCCGTACAAGGTGATGGGCCACGAGTGGTGGGAGAAGGGCGGCTTCCCGGCCGGGCAGATCAACAGCTTCGACCGGCGGGCACGTGACTGGGACTACTTCGTCTCGCCCGCGACGTACGCGACCCCGCTGCTGAAGGCTGCGTTCCTCGACCCGGCGGGCGCGACGCCCGAGATCCTGGAGATCGGCTACCCGCGCAACGACATCCTGCAGTCCGACGAGGCTCCGGCGATCCGTGATCGCGTGCGCAAGGTGCTCGGCATCGCCGACGGGCAGCAGGTCGTCATGTACGCCCCGACCTTCCGCGACTACATGTCGGCCGACGACATGGCGGCGGAGCGGATCGACTTCTTCGACGTCGACCGGGCGGCGCGCGAGCTCGGGCCCGCGTACACCTTCTTGGTGCGTGGCCACGCGTTCAACGCGCGGGCCGGCGGGCGGCACGAGGGCGGCGCGCACATCATCGACGTCACGACCCATCCCGACATCAACGACCTGATCCTGGCCTCCGACGCGGCCGTGCTCGACTACTCCTCGCTGCGCTTCGACTACGCGCTGGTCGACCGGCCGATGATCTTCCTGGTCCCCGACCTGCAGAAGTACGACGCCGTGCGCGGCGGGGTGATCCCGTACGGTCCGACCGCTCCGGGGCCACACGTCACGACGACGCGCGAGGTGGTGACGCTGGTCCGCGACCTCGACGGCCTGGCGCGGCGTACCTCCGCGGCACGGGCGACCTTCCGAGCGGAGTACGCCGACCTCGACGACGGCCACGCCAGCGCCCGCCTCGTCGACGCCGTCTTCAACCGCTGACTCGGCGCCCGTCGACCAGGGCGAGGATGCTGTCGAGGAGGCGGGCGGCCGCGTGGCCGTCCTGATGTGGGTTGTACGCCGTGTCGAAGGTCGCGACCCGCTCGCCCCAGGCGGCGCTCAGCGCCGCGACGTCGCGGACCTGGCCGACCACCTCGCCGGTGGTCGCGACCAGGGGCCCCGGCGCCGTGTCCTCGAACGGGAACAGGAACCCACGGACGCCCGAGGTGTAGTCGGCCAGGTCCGGCACGAGGAACACCATCGGCTTGCCCGTCTGGGCGTAGTCGAACCGCAGTGACGAGTAGTCGAGCACCGCGACGTCGGAGGCCAGGATCAGCTCGTTGACCTCCGGATGGTCGGTGACGTCGAGAACCCCCTTGCGGTTGGGACCCGGGGAGTGGAAGCGGTGCCCGCGCAGCAGGACGACGTGCGAGTCACCGAGCGCCGCCGCCGCCTCGTCGACGTCGAGGTGCTCCGACATCGCCGCCGCACGCGGCCGCGTCGCGAGGTGGTCGCGCCAGGTCGGCGCGTAGAGCACCGCCGTCTGGTCCGGTCGTACGCCGAGCAGGTGCCGCGCCGCGGCCCGGACCCGGTCGGCGTCGGCCCGTCGCAGCGCGTCGTCGCGCGGGTAGCCGTGCTCCGCGGCCGGCCCGGTGTAGCCGTACTGCTCGCGGTAGACCTCGGTCATGGCCGGCGTCGGCGTCGAGATCAGGTCCCAGGTCTCGACACTCCGGCGCCGCATCACCGCGACCGCGCGCGGCGGCAGCTCACGTGACTCCCACTGGGAACGGCCCATCGCCTTCGAGGGGTAGCCGTGGAAGCACTGCACCACCAGCTGGTCGGCCCGCCGCCGGAACCACAGCTCGGGCTCGGTGTTGGTGACGACGACCCGCGCCGTGCCCAGCACGTCGTACCACGCACGCGAGCCGATGACGACCGCCTCCGCGCCCGGCGGCGTCCAGTGGCCGTGGTCGAGGATCCCCCACGCGACCCGGGTCTCCGGACTCCGCGCGCGCAGCTCCTCGAACGTCGCCAGCGGGGTGTCGGTGGCCGAGCGGCCGGCGAAGCTCTCGAAGTGCCACAGCGCGGGATCCGTCGGCCGCGGGTCGACGGCGTACGCCCTTCGCAGCAGCTCCTGCCCGTGGGCGCCGAGCTCGTCGTCGGCCCGAGGCGGTCCCAGGTGGAGCTCGCCGACGCCGTCGCCGCTCGGCAGGACTCGGAGCCGGTGCCGCTCGCCGACGGTCTCGACCGGCAGCGCGTCGCGCCAGGACGGCGCCGCGGCCAGACCTCCCGGCCGGTGCAGGTGGTAGACGGCGGTGGCCAGCCAGACCTGCCGGCCGTACAGGTCGCGGCGGGTGTCGAACGCGACCGTCCCGTCGCCGCGGAGCTCGCCGGCGAGGTCGGTCCCGGGGCCTCGGAGGCGCAGGCCGTCGGGCGCGCCCTCGACCCGGACGACCAGGCGCTCGCCCTCGAGCGAGACTCCGAGCACGGCCACCGCGTCGTCAGGGGCCGAGCCCGGTCGCGAGGCCGAGCTCGACCTGGGTCTCTCTGCGCAGGCCCGCGACCTCCATCGCCACCTGCAGCCGACCGGCGTCCGCGGGCACGACGACCGACACCGCACCGGACGCCGCGGACTGGAACCGGGCACCGGCCCAACGCTCGGCCGTGTGGTCGACGACGGGTGTCACCGGAAGGGCCGAGCCGTCGAACGCGACCGACACCACCGGGTGGTGCTCGGCCAGGTCGACACCCTCGACGCGCGTCCACAGGTCGACCGTCCGCGTCCCGTCGGCGCCGACGGCGTCGCGCACGACCCGGGTGCGCAGCCCGGTCTCCGAGTCGGCCAGCAGACGCTCGCCGACCGGCAGGTCCACCGAGGACCAGAGCGCGGCCGGCCCCTTGTCGGTGATCTCGGTGCGGACGTCGTCGCCGAGCTCGTCCAGCTCGGACGACAGCGCCTCGACCTCGCCCCGCCGACTCGCAGCCGCCAGGGACAGGAGGCTGCGCGACGAGGCGCGGAGCAGGATTCCGGGCGGTACCGCACTGAGGGCCACGAGCCGTCGCCAGGTCTCCTCGTCGGCGCGTTCGGCGTCGGCCACGAAGCGCGGCAGGAGTACGTCGTACCAGTGCCGCAGCCAGCCGTCGGCGAACGCCGCCTCGTCGCCGACGGTCGCGATCACGGCGCGATGCAGGTCCAGCCAGTGCCCGAGCTCGGGCAGGGGGCTGGGGCGGGCGCCGTACGCGCGCCGTCCGCGCTCCCAGGCCAGCCTGGCGACCGGCCGGTCGACCACGTCGAGGGTCAGTCCCGGCAGCAGGGCGGCCAGGGCGGTCGAGCAGAGCCAGTCGGAGCCGTTCTCGAGCCGCCCCTCGCGCGCGAGCCGCCTCGCCAGGTGCCGCGTGAACGCCTTGTTGGCCAGCGACAGGTCACCCGCGAGCAAGCGCGGAGCCGGCACCGCCCAGCCCGGGGTCCGGTGCGTCGCCGCCTGCGCGTGCGTCAGCCAGCGCTCCGGCTCGCCGAGCTGCTCCAGGACGCCGGTGGCGAGGTTCGAGCCGCTCGCCGCGAGCGACCCGGCAAGCGCCGTCACCGCGTGCGGCACGAGCCGGTCGCAGCCCCGCACCAGCACGACGTACCGTCCGGCGGCCGCCTCGATCCCGCCCCGTACCGCGGCGTACGTCGTCTCCGAGGGCGGAAGGGACCGGAACCGTGGGTCGTCGGGCAGGTCGGCGGCAGCAGCCCCCACCGGACAGACGACGACGTCGAGCAGCGGGTGCGTCTGACCGCGCACCGAGGCCAGGCAGTCCTCGACGCGGTCGCCCTCCTCGGGCACGACGACGACCGTCACCAGCCCGATCTCGGCGCCCTCGAGGCCGAGCCGGCCGCCGACGGCGCCGAGGGCGCGGGCTCGTGCCCCGTCCGGCAGCCGACGTAGAGCGGCCCGCCCGATCTCGCGGACGCGGGACCGGGCGGGCGGCATGCGCCGACTCTAGTGTCGGGCGCCCCGGCTCAGAGGAGGCCGGCCTGCTCCAGCCACTGCTGGGCGACCTCGTCGGGCTTGGCGCGGTTGACGGAGACGTCCGCGTTGAGCTTGGTGAGGTCCTCGGTGGTCAGCTTGGCCATGAGGGCGTTGAGCGGGGCGGCGACGTCCGGGTGGGCCTGCAGGAACGACGACGACACCAGCGGCACGAGGTTCTCCGCGGGCTGGATGTGCTGGTCGTCGGTCAGCAGGACCAGGCCCTGGCTGGCCAGCGTGCCGTCGGTCGTGCTGGTCTCGCCGAGCTGCGACTCGCCCTTGATCACCGAGTCGTAGGTCTGCTGCGACGCGTAGCCCAGCGGCAGGATCTTGGTGACGTCGATGCCGTACGCCGACTTGAGGCCGCCCTCGCAGTCGAGCCGGCCCTTGCAGTCGGGCGCCGCTGCGAGCGTCACCGACTTGCCCTTGAGGTCGGACAGCTGCGTGACGCTGTTGTCGTCGGAGTACTTCTTGGTCACGAAGAACGCGTTGGAGTCGGTCGCGGGCGACGGGTCGAGCAGGGTCGCCCCCTTCTTCTTCAGCAGGGGCTGCGCCTTCTGGATCGTCTTGTTGGGGTCGGAGACCGTGATCGGCTTGGCGTTGGCGCCGTTGTACGTGCCGTTGAGGAACTCCACGATCGCGCCGGTGTACTCCGGCACGATGTCGACCTTGCTCGGGAAGATCTTCATGTAGATGTCGCGGGTGCCGACCAGGTGCACCTGCGGGGTGTAGCCGGCGTTCTTGAGCACGTCGGCGTACATGTCGGCCACGATCTCGGCCTCGGTGAAGTTCTGCCCCGAGATGCGCACGACCCCCTTGTCGGCCGGCGCGCTCGAGCCGGGGTTGTCGGTCGTGGTGGTGCTACTGCTGGAGCTGCCGCAGGCTGCTAGCAGGGCGGCGGCGGAGACGCCCACCACCCCGGCCAGAAGACGTCGTGACATGGAAACTCACCTTCTGTGTCCCGCGTCGCTGACGACGCGCGTGTCCGGTGCCCCCGTTCGTGCCAGGGCGTGGACTGACCATCATGTCCCAACGGGTGCAGGGCTGCGACCCCCGGAAGGGTCAGTTCGGGTTGCGGTTCCCTTACGATTCGGGTCCACCGCACGCTCCGCCAAAGCCCCTCCGATCTCCATCACGAAGGCGACGACGGCCACGAGGAACGCCGCCGCGATCCCCTTGGGGTAGTCGGTGCGGTAGAAGCCCTGGGTGATCAGGGTGCCCAGGCCCGGACCTGCCACCAGCGCCGCGATCGTCGCCGTCGCCCAGACCTGCACCAGCGCGAGGCGGACGCCGGAGACGACGAGGGGCATGGCCAGCGGCAGCTCCACGCGCCAGAACCTCTGCGAGCCCGTCATCCCCATGCCCGTGGCCGACTCCTTGACCGCCGCCGGCACCTCGCGCACCGCGACGTAGGCGTTGGTGAAGATCGGCGGCAGTGCGAACAGCGCGAGCGCGATCAGGGTCGCGAGCCCGGCCCGGCCGTAGGCACCGAACGTCTTGGTGCCGGGGTGGTCCAGCGTGACCAGGATCGCGAGCAGGGCGAACGTCGGCACCGCGCGGCCGACGTTCGTCAGGTTGACCGCCAGGAAGCCCGCACGGCCCAGGTGCCCGAGCCAGAGCGCGAGCGTCAGGCCCACCGCCATCGCGACGGCGAGAGCGGTCACGCTGATCAGGAGCTGCTGCACCAGCAGGTGCCACATGCCGTCCGCGCCGCCCCAGTTGGAGCCGGTCGTGAGGTAGTGCCAGGAGTCGCGGAAGGTCCTCATGACGAGCGCCCCCTCCCGTGGGTCCACGGCGTGACCGCCCACTGAACGCTGACGACGACGGCGTCGAGCACGACGGCGAGCACGACACACAGCACGGACGCCGCCAGGATCTCGGCCTTGAAGTCGTTCTGCACGCCGTCCGCGATCAGGTTGCCCAGTCCGCCGTACGACACGAGCGTGCCGACCGTGGTCAGGGCCACGGTCGAGACCGTGGCGACGCGGATCCCGGCCATGATCACCGGGAGCGCGAGCGGCAGCTCGACCCCGAACAGCAGGCGGAGCCGCCCGTAGCCGAGCCCGGTCGCCGACTCGCGGACCTCGTCGGGTACGCCGGTCAGGCCGGCCAGCATGCTGCGCACCAGGATGGTCAGGGCGTACAGCGCCAGCCCGATCACCACGGTCTTCATGCTGATCCCCGTGAACGGCACCAGGATCGGGAACAGCGCGATGCTCGGGATCGTGTAGAGCATCGTGCTCGTGCCGAGGATCAGTCCCTGCAGCCGCGGCAGCCGCCGGGCGATCAGCGCCATCGGGAACGCGATCAGGATCCCGATCACCAGCGACCACGCCGTGATCTGCAGGTGCTGACCCAGCGCGCTGGTCAGATCGCCGTGCCGATCCTTGAGGTAGTCGGTGCAGTACCACTTGTTGACCAGCCGGCTGTAGCAGCTCGGCTGGATGGAGATGCCGTCCCCCGCGAGTAGGGTCACGGACATGAACGCTACCGCCCCCGACGGGAGGCAGGCGCCCGCCGGTGGCTCGGAGGGCGCGATGATCCGGCTCGAGGGGGTCGGCAAGCGGTACGCCGACGGGACCGTCGCCGTACACGAGCTCGACCTCACGGTCGAGCCCGGTGAGGTCGTCTGCCTGGTCGGGCCCTCCGGGTGCGGCAAGTCCACGACGCTGAAGATGATCAACCGGCTGATCGAGCCGACCAGCGGCCGGATCTTCCTCGAGGGCCGCGACGTGACCACCGAGGACCCGGTGCAGCTGCGGCGGCGGATCGGCTACGTCATCCAGCAGATCGGGCTGTTCCCCCACCAGAAGATCGTCGCCAACGTCGCCACGGTGCCGTCACTGGTCGGCACGCCGAAGGCACAGGCGCGAGCTCGTGCCCGCGAGCTGCTCGACCTGGTCGGCCTGGACCCCGCGACGTACGCCGATCGGTACCCGCACCAGCTCTCCGGCGGCCAGCAGCAGCGTGTGGGCGTCGCCCGGGCGCTGGCCGCGGATCCTCCGGTGCTGCTGATGGACGAGCCGTTCGCCGCGGTCGACCCGATCGTGCGGGCGCGGCTGCAGGACGAGTTCCTGAGGCTCCAGGAGGAGCTCGGCAAGACCGTCGTCCTGGTCACCCACGACATCGACGAGGCCGTGAAGATGGGCGACAAGGTCGCCGTCATGGCCCAGGGCGGTCACCTGGCTCAGTTCGGGACGCCGGCGGAGCTGCTCGGCCATCCCGCCGACGACTTCGTGGCCGACTTCGTGGGCTCGACCGCCGGTCTGCGACGGCTCACGGTGACCAAGCTGGACCGCGCCCATCTCGAGCCGCTCGACGGGGTCGCCACCGGCGATCTGGGCGCGGCGATCGACCTCGACTCCACGCTGGAGCACGCCCTCGCCGTCCTGCTGCGCGACGACAAGCCGATGGTGGGGGTGAAGGAGGGCAGCCAGTTCGTCGGCGTCCTCACCCCCGCCGGCATCCACCGCGCCCTCCGCGCCTCCCTTCAAAGCTGACCTGGCGTTGGCGTGACACACAAACACGCTGACCCGGCGATCGCGTGACACAAAAGCGCGCTGACCCGGCGATCTCGTAGAACGAGATCGCCGGGTCAGTCGCTAGAGACGACACGAGATTGCCGGGTCAGCGTGTTTTTGTGTCACGCCATCGCCAGGTCAGCGTTTATGCGTGCTTGACCTGGGGCTGCCAGGTGGCGGCGTCGAGCTCGGAGCGGAGGACGTCGTTCTCGGTGCGGAGAACGCCGTTCTCGTCCTCGAGCTCGGCGACTCGCACGATGGCCTCGGCGGCGCGCTCCTCGGAGTCCTCCAGGGCGACCGCGAGGCGTGAGCCCTCGGTCTCCGAGGCGCTCAGCCGGCGGGCGCTCTCGGCCGCGCGGGCCTGGGAGGCGACGACGGCCGACTCGAGCTCGCCGACGGCGGTCTCGGCCCGGGTGGTGCGGGTCTGCATGGCGGCGATGAACTCGGCGTTCTCGCGGGTGCGGGCGTCGGTCAGCTGGCGGTAGCCCTGCGCCTGGCGAGCGCGGTCGGCCGTGGCCTCGCGCCGAGCCAGGACCAGCCCCGAGTGGACGATCCAGACAGCCACGGTCCCGAGGACGACGGCCAGGACGGCAGCGACGGACACGAGCGTGCCGGAGTCGCTGAGGACGGCGCCGAGAACGACGACCGCCGCGGTGATGAGCAGTGTGGCCGCGAGCGCCATGTGGGCGCTGCGCAGCCTACGACGTGCCTGTGGGGAAGACATGGGGTCAGGCTAGGGCGCGTCGCCCTCCGGAGGGACGCGACACGCTCGCTCGAGCAACAGCCCTCCGACGACGATCAGCAGGCCCGCGACACCCGCGCAGGCCGACCGGAAGGCCCGCTGACCTGCCATGTCGCTGCTGGTGACGCCGAGCCAGCTCACGGCGTACCCGATGTAGACGCCCGCCGCGAGGGCCCCGACGTAGGCGCACGCCCGCGCCAGGACGAGCCGGTTGACGGCCTGGTGGGGAGACAGCTGCGCCGGGTGCTGGGCGATGGTACGGCGCGTGGACCAGGCGGTCCCGAACAGGATGCAGGCCACCAGGAACAGCGCCAGCGGCTGCGCCCACGGGACCTGCGGCGGGACCGACGTGGAGGTGTCGGTGAGCTGGTGGAACACCCATCCGGCCACCAGCCCGACCGCGGCGAAGATGCACAGCCCGGCCGGGCTCATCGGCCGCAGCCGGCCCTCCGGTTCGGGCTCCTGGTCCTCCGGAGACCCCGGGTCGACGCTCACTGCGGGCTCGCAGCAGCTCTCACTGCAACTGCAGCTGGAGGTCGTCGCGCCGGACGAGCCCGCTGCGGTCGCACTTGTCCAGCAGGTCCGCGACCGCCCCGACGTCCGGGATCTCGGCGTCGGGCTCGACGTCGTACCACGGCTGGAGCACGAAGGCTCGCTCGCCGGCGCGGGGGTGCGGCAGCCGGATCCGCTCGTCGTCACGCCGGCGGTCGCCGACCACGATGACGTCGACGTCGAGCGTGCGCGGCGCGTTGTGCTCCCCGTCGCTGCGGTCTCGTCCGAAGGCGTCCTCGATCGCGTGGGCGCGGTCGAGCAGCCGGGTCGCGGCCAGGGTGGTGTCGAGCAGGACCACGGCGTTCAGGAAGGTCTCCGCCCCCGCGGGGGAGTCGACGGGCTCGGTCTCGTAGACCGGTGAGACCCCGGTGATCCACACGTCGGGGGTGTCGGCGAGCGCGTTCACCGCACCCTGGAGGCTGGTCAGCCGCTCACCCAGGTTGGAGCCGAGGGCGATGACGGCACGCCGGATGGGGCGCATCTCGCCGGTGAGGGTGTCGGCGTCCACGATGTTCGGGTTGGGCGTCTCGGTCACGGGTCACACCTCGCTGCTCGGGGGCTGATCCTTCGGCAGGGCCCTGTCTCGGGTGATCGTCAACGTCACGTCGGCGAAGGTCGCCTCGATCGGGGCACCCGGCTTGTGGACGGTGACCCGGGCCCATTCAACACGATCATCCAAGAGACAGATGCCCGAGATGCGCTCGGCCAGAGTCTCGATCAGGTCGACCGGGTCCGACTCGACGGCGGCTTTCACCCGCGCCACGAGACTTCCGTAGTCGACGGTGTCATGCAAGTCGTCGGACGCGGCAGCGGTCCGGGTGTCGAGCCCGAGCGTGAGGTCGACCACGAAGGTCTGGCCCTCCCGACGCTCGTGCTCGAAGACGCCGTGATGGCCGTAGCACTCGATGCCGGTCACCGACAGCCGGTCGGCCTGCTGGCTGCTCATCCGCGCTCCCAGCGCTCGAGGGTCCTCAGCGCGTCGCGCGCGGCGCGGACGTCGTGCACGCGCAGGCCCCAGACGCCCAGCTGGGCGACCAGGACGGTCAGCGCCGTGCTGGCGTGCTCGCGGTCGTCAGCCGGGCGCGGCTCCCCGTCCGGGCCGGCGAGGAGACGGCCCAGGAACGACTTCCGACTCGCCCCCACCAGCAGCGGGAGCCCCAGCTCCTGGAGCACCGGCAGACCGCGCAGGAGCGTCCAGTTGTGCCGGGCGGTCTTGGCGAAGCCAAGCCCCGGGTCGAGCACGATCTGCTCCCGGTCGATCCCCGCGGCGGTCGCGGCGTCCACGCGCTGGCTCAGCTCGGTCCGGACGGCCTCGACCACGCCGCCCGGGCCGTCGTACGACGCGAGCTCCTGCATGTGGTCGCTGTGCCCCCGCCAGTGCATGCAGACGTACGTCGCCCCGGAGGCCGCGACCACGTCCAGGATCCGCGGGTCGGCCAGCCCTCCCGAGACGTCGTTGACGATGGTCGCGCCCGCGTCGAGCGCCTGCTCGGCGACCTCGGCGCGCATGGTGTCGACCGAGACGACGGCCCCGTCGGCCGCGAGGGCCCGGATCACCGGGACCACGCGGTCGATCTCCTCGGTGAGGAGCGGGCGGGTGGCCCCGGGCCGCGTCGACTCGCCGCCGATGTCGAGGATGTCCGCGCCGTCGGCGAGCAGGTCGCGCCCGTGGCTCACGGCGGCGTCGGGCGTGGCCCAGCGACCGCCGTCGGAGAACGAGTCGGGGGTCACGTTGACGACCCCCATCAGCAGGGGCGACACATCGCGAACCCTAGCGTCGGGACCGCCTCGGCCGATCCACCGGCAACCGCCAGGACGCCTAGCCCTTGTTGCTGTTGATCAGGGCCATGGCCTCGGAGCGGGTGGCGGCACTGCGCAGCTGGCCCCGGACCGCCGAGGTGATGGTGCGGGCACCTGCCTTGCGGACGCCGCGCATGGTCATGCAGAGGTGCTCGGCCTCGATCACCACGATCACGCCACGGGCGTCGAGGGCCTCGACCAGTGCGTCGGCGACCTGCGTGGTCAGCCGCTCCTGGACCTGGGGGCGCTTGGCGTAGACGTCGACCAGGCGGGCGAGCTTGGACAGTCCCGTGATCTTGCCGTTGTCCGACGGGATGTAGCCGACGTGCGCGACGCCGGTGAACGGCACCAGGTGGTGCTCGCACATCGACCACAGCTCGATGTCGCGGACCAGCACCATCTCGTCGTGTCCGAGGTCGAACGTCGTCGTGAGCACGTCGGCCGGCGACTGCCGCATGCCGGCCGTCAGCTCGGCGTACGCCCGGGCGACCCGGTCCGGCGTGTCGTGCAGCCCCTCGCGGTCGGGGTCCTCGCCGATGGCGATCAGCAGCTCGCGGACCGCTGCGGCCGCTCGTTCGTGGTCGAACGCGGGCACGTCGGCAGGCGGCCGCTCCTCCCAGGCGATCGGGTCGGTCATGGGGGCGCGCTCAGGAGGCGGGCGACGGAGGCTCGGGTACGCCGGTCGGTCCCACCGGGCCGCCGTGCACGTCGCCGCCCGAGCCCGGCGGGGTCAAGATGGCGCCTGCATCGCTGTCGGGGCGGACACCGTTGACCTTGGCCCGGTCGCGGATCTCCTGCGGGATCTCGACCGGCGGAATCTGTGACGGGTTGCGATCGGGTGAGCCGGTCCACGCCGGACGCTGCGCCCGCTTGCGCAGCGGGACGAAGATGGCGGCGACCTGCTCCTTGTCGAGCGTCTCCTTGTCCATCAGCTCGAGGACCAGGCTGTCGAGGACGTCGCGGTTCTCCTCGAGGATGTCGTAGGCCTCCTGGTGGGCGTTCGCCAGGAGCTTCTTGGTCTCCTCGTCGATGATCGCGGCGACGTCCTCGGAGTAGTTCTTGGTGTGGCCGAAGTCGCGACCCAGGAACGGCTCGCCGTTGCTCTCGCCGAGCTTGATGGCGCCGAGACGGTCGGTCATGCCGTACTGCGTGACCATCGCCCGAGCCACCGCCGTGGCCTTCTCGATGTCGTTGCCCGCGCCGGTGGTCGGGTCGTGGAAGACCATCTCCTCCGCGGCGCGGCCGCCCATCATGTAGGCGAGGCTGTCGAGCATCTCGCTGCGGGTCTGGCTGTACTTGTCCTGGTCGGGCAGCACCATGGTGTAGCCCAGCGCCCGGCCCCGCGGCAGGATCGTGATCTTGTGCACCGGGTCGTTGCCCGGGAACGCCGCCGCGACGAGCGCGTGGCCACCCTCGTGGTACGCCGTGATGAGCTTCTCCTTCTCGCTCATCAGGCGGGTACGCCGCTGCGGGCCGGCGATGACGCGGTCGATCGCCTCGTCGAGCGAGAGGTTGGTGATCAGCTTCTCGTTGGCGCGTGCCGTCAGCAGCGCGGCCTCGTTCAGGACGTTCTCGAGGTCGGCGCCGGTGAACCCGGGAGTGCGCCGCGCGACCGAGAGCAGGTCGATCCCGGGCGCCAGCGGCTTGCCGCGCGAGTGCACCTGGAGGATCTTGTGGCGGCCCGCGAGGTCGGGGGCGTCGACCTGGATCTGCCGGTCGAAGCGGCCGGGCCGCAGCAGGGCCGGGTCGAGCACGTCGGGCCGGTTGGTGGCCGCGATCAGGATGACGCCGCCGCGAACGTCGAAGCCGTCCATCTCGACGAGCAGCTGGTTGAGCGTCTGCTCACGCTCGTCGTGACCGCCGCCCATGCCGGCGCCGCGGTGGCGCCCGACGGCGTCGATCTCGTCGATGAACACGATCGCCGGCGCGTTCTCCTTCGCCTGCTCGAACAGGTCGCGGACGCGGCTCGCGCCCACACCGACGAACATCTCGACGAAGTCGGATCCGGAGATGGAGTAGAAGGGAACGCCGGCCTCACCCGCGACCGCGCGGGCCAGCAGCGTCTTGCCGGTGCCCGGAGGGCCGTAGAGCAGCACGCCCTTGGGGATCTTCGCCCCGACGGCCTGGAACTTCGCGGGCTCCTGGAGGAACTCCTTGATCTCGCCGAGCTCCTCGACGGCCTCGTCCACGCCCGCGACGTCCCCGAAGGTCGTCTTCGGCATGTCCTTGGAGATCAGCTTGGCGCGCGACTTGGCGAACTGCATGACGCCGCGGCCGCCGCCGCCCTGCACCTGGTTCATCAGGAACAGGAAGAGCAGCACGATCAGCACGAAGGGCAACAGGGTCGTGACGATCGAGGCGATCACGCTCGGGTGGCTGATCTTGACGTCGGCGTCGTTCGGCTGGAGGTTCCCGGCGTCGATCTGCTTCTGGATGTCGTCGAACAGCTTGTCCTGGGTGCCGTTCAGCCAGTGCGCCGTGACGTCGCTGCCCTGGGGGCGGACGCCGGGCTTCAGGGTCGCCTTGATGGTCTGGTCGCCACCGTCGATGAGGGTGACCTGCTTGACCTGCCCCGAGGTGATGTAGGTGTCCATCTGGCCGGTGCTGATCTCGTCGGAGCCGCCCGGCGACGCGATGAACTGCAAGGCGAGCAGCAGGAGCAGCACCAGGCCGACGATCCACAGCCAGGGACTTCTAAGGAACCGCTTCACAGGACTCTCTCGACGACGAACGCTGACCATGGGCTGGCAGCCGGGAACACGGGATTTCCGAGAATGACGACGTTACACGTCATCCCCAATCCGCATTGTCCCTTGCCGAGACCTCATCTCCTACTCCGGGACGCCGATATCCGCCGAACGGGGTACGGCGGGCGCGCGACCCCTCAGGAGTAGACGTGGGGGGCGAGGGTGCCGATGTCGCGAAGGTTGCGGTACTTCTCGCGGTAGTCGAGCCCGTAGCCGACGACGAACTCGTTGGGGATGTCCCACCCGACGTACCGCGGCTCGACGGGCATGGTCAGCGCCTCCGGCTTGCGCAGGAGAGTCGCGATCTCGACGCTGGCGGCGTTGCGGCTGCCCAGGGAGTTGACCAGCCAGCTCAGGGTCAGCCCGGTGTCGATCAGCTCGTCGACGATGAGCACGTGCCGGTCGGTGACGTCGGTGTCGAGGTCCTTGAGCAGGCGTACGACGCCGGACGACTTGGTGCCCGACCCGTAGGAGCTGATCGCCATCCAGTCCATCTCGACGTGGCGCGGCAGAGCGCGTGCGAGGTCTGCCATCACCATCACGGCGCCACGCAGGATGCCGACCAGCAGCAGGTCGCGCCCCTCGTAGTCGGCGGCGATCTCGGCGGCCATCTCGTCGAGACGATCCCGGATCTGCTGCTCGGTGAACAGGATCTTGACCAGGTCCTGCTCCGCGTGCTCAGCCTCCATGGGCGTCACCCTAGCCAGGCTGTCGGGATCCCCGCGTACGCGGGGTTTCGTCGGGTTCCTGGGGGTTACGGGGGCCAGGAAGGTGCAGGAACCCCGCGTACGCGGGGTTTCAGCGCGTTCTAGCGGTTTCCAGCGGGTTCCTGGGCGATTCGTCGGGTTCCTGGGGGCTGCAGAGGCCAGGAAGGCTCAGGAACCCCGCGTACGCGGGGTTTCAGCGGACTCGAACACCAGGGCTGAGGGGGTGCGGAGGGCGCGGAGGTGGCCGGGGAGGTCGACCCACTTCTGGCCGTGCCAGTCGGTGACCAGGGCGTCGACGGCCAGGACGTGCTCGTACGACGTCTCGCCCGCAGGGGCGCCGGCGTCGACGGCGGCGGCCCGCAGCACCCGCGTCCGGATCGGGGCGGGCAGCCCGGCCAGCACTTCCAGCGAGAGCCCGTCGGCGACCGAGGCCTGCGCCCGGGCGGCGGCGGCGTACTCGTCGAGGAGGTCCATGTCGGCGCGGAGCTGGTCGGCGGTCCGGGCCAGCGTCGCCGAGACCCCCGGCCCGAGCTCGTCCTCGAGCGCGGGCAGGAGCCGGCTCCGCACCCGGACCCGGGTGTACGCCGGGTCGCTGTTGTGGGGGTCCTCCCAGACGTCGAGTCCCTCGACCTGGCAGGCCGTGACGGTGTCCGCATGCGGAACGTCGAGCAGGGGCCGCCGGTAGTGCTCGAACGCGCGCCGCATGCCCGCGATCGACCGTCCCCCGGACCCGCGCGCCAACCCCATCAGCACGGTCTCGGCCTGGTCGTCGCGGGTGTGCCCCAGCGCCACGACCTCGGCGTCGAAGGACTCGCGGATCCGGTCCAGCAGCGCGTACCGGGCCGCGCGGGCGGCCGCCTCCGGGCCCAGTCCGGGCGCGTCGACCGTGGCCCGTGCGGTCACCGTCTCGTCGCATCCGAGCCGCGCCAGCTGGGCCACCACCTGCTCGGCGAGCTCGGCGGACCCCTCCTGGAGGCCGTGGTCGACGGTCGCACCCACGACGTACCACCCCTGCTCGCGCCCCTCGTGGACGGTCGCCGACGCCAGGGCCAGCGAGTCGGCTCCTCCGCTGCACGCCACGACGATCCGGGCGCCCGGATCCAGGTCGCCCAGCCCGCGGCGTACGGCGCCGCTCACGGCCGCGAGGGACGGGTGCAGGCTCACGGGTGCACGCGGGCGACCCACGCGTCGGGGTCGTGGATCTCGCTCAGTGTCGGCAGGTTGTCGGCGGAGGCCCAGACCGCGTTGAAGTCGGCCATGCCGACCTTGTCGACGACCGTGCGGACGAACCCGGAGCCGTCGCGGTACTGCGCCATCTTGGCCTCCAGGCCGAGCAGGCGGCGCAGCAGGCGGTCGAGGGCGCCGACGCCCTTGCGGCGCTCGTTGAAGGCGCGCCGGATGGTGTCGACGGTCGGGATCACCGTCGGCCCGACTCCGTCCATGACGTAGTCGGCGTGGCCCTCGAGCAGGGACATGACAGCGGTGACCCGGTCGAGGATCTCCTTCTGCTCGGGCGAGCCGAAGACCTCCACGATGCTGCCGACCTTGCCCTCGCGCACCGCCTCGGCGACGCGCTTGAGCCCGTCGTCGAGGAACCGCTGCGGCTCCACCGAGTCGGCCAGCGCCAGGAGCTGCGCGAACAGGTGGTCGCGCATCCACGGAACGGCGGTGAACTGGACCCGGTGCGTCTCCTCGTGCAGGCACACCCAGAGCCGGAAGTCGTGGCTGTCGACCGCGAGCTCGCGCTCGACGTGGACGACGTTCGGCGCGACCAGCAGGAGCCGCCCGTGCGGGTCGTGGAACGGGTCGAACTGGCCCAGGACCTTCGAGGCCATGAAGCCGAGCAGACCGCCGACCTCCGCCCCGGTCACGCGGGATCCGACGGCGCGCGTGAGCGCGCCCGGCGGGCCCTTGCGCTCGGTGACCTTCTCGATCACGGGTCCGAGTAGTTGGGCGAACCCATCGGCGTTGGCCTGGATCCACGCCGCCCGGTCGACGACGAGCACGGGTGCGGTCAGCGCACCCGCGTCGAGACCGGTGAAGTCCTTGACATACGACGTCGAGCGCTCGGCGCCCTGGCGCAGCTCGGCCACCGTGGCCGCGGCCTCGTCGGCGGACACGGAGGGGCCGGCTCCCGCTACGCGGCTCCCGAGCGAGACCGCGAGCTGCCAGTCCACCATCTCGTCCGTCATGTCCCGAGCCTACGGGGGCTCAACAGCGACAGGTGGCCAAAGCGGAGGCGAGCCGGTCGAGCGCGACCGGGGTGTCCTCCCGATCGCTTGTGGGCACGTGGTTGCTGACGAAGGCGAACACCAGCACGCGCCCGCGGGCGTCGGTGGTGATGCCGGCCAGCGCGTTCGTCCCGCGCAGGGTCCCGGTCTTGGCCCGGACGAGCCCCCGACCCGGGCTGTGGCCGAACCGGTCCCCCAGCGACCCGTCGTACGCCGCGACGGGAAGGCCGCTGACGACCGAGCGCAGCTCGGGGTGCTCCGGCGAGGACGCCAGCTGCAGCACCTGCACCAGCGTCTCGGCGTCCAGGCGATCGTCGCGGGAGAGGCCGCTGCCGTCCTGGATGGTCGCGTCGCCGAGGTCGATGCCCAGCCCGGTCAGGGTCTTGGTCACCCCGGCGACGCCGCCGGTGAACGACGCCTGACCGTCGACGTCCAGTCCCACCTGGTGCGCCAGCACCTCCGCACCCTCGTTGTCGCTGACCTGCAGCACCCGCTCGACGATGTCGGCGAGCGGCTGACTGGTCACCCGGGCCAGCTCGGTGGCGCCGGGACGCGCCTTCGCCTCGTGGATGGTCGGGGCCACCGTCACCCCGGCCTTGCGGAGGAACGTCGCGAACAGGGCCGCCGCCGCTGCCGACGGGTCCGCCTCCCGGCCGTAGCCGGACGGGTTGCGGCCCTCGTCGGCCCACAGGGCCGTGATCGGCGAGACGACGTCCGGGAGATAGGTCTTGGGCCAGTGCGGGTTGACGCGCGGTCCGGTGAAGAGCGAGTCGTCGTAGGACAGCGTCACGCCGTCCTTCCCCGCGGCCCGCAGTGCGCGGGCGGTGAGGCCTGCCAGCGCCTGCAGGCTCGCGTCGCGGCGCTCCTCGCCGGAGGTCGCGCGGGCTCCGCCCAGGAACGGGTCGCCGCCGCCGACCAGGACGATCCCGGAGTGGCCTGCTGCCACCACCCGCGTGGCGAAGGTGTGGTCCGGTCCGAGCGCCTCCAGCGCAGCCGTCGCCGTGAGGAGCTTGAGGGTCGAGGCCGGCATGGAGGTGCCGTGCCCGAGGTCCAACAGCGGCGCGCCCGTCAGCGGCGCGACGACCGCGCGGAGGTCGAACAGGTCCGGGTCCCTCAGCGGCTTCGCCAGCGCGCGGCGTACGGCGCCCGCATCATCCGCGTGCGCGGCCGCGGGGCGCGCGACCGCGGCCGGGGTCGGTGCCACCGGTGCGGTGTAGCCCGGGATGGTCGCGGCTGCCGGCGCGGAGTCTCCCAGCCAGTCCGCGAGGCGACCGGTCTCGTACGCCGTCGCCCCTCCGGCCACGAGCGCGAGCACCACGACCACGCCGCCCCACACCAGCGCCCGACGCCGACGACGCCGCCGGCGGCTGACGCCGTACGGCGCGGGCTCGGCTGGGGACACGGTGCTCTCTTCCGGGACGCGATTCTCACGGGGTGCCCGGGTTGGGCACGTGCGTTCATTCTGCGGGAGACTGGGGCACATTCTCGCCGTGGGCCGCTCGGCCCGGGCCCCGCACGCGACGGACAGCTGGAGGACGACGTGGACTTCGACGTACTCGTGGAGATCCCCAAGGGGAGCCGCAACAAGTACGAGGTCGACCACGAGAGCGGGCGGATCCGGCTCGACCGGACCCTGTTCACCTCGACGCAGTACCCCGCCGACTACGGCTACATCGAGAACACCCTCGGCCAGGACGGCGACCCGCTCGACGCGCTCGTGCTGCTCCTGGGCGAGCCGACCTTCCCCGGCTGCCTCATCAAGTGCCGCGCGATCGGGATGTACCGGATGACCGACGAGAAGGGCGCCGACGACAAGGTGCTGTGCGTCCCGGTCTCCGACCCGCGCCTGGAGCACATGCGCGACATCAACCACCTGCCGAAGTTCGACCGGATGGAGATCGAGCACTTCTTCACGGTCTACAAGGAGCTCGAGCCGGGGAAGTCCGTCGAGGGTGCCGACTGGGTGGGGCGCGACGCAGCCGAGGCCGAGGTGCAGGCGTCGTTCGAGCGACTGAGCGCTCATCCCGGCGAGCTGCACTGACCTCCTCGTGAGCACCACGGCGCACGGCACCCACGACTTCGCCGACGACCCGCGCAACCGCGACGTCCTGATCCACGTCAACGGCTCGCTCGTCCCGCGCGACCAGGCCGTGGTCTCCGTCTTCGACGCGGGGTTCGTGCTCGGGGACGGTGTCTGGGAGGGGCTCCGCGTCCACGCCGGGCACCCGGCGTTCCTCGACAGCCACCTCGACCGGCTGTGGGAAGGCGCGACCGCGATCGCCCTGGACATCGGCCTGACCCGGGAGCAGCTCACCGACCGCATCTACGAGACGCTGCGGGCCAACGAGATGACCGACGGCGTACACGTCCGGCTGATGGTGACGCGCGGGCCGAAGTCGACGCCGTACCAGGACCCGCGGCTCTCGGCGGGCCCGGCCACCGTCGTGATCATCGCCGAGCACAAGGACCCGCTGCCGGCGACCGTCGAGCAGGGGCTGTCGCTGTTCACGGTGCACGTGCGGCGAGCGACGCCGGACACCCTCGACCCGAAGCTCAACGCGCACAGCAAGCTCAACGACATCACCGCGTGCATCCAGGCCTACACGGCCGGCGCCGACGAGGCGCTCATGCTCGACCCGCAGGGCTTCGTCGCGACCTGCAACTCGACCCACTTCTTCGTCGTACGTCGGGGCGAGGTGTGGACCTCGAACGGCGCCTTCTGTCTCGGCGGGATCACCCGCGGCAACGTCCTGCGCGTGTGTCGCGAGGATTGGATCCCCAGCCAGGAAAGGCTTTTCAGCCTCACCGAGGTCTACTCCGCCGACGAGGCGTTCGTGACCGGGACGTTCGCCGGCGTCGTTCCCGTGCACACCGTCGACGGCCGCACGATCGGCTCGGGACGGCGCGGACCCGTCGTGACAAGACTGCAGGAGCTGTACGCCGACCTCGTACGCCGCGACGTCGCCTCCCGAGCAACGCCGTGACCGTGCGGCTGGCCTGCTGGTCCGGCCCGCGCAACATCTCGACCGCGACCATGCGGGCCTGGGAGAACCGGCCCGACACCGAGGTCGTCGACGAGCCGCTCTACGCGTGGTACCTCGCGCACACCGGCCTGGACCATCCGGGCCGCGACGACGTCATCGCCGCGGGCGAGACCGACTGGCGTCGCGTCGTCGAGTCGCTCACCGAGCCCTGGCCGGACGGGCCGGCCGTGCAGTACCAGAAGCACATGGCCCAGCACCTCGTCCCGGACCTGCCCCGCGAGTGGATCGCGTCGCTGCGCAACGTGCTGCTGATCCGCGACCCGGCGGAGGTGGTGTCGTCGTACCTCCGGTCGCGGGCGAGCGTCGTGGCTGACGACATCGGGATCCTGCAGCAGCTGGAGCTCCGGGTGCAGCTCGGCCCGGACGTGCCCGTGATCGACGCGGCCGACTTCCTGCGCTCGCCGGAGGCCTACCTGCGGTGGCTCTGCGACTACGTCGACGTGCCGTTCACCGACGCGATGCTGTCGTGGCCCGCGGGCCCTCGACCGAGCGACGGCGTCTGGGCGCCGTACTGGTACGACGCCGTGCTGCGGTCGACCGGCTTCGAGCCCTACCGCCGACGTCGGGTCGAGCTGACGCCCGAGGGCGAGGCCGTCGTCGCGGAGACCCGCGCGGCGTACGAGCGGCTGTACGACGCGCGGCTCGTGCTGACCTGAGGCGCCCGGCGCTCACCCCAGGAAGCTGTCCATGGCCCGGGTCACCTCGACCAGGATCTCGGCGCTGCGCACCGGGTCGCCCGCGGCCTGCATCGCATGGTCGGCCTCGGCCACCTCCAGCACGTCGCAGCCCTGCTCGCCGAGCTGCCGCGCGACGTCCGATCGCCACGCGTGGTGATCGGCGGTGCCGCCGACGAGCAGCTGGCGCGCCGCGTTGGCGGCCAGGGCGTCGACCACCGGCTGCTCCTGGAGCAGCGGGGTGAGCCAGATGGCGTCGTACCCACGCTGCGCCGCCACCGGCGCCGCGAGCGTGCCCAGGGACTTGCCGACCACGAGGACGCGGCCGCTGTCGGGCAGGTGCTGCAGGAGCTGGTCGGCGACCCAGTCCTCGTGGTCCGCGTCGCCGTGCTCGCCGGGGGCGTCCCACCAGACGTGCGTCACCCGCCAGCGATGGGCGAGCAGCACCTGGGTGGCGAGCCACAGCAGCGGCGCGACCGGCGGATAGGCGCGGCCGGGCAGGACCACCGCCGTGCCCTCGGCCGCGCCGTGCGGCTCGAACCTGGTCACCTCGACGCCCGGGATCCTCACGACCTCACCCTCCCACCTCGCCCGACCGATCAGGGCCCGAGCAGGTCCGGAGCCCGGAGCAGCTCGGGCGGGATTCCGTAGGCGTCGACGAGGTCGACGGCGATCGGCCGGATCCGGCGACAGAGCTCGGTCACCTCGCGGGTGATCGCCTTGGAGCGTGCGGCGGTGAGGCGTCCGTGCTCCAGGAACCAGGCGCGGTCTGCCTCGATCGTGGCCAGGGCGTGGAGGTCGCGGACCAGGGAGAGCGCCGTTCTCAGGTCACCTTCCGGAAGGTCGCTCGTCTTCGCCACGAAGGCCTCGAGCACGAGGCGCTCGACGTGGGCACGGGCCGCCGCGATGACGTGGTCCTGCGCTCGGGAGAAGACGGTGCCGGGGTTGAGCCCCTCGTCGATCCCGCGCTTGAGGCGGCGTGCCACGCCCGACAGCGTGTGCTCCTCGCGGAAGCGCAGCATCGCCAGGTGGTAGTCGGGGTCGCGCAGCCCGGCCTCCTTGTCCCACCCGTCGTCCCCGCCCGGCAGCGCGTCCTTGATCGTCTCGAGGAGCTTGTGCGCCGCCGTCCGCTCCACCACGGTCTCGAGCGCCTGCCCTGCGACGAAGCGCACCATCCCGAGCTGGTCGAGGTCCTCGAAGTCGCTGGCGTAGTCGGTCAGCAGGCCCTTGGCCACCAGCTGCAGCAGGACGTGGTTGTCGCCCTCGAACGTCGTGAAGACGTCGGTGTCGGCCTTCAGCGCGGCGAACCGGTTGACGGCGAGGTAGCCCGCGCCGCCGCAGGCCTCCCGGCACTCCTGGATCACCCGAGTCGCGTGCCACGTGCCGAGCGCCTTGGTTCCGGCGGCACGAGACTCCAGCTCGCGCCGCGCCTGGGCGTCCTCGTCCTCCCCCGACGGCACCGAGAAGACGTCGTGGGTGCGCAGCGCCAGCGCCTCCTGCGCGAAGTGCAGGGCATAGCTCTCGGCCAGCAGCGGCAGGAGCCGACGCTGGTGCAGGCCGTAGTCGAGGAGCAGCTCCTCCTCGTCCGGCGAGGTCGCGGAGAACTGCCGGCGGCGTACGCCGTACCGCACGGCCAGGGTGAGCGCGACCTTGGCGGCGTTGATGCCGGCGCCGGAGACGCACACCCGACCCTGCACGAGCGTGCCGAGCATCGTGAAGAAGCGCTTGTCGGGGTTGTCGATCGGGCTCCGGTACTGCCCGTCTGCGGTCACCTCGGCGAACCGGTCGAGCAGGTTCTCCCGCGGCACGCGGACGCCGTCGAACCACAGCCGGCCGTTGTCGACGCCGTTGAGCCCCATCTTCAGCCCGTCGTCCTCCGCGCGGACGCCGGGCAGGAGCTCGCCGTCGGCTCGGATCGGGACGACGAACGCGTGCACCCCGTGCCCCTCGCCGCCGACCTCGAGCTGGGCGAAGACGACCGCGGCCTGCGCGTGTGTCGCCGCGTTGCCGATGTAGGCCTTGCGAGACTCCTCGTCCGGCGTCGTGAGGACGAACTCACCCGCCTCCGCGTCGTACGTCGCGGTGGTGCCGAGGGCCTGGACGTTGGAGCCGTGCCCGGACTCGGTCATCGCGAAGCAGCCGAGCAGGCGACCCGCGACCAGGTCCTCGAGGTAGGCGTCGTGGTGTCGCTTCGAGCCCAGCATCAGGACGGCTCCGCCGAAGAGCCCGAACTGGACTCCGACCTTCACCAGCAGGGAGAGGTCGCCGAGGGCCAGGGTCTCGAACGCCGCGAACGACGCACCCAGGTCGCCCCCGCCGCCGTACTCCTCGGGGAAGCCCATGCCGGTCTGCCCGGTCTCGGCCATCGCCACGAGGACGTCGCGCACCCGCTCGCGGAACTCGTCCCGCGACATCGTCTCGGCGTCCTCGAGGAGCTGGGCATGCTCGGCGAGGTTGGTCCGCACGAGGTCGCGGACGTCGGCGTACCTCCCGTCGAGGAGCCTGCGCAGCTCGGCCACGTCGATCTCGGGCTGCCGGTACGCCGCCTGCTCGGCGTCGGTGCGGGTCGTGCTCGCCATGAGGCGAACGTACCCAGCCGCGGGCTTCACAACGTCATACGAAGTGGTCGCCGGGGCGACCGGAACGTATGACGTCCCGCGGGGTCCGGGGGCGACCGGGGGGCTAGGGGCGGGCGAAGAAGTTGGGGGCGGTCCAGGAGTACATCGAGACCTCGTCGACGTTCGCGCCGGTGTGCGGGGCCTGGATGATCATGCCGTTCCCGATGTAGAGCGCGACGTGGTAGATCGACGACGGGCTGCTGGAGGAGCCCCAGAACACCAGGTCACCGGGACGCAGGGAGCTGGACGAGATCGGCGTCGACTCGGCGTACTGCGCCACGGAGTAGTGCGGCAGGCTGATGCCGCCGGCCCGCCACGCACCCATCGTCAGGCCCGAGCAGTCCCACGAGTTCGGCCCGGCCGCGGCCCAGACGTACGGCTCGCCGATCTGCGCGCGAGCGAAGGCGATCGCACGCGCCGCACCACCGGCAGGCGCCGGGGGCGCGCTCGGCGGCGTCGAGGGGGGCGAGGACGGCGGGGTCGAGGGTGAGGTCGATGGGCCCTGGTTCTCGGCTGCCTGCTGGGCGGCCTGCTGCGCGGCCTCGCGACGAGCCTTCCGCTCGGCGGCCCGCTGCGCGGCCTCGCGCGCGGCCTCCTCGATGCCGGCCTGGCGCTTCTGCGCGAGCTTCACGCTCACGTGCTGGAGGCGGGCCATCCGGTGGATCAGGTGGGTCTTCAGGGCCGCGATCTGCTGGCTCTTCTGCTGCGCGACCGAGGCAGCTGCGGCGGCGGCGTCGCGGGCGGCCTTCGCCGTGGCGGCCAGCTGCGCGGCCTTGGCCTGGGCGGTGTCGGCCTGGTCGGAGGCGACACCTGCCAGGGTCGAGGACGCGGTGTACGACGCGGCGGTGTGGTCCATGGCGCTCTGCGCGTTCTGCAGCGTCGACATGGTGTTCACCACCGACGTCATGCCGTCGGCGCCCTGGAGCGCCGCGAGCGGGCTCAGCTCCGGACCCATCTCGTACGACGTCACGACCGTCGCGGCGTACGCCGCGCGCTGGCGCTGGGCGTCTCCGGCCGCGATCGTCGCGTGGCGCCGGGCGGTGCGGGCGTCCTGCCGGGCCTGCTGCAGCGCCCAGCGGGCACCGTTGTAGCGCTCGGAGGCCTGCTCGGCGACCGTCGCCGCGTTGTGCGCCTCGATGTCGGCGCGCTCCAGCTGGGCCTTCACCGAGGCGACGTCACCGGCCGCGTGGACGGCGCGGTGCCGGGCGTGCTGGACCTGCTGGTGGCTCGGGTACACGTGGTGCCCCGAGGGCGCGGCGTACGCGGCCGCGACGCCGGTGAGGCCCGTGACCAGGGAGAGGGCGAGGGCGGTGGCGCCGACTCGATGCACGGGTAGGTCCTCCTGCGATGGCTGCTGGGGCGGATGTGCCACGGGTGGCTTCCTCTCCACCCGTGGCAACCCGCAGCACGCTAATTCACAGAAGTCACAAAAGGAACATCTTTCACAAAAATCTCAGGAGTCACCGGCGTGTCGACTTGCGAATTACAAGGATGTCATTTCGACGGTTCGGGTCCGCACCACCCGTTTCCGCACGAACGTCTGCCCGCTGGCCCAGCCGCCGACGTAGAACGAGAACAGCGCGATGGCGACGCCCGCGACGTCGTCGGCGACGTAGTGCCAGCCGAAGTAGAGCGTCGCCACGGCGGTGCAGCAGGTGTTGACCCAGAAGACGATCTTCAGCCAGCGCATCGTGGTCGTGTACTGGATCATCAGCGCGACCAGCAGGGTGATCGCGACGTGGAGGCTCGCGAAGCCGGCGACGCCGCTCAGGGTGCTGGTCAGCGGCTGCAGCGACGGGGAGCTGGTGTTGATGGCCCAGACCCGACTGTTGGCCAGGGAGTTCATCAGCCGACCCGCGTTGGTGTCGTCGATGGTCTGGTACAGCCACGGGTGCTGGAAGCCCGGACCCAGGGTCGGCAGGGCGAAGTAGGAGATCGTGCCGAGGGTCCAGGCGATGCACTGCGAGGCCGCGAACCAGTAGCCGAACGCGATGTTGCGCGACCAGACCAGCCACACCGCGAGCGCGAGCGGCACCAGCGGCAGGAACCAGAGGTAGACGCTGGACAGGAACTCCGCGGAGATCCCGTCGCCGAGCAGGTTGTGCAGGACGATCGCCGGCTCGTGGCCCAAGAAGATGGACTTGTCCATGCTGAACAGCGGCCGGTCGAACTTGTGGTCACGACCCTCGATGAACGGCAGCTGCGACTTCAGGTTCCGGTAGCTGACGTAGGTGATGTAGAAGCAGAGGATCCCGCTGACCACCAGCACGACCCGCTCGCGGGTCCAGTGACTGTGCAGCCGCGCCTTGAACACCTCGGGCATCCGGCTCGGGTTCCCCCGCGAGACCCACAGCGTGCGCGGGATCAGGTCGATGCCGAAGCCGAGGGCCAAGATCGTGGGCAGTCGGAGGTACGACGGGCCGATGAAGCCGTCGGGATCGACCAGCTTGGCGTTGAACGCCACCGCGCCGATGATCGCCAGGACCCCCATCGACACGGCGATCGACACCATGAGGATGTGGGCGCGACGGAACACGCCGGTCAGTGTAGGCGGCGGCTCGGACCGCTCGTCGGCCTCTCGACGGGGCCGGACAGCGCCGCCGTCCTGGCCGGGTCGACCCGCAGCCGGACGACGTCTCCCGGCGCCGGCCGGCGGTCGAGCGAGGCGACCGCGTCGAGCTCGCCGTGATCGGTGCGGACCACGAGCCGGAGCTGGCCCGGCGTGGTCCGCACGTCGGTCACCTCGGCCGACAGGGCCCCCTCGGCCGGCGCGTCCTCGTCTGCCAGCGCCAGGGCCGAGCGGCGTACGGCGAGTGCGGGCGCAGCAGGCAGGCCCGCCGCGGCCAGGACCTCGGCCGCCGCAGCGCCCTCGAGGACCCGGGCGTAGCCGAGGAAGAGCGCCGTCTCGGCGTCGACCGGCTGCCGCCAGACCTCGTCGATCGGCCCGGTCTGCACGATCCGCCCGTCGCGCATCACGGCGAGGTCGTCGGCGACCGCGAAGGCCTCCTCGTGGTCGTGGGTGACCATGATCGCCGTCGTCCCCGCCTCCACGAGGATCCGCCGCAGGTCCTCGGCCAGACGCTGACGCAGGCCGGCGTCGAGCGCGCTGAGCGGCTCGTCCAGGAGCAGCAGTCGCGGCGAGGCGGCCAGGGCTCGGGCCAGTGCGACGCGCTGGCGCTCGCCGCCGGACAGCGTCGCCGGGAGCCGATCGTCGAAGCCGGCCAGGCCGACCAGCTCCAACAGGCCGGCGACGCGGGCGGCCACCTCGGCCCGCGGCGTACGACGGATCCGGAGCGGGTAGCCGACGTTCCGGGCGACGGTGAGCTGGGGGAACAGCTGCCCGTCCTGGAACATCAGCGCGAAGCCGCGCTTGTGGGCCGGCGTCCTCGAGACGTCCTGCCCCTGCCAGGCCACCGCTCCTCGCGCGGGCTCCAGTCCCGCTACGGCTCGCAGCAGGGTGGACTTGCCACAGCCGGACGGCCCGAGGACAGCCAGGACCCGGCCCTGCTCGACGTCGAGGTCGGCGTCCTGGACGGCCGGAGTGCCGTCGTAGGCGACCGACAGGCCGCGCGCGGTGAGGGCGCTCATCAGAAGGGCCCCACCGACGGCACCCGGAGCCGTTCGACCACCAGCATGACCAGGGCCGTCGTGGCACCGAGGACCACCGACGCGGCCAGAGCCATGCCGTAGTTGAGGTCGCCCGGGTGGCCGATCAGCCGGAAGATCACGACCGGCAGCGTCGGTCGGTCGTCACGGACCAGGAACGACGTCGCCCCGAACTCGCCCAGCGAGCAGGCGAACGCGAAACCGGCTGCGGCCAGCAGGGGCCGCCACATCGCCGGCAGGTCGACGACGAGGAGGGCGCGCGTCGGGGAGGCACCGAGCGTGGCCGCGGCCTGCCGCAGGCGGTCGTCGACACCGGCGAGCACCGGCACCAGCACGCGAACGACGAGGGGCAGGGCGACCAGCGCCTGGGCCACCGGGATCAGCGCGGGCGAGTCACGCAGGTCCAGCGGCGGGCGCCCGAGGGTGATCAGGAAGCCGAAGCCCAACGTCACCGCCGAGACCCCGAGCGGCACCATGAACAGCCCGTCGAGGACGGCGCGCGCGCGACGTTCGCCCCTGGTCCGCGAGCGGCGGGTCACCACGACGGCCACCGCCAGCCCCAGCAGCAGGGACATCCAGGTGGCGTCGACGGCGATGCGCAGGGAGTTCGCGACGGCGTCGGTGACCGGGACCAGGAGCGCCTGGTGGGACCCGGGCGTCTGGAGGGCGCGGTAGTCGGCCAGCGACCAGGACCCGTCGACGCGCAGTGAGGCCACCACCAGGGAGACCAGCGGCCCGGCGACGAGCGCCAGCAGGACGGCGGTCACCGCGAACGCCGGGAGGTCGGCCCGCGTCGGCGGCCGGCGCCGGACACGCGCCCGCGCCACCGCGGCATCCGGCGTACGTCTCGCGCGGGCGGCGACGGCCAGCAGCACGGTCACGACGAGCAGCTGCAGGACCGACAGGGCGGCCGCCCCCTGGAGGTCGAGCAGGTCGTTGGTGAGGAGGTAGATCTGGGTCTCGACGCTGGAGTAGCGCAGCCCGCCCAGGGTGAGCACGATGCCGAACGCCGTGGCGCAGAAGAGGAAGACGACGGTGGCGGCCGACACCAGCGCCGGTCGCAGTGCCGGCAGTGTCACGTCACGGAGCACCTGCCGCGGCGAGGCGCCGAGTGCGGCCGCCGCCTCCCCCGGCCTCGGGTCGAGCGACTCCCACGCGCCGCCGACGACCCGGATGACGACCGACGCGTTGAAGAACACCATGCCCGCGACGATCGCCGCCGGGCTCGCATCCAGACCGAGGGACGACAAGGGCCCCGACGGGCCGATCAGCAGCTCGAAGGCGACCCCGACGACGACCGTGGGCAGCACGAACGGGACGACGAGGAGCGCCCGGATCCAGGTCCGGCCCGGGAAGGCCACCCGATGCAGGACGTAGGCCGCCGGCAGCCCGAGCGCGCACGACAAGATGGTGGCCACGGTCGAGGTCCAGACGGTGAACCACAGGGCGCGTCGGATCTCCGGACGGGTCAGGACGTCGAGGACGCCGCCGACGTCGAGGCGACCGTCCTGCACGAAACCGCGACTGACCATCCCGGCGACCGGCAGCACGAAGAACACCCCGAGCACGACGAGCGGCACGAGGGCGGTGGCGGCGAGGGCGACGAGGCGCCGGGTCTGGGTCATGGGCTCAGCCGCTGACGATGTCGCTCCACTCGCGCAGCCAGGCGTCGCGGTGGGCCGCGATCTCCGAAGGGCTGACGGCGTACGGATGCGTCGGCTGGACGGCGTACTTCGCCCAGGCGATTGGGAGCGGCGTGCCCTGCCGCACGGGGAAGACGTACATCGCGTCGGGGAGCGCCCGCTGGACCTCGGGACTCAGCAGGAACTCGACGAACGCCTTGGCCCCCGCCGGATTGGCGGCTCCGGCGAGCACCCCGGCGTACTCGACCTGGCGGAAGCAGGTGTCGAGCAGCGCCTTGGTCGTCGAGGAGCTGCCGCCCTTCGGCACCGTGAACGCCGGTGAGGAGTCGTAGGAGACGACGAGCGGGTCCTGGCCGTGTCCGCCGCCCTGGGTGAAGTCGGTCTCGTAGGCCTGGGTCCAGCCGTCGGTGATGGTGGCGCCGCCGGCCAGCAGCTGCTTCCACCAGTCGACCCAGCCGTCGCCGTACCTCCCGATCGTGCCCAGCAGGAAGGCGAGCCCGGTCGAGCTGGTCGTGGCCCCGGGGACCGCCATCAGCTTGGCGTACGCCGGTTTGACGAGGTCGCTGAAGTCGCGAGGAGGAGCGAGGTGATGGTCGGCGAACCACCCGGTGTCGACGTTGACGCACACGTTGCCGTTGTCGATCGGGGCGAGGCGACCGTCGTCGCCGGGTACGACGTACTGCGCGGCGCCGGGAGGCAGCGCGACGTCGGACCTGGCGAACACCCCGGCGTCCAGGGCCCGGCTGGCGAACGTGTTGTCGACGCCGAACGAGACGTCGCCGGTCGGGTCGCCCTGGGTCAGGACGAGCTTGTTGGTCAGGGTCCCGCCGTCGCCGGACGCGTGGACGACGAGGTGGTAGCCGGACTCGTCCTCGAACCTCGCGATCAGCGGCTTGGGCAGGACGAACGAGTCGTGGGTGACGAGCACGACGTCCTTGCTGCTCTGCGACGACCCGTCGGAGCCCACCAACGAGCAGGCCCCGAGAGCGAGGACCGCGGCCAGGACGGCGGCGAGGACCGGAAGCCGTCGGGTGAGGGCAGGCGTGCGTGGGTGGTGGACAGCCATCGGACTGACTCCCTTCGCCGGTGCTAACCGGATCAGGTTCGGAGGGTCTGCGGCTCCGCCGCACTCTCAGCCCGCTGGTGGGCTCCCCTGTCTTGTGCGCTCCACCCTACGCCCGGGCCAGCCAGAGCCGTCCTCGGTGTCCGTCGTCGGTGAGGAGCAGCAGGTCGCTCCCGTGGGCCGCGACCGAGACGTCGTGATCCCCGCGATCGCCGACCGGCGCGGGGAGCGGCTGCTCGGTGAGCGAGGACGTCGTGCCGACGGCGAGCCGGTAGTCGGCCCCGTCGGCGTAGGTCACGACGAGCCGGCTGCCGGTCCACGCCAGCCCGCTGACGAATGCCGGCAGGGTCGTGGCCTGATTGACCGACCCGAACGTCGACGCGAGCGCCCAGTGCCCCTCGCTCAGGGACCAGATCCCGAACGCGCTGTCGTCCAGCCCGGCGACGACGGGCCCGGTGTCGGCCAGCGTCACCTTGTCGGCCGTGGTCACGTGCGTCCCGCCGGGCAGGTGGGTGGGAGTCCACGGACCCTGCCCACTGCCGGTCCAGGCCGTGCCGACGAGGCGGCTGGTGACGGAGTCACCGACCACGGTCCAGCTGCCGGCCCAGGGCACGGCGTCGTTGGCCTGGGTCGACGCGGCCGGTGTGGTCGCGAGTCCGGGCGCCTGGTCGTGGAGGGTGAAGCGCGCGCCCGTGCGCGAGCTCCAGACCGCGGCGCCGCTGACCCGGGTGCCGGACAGGAGGAAGCCGGTGGCGCTGCCGGCCAGGCCGTTGACCGAGATCCCGTCCTGACCGGCGTACTGCTCGAACGGCGCGGTGACGGCGGCCAGCGAGCCGTCGGGGAGCTGCTGCCAGGTCTGCACGCGCGGATTCCCGTGGGCACCGCCGGGCTTCTCGCCCAGGGCGGCGACCCGGCCGCGCGAGCAGGCAACCGCGGCCAGGACGGCCTGACGGGCATAGAGGTCGTGGCCGGGATGCACAGGCACGCGGCTCCACTCGCGGGTGTCGGTGCTCGTCCAGATCGCCGGTACGGTCGCGCCACGCGAGTCGGCGGTCGCGCCCACGACGTACCACCGGTCGCCGCACCACGTCGCGCTCTGCAGGACTGCGCGCTCGCCGGCAGGAGTCGGCAGCGTCCGCTCCTGCCACGCCAGCCGCGGAGGGGACGGCGTGCCTCCACCGCACGCGGCCACCGCACCCACGAGGGCAAGGCAGGCCAGGAGCCTGGCGGCCGTGAACACCCTCACGGTCGCGAGGCTAGTGCGGCCGCGCCCAGGGTCAGGCGTTCGCCGGCTCCTTGTCCCAGGCGTCGTGGGAGTGCTCGATCTCCTCCACGATCTCGTGGTGCGCGCCGAGGTACGCCGTGCCGGCGCGGACACCCCAGACGTACAGCCCCAGCGAGATCACCGCGATGACCACCGAGTCCCAGGGGCCGGGAAGCCAGCCGCGTCCGCCGAAGCTGCCGGAGTAGGACACGGCGTACACCAGGGCGAGGTAGACGACGAGCCAGACGCCACCGGCGACCTCGCCCTTCTGGAACTGGTGACGGACGTGGACGAACACGTAGTACAGCAAGGTCGCCAGGATGATCGGGATCGTCTTGCGCAGGATGTCCCACGGCTCCCACAGGATCACCAGCGTGCTCACGACGAACGCCGCCGGCGCGATCACCGCCATGCCGCGCAGTCGCGTGCCCTCGTCGCCGACGTCGTTGTTGCGGAAGACGTGCAGGGACACCGAGCCGATCGAGAACGTGAAGACCGCGAGGACGCTCATCACCTCGACCAGGGACTGCCAGCTCGGCAGCAGCACGATGAACAGCACGCCGACGACGAGGTTGAACAACAGGGCCTTGGCCGGGACGCCGGTGCGCTCGTTGACGTCGGTGAACATCTTCGGCAGCAGCCGGCTCTTGGCCAGGCCGTAGGCGTTGCGCGCGTTCGAGGCGGTGTAGACGATGCCGGAGCCCGACGGCGAGACCATCGAGTCGGCGATCAGCAGCCAGTAGAGCCACATGAAGCCGAGCAGCTTGGCCAGCTGGGCGAACGGCGAGTCGAAGTCGACGCCGGACCACCCCGCCTTGGCCAGCATCCCGCTCGGCACCGCCATGAGGAACGCGATCTGCAGCAGGACGTAGAGGACGAACGCGACTCCGATGGTCGCGACCAGCGCTCGCGGGATGTCGCGCTTGGGGTTCTTGGCCTCGCCGGAGAGCTCGATGATGTTGCGGAAGCCGGTGTAGGCGAAGATCATGCCGGCTGTCGCGATCGCGCTGAGCGCGGCGCTCCACCCCATCGGCGCGAAGCCCTGCGAGCTGAAGTTGCCGGTGCCGCCCGCGCCACGGTGGTGCCCGAAGCCGGAGGCCACGAGCAGCAGCACGGTCACGGTCGGCACGATCACCTTGAACGCCGTGACGACGTTGTTGGTCTTGGCGAACCACTGGACGCCGAAGTAGTTGACGACCACGAAGAGAGCCATCAGGCAGACCGCGAGGAACAAGCCGAACACCGTGAGCTTGCTCCCGCTGAAGATGCCGTCGATGTAGGAGTCGGCGTATTGCAGGACCGCGGCGGCCTCCGTCGGCGGGTTGCCGATGTAGGAGATCCACATGACCCAGCCGACGATCGTCGCGGCGAGTCTTCCGTTCGAGTAGAGCGGGTAGCGGACGAGCCCGCCCGACTCGGGGCGGACCATCCCGAGCTCGGCGAAGACCAGCGCGATCATCAGCATCAGCCCGCCGCCGATGACCCACGCGACCAGCACGGCCGGGCCTGCGGCGTTCGCCCCGGCGTTCGCGGCCAGGAGCCAGCCGGATCCGATCACGCTGCCGACGCCGGTCGCCAGCAGGGACCAGAACCCCAGCTCGTGCCTCAGGTTCCGATCGTGCTCAACCGTCTCGAGATCGCCGTCCACATCACGCCCCGTTCCCTCCCGGGGGCCTGGCATGCGCCTGTCGGAAACCCCGCGTACGCGGGGTTTCCGAGGGCTATTGGCCTCTGTAACCCCCAGGAACCCGACGAAACCCCGCGTACGCGGGGTTTCAGCAGACTCCCCAGGGCCCCCGCATGGGCGGTGGGGCGGGCGGGTACGGCGGGGGCATGGGCGCCGTACTCGTTCCGGTCGTGGCAGTCGTGATCGTGCTCCTGGTCGCCGCCGTCGCCGTCAAGCGCTTCGGGCGCGCGGAGCGCGAGCACAGCGACCAGCTGCAGGCGGCCGACCGGCCGACCGTCCGCTACGAGGTGCCCCCGGGCCAGGACCCGGCCGCCGTGCTCGCAGACCTGAGGACCGCGGGGTACGACGTGTCGGCCGACTCGGAGCCCGGTCCGTCGTCCCCGATCCTCATCATCGGCACCGCGTCCGGCGGCGCGCCCGACCGCGAACGGCTGAGGACCCTGCTGGCGACCGCCTCGGTCAACGTCGATCCCTCGGTCGACTCCGACACGGAGCTGTCCCGGTCGTCGGTGCGGTTCCTCGACGAGTAGCGCGCCAGGCCTCGGCAACGCGGTACGTGGGTGCCACCTGGTGACACCTGCGTACCGCACTATTCACCGACCGCGTCTTCGGACCGCGCGGGGCCGGCGATCAGAGCCGCAATGGCGGTGGTGACGGGGACGGCGAGGATCAGCCCGATGGCGCTGGTGAACGTCCGCGCCACCTCCTCGGCCAGGGACTCCGAGGAGGCGAGGTCGAGGATCGGGCGGTCGTAGACGTAGAGGAGCATCAGCACCACCAGCGCAGCGCCGGCGTACGCGAAGACGATCGTGTAGATCGTCGAGGCGATGTGGTCGCGCCCGATCCGCATCGCGCTGGCGAAGACCTCCCGCCGGGACGACCCCGGCGCCGCCGCCCGGAGCTCCCACACCGATGACGCCTGGGTGATGGTCACGTCGTTGAGGACGCCGAGCCCGGCGAGCACCATGCTGCAGGCGAGCAGTCCCTGGAAGTCCAGCCCGTTCCCCGCGAACGTCGCGAGGGTGCCGCCGGTCTCGTCGGCGATGCCGGTGAGGTGCGCGCTGCCGATCACGACCGACCCGACCAGCGCCGTCAGCCCGATGCCGACCAGCGTCCCGGCCAGGGCGGTGCTCGTGCGCAGGGAGATCCCGTGCGTGGAGTACAGGACGACGAACATGATCGCCGAGGCACTCACGCACGCCACCGCCAGACCGGGCTTGCCGCTCAGCAACGCCGGCAGCAGGAACCAGTACAGCGTCGCCGCGCTGACCACGAGCCCGACGACGGCCAGCGCGCCGCGACGTCCGGCCACCAGCAGCACCACCACGACGAACAGCAGCGCCAGCCAGAGCAGAGGTACGGCGCGCCGCACCGTGCTGTACGTGTACGACACCGGCTGCCCGTCCGAGGCCGGCTGCCGGAACAGCTCGAGGTGGTCGCCCTTGCCGATCCCCGACGACGCGACCTCGGTCGGGACCCGCACCGAGGCCTCCTGCCCCTTGCCCGCCCCTTCCAGCACCTTGACCCGCACCATGTCGCACCCGCTCGACGCCTGGCTGCCGGAGCCCTCCGCGGGACACGCAGGACCGACAGAGAGCACCTCAGCGTCCGGCGTGGTCACCCCCTTCGCGGCGTACGGCGCCGCGGCGCGGACCCGGTCGACCGGACCGTGGTCGGGCCACAGGGCGACGATGCCCGCCACCGTGAGCAGCGCGACGACACCCAGGAACCCGAGCAGCACCACCCGCGTCCGCCCGCCGACCGCGACGTCGCCGTCACGGGGGGCCCGGTGTGAGTGACCGTGCGAATGACCGTGCGAGTGGGCAGGCGAGTGGGTCACGGGCCCCATCCTGCCGGGTCAGCGAAACCTCAGGTGAGGACCTCAGGCAGACCCAGCGGCCCGACGAGCGCGGCCGGACCCAGCGTGGTGATCTCGGCGATCCGTCCGTCCTCGATGCGCAGCACGTCGACCTTGAAGGGGCGGTACGCCGTGTCGCCGGGACGGCGCAGGTAGCTCACCGACGCCGGCATCCGGTTGACCGCCGTGGGCAGCAGTCGCCAGTCGCCCTCGCGGTCGGGTCCGAAGCCGCGCTCGATCAGCGGCCGCACCGCCACCAGCCCGTCGTACACCAGCGGGTGCGGTGGCATCGTGACCCGGATGTCCGTGGCCGCCACCGCCACGGCAGCTGCGACGTCACAGCGCTCGTGGGCGTCGATGAACGCCGCCAGCAACCGGCGCTCCTCGGGATCCGGCTCGCTGGCAGACCAGTCGCTGCGATGGGAGGGCAGGTGCTCGCGCATCGTGGCCCGCGCCCGCTGCAGCGAGGAGTTGGCGGCCGCGACGCTGGTGTCGAGCAGGCGGGCGGTGTCGGCCGCCGGGAGGCCGAGCACCTCGCGCGCCACCAGGGCCGCACGTTGTCGCGGCGGCAGCACCTGGAGCGCGGCGAGGAACGCCAGCTCGATCGTCTCGCGAGCGGCGTAGGCCTGGTCGGGCTGCTCCTCGCTCGGCACCTCGTCGAGCAGGGTGTCGGGGTAGCCGCTCAGCCAGCTCACCTCGCTGCCCGCCGCCACCCGGCGCGACCTCGCCCGCGACCGGTCGATGCACACGTGCGTCGCGATCCGGTAGAGCCACGCTCGCGCATTCACACCGTCGAAGCCGTCGCGGCCGCGCCAGGCGCGCAGGTAGGTCTCCTGCACCGCGTCCTCGGCGTCGTCGTACGACGCGAGCATGCGGTAGCAGTGGACGTGCAGCTCGCGCCGGTGCGACTCGAACGCCGACTCCAGGCTGGCCTCGAGAGCATCCACGAGCGCATCCATGGCGGCCGCCTCAGCGCGCGTGGTGCCGGACCTCTTGGATGGCCCACGAGTTGCCGTCCGGGTCGTCGAAGAAGATGAAGGTGCCGTAGTCGGCATGGGCCGGGTCGACGCCCGGCGTCTGCACGCCGTCGACGAAGTGCACCATGCCGCCGTTGGCGACACCCTTCTCCTCCAGGAACGCGTTCGCCCCCTCGATGTCGTCGACCACGATCGTGGTTCCCTTCAGCGAGCCCGGGGCGACACCGCCGCCGAGACCGACGCCGAACACGATCGAGCACGCCGAGCCGGGTGGGGTCACCTGGATCGCCCGGAAGTGCTCGTTCGGGTGGAAGTCGCTGTCGAGCCGGAACCCGAGGGTGTCGATGTAGAACTCCCTCGCCCGCTCGACGTCCGACACCGGCGCGATGACCACTTCCAGCTTCCAGTCCACGTCGTCCTCCTCCTGTTGGATGCCCACTTTCGCAGGCCTTCACCTCGTAGAACGACGGCAGCCGCCAGGACTCATCGGTCCGGCGATGACTTTCTGACGAAGCCGGCAGCGAAGGCCGCCAGGACCACGACCAGGGCGAGCGCCGCGACGACGGCGGTGCTGCGCACCAGGGTCCGCGTGAGGTCGTGGTAGAGCGCGTGAACCAGGTCGTAGCTCCCGGTGGACGACGAGAGCCGGTCCGTCGCCACGCCGGACCCGAGTCGGATCCCCAGCAGCAGCACGAGCATGGTCGCCGCCACCGCGACACCGGTCCAGATCAGGGCCCGGCGCCGCCGCCGCGCGAGCAGGACGGCGCCGGCCAGAAGCGTGAGCGCCACGATCGGCAGGACGAACGCCGCCTGGTCGAGTCGGTGCACCACCGTGCGAGCCGTCTCGAGCCGGCTGGCATCGCCGATGTCGACGACCAGGGTGATCGGAGGCAGCAGGGCGACGACGTGCACGCCGGCTGCGACGAGACGGTCCCGGACCGCTCGGACGACCGGACTCAGGTCCAGGGTCAGCCGGCCCGACTCCACCGACACCGCGCCCTGCCCGGTCAGCGCCTTGACGAGCTGCGTGTGCCCGGCCCGGTTGGCGGTCACCCAGAGCGTCTGGAACGCCGAGCTGCGGACGTAGCTGTGCGCCTGGTCCGCCACGAGCTTGTGCACCGCCGCGTTGACCGGGCGCGGCACGTGCGCACCCTTCGGCAGGCGCTTCTCGGCCGCAGCGTCGATGCGGCGGTCGATCACGGCCGTCACCCGAGTGGCGACGTCGTCCTGGACGACGCGGTTGGAGGCGAGCGGTCCGACGGTCGCGAGATAGCTGTCGGTGTCGAGCACCTGGTCACGCCCCCACACCGCGAGCACGCTCACCACCGCGAGGATGCAGCCGAGCACCACGAGCACTGCGGCGCCCGTGGTCCGCAGTGGGGACGTCGCGGCGGCCACCGGGTCAGGCCGGGGCCGGGGCGGCCGGCGGGGGCTCGGGCTCGGGTCCGTCGCCGGGCTCCTCGTCCACCGGCTCCGCGGTCGGCTCCTCGGTCGCCGGCATCGTCTCGCCCTCGATCGAGATGTGGGGTAGCAGCTTGTCGAGCCAGCCCGGCAGCCACCACGCCGCCTTGCCGAACAGCACGATCGAAGCTGGCGCGAGAGTCACCACGAGGATGCCCGCGAGGACGACGGCCGTGGCCAGGCCGACGCCGAACTGCTTGATCACGGGATCGCCGTTCAGGATGAAGCTGGCGAACACCGACGCCATGATCAGCGCGGCCGCGGACGTGATCCGCGCGCTCGTCCCCAGGCCCGACGCCGCGGCCTCCTTGGCCGGCTCGCCGCTGTGGTGGTGCGCCTGGACGTGGCTGACCAGGAACACCTCGTAGTCCATCGACAAACCGAAGAGGACGGCGAACATCATCAGCGGGACATAGCTCGCGATGGGCACGGTGGTGTCCGGTGTGTCGATACCCACCTGCGAGATCCCCCAGCCCCACTGGAAGACCGCGGTCAGCACGCCGAACGCCGCGGCGGCCGAGAGCAGGTTGGTCACCGCCGCCTGGAGCGGGATCAGCACCGAGCGGAAGGCGATCATCAGCAGCAGGAAGCCGAGCAGGATCACGGTGCCGATCACCAGCAGCAGGCGGGCGCTGATCAGCGACGCCAGGTCGACGTACGACGCGGTGTAGCCGCCGACGTACGACGTCATCCCGTCCGTGTCGACCGGTGGCAGGACGTCGTTGCGCACCGTCTTGACCAGCGTGGCCGTCGCGTCCGAGGCGGGCGAGGTCTTCGGGACCGCCGAGAGCAGGACGACGTCACCCTTCTTGTTCAGCTGCGGTGGCGTCAAGGACACGACGCCCTGGGTGGCCGAGAGCGCCTGCTGCAGGTTCACCACGCGCGGGTCCGTCCCGCGCGCGTCCCCGCCCGCGGCGGTGACCATGTCGGTGAGCTGCTGCTGGAGCTTCAGCGCCTGCGTCTGCTGCTGCTGGGCGACCTTCTGCTGCTGCTTGAGCTCGTTGGCCTCGGCCTGGAGCTGGTCGCCCTGCGCCTGCAGGGCGTCGCCCTGCTTCTGGAGGGAGTCGGCCTGCGCCTGCAGCTGGCTCGCCTGCTGCTGGAGGGAGGCCGCCTGAGCCTCGAGGTCGGCCTTCTGTCTCTCCAGCGAGTCCGCCTGCGCCTGGAGCGCGTCGGCCTTGCGTTGCAAGGCAGCGGCCTGCGCCTCGAGCTTGCGGACCTGCGCAGCGAGCTGCTCGGCCTGCTTCTCCAGCGGCGCGAGCTGCGCCTTGACGTCCGCCTCGCGCGCCTGCACCCGGGCGAGCCGGGCCTCGAGCCGGGCGAGTCGCCCTGGGTTGCCCTGGGCCTGCTGGATCCGGCGCTCGAGGACCCGCTCGCGCACCTTGAGCGCGGCCAGCCGGACGGCGAGCGGCCTGATCTGCGCCGCCAGCGCAGCGGCCTTGCGCTTCAGCACGGCCTCCTGGGCCTCGAGCTTGCGCTTCTGCGCCTCGAGCTGTGCCTTCTGGCGCTGCAGAGCGGCGGCCTGCTGCTCCAGGGACGCCTGCTGGGCCTTGAGCTCGTTGCCCTGGGTGACCAGGGATGCCTGCTTGGCCTTCAGCTCGTTGCCCTGCTGGGTCAGCGACGCCTGCTGCGCCTCCAGCTGCTTCTGCTGCTTCTCCAGCTGCTTCTGCTGCTTGGGCAGCTCCTTCTGCGCCTGCTCCAGCTGCTTCTGCAGGGAGGTCGCCTTGTTGTACTTCTTGGTGTACTCGGCACTCGGCGTCGCGGCCGGCTCGAGCTGCGAGGCCACCTGCAGCGGGCCGTTGAACCCGACGCCGAAGCCGTCGGTGATCAGGTCGTAGGCCTTGCGCTCGGTCGTGTGCGGGTTGGTCGCGCCGATGTCCTCCTGGCCGAGCTCCAGGGAGAAGACCGGGATGATCATCGGGACCAGGAACGCCAGCGAGATGACGCTGATGACGATCGGGTGCCGACGGACGACGCCCGACCAGCGGTGCCACATCCCCTGCCCCGGGACGTGCGGCGGCGAGATGGCCTTGGGCAGCGACGCCCAGCGGATGCGGTGCTTGAGCAGGCCGAGGAACGCCGGCAGCAGCGAGATGGAGCCGAGCACCGCCGTCACCACGCCGATCGCCGACGCGATGCCGAGCGCGGTCACCAGCGGGATGCCCGCGACGGCCAGCGACAGCAGGGCGATCACGACCGTGCCGCCGGCGAAGACGATGGCACTGCCCGAGGTCGCCACGGCGTTCGCGATCGAGTCGTTCATGGACATGCCGTCGCGCAGCTGTTCCTGGTGTCGCGTGACGAGGAACAGCGCGTAGTCGATGCCGACACCGAGGCCGATCATCGTCGCCAGGGTCGGGCCGCTGGTCGGGATCGAGAGCAGGTGACCGACCAGCCCGACCAACGAGAGCGCCGCGCCGAGGCCCAGGACGGCCGTCAGGATCGGCATGCCCATGGCGACGAGGCTCCCGAGCACCAGGCTGAGGATGATCATCGCGACGACGATGCCCACGATCTCGCTGGTCTCGGACTCCTCGGTCGACAAAGTGGTCCCGATGTTGCCTGCGGCCTCGACCTCGATGCCGGCCTTCTTGGCCGGGTCGGCGGCGTGGACGACGTCCTCGGCGATGGCCTCGGTGAGGTCGCTGCTCGCGACGTCCATCAGTACGGGCGCGAACGCCGTCTGCTTGTCCTTCGACAGCAGGCCGGCCGTCTGGCCTCCGCTGCTGAGCGGGTTGGTGACGCTGTAGACGTGCGGCTGCTTCTTGATCGCCTTGATCGAGGCGTTGATGGCGGACTTGTACTGCTGGTCGGTGAGCTTGCCGTGCTTGATGTCGAAGACGATCGGGTTGGCGCCGTTCTGCTGCGGGGGGAACTTGTCCTGCAGCAGGTCCTTGGCCTCCTGGCTGCCGGTGCCGGGCAGCGAGAGGTCGTTGCTGGTCAGGGAGCCGAACTTGGCCACCGAGCCGAACACCACGACGAGCAGGACGAGCCAGGCCCCGAGCACGATGAGCGGCTTGCGGGCACACAGCATGCCGAGCCTGTGCAGCAGACGTGCCACCGGACTACCTCCCCGACTCGGCGGCACACTCCTGCGCCGCCGAAGAAAGCGGGACGTACCGGGATTCCGGCTCCCGATGCGCTGCGACGTCGCTGGTGCTGCTCCCGGAGAACGACGCCAACCCGCCTTCTCAAGCGGCGCCAACCTATCGTGCTGCACGGGGTGTGAACAGCGGTTCAGCCAGGTTCCGGGCGTGTCCTGTCTCGGCTGGGAGCAGGTGAGATCGGCACGTGGCCCGGCCCCTTGAAGGACCGGGCCACGTGCTCGGCGTACAGGCCGCTGAAGGTCAGGAGACCTTCGTGATCACCGCGCAGATGTTGTTGAGCAGGTTCGGGTCCGGCGTGGCCGGCACCGACTTGGTCGGCAACGACCCGGCGGCCGCGGCCAGCCCCCAGCTGGCGTTGGTCGGGAACTTCACCGTCACCGTGTACGACACCGACCCACCTGAGGCCAGGCTCGGCGAGGTCCAGGTCAACAACGGACCCAGCTTGACCGGCGACCCGGAGGCGGACACCAACGTCGCCTTGTCCGGAACCGCCAGCGTCGACACGACGTTCTTGGCCGCACCCGGACCGGTGTTCTTCGTAGTCACCGTGTAGGTGTAGGCGGTGTTCTTCTTCCCCGTCGCCGGGCCACTCACCTTCACCTGCACGTCAGCCTTCGTCGAAGGCGCCGCCACCGTCACCGTCTTGGAGTCCGACGCGGTGTTGCCCGCCACATCGGTACACGACGAGGTGAACGTCAGCTGACCGGTCCCGGTCTGCGACGACGACTGCGTGCACTTGGCCGCATCCACACCCGAGACAGCATCGGACCAGTTCCACGCCACGCTCGCCCCCGACGCCGTGGTGGTCACCACCGGACTGTCGACCGGCTTGGTCTTGTCGACCTTGACCTCCACCGAGCCGTTCGTGGAGTTCCCAGCCAGATCCGCGCACGTGGCCGACAGCTTCTGCACACCCTCACCCGACGAGGACGAGGCCTGCGTGCACTGCCCCGCGTCCACCCCCGAACCCACATCGGACCAGTTCCAGCCCACCGACACATCGGTGTTGTTCCAGCCAGCGCCGTTCGGCGCTGGTGAGACGACCGGCGCAGCCTGCGGTCCCGTGGTGTCGTTGACCGTGTAGGAAGCCGTGGCGGTGTTGCCCGCCACGTCGGTGCAGCTGGCCGTCACGACCCCGGAGGTCGAGGGAGTGGTCGACTGCTGCTGGCAGCGTGAAGCGTCCACCCCGGACAGGACGTCGGTCCAGTTCCAGTCCACGGTCGTCCCCGCCTGAGTCTGCGTCTGCTTCGGGTCAGCGGTCGGCTTGGTCGTGTCGAGGTTCACCGTGAACGACGTCTTCCCCTCGTTGCCCCACACATCGGTGCACGAGGCTGTCAGCGTCGTCGTCCCCTCAGGAACGGCGGCCGAGGACGGCGCGCACGAGCCCGGTCCGACGTCGATGCCGCTGTCGTCCTGCCAGCCCCAGTTGAGATGCGCCGGGGTGGCGCGGACCCAACCCGCGGAGTTGACCGGCTGGTCGACCTGAGGATGCGCCACCGGCCCATCGGTCTCGTCGACCGAATACGAGATCGTCACCGATCCATTGCCGGTCGTATCGGGCGTGGAGGACACGTTCGTGGCATGCGAGTCCACGAAGTCCGAGCCGCCACCACCGCCGCCGGCGTCGCCGACGTTCCTGGTGCTTGAGCAATAGGCCCCGGCGGCGCCTCCGCCCCCTCCGAAGTACCCACCGCCACCACCACCCCCGCCGTCGGAGTTGTTCCCATCTCCGCCCGAACCACCCTGGAGCGCGCTACCGGAGGCCCCGGCGCCTCCGAAGTCAGCGCCTGAGCAGTCCGGCCAGCTGGAGGGCGTACCGCCATCTCCTCCCCGAATGCCGCCTGCCCGGCCGGGATCCGAATCCTGGGTGAAAGGCCCCCTGCCGCCGTCACGACCCGCGTCACCGCCCGCGACGCTGTAGCCCACCGCTCCACCCCCGGCCCCGGCGATGACGAGCGGCATCTGCTGCGCGAAGATCCCGGAATATCCTCCCCCGGCACCGCCGGCTCTGGAGGGCAGGCCCTGTCTGATCCCGCCGACGCCACCACCCGGCACACCGGCATTGCTGCCGAATCCACCCTGGCTTCCGACCGTCACCGTCAGGACGTGACCGCCGTCGACCGGAACCGACGCGGTCACCGTGTCTCCATGTCCGGGTACCCCAAAGCCGTTCAGGTTCGGTCCTCCGCCGGCACCAGACACCGAGACCTGGACCGAGGCAACGGCCGAAGGGACCTTCCAGCTGAAGGTGCCAGGCGTGTTGAAGTGGACCGTTTGTGCCGTGCTGGCCTGGGCCGGGCCGGCGACGCCGACCAAGCCACCGGTTCCGAGCATCGCGCCCGCGGCCGCGATGACGGCCCAGGACCGTCGTGGTGCGTTCATGTCTTTCCCCCTGTGAGATCGCGTGTGCCGAGTGCGCCTCGTGCGGGCGGAGCCTCCTGGCTCCGCCCGCACGAGGCTGTGACGTACCTGCGTGAGGGTCAGGAGACCTTCGTGATCACCACGCAGATGTTGTTGAGCAGGTTCGGGTCCGGCGTGGCCGGCACCGACTTGGTCGGCAACGACCCGGCGGCCGCCCCCAGCCCCCAGCTCCCGGTGGTCGGGAACTTCACCGTCACCGTGTAGGACACCGACCCACCCGAGGCCAGGCTCGGCGCGGTCCAGGTCAACAACGGACCCAGCTTGACCGGCGACCCGGAGGCGGACACCAACGTGGCCTTGTCCGGAACCGCCAGAGTCGACACGACGTTCTTGGCCGCACCGGGACCGGTGTTCTTCGTAGTCACCGTGTAGGTGTAGGCGGTGTTCTTCTTCCCCGTCGCCGGGCCACTCACCTTCACCTGCACATCAGCCTTCGTCGAAGGCGCCGCCACCGTCACCGTCTTGGAGTCGGTCGCGGTGTTGCCCGCCACATCGGTACACGACGAGGTGAACGTCAGCTGACCCGTCCCGGTCTGCGACGACGACTGCGTGCAGGAGTCGGTGTCGACACCCGACAGGGCATCGGACCAGTTCCACGCCACAGTGGCACCGGTGCTCGTGGTGGTCACCACCGGACTGTCGACCGGCTTGGTCTTGTCGATGCTGACGTTCCTCGTCGCGAAGCCGGAGTTCCCGGCAACGTCAGTGCAGGTGCTGGACAGCTGCTGGCCTTCACCCTCACCCGAGACCGTCGTCTGCTGCGGACACTTCGATGCGTCAGCGGGAAGCCCTGACCCGGAGTCCGTCCAGCCCCAGTTGACCGTCACGTCGGTGTTGTTCCAGCCGTTCGCGTTCCTGGCCGGCGACTGCGAAGGCGCGCTCTGCGGCGCCAACGCGTCCACCACGGTGTAGCTGTCGGTCATGGTGTTGCCGGCCAGGTCTGTGCACGAGGCCGTCAGCACGACCCCGAACGTGGCAGGGGTGGACGACTGCTGCTGGCAACGTGTGGGATCGACGCCGGAGAGCGCGTCGGACCAGTTCCAGGCAACCTGGGTACCGTTCAGGTTCTGGTTCACCTTCGGGTCGTCGACTGGCTTGGTCGTGTCGAGGTTCACCGTGAACGACGCGTTCCCGACGTTGCCCCACACGTCCGTGCACGAGGCCGTCAGCGTCGTGGTCCCCTCAGGAGCCGCGGCCGAGGTTTCCGTGCAGGAACCGGGCCCCGGGTCGATGCCGCTGTCGTCCTGCCAGCCCCAGTCGACATGCACCGGAGCCCTGCTCACCCAACCTGCCGGGTTGACCGGCTGGTCGACCTGGGGGTGCGCCACCGGCGCCGTCGAGTCCGGAGCGGCGAAGGCGATGGTCACTTGTCCGTCGCTGCTCCACGAGCGATCACTGAGCCCCGACAGGTCGACGTTCGTGCCCGACCCGTCAGCGAAGCTGGTGCCGCCACCACCACCCGAGGACGGTACGGAGGCACGACTCGTTGCTCCCCCGCCGCCCCCGAGGTAGCCGCCGCCACCGCCGCCGCCGCCGGTGAAGAGCCCGCGGTCTCCGCCGGGCACCCCGTCAGCGCCGTCGTTGCTCCCGGATACTCCACCCTCGCCACCAGGGGACGCGGGGTTGGTGCCGCAGACGGGCCCGTCAGGCGCATCCTCCCCGGCGTCGCCACCTACTCCACCGAGCCCGCAGGTTTCGGTACCGAGTCCGCCACCGCCACCGGCCCCGGCGACAAGCAGCGGCAAGCCGCCCGTCATGACGGCCGACCCACCGCCTCCTCCGGCACCGTTATTCCGGTCGCTAGAGTGCCCGCCCGCGCCGTAGCCGAACCCCCCGTCGACCGTGCGGAAGGTCGAGGGATCGATCCCAGCACCGTGTTCGCCGACGACGACGGACAGGGAGGTGCCGGGGGCCGTCGAGAAGGTCGCTGCGACGTGAGCGCCGCGGCCGCCCGCAGCACCCAAGGGTGTAACCGGGCCGCCATATACGTACCCGCCGTGTCCACCCCAGGCCTCGAGCGTGACCGATGTGACGCCGGCCGGAACCCTGAAGGTCTGGGTGCTTCCGGTGTACCCGAAGGTGCAGGTGATCGTCGCTGCTTCCGATGGGTGCGAGCACCCGGCCGGAACGGCGGCGGCAGCCTGGGCCGGGCCGGCGAGGCCGACCAGGCCTCCGGTGCCGAGAACCGCGCCCGCGGCCGCGATCGCGGCCCAGGTGCGACGTCCTCGACTTCTTGATGTGTGTGGTGATGGTGCGTGTGCATGCGAGTCGCGTGTCGCGATCATCGCTCCCCCTGAAAATGGACCTGACCACCGCGCGTGTGAACGAAGCGGTCGATGGATGGATGACGTCCGCGGGACGGCGAGCCGAGGTCGCGATGTGCTGGAGCGGCCCCCCGAGTGGTCGGCCCTCCGTGAAGCGGACAGCCGGAAACTACGTCCGCGGTTGGGGCAGGAGACAGTTCGCTGCCTGACACATCCACCGCCCATTTTCGGGCCTTAGGCCAAGACTTTCTGGGGCTCGTGGCCCGCACGGGCCAGGACTGCTCAGGCCCCGATCGGGTCCACCGGCTCCCAGACGTGGTCCGTGGCGTACGGCGACGAGCCGTTGAAGAACCACGACCCCAGGTCGCGGAGTCGGGCCAGGCAGTGGCGCAGGTAGTGCGGGTCGGGTGAGCTGAACCGCGGGTGCTCGGTCAGCTCGGGTACGACGGCGGTCCAGCACCAGAAGCCCTCACCGACCCAGCGGTCGATCGTGGTCTGCCCCTGGAGCTGGGTGCAGGCGGAGCGCATCGCCTGCTCGAGGAGGGTGAACGCCTCGGCGTCCCAGCGGAGCTCGTGCCGGATCACGTCGGTGAAGGTGCCCGGCCGGGCCTCCTGCTCGGCGCGCAGCAACTCCCAGGGCCAGTCGCCTTCGGTGCCGTCCATGCACTCCATAGTGACCCCGAAACGGCTCGGCATGTGGAGATCGGGCGAGTCTTCGCGCAGCGAAGTGTGGAGCCGCCTGTCGGAATCGAACCGACGACCTATTCATTACGAGTGAATCGCTCTACCGACTGAGCTAAGGCGGCGCTGCTACCCACCGGCATCCGTCGGGCGCGCTCCGGGCAACGGCGGGAAGTATACGGACGGAGCCGGGGCGCCGCGGAATCGGCGTACGCCGTTGGGACGTCATACGAAGTGGTCGCCAGGGCGACCACTTCGTATGACGTCGCGAAGGGTCAGCAGGTGAGGCCGTTGCGCGGGACGACACCCGAGACGAGGTAGCCCTGGACGGCGTCGTCGACGCAGGCGTTGCCCTCGTGGTAGCCGGTGTGGCCGTCGCCGTCGCGGCTGACCAGGACGCCCGAGGCGAGCTGGTGGGCGAGCGCGACCGCCCAGCGGTACGGCGTGGCCGGGTCGCGCGTCGTGCCGACGACGACGATCGGCTGGGCGCCCTGGGCGTGGATGACCGGCGGCTTCTCGTCAGCACGCGGCGTGAAGCCGTCGCACGACGTCAGGCCCCAGGCGTAGACCCGCCCGAACAGCGGCGAGGCCTTCTCGAACGCCGGGAACTGCGACGGCACCTGGGAGTAGGGGATGGAGTAGGGGTCGTCGAGGCAGGAGATGTCGTAGAAGGCCTCGAGGAAGTTGCTCTGGAACGTGCCGTCGGCGTTGCGCTGGCTGTAGGCGTCGGCCAGCTTCATCAGCAGGGTGCCGTCACCGCTCAGCGCCTGGCGCAGGGCCGTGCTCAGCAGCACCCAGTAGTCGCGGTTGTACAGCGTCGCCGCGATGCCGTAGAACGCGTTGCCGGCCGTGAGCTCGCGTCCGTCGCTGGTGGGCAGCGGCTTGGCGGTGACGCTCTGGAGCAGACCGCTGACGCTGGCACCGACGGCCTTGACGTCCTTGCCGAGGAAGCAGCCGCCGGACTCCTGCACGCAGTTGGCGGCGTAGGCGTCGAACGCGCGCTGGAAGCCCGCAGCCTGCTGGAGCGACGAAGCGCGCGTCCCCAGCGCGGGGTCGACGGCGCCGTCCAGGACGAACCGGCCCACCCGCTTCGGGAAGAGCTGGGCGTACGTCGCGCCGAGCTTGGTGCCGTAGGACGCCCCGAGGTAGTTCATCCGGGGCTCGCCGAGCGCGGCCCTCAGGATGTCCATGTCGCGAGCCGCCTCGACGGTCGAGACGTGCCCGGCCAGCGCGCCGGACGTCCGCGGGCAACCGCGGGCCAGGCTGCGCTGCAGCCGCCCGGAACGTCGCGATCTGGGCAGGCGTCGAGGGTGCCGGGTCGTAGGAGAGGTAGGCGTTGAAGGCGCGGTCGTCGAGGCACTCGACCGGCGAGCTCTGGCCGGTGCCGCGCGGGTCGAAGCCGACGATGTCGTAGTGCTGCAGCAGCGGCGCGCCGAAGTACGCACTGCCTCCGGCCGCGAACGACGTACCACCGTCGCCGGGGCCGCCGGGATTGACGACCAGCGAGCCGATCCGGGACCCGCTGGCCGGGACCTTCAGGACATAGAGCCGAATGGTCCGGCCCGCCGGGTGGAGGTAGTCGAGCGGGACGGTGAGCCGGGCGCACTGGTCGCCGTTGTCGCAGTCGGACCAGCTGAGGTGCTGGCCGTAGAAGCGGGCCAGTGCGGTCGACGGCGGCTGCGACGCCGGTGGACCGCCGGACGGGGTCACGGCAGTCGGTCCGGAGGCCTGCCCTCCGGAGTCGTGGGTCACGATCAGCGCCGTGCCGATCACGAGCACCGCGACCACGACCAGCGAGACCGCGGCGACCAGCCGCCTCACCGCGACGGCGCCTTGAGCGCGACCATCAGCGACTCGAGGGCCAGCGGCACCGGCACGTTGAACTCCAGCATCTGCTCGCGCGCGTCGAAGATCCAGCCGATCCGCCGGAGGTTGAGCTCGGGGGTCGACGTGCGCACGACCTGCTCCACGTCGGGCCGGATCTCCTCGTTGACCAGCCCCGGCCCGGCGCCGGTCGCGAGCACCGACGGCGTCGCGGTAGACCGACACCAGGTCCATCAGCCCGCGGTCGACCACGTCGAGGTGACGGCGCTTGGCCCGCGTCTTCTGCGCGCGCTCCAGGGCGGCGGCGGCCGGCGCGTACTCGCGCGGACGGCGCCCGCGCTCCACCACGCCGTACGACGCGTCGAGGTCGGCCTTCTCCCGGGTGTCGAGCTCGCCGGTGATCAGGTCGGCCTCCTCCTGGGTGGTCTCGACGAGGTTGGCCGCGGCGTTCATGCACGCGATCAGGCTCGTCAGCCGGGCGGGCACCGACACGACCTCCTTGCGGCGGTTGCGGGCGCCCTCGTCACGGGCCAGCGCCCGAGCGCGGCCGATGTGACCCTGGCTGGCGCGCGCGCAGTACGACGGCGAGCGCGGGGTTGGCGCCGTCGACCCGGGTCAGGAAGTCGGCGACCTCCTCCACCGACGGCGTCGCCAGCGTGACCATCCGGCAGCGCGACCGGATGGTCGGGAGGAGGTCCTCGACCGTAGGTGCGCAGAGCATCCACACGGTGCGGTCGGTCGGCTCCTCGATCGCCTTGAGCAGGGCGTTGGCGGCCTGGTCGGTGAGGCGGTCGGCGTCCTCGACGATCATCACCTGCCACCGCCGGCCCACCGGGGCGAGCGCCGAGCGGCGGACCAGGTCGCGTACCTCGTCGACGCCGATCGAGAGCCGGTCGGTGCGGACCACCGTCACGTCGGCGTGGCTCCCGGCGAGCACGGTGTGGCACGAGTGGCACGTGCCGCAGCCCGGTGGCTGCTCCTCGCACTGGAGTGCCGCGGCGAACGCGATCGCCGCGTTGGAGCGCCCCGATCCCGGTGGCCCGGTGAACAGGAAGGCCTGGCTCATGCCGTGACCCGAGGCGGCCGTCCGCAACGCCTCGATCGCCCGGCGCTGCCCGACCAGCGAGTCCCAGACCGTCATCGCGACGCCTGGGCGAGCAGCGGCTCGACCCGGGTCGCGACGACCTGGGTGATCTCCTCGGCCGGACGGCTGGCGTCGACGACGAGGTAGTGGTCGGGGTCGGCTGCCGCCAGGGACAGGAACGACTCACGGACCCTCAGGAAGAAGTCGGGCGACTCCCCCTCGATCCGGTCGCGCTCGGCGAACCGGCCCAGACCGTGCTCCGGATCCAGGTCGAGGACGACGGTGAGGTGGGGCCGAAGATCGCGCGTCGCCCAGCGCGCCACCCGCGCGACGTCGGCCAGGTCGAGCGACCGGCCGGCCCCCTGGTAGGCCAGCGTCGAGTCGACGTAGCGGTCGGTGACCACCACCTCGCCCCGCTCGAGTGCGGGGAGCACGACGGTGTCGACGTGCTCGGCCTTGTCCGCGGCGTACAGCAGGACCTCGGTGCGATGGGAGAGTTCTCCCGTCGCGGGGTCGAGGACGATGTTGCGCAGCTCCTTGCCGACAGCGGTGTCGCCCGGCTCGAAGGTCAGGAGGGTGTGGAAGCCACGCTCGTTGAGATGGGTGGTGAGCGAGCCGGGCCTGCGTGGACTTGCCGGTTCCCTCGCCGCCCTCGAAGCAGACGAAGACCCCGCTCGTGGTGTGCACCGAACGCCGCCTTTCGCCCTCGCCGTACCGGTTTCCGAGCCTAGTCGAGACCGCCCACACCAGTAGCGTGTGGGGACATGACCGGCACCCCCCATCCCGGCCCGACGCTCGTCGCCTCCGACAAGGTGGTCCTCGGAGGTGGCGCGGCGCTGACGGTCATGGCCGGCGTCGCCGACTACGGCCACTGGAACTCCGTCGTCGCGTTCGTCGTCTCGGCGGCGGCCGTGTGCCTGCTCGCCTCCGTCGTCGGCCGCTCGGTGGAGCAGCTGGGCGACCGGTTCGGCCCCGGCGCGACGGGCGTGCTGCAGTCGGCGCTGGGCAACCTGCCCGAGCTGTTCATCTGCATCTTCTCGCTCAAGGCCGGCCTGGTGGACGTCGTGCGCGCGGCCCTGGTCGGCTCGATCCTGGCCAACCTCCTGCTGGTGCTCGGGATCGCGTTCGTCGTCGGCGGTCTCAAGCACGGCACCCAGCAGCTGGGCTCGGCCCGCGCCCGCACGATCGTGGTGCTGATGCTGCTGTCCGTCTCGGCGATGGCGGTCCCGTCGTTCGCCCAGTGGCTGCACACGCCGGCGTCCGCGCACGAGACGACGTTCTCGGTGATCGTCTCGGTGCTCCTGCTGGTGCTGTTCGGGTTGTCGCTGCCGTTCTCGCTGCGTCGGGACCCGGGCGACTCGGAGGACGCTGTGGTCACCGAGCCGCCGCGCTGGCCGGTCTCACTGGCGCTCGGATTGCTCGCCGGCGCGGGCGTCGCCGCGGCGTTCGTCTCCGACTGGTTCGTCCACGCGCTGCAGCCGGCGATGGACTCGCTGTCGGTGAGCCAGACCTTCGCGGGGCTCGTCGTCGTCGCGATCGCGGGCAACGCGATCGAGAACGTCGTGGGCGTGCAGCTCGCGGCGCGCGACCAGGCGGCGTACGCCTTCTCGGTGATCCTCAACAGCCCGGTGCAGATCGCCCTGGTGCTCGCACCGGTGCTCGTGCTGGTCTCGCAGATCTTCGGGCTGGCCTCGCTGACGCTCGCGCTGTCGCCGCTGCTGGTCGTCGTGCTGATGCTCTCGGTGGTGCTCGCGGCGTTCATCGCCTTCGACGGCGAGTCCACCTGGCTCGAGGGCGCTTCGCTGGTCACCCTCTACGCCATCATCGCCACAGCGTTCTGGTGGGGGTGACGGAGCGAGCTTGCCCGCCAGGAGGCCTGCACCTGGCCCCGGAATGTAGCCGACGCGGAGTCAGGACTTCTTGGCGGCGGCCTTCTTCGTGGTCTTCTTGGCTGTCGTCTTCTTCGTGGTCTTCTTCGCGGTCCGCTTGGCCGCCTTCTTCGCGCGGGCCCTTCGCCCGACGTTCGGCCAGCAGCTCGGCAGCGCGCTCGAGGGTGATCGCCTCGACCGTGTCGTCCTTGCGGAGGGTGGCGTTGTACTCGCCGTCGGTGACGTAGTCGCCGAAGCGTCCGGACTTCACCACGACCGGCGCGCCCGAGACCGGGTCGGGGCCGAGCTCCTTCAGCGGCGGCGCGGCGGCCGCACGGCCGCGCTGCTTGGGCTGGGCGTAGATCGCCAGCGCCTCGTCGATGGTGATCGACAGCAGCTGCTCCTCCGAGGTCAGCGAGCGCGAGTCGGTGCCCTTCTTGAGGTAGGGCCCGTAGCGACCGTTTTGCGCGGTGATCTCGACGCCCTCGGCGTCGGTGCCGACGACCCGCGGGAGCGACAGCAGCTTCACGGCGTCCTCGAGCGAGACCGTGTCGAGCGACATCGTCGAGAACAGTGAGCCCGTGCGGGGCTTGGCGTTCTTGGCCGCGTCGTCGGGGAGCTGCTCGGTGACGTAGGGGCCGTACCGGCCGTTCTTCGCCACGACCCGCAGCCCGGTGTCGGGGTGGACGCCGAGCTCCTTCTCCTCGCCGGCCGGGTTGGCCAGCAGCTCACGGGCCTTGGTCAGCGTCAGCTCGTCGGGCGGCAGGTCGTCGGGCACGTTCGCCCGCACCGGAGCACCGGCCTCGCCGTCCTCACCTCCGGCGCCGGGACCCTCGAGGTAGGGGCCGTAGCGACCGACGCGGAGCACGATGCCCGAGTCGGGTCCGCCGACGGGGAACGTCGCGAGCTCCTTGGCGTCGATCTCGCCGAGCTCGTTGACCAGCTGGTGCAGTCCGACGACGCGGTCGGACCCGTAGTAGAACTCGCCGAGCTCGGTCTTGCGGTCCTTGCGGCCGCCGGCGATCTCGTCGAGGACGTCCTCCATCCCGCGCGGTGAACTCGTAGCTGATCTGGCGCGGGAAGTGCTCCTCCAGCAGGCGTACGACGGAGAACGCGATCCACGCGGGCACCAGCGCCGTGCCCTTCTTGTAGACGTAGCCGCGGTTGAGGATGGTCCCGATGATCGAGGCGTACGTCGACGGGCGGCCGATCTCGCGGTCCTCGAGCTCCTTGATCAGCGTCGCCTCGGTGTAGCGGGCGGGCGGCTTCGTCTCGTGTCCGAGCGGGGTCAGCGACGCGGCCGAGACCGGATCGTTCTCGGCCAGCGCAGGCAGCGGCGTCTCGGCGTCGTCCTGGCGCTTGTTGTTGTCGGTGCCCTCGACGTAGGCCTTGAGGAAGCCGTGGAAGGTGATGACGCGACCGCTGGCCGAGAACACCACGTCGCGCCCGTCCTCGGCCGCGCCGCCGATCCGGATGGTCACCGACTGGCCCACGGCGTCCTTCATCTGCGAGGCCACCGTGCGCATCCAGATCAGCTCGTAGAGCCGGAACTGCTCGCCGGTCAGGCCCGTCTCGGCGGGCGTGCGGAACCGCTCGCCCGACGGGCGGATCGCCTCGTGCGCCTCCTGGGCGTTCTTGACCTTCGAGGCGTACGTGCGGGGGGCGTCGGGGAGGTACTCCGCGCCGTACAGCTCGCGCACCTGCGAGCGAGCGGCGTCGACGGCTGCGCTCGACAGGGTCGTCGAGTCGGTGCGCATGTAGGTGATGTAGCCGCCCTCGTAGAGCCGCTGCGCCACCGACATCGTCCCCGAGGCGCTCATGCCGAGCTTGCGGCTGGCCTCCTGCTGCATCGTCGTCGTGCGGAACGGCGCGTAGGGCTGGCGTCGGTAGGGCTTGGACTCCACCGACCGCACGGCGTACGACGTGTCGCGCAGGGCGTGGACCAGTCCCTCGGCGGCGTTGCGGTCGAGGTGGACGCGGTCGCTCTGGCGCTTGCCCTTGAGCTCGCCGTCGGTGCCGAAGTCGGAGCCGCCGGCGACCCGCACGTCGTCGATGCTGTGCAGCTTGGCCGGGAACATCCTCGGCTCCTTGCCGGAGCCTGCGTCGAAGGTGCCCTCGAGGTCCCAGTACGACGCGACGCGGAAGGCCATCCGGTCGCGCTCGCGGTCGACGACCAGCCGGGTCGCGACCGACTGGACGCGGCCGGCGGACAGGCCGGACATGACCTTCTTCCAGAGGACGGGGCTGACCTCGTAGCCGTAGAGACGGTCCAGGATCCGCCGGGCCTCCTGGGCCTCGACGAGGTCGTCGTTGATCTCGCGCGGGTTCTCGACGGCGGCCAGGATCGCGGGCCGGGTGATCTCGTGGAACACCATGCGGTGCACCGGGATCCCCTTCGGCTTCAGCTCGTCGAGCAGGTGCCAAGCGATCGCCTCGCCCTCGCGGTCCTCGTCGGTGGCGAGGTAGAGCTCGTCGGCGTCCTTGAGCAGGCTCTTCAGCTTCGCGATGTGGCTCTTCTTCTCGCGGGGCACGACGTAGTAGGGCTCGAACCCGTTCTCGACGTCGACGGCCAGCCGACCCCACGGCTTGTCCTTGATCTTGGCCGGGGTGTCGGCCGCGGAGTTGGGCAGGTCACGGATGTGTCCCACCGAGGACTCGACGACGTAGTCGTCACCCAGGTAGCCGCCGATCGTCCGCGCTTTGGCGGGCGACTCGACGATCACCAGCTTGTGTGCCACTGCTTCTCCTGACTCGAAAACCGGGGGTGAGCCTGGCGCCCGACGGGTCCGCCGTGGCTCACGGCCGCTCACGGTAGCGCGTCGGATCCAGTCCGTTGTTCCCGACGCCGCAAACGTCCCACCGCGCCGAACGCGTCAGGAGGTGGCCAGGAATCCCTTCCGCACCAGGTCGAGCACCCCCGGCAGGGCGGCCGTGGCGAGCTCGGCGCGGTCGCGGTCGAGCAGCAGGGCGAGGGCGTCGAGGATCTGGCCGACCGACAGCTCGCCGTCGCTCGCGCCGGTCAGCGCGGCCTCGATCGTGTCGACCTGCCGGGCCCGGCACAGGCCGGTGCGCTGGCGCAGCACGATCGTCTCGGGGTCCTCGGCGCCGGGCTCGCCCTGGGTCTCCTGCACGATGTCAGCGCGCAGCCGGAGCCGGCTGCTCTCGGCGACCTCCGCGTGCTGGGCGTCGGCCCACGCCACCACGGCCGCGGCGACCGGCTGCTCGACGGCGTACGGGTGGTCGAGGAGCTCGTGCCGACCGCGACCGTCGTCGCGGCGTCGCAGGTTGACCCAGCCGAAGCCGACCCCGTCGATGCGCTGTTCGGCGAACCACGTCAGCCACGCGTCGTACGCCTCGAGGTAGCCGGGACCGCCGTGCCGCCCGGCGTCCTTCAGCCAGAGCTCGACGTACGCCGCGGGGTCGAGCACCTCGCGCTGGACGACGAGGGCGTCGCAGTCGTCGTCCAGCCACGAGCCGATCCGCTCGTCCCACGGCCGGCCGTCGCGGATCGCCCAGTTGGCGACGAGGTGGCACCAGCCGCCGACGGCGAGGCGGTCGAGAGCGCCCCGGACGAGAGACTCGACCACCTGGTCACCGGGCAGGCCGGAGTCGCGGTAGACCAGGCGCCGGTCCGTGGCCGGCGAGATGACGAACGGCGGGTTGCTGACGACCAGGTCGAACCGCTCGTCGGCCACCGGCTCCCAGAGCGAGCCGGAGCGGAGGTCGAGGTCGAGCTCGTTGAGCGCGGCGTTGAACGCTGCGAGTGCCAGGGCCCGGGCGTTGACGTCGGTGGCGACGACGCTGCCGGCGTGGGTCGACAGGTGCAGCGACTGGACGCCGCACCCGGTGCCGAGGTCGAGGGCGCGCGCGACCTCGGCCCGATGGGTGAGCTGGACCAGGCTGGTCGAGGCCGGCGTCACTCCGAGGACGTGGTCGGTCTCGACCCGGATCGGCTGACCGTCCAGGCCGGGGGTCAGGTCGCTGACGACCCACCAGTCGTGCGCGTCGTCGGCGTACGGGCGGCAGTCGAGAAGCGCCCGCACCTCGTCGCCGGAGGCGAGGAGGACACCGGCGCCGGCCAGTATCTCGACGAGTCCGGACAGCGCGCGGTCGGCATCGTCGCGGCCGACCGGTGCCTGCAGCAGGAACAGCCGGACCAGGGTCGCCAGCGGCGACCCGTCCGACGTACGCCGGAGGGCGGGGGTCGTCTCCGAGCGGTGCAGCGCGGCTCGGGCCTCGGCCCCCAGCAGGGCGTCGACCGCGTCGACGGTGTAGTCGGCGGCGAGCAGTGCCGCGCGCAGGCGCGGGGCGTCGGCGGGGCTCGGAACGCTCACCGGGCCATCGTGACATCGGTGTCGACGTCGGCCTTCCGGGCCCCGCGACGTACACCGGATGCTTCAATCAGGTCATGGCTCGTCCCTCGCGCGTCCTCGCCGCGGCTCTGCTCGCGGGTGCCGCGACGCTCTTGTCGACCGCCTCGGCCCTGGGCACCCCGGGCTCGCCCGGCGGCGGTGGCACCGTCGACACCTCCGCTCACCCCGGCGCGGTGCGGGCGCAGATCACGTTCACCAAGAGGCCCGCACACCCGTGGGACAGCAAGATCACCTGGCAGGCCTGGCGTCAGCGGATGGACGGCTCGTGGAAGCGCGTGGCGCACGACGCCTGGCGCGCGGGCTCCGGTCTGCCCGGCGGCAGCGCCACGAACGCGTGCGTGAAGGGACACGGCTGGCTGCCCAACGGCCGGTACTCCCTGCACCAGTACGACGACTACGCCGGCAACCTGATCCACGGACGCGCGTTCCGGCTCTCGGACAAGCGCTGCACCAACGGCACCCTGCGCGAGCAGCTGTTCATCCACACCGAGGCGGGCCCGCACAACAGCCAGTGCGCCAACGGCCCGGGCGACCAGATCTGCCGGTGGGAGTTCCCTCGGGTCAACGACTACACCTCCCACGGGTGCATCAAGATGTCGCCCGCCGACATCCTCGCCCTCACCCGCGACTACCACCGCTTCTTCCACGCCGGCGTCACCTACCCCCTCGCTCGCGTCTCCCTCCTCGTCCGCACCCGCTGACCCTTCCCGTTGACCGGCGCGTTCTGACCGTTGACCGGCGCCGTCTGACGCGCGAACGGCGCCTTCCGACCACGGTGATGGTCAGAAGGCGCCGTTCAACGGTCAGAACGCGCCGGTCAACTAGCTCACGGGCTGGTCGGCGGGGGCGGGGTCTGCGGCGGCCGGAGCGGCCGGCGTACCCGGGTCGTCACCGACGACGGTCGAACGCCGCTTGGAGACGTAGACCGCGGCGGCGATGCCGAGCGCGGCGACGATCGCGATGATGATGCGCAGCGCGTCGTTCTTGTCGCCGCCGTAGGTCATCTTGACGACCGCCGACACGATCAGCAGCGAGACCAGGTTCATCACCTTGATCAGCGGGTTGATCGACGGGCCGGCGGTGTCCTTGAACGGGTCCCCGACGGTGTCGCCGATGATCGTCGCCTCGTGGGCGGACGATCCCTTGCCACCGTGGTTGCCGTCCTCGACGAGCTTCTTGGCGTTGTCCCAGGCGCCACCGGAGTTGGCCAGGAAGACCGCCATCAGCGTGCCCGTGGCGATCGCACCGACCAGGAAGCCGGCCAGGGGGCCGATGCCGAGACCGAAGCCGACGGCGATCGGGGCCAGGACGGCCAGGAGACCCGGCGTCGCGAGCTCGCGCAGCGAGTCCCGGGTGACGATGTCGACGACCCGGCCGTACTCCGGACGACCGGTGCCCTCCATGATCCCGGGGATCTCGCGGAACTGACGACGCACCTCGAACACCACGGCACCAGCCGCCCGGCCCACGGCGTTGATCGCCAGACCGGAGAAGAGGAACACCGCGGCAGCACCCAGGATGACCCCGACGATGAGGCGTGCGTCGAAGACGAGGAACCGGGTCAAGACCTCGCCCGACCCACTCAGCCCGACCGCGTCGGCGTACGCCTGGAACGCCGACTGGGTGTACGACGCGAACAGCGCGCTCGCGGCGAGCACCGCCGTCGCGATCGCGATGCCCTTGGTGATCGCCTTGGTGGTGTTACCGACCGCGTCGAGCTCGGTGAGGATCTGCGCGCCGTCGCCGTGGACGTCGCCCGACATCTCCGCGACGCCCTGGGCGTTGTCGGAGACGGGGCCGAACGTGTCCATCGCGACGATCACGCCGACAGTGGTCAGCAGGCCGCAGCCGGCGAGCGAGACCGCGAACAGTGCCAGGGTGGTGCTGCTGCCAGCGAGCAGTGCGGCACCGAAGACGGCCGCGCCGATCACCAAGGCGGTGTACACCGCGGACTCGAGTCCGACCGAGATGCCCGACAGGATGACGGTGGCCGCGCCGGTCAGCGAGGTCTTGCCGACATCCTTGACGGGGCGGTAGTCGGTACCGGTGAAGTAGCCGGTCAGCGCCAGGATCGCGGCGGCGAGCACGATGCCGATCAGCACGGCGCCCGCTGCGATGACCCGTGGGCTGGCGCTCGCCGAGTCGCCCGAGGCGTTGGCCAGGGCGCCCCACGAACCGGGCAGGTAGACGAACGACAGGATCACGCACGCGACAGCGCTGATGGCCGCGGAGATGTAGAAGGCGCGGTTGATCGTGGTCAGGCCGTTCTCACCGACGCGCGGCTTGCACAGGTAGGTCCCGATGACGGCGGTCAGGGCGCCGATCGCGGGGATCAGGAGCGGGAACACCAGCCCCTTGTCGCCCAGAGCCTGCGAGCCGAGGATCAGCGCGGCGACCAGGGTCACGGCGTACGACTCGAACAGGTCCGCGGCCATGCCGGCGCAGTCGCCGACGTTGTCGCCGACGTTGTCGGCGATCGTGGCGGCGTTGCGCGGGTCGTCCTCAGGAATGTTCTGCTCGACCTTGCCGACCAGGTCGGCACCGACGTCCGCGGCCTTGGTGAAGATGCCGCCGCCGACACGCATGAACATCGCGAGCAGCGCGGCGCCGAAGCCGAAGCCCTCGAGCACGTGCGGCGCCTTGTCCTTGAAGATCACGACGACGACGCTCGCGCCGAGCAGCCCCAGACCCACCGTCAGCATGCCGACCATGGCACCGGTCCGGAACCCGATCGTCATGGCGGGCTCGCGGCCCTTCTCGTTCGCTGCGGCGGCGACGCGGAGATTGGCCCTCACGGCCAGGCTCATCCCCAGATAGCCGACGGCAGCCGAGAACCCGGCACCCACCAGGAAGAAGATGGATCGGCCGATCCGCACCCCCCAGTCGTCGGCGGGCAGCAGCATCAGCGCGAAGAACGCGACGGCGGCGAAGACCGCCAGCGTGCGGAACTGCCGCTGGAGGTAGGCGTTGGCCCCCTCCTGCACCGCATGCGCGATGTTCTTCATGTTGTCGGTGCCTTCGCCGGCTGCGAGGACCTCCTGGCGGAACATGTACGCCATGGCGAGCGCGCCGAGCGCGATCAGGGCGACGATGAAGACCAGTACGAGGTTGCCACCGGAGAGATGCACGACGGGACCAGTCCCGGTCATGGATTCTCCTCCTGGGAAATACGTTCTGCGAACGGCGCGGATTGTGTCATGCGCCCGGTGGATCATGTCATCTGGCGGACACAGGAGTCACACCGGGTGACGTCGGCCAAGACGTGTTCGGGGCCAGAACGCCGAGTCGGAAGACGACGACTCGGCGGGTTTTCGACGTACACCTGCGCCGACTCGGCGCCTTGTGAGCGTCAGGAGGAGGCGAGCGCCGCCTCGGCGGTCTCGTGGATGACGAAGACCTTCGCCAGTCCGGTGATCCGGAAGATCTTGAGCAGGCGGTCCTGGTTGCACACCAGCTGGAGCGAGCCGTCGTGGGCGCGCACCTTCTTCAGCCCGCCGACCAGGACGCCGAGCCCCGTGGAGTCGAGGAACTCGACCTCGGACATGTCGATGACGATGTCGTAGGTCCCGGCGGCGACGAGCTCGGTGATCTCCTCACGCAGGCGGGGAGCGGTGTAGACGTCGATCTCACCGGCGACCGACACGACGGTGCGACCGGCGGTCTCGCGCGTCGCGATCGTCAGGTCCACGTGTCCTCTTCCACTGCTCCCGGCACGGATGTCGGGAGAGCCTTCGGGGCCGAATCCCTTCACTCCTATCAAACCATGCTCGGCAGCATCGCGGACCAAATGCCCGGAGCCTCCCAGAAGCTCCAGCCGATGGGCCCGGCCAGTCGGTGGGCTTTGCCAGACTGACTGTGTGAGGCAGGGGTGAGGCAGGGGTGAGGCAGGCGTGAGCAGCGTCGCGGACGACGTCCCGAGCCGGATGGGCGTCGCTCCGGACGTCGAGCAGCTCGGGCGCGACCTCGCGCGCGCACCCGGCCGGGAGGACTCGCTGCGCCACCTCCGGGTGCTGCCTCGACGAGACGCCGTGACCGCGGACTGGCCGGACTGGGTGCACCCCGAGGTGGCCGCCGCGTACGCCCGCCGAGGGATCACCCGGCTGTGGCGCCACCAGGCCGTCGCGGCCGAGGCCGCCCGCTCGCACCAGCACGTCGTGATCTCGACGGGCACCGCGTCGGGCAAGTCGCTGGCCTACCAGCTGCCCGCGCTGACGGGCATCCTCGAGCGCCGGGGCAGCCGCGGGGAGCGGGGAGCCTCGACGCTCTACATCAGCCCGACCAAGGCCCTGGCCCAAGACCAGCTCGCCTCGATCGCCGGCCTCGGCCTCGGCGTCCGGGTGACGACGCACGACGGGGACTCGTCGTACGACGAGCGCGACTGGACGCGCGCGCACGGCGAGTACGTGCTGACCAACCCGGACATGCTCCACCGCTCCCTGCTGCCGCGCCACGAGCGCTGGGGCGGGCTGTTCGGCGCGCTGGACCTCGTGGTGGTCGACGAGTGCCACCACTACCGAGGGGTGTTCGGGGCCCACGTCGCTCAGGTACTGCGCCGGCTCCGGCGGGTCTGCGCCCACCACGGCTCGGACCCGACGTTCGTCCTCGCCTCGGCGACCGTCGGCAACCCGGCTGAGCACGCCGGACGTCTCACCGGCCTCGACGTGATGGCGGTGAGCCACGACGACGCCCCACGGGGGGAGGTGGCGCTGGTCCTCTGGGAGCCGAGGTTCACGTCGTACGCCGGAGAGAACGGCGCGCCGGTACGACGCGCGGCCTCCTCGGAGTCGGCCGACCTGCTCGCCGACCTGGTGGCGCAAGGCGTGCGCACGCTGGCGTTCGTGCGCTCCCGACGTGCGGCCGAGCACGTGTCGACCGCCGTGGCAGGCATGCTCGCGGACGTGGACCCCGGGCTCGCCGGGCGGGTGGCCAGCTATCGCGGCGGATACCTCCCCGAGGAGCGTCGCGAGATCGAGCAGGCCCTGCGCGACGGCTCCCTGCTCGGGCTTGCCGCGACCAACGCCCTCGAGCTCGGCATCGACGTCTCCGGGCTCGACGCGGTCCTGGTGGCGGGCTTCCCCGGAACTCGCGCGGCCTGGTGGCAGCAGGTGGGTCGAGCCGGCCGCAACGCCGGCGACGCGCTGGCCGTGCTGGTCGCCCGCGACGACCCGCTCGACACCTATCTGGTGACACATCCGGAGGCGCTCCTCGACGAGGCCGTCGAGAAGACGGTCTTCGACCCGGGCAATCCCTACGTCGTGGGACCTCATCTGTGCGCGGCGGCGCAAGAGGTGCCACTGCGTGACTCCGAGCTCGAGCTGTTCGGCGAGCACACCCGCGACCTGCTCGACCAGCTCACCGCAAGCGGCCGGCTTCGCCGACGCCCCCACGGGTGGTACTGGACGCATCCCGACCCGGCGAGCGCGCTGACCGACATCCGCTCCGGGAGCGGTCGTCCGTTCGCCCTCGTCGAGGGATCGACCGGCCGGGTCGTCGGCACCGTGGACGGCGGCAGCGCCCACGCGACGGCTCACGCCGGCGCGGTGTACGTGCACCGGGGAGAGACCTGGCTGGTGGAGTCCCTCGACCTCGAGGAGCGCGTGGCGATGATCGACCGCGCCGACGTCGACTTCTCCACCACGGCCCGGGAGCTGACCGACATCTCGGTCGAGCGCGAGCTCGACCACCGCGCCTGGGGGGCGGCCCGGCTGTCCTTCGGCATGGTCGAGGTGACCCATCAGGTCGTGTCGTACCTCCGCCGACGGCAGCCCTCGGGCGACGTGATCGACGAGCACCGGCTGGATCTCCCCGAGCAGAACCTCACCACCCAGGCCGTCTGGTGGACCCTGAGCGAGGACCAGCTCGCGGAGACCGGCCTGCTGGCGACTGACCTCGGCGGTGCGGCCCACGCGGCGGAGCACTGCTCGATCGGCCTGCTTCCGCTCTTCGCCACCTGCGACCGCTGGGACATCGGCGGTGTCTCGACCGCGCACCACGCCGACACCGGGCGACTCACGGTCTTCGTCTACGACGGCCATCCGGGAGGCGCCGGCATCAGCGCCCGAGGCTTCGACGCTGCCACGCAATGGCTCGCGGCGACCCGCGAGACCATCCGGTCGTGCCACTGTCCGGACGGCTGCCCGTCGTGCGTCCAGTCGCCGAAGTGCGGCAACCAGAACCATCCGCTCGACAAGGCCGGCGCGGTCGTGCTCCTGGAGACCCTTCTGGCGGGTGCCCCGGATCGGTAGCCTGCCCACCATGGTGGTCATCGGGCTCCTGCTGGTCGCCGCCGGCGTGCTCGCCGTCGTGGCGGCAGTGGCTGCGACCAGCGGCACCGCGGCGTACCTCGGGATGGACCTCAACTCGGCCACCATCTTCTTCCTGGGTGTGGCGGCCACCCTGGCGGTGTTCGTCGGGCTGGGCCTGACCCGCGCGGGCACGGGCCGCGCCTTCAGGCGACGCCGTGAGCGCCGACGGCTGGAGACCCTCGAGCGCGAACGCTGGGAGCGGGACGACCGCGAGGGTGAGCGCGCGGCCCACGAGTCGGACTCCGGAGCCCGCGAGGACTCCTCGGACTGAGCGGACGCCGGTCCTGCTCGGGCGTCGGCGGCCAGGCCTCGGGACCGGCCCAGCCAGCGCGGACCCTCGACCTCGACGCGTACGGCGACGTCGTGACCGCGCACCGAGCACCCGAGGAGCCGGGCTCGGTTGGCCGCCGCGATGGTGGCTGCGCGGTCGCAGCCGTCGAGCCCTTGCGCCACGGCTCGCGCGCCGGCCAGGGCCGTCAGGTCGGCGGCCGACTGCGCCGCTCGATGGGCTTCGACGAGCGCGACCACCATCGCGAACGCGGCCGCGACGAAGGCCAGGAGGCCGGCCATCGCCAGGACGAGCACGCTGGCCGAGCCTCGCTGGTCGCGGGTCCCCTGGCGGGTCACGGGGCGACCTCCACCGCGGTCGTCGCCTGCGCGTGGACCCGCACCGCGGGCAGGAACGCGAGCAGTCCTCCCGGCGGCGCCACGGTGTCACTGACGGCCGCCCGCAGCTCGCCGTCCGCCTCGCTCACCGAGACCTGGGCGCCCGGGGCGACGTGCAGTGCGCGACCGACCGCCGCGGCCGACGGGTCGCCGCGAGCGGCGGCCCGCGCCGCCTCGCGCGCGGCGTCGACCATCCGCACCTGAGCGATCCCGATGCCGAGCAGCCAGACCAGGCCGATGGTCAACGACAGCAGGAGGGGGATGCCGAGCGCCAGCTCCGCGGTGGCCGCCCCCCGCTCGTCACGCGCGCCACTCACCCGATCCCCAACAGGCTCAGCACGTGGTCGAAGAGCGTGTGCAGCAGCTGCTCCCCGAACCCACCGGTCAGCAGCTTGAAGAGCAGGCCGGCGAGGCCCGCACCCGCCGCGGTGCCGACGGCGTACTCCGCGGTGGTGATCCCGCTCTGGTCCAGATGACGGTGCATGACGCTCCTCTCGTGACGGCCGCCCGATGCGGCCGGGTCACCACCATCGCCCGGTACGCGGGGCCGAGCTCTCGCCGTCGGGGCGGCTGTGGAACGACGCGTCCGGTGGGCGACCGGTGGAGAACAGGGGGCCGCGAGCGCTAGAGCGACAGCGACCGGAGAAGGCTGACAGCCAGTGGCACGACACCGATCAGGAGGAATGACGGCAGCAGGCAGAGTCCCAGCGGCAACGCGGCTTTGACGCCGACAGCCCGGGCCCGCTCCTCGACGCGCTGGTGGGCGCGGCGCTCGAGCTCGTCGGCGAGGAGGTCCACCTCCCGGGTCACCGACGTACCGGACCGATGGGCCCGCACCATGGTCCGACCCAGCGGAGCGAGCTCGGACACCTCGAGCACCGGCCGCCAGGCCTCCTCGGGGCCTACGCCGAGCGACAGCCGGACCGGGACCGCGGCCAGAGCCCGGCTGGCGGGCCCCGGCCAGGAGTCGGACACGACGCGCACCGCCTCGGCGACGTCGCCACCCGCCGCGAGAGCCACGGAGAGGAGCTGGACGACCGTGGGGAGCTGTCGCTCGACGGCAGTCCGGCGTCGCCTCACCGCGGCGGGCTCGGTGCGCCCGATCCAGACCCGGACGACGACAGCCACCAGAAGACCACACGGAACGGCGAAGGGGCCTGCCACGAACGCGGCCGCGCCGAGCCCGGCGACCACCGCCCAGCACCACCTCCCCCGACGAAGCCAGTCCGTCTCGTCCGGGTCGGTCGACGCTCTCCGTTGAGCGGCCGTGGGCGGGGGCACTGCGGGTCGCATCGCCAGGGCCGCGGCGGAGGCCGCCGCACCTACCGCCCACCAGATCGTCACCGCTCGACCTGGCGCGCGATCAGCTCGATCCACCACAGCCCCAGCCACCCGACGGCGAGCCCGGCCGAGAGACAGCCGAGCCCGTACGGCGTCCCGAGGAGGAACGTCCACGGATCCGCCCCCGCACCGCTCCCCATGAGCAGAGCGACGACCGGGAGCCCGGCCACGAGCCGTGCCGTCGCCCGCGCCGACGCGAGCTCACCGGCCACGATCCGGCCCGTCGCCTGATCGCGACGGACGGAGTCGGCGACGCGCCCGGTCGCGGCGGCGAGCCCGCCGCCGGTACGCGCCGAGATCAGCCAGGCAGCGGCGAGCACCCCCAGCCCGTCGGCACCGGGCAGGACGGACAGACGACGTAGCTCACCCGGGACGTCGCCGCCGAGCCGCGAGGCCTCGACCACCGGCAGCAGGTCGGGCCACGACCTCGCCGCCTCGGCGAGGGCGGAGTCCGTCGGACGGCCGGCGGAGAGCTCGGCCGCCAGCACGTCGCAGACCTCGGCCATCGCGGCCGCGCGGCGCCGGGCCAGTCGTGCGCGGACGCCTCGATGCCACAGAGACCAGCCACCGAGCGAGGCGATCGACAGCACGAGCGCCGGCGCGCCCCACCCGCGAGGAAGCAGGACCAGGGCCAGCGCGCCGACGACGAGGGCCTCGACCGCTCGGGCACGTCTCGACCTGGCCGGTGCCAGCCGCGCCGGTGGAGGAGGGCCGGCGAGCCAGACGGCCACCGACACCGCGACCGCCGGGAGCCAGAGCGGCACCGCACTCACGGAGCCAGCCTCGCGGCCAACGCCGACTCCCCGGATCCCGTGGCGCAGCCGTCCCCGGAGAACGTCACGGCGCTCTCCATCTCGGCGAGACCGTCGCGTCGGCACCGGGGCACGGCCACCTCCCGCAGCACGCGATGACCGTCCACGTCACGACCCAGGTGGAGCACCGCGTCGACCCCCGCCAGCAACTGGCTGTGCGCGGCCTCCCGATCGAGGCCGGCGGCCAGGCAGAGAGCCTCGATCCGGGCCGGGACGTCCCGCGCGGAGTTGGCGTGGATCGTGCCGGACCCGCCCTCGTGGCCGGTGTTGAGCGCGGCCAGGAGCTCGACCACCTCGGCACCTCGCACCTCGCCGACCACGAGCCGGTCGGGCCGCATCCGGAGGGCCTGGCGCACGAGGGTGCGCACGGTGATCTCGCCCGCACCCTCGAGGTTCGGCGGTCGGGCCTCGAGGGCGACGACGTGCGGATGCTCGGGGCGGAGCTCGCTGGCGTCCTCGACCAGGACCAGCCTGTCTCTGGGCGAGACCAAGGACAGCAACGAGCTCAGCAGGGTCGTCTTGCCCGTGCCCGTGCCACCACTGACCAGGAAGGCCAGGCGTCGGTCGACCAGGGCTCGCAGCAACCGGGACCCGTGCTCGTTGACCATCCGCGATGCCAGCAGGTCGGTCAGCGAGAGCACGCGCCGGTGCGGGATGCGCAGGGACAGGAGGGTGCCTGGTCGAGCGACAGGCGCCAGCACGGCATGGAACCTGGTCCCGTCTCGTAGCCGGACGTCGACATGGGGGCTCGCGTCGTCGAGCCGACGCCCGCCCGATGCGGCCAGCCGCTGCGCCAGGCGCCGCACGGCGTCGTCATCGGGGAACGTCACGTCGACCGGCTCGAGGCCGGACCCGCGGTCGAGGAAGACCTGGTCGGGCCCGTTCACCAGGACGTCGGTGACGTCCGGCAGACGCAGGAGCGGCTCGAGCGGTCCCGCTCCGACGACGTCGCGCCGGAGCGCCTCGTGGACGGCCAGCACCGTCACGTCGCCGACCGGCCGCCCCGACGCGCGCAACGCCTCGGCGACCCGATGTGGCGTCAGCTCTCCCGGGTTGCGAGCCAGTCGCTCGCGCACCTCCTCGACCAGGCCTTGGTCGACCCCCATCACGCAGCTCGTGTCACGGTCCGGGCGTCCACCGCGGCAAGCGTCCGGGCCGCCGCCCGTCCGAGCGGGCCACGCCGGGTGCGCACGGGGCCCAGGCCGAGGTCGACGGACTCCGCGAGCCCACGCTGGTCGCCCATCCGGACCAGGACGGGCGCACCGACGACTCGCGCCACGGCCTCGTCGTCCATGGCCGAGCCGCGCAGCACCAGCCCCAAGGAGCCGCGGTCCGCGAAGGTGCCACACGTCCGGACGGCGGACGCGACGCCGACCACGGTCGTGGCCACCGTCACGAGGACCGCGTCGCAGCGCGAGGTGAGCTCGTCGAGCGCCGGCCCGGTCGCCCGTGGCAGGTCGACCACCACCGTGTCGTGTCCCCGTCGCGCCGCCGAGAGCGCCTCGCGCACAGCCACAGCCTCCAGCTCACCGGGCCGACCCCCGGCGTGCCAGCTCAGGGCGGCCACCCCACCGCGACGCGGCAGGGACTCACGAAGCGCTCGGGCGCTGAGCCGACCCGTGGCGTCGCCGAGCTCCTCCCACCTGAGGCCCTCGACCGCATCGAGCCCGAGGACCCGGTCGCATCCGGGCCCCAGCGGATCGGCGTCGACGACGACGGAGGGTCCCGAGCGCGCGGCCGTCTGGGCCAGCGCGCAGGCGAACGTCGTCGCCCCGGACCCGCCACTGCCCCCCACGACCCCCACCGTGAGACCTCGCGCCGGCGCCGTGTCGTGGACGTCGGTCAGCCGCTCGACCAGCCAGCCCTCCGACCGCGGCAGCTCGGCCACGCTCTCCGCACCGAGGCTCAGGGCGACCTCGACCATCCGGTCCGGCACCGGGACCGTGGACACCACGAAGACCCCGTCTCGACGCGCCGGGGCTGCTCGGGCGAGCACCGGAGCCACGTCGTGCCCCACGAGCACGAGAGGCGCCCGCCGCCACGCGCGCAGCGCGGCCGGGACGTCGCGCGCGACCTCGGGGGTGCAGTCGGCAGCGGCGGCGAGCCGCAGCAGCTCGTCGAGGAGGGATTCGTCCGCGGTCACGAGAAGAGGCGGTGTCATGCCGCCACGATGACCGGCTCGACGTACCACCACGACTGACGGACCGAGCTCCTGTGGAGCCCGCCGACGCGAGACGCGAGTGTGGACGTTCGACGGTCCCGCGTCACGCCGGCGACCTACCATGAAGGGGTGGCCGGGAGCAGGTTGTCCGCCGTTCCGAGCCGGACGCGCGACACGTCCGGCCGGCGTTCTGCTGCGTTCTTCGACCTCGACAAGACGATCATCGCCAAGTCGAGCTCCTTGGCGTTCTCCAAGCCCTTCCAGGCCGGAGGCCTGATCTCCCGCGGCGCGATGCTGCGTTCGGGCTACGCCCAGTTCGTCTACCTGGTCGGCGGGGCGGACCACGACCAGATGGAGCGGATCCGCGCGTTCATGTCCCAGCTGGTCGAGGGCTGGGACGTCGAGACGGTCAAGGAGATCGTCGCCGAGACGCTGCACCACGTGGTGGACCCGATCGTGTACGACGAGGCGGTCTCGCTCATGGAGGAGCACCAGGCGGCCGGCCGGGACGTCGTGGTCGTCTCGGCAAGCGGCACCGAGGTGGTCGAGCCGATCGGCGAGATGCTGGGCGCCGACGACGTCATCGCGAGCCGGCTCGAGATCGTCGACGGCAAGTACACCGGCGAGATCGACCACTACGTGTACGCCGAGGAGAAGGCCCGCGCGATCGAGGCGATGGCGGCCGAGCGCGGCTACGACCTCGAGGAGTGCTTCGCCTACAGCGACTCGATCACCGACGCCCCGATGCTCGAGGCCGTCGGCCACCCGCACGCGGTCAACCCCGACAAGGACCTCCGGAAGCTCGCGGCGTCGAAGGGCTGGCCAATCCTGCAGTTCTCGCGCCCGGTGACCCTGCGCAGCCGGATCCCCGTCAAGGGCACGCTCGCCGCCCTCACGGTGGGCACCGCGCTCACCGTCGGCGGAGCGATCTGGCTCAACCGGCGCCGCCGGCTCGGCGCCTGAGCGGAAGCAACGACACGCGCGCCCACCGGGGTGGGCAGAAGTCAAGGGTTGTTCGCCCGGGTCAACCGGCGTACACAAGGACTAGCGACAACTCAAGATCAGCACGCGAACCGGGTACCCACGCGGCGATCCACCCTTCTTACAGGGCGCTTGTCATCGGGATCCTCCCGGGGCAGCCACTAGGTAGATGCACGCTTGGTAGCCGGGTCCGCGTGTCAGCAGCGACACTCGACTCGTCGGGTGTCGCTGCATCTACGAGAGGTGTCGCACGGGGCTCGCCTCCGCGCCGGCCGCGTAGGCCTCGGCGCAGTAGAGCAGCCAGGCCTGCAGTCCCGGACGCCCTCCCCCGGCGTACCCCCGCAGGTTCGACTCGTACGCCGGTCGCAGGGCGAGGTGGCCGGCCTCCGGCACGACCAGCGACTTCGCGTCGACCCCGCTGGCAGCCAGAACCAGACGCTCGGCAGCGCGCGCGACGAGTCCATCGGCCGACCCGAAGGGCGCGACCGTCACGAGCTCGGCGTGGACCACCGCGGCGGTCACCAAAGCCGGGCGTCGGTCGCCGACCAGCAGCACGAGGTCGCGCAGGCACGCGGCCGCCGCGGCGTCGCGGGGGCGTCCGATCTCGTCGTCGGGCACCACGCCGGACGCGGCCACGGCGTGCAGTCGCGCCAGCGCCTGCAGCGGCGTGCGCGACCAGACCGGGACGAGCCCGAGCAGCTCCACCGAGACCCGCAGCGAGGCGCGCGCGATGTCATCCGCCGCACCCTCCCGCACCTCGTCCAGCGACGAGGTCGAGCCCGCCAGGGCGGCGCTGGCGTGCGCGCCGACCAGCAGGGACTCAGCAGTCAGCTCCGGCGACGTGCGCCGCAGCCCGCGGTCGCGCAGCATCGTGTCGATGCCGTCGCGGGTCGCCGCGAACGCGGACCCGACGCCCTCCAGGGCCTCGACGCCCTCGAGACGCTCACGAACAGCCACGTCCGGCACAGTAGTGACCAGCCGTCCGGGCCCCGCCCGGGCGGTAGCCTCGGAGGCGATGGACGAGGACAAGCCGGACTGGGCGCACTCCTTCGGTGGCGTCGCGGACGCCTACGAGCGGGGTCGTCCGACGTACCCCTCCGACGCGGTGCGGTGGATGCTCGGCGAGCAGCCGCAGACCGTCCTCGAGCTCGGCGCCGGCACCGGCAAGCTGACCCGCGTCATCACCGAGCTCGGCCACGACGTCCACGCGACCGACCCGGACGCCGCGATGCTGCAGATCCTCGAGCGGCAGGTGCCCGGCGTACCCACCGCGCGCGCGGGCGCGGAGGACATCCCGCTCGGCGACGGCTCGGTCGACGCGGTGATCGCGGGCCAGGCGTTCCACTGGTTCGACCTCGACCGCGCCCTGCCCGAGATCGCGCGGGTCCTCCGCCCCGGCGGCCGACTGTGCCTGGTGTGGAACGTCCGGAACGAGAAGATCCCGTGGGTGCGTCGGCTCGGCGCCCTGATCGGCACGCAGGAGCAGCTCTCCGACCCGGCCGAGGCGATGATCTTCAGCGAGCTGTTCGGGTTCGTCGAGGAGCAGGAGTTCTCGCACTGGCAGATCATCGATCGCCAGAGCATCCAGGACCTGGTGCTGTCCCGGTCCAACATCGCCGTCCTCGACGAGGCGGGACGCGCGGCCAAGCTGGCCGAGGTCGTGGCGTTCTACGACGAGTACGGCCGCGGCATGGACGGGATGCAGCTGCCCTACGTCACGCGCTGCTTCCGCGCCGACGTCCTCGCCCGGCCCCGCCCCGGCGCCACGAGCGAGGACGACAGCATCGACAGCGACGGCAACGGCGGCGGGACCGAGGACGGCCCGGACGACGACCTGCTGCTCATCGACTTCCGGTAAGCGCCCGCACCAGGCCGGCGAGGCCGAACTCCCACGCCTCCTCGACGTCTCCGCCGAGCTGGAAGGCGCCGGCGAGCTCCATGGTCACGAAGCCGTTGGCCCACGCCACCAGCATCCGGGCCGCGGGAAGCTCGCGCTCCGCGCCGGCCAGGCGGCCGGCCACCCGGCGTACGGCGGACACCGAGCGCTCGCGGACAGCCGCCGACGCGGGCCCTGCCTGGCGAGGGTCGAACAGCAGCGGGAACGTCGCGGGATGGCTGCGCGCGAAGGCCCGGAACTCCCCGGCCAGCGCTCGGAGATCCTCAGCGGGGTCGTCGCCGGAGACGACGGTGTCGATCCGTTCGGCCAGCTCCAGGGCGGCGCTCTCGACGATCAGCCCGATCAAGGCGTCGCGACCGGCCACGCGCTTGTACAGCGAGGGGGCGCGCACTCCTACCTCGTGGGCCACCGCCTGCATCGTGAGCGAGTCGAGCCCGTCCCGCTCGAGCAGGTCTCGCCCGGCGGCGACCACGGCCTCGGTGCTGGTACGTGCGGGCGCCGGCATCGGGATTTCCTTTCACGGCTACTGGGTGTAGCCTTCATGGCTATACATCATAGCCTTGAACCGCACACAGGGAGAACACGCCATGCAGATCGCCTCCGGACTCCACCGACTCGGGTCACCGACCGACGACACGGTCAACAGCTATCTCCTCGTGGAGGACGGCGAGGTCACCGTCGTCGATGCCGGCCTGCCGGCCGACCGCAAGCTCCTCGTCGCCGAGCTGGACTCGCTGGGCCTCTCCCTCGACGCGGTGCGCGCCCTGCTGCTCACCCACGGCGACAGCGACCACATCGGCTTCGCCCGGTGGCTGTGGGAGGAGAAGGGGATCCCGGCGCGCGTGCACGCCGACGACGTCAGCCGGGCCCGGCTCGAGGTGAAGAAGCCCATGCGCGGCTGGGGACCGGTCAAGGCAGGCGCGGTCGCCGGCTTCATGTGGTACTCCGCGCGACACGGGGGTCTGCGGATCCCGCCCGTCGGCGAGGTCACGACGTACGCCGACGGCGACGAGCTCGATCTGCCGGGCCGGCCCCGGATCGTGCACCTACCGGGACACACGCCGGGCAGCGTCGCCGTCCACGCGCCGGCCGTGGACGCACTGTTCCTCGGCGACTCGATGACCACCCGCAACGTGCTGACCGGCGTCGAGGGCCCCAAGCCCGCGCCGTTCACCCTCGACCCCGCGCAAGCCGCGGAGTCGCTGGACCGGCTCGGGTCCGTCGACGCCACGTGGGTCCTGCCAGGCCACGGACCGGCGTACGACGGTGGCGTGCCCGAGGCGGTGCGCCTCATCCGCGCAGGCTGAAGCGGGTCGTCCGCCTCACGTGGGGCCCTGGGTCTGCCTCAGGCGGACGACCCGTCCCAGTCGGCCTGGGGTGTGAAGGAGCCGGTACCGGGGTACGGACACGACAACCAACGCGGCCGCCGGGAGCACTCGGGGCCCACCCTCGGGCCGGCCGGAGGCTGCACGACGCAAGGAGCAGTCGTGTCAGAGACACCTCACGCGCAACACGCCGCGAGCCAGGGCGATCTGCCCGCCTCACGGATCCCCGGCGCGCACATCGCCGACCCGGGACCACTGGGCCTCGCGGCCTTCGCGCTCACGACGTTCGTCCTGAGCACGGTCAACAGCGACATCATCCCGCAGGCGCTCGTCGGCGGAGCCCTCGGACTGGCGCTGGCCTACGGCGGCCTCGCGCAGTTCGCGGCCGGCATCTGGGAGTTCGCCAAGGGCAACACCTTCGGCGCGACGGCGTTCTGCTCCTACGGCGGCTTCTGGATCTCGTTCTGGTGGCTGGCGGAGAAGGACCTGGCGAACCTCGGCCCGGACGGGAACAAGGTCGTCGGCGTCTACCTGCTCGCCTGGGGCATCTTCACGCTGTACATGAGCGTGGCCGCGGTGAAGGTGAACATGGCGGTGCTGACGGTCTTCGTCCTCCTGACGATCACGTTCTTCGTCCTGGCCATCGCGTGGTTCGACCACGAGTCGTCGGGATGGCTGAAGCTCGGTGGCTACCTCGGCATCCTGACCGCGCTCGCGGCCTGGTACACGTCGTTCGCCGGCGTCACGGCGTTCACCTGGGGCCGGCAGGTCCTCCCGGTCGGCGCTCCGCGGGAGTAGCCCTCCACCACCACTACCGCTGTGGCCCTCGCCCCGACCAACATGGACGCAACCATCCGCTCCTAGGGTGGCTACGACGTGACGGTGGGCGAGGGCCCGCCGAGAGGAGACAGTCGTGAGCGAAGAGACCCTGTCCAACCTGCTCCACGAGGAACGCCGCTTCGAGCCGCCGGCCGACGTCGCCGCCAACGCCAACGTCAAGGCCGACGCCTACGACGAGGCCGAGCAGGACTACGTCGCGTTCTGGGAGAAGGCCGCCGAGCGGCTGACCTGGGACACGAAGTGGGAGCGCGCGCTCGACTGGGACAACGCGCCGTTCGCGAAGTGGTACGTCGGCGGCAAGCTGAACGCGGCGTACAACTGCGTCGACCGGCACGTCGAGGCCGGGAACGGCGACCGGGTGGCCTACCACTGGGTCGGCGAGCCCGAGGACGACACCCGCGAGATCACCTACGCGCAGCTGAAGGACATGGTCTGCCAGGCCGCCAACGCGCTGGTCGAGCTCGGGGTGAAGGCCGGTGACCGCGTCGCGATCTACATGCCGATGATCCCCGAGACCGTGGTCGCGATGCTGGCCTGTGCGCGCCTCGGTGCTCCGCACACGGTGGTCTTCGGCGGCTTCTCCTCGACCGCGCTGCGCGACCGGATCCAGGACTGCGACGCGCAGGTCGTCATCACCTCCGACGGCGGCTACCGGCGCGGCGCGCCGGCCGCACTCAAGCCCGCCGTCGACGAGGCGCTCGAGCAGTGCCCGGACGTTCGCAGCGTGCTCGTCGTCCGACGTACCGGGCAGGACGTGGAGTGGACCGAGGGACGCGACGTCTGGTGGCACGACGTCGTCGACAGCGCCTCCACCGAGCACACGCCGGAGGCCTTCGACGCCGAGCACCCGCTGTACGTCATGTACACCTCGGGCACCACCGGAAAGCCGAAGGGCATCCTGCACACCACCGGCGGCTACCTCGTCGGCACGTCGTACACCCACTGGGCGGTGTTCGACCTCAAGGACGACGACATCTACTGGACCGCGGCCGACATCGGCTGGGTCACCGGGCACTCCTACATCGTCTACGGGCCGCTGGCCAACGGCGCCACGTCGGTGATGTACGAGGGGACGCCGGACACCCCGCACAAGGGACGCTGGTGGGAGATCATCCAGAAGTACAAGATCACCTTGCTCTACTGCGCGCCGACGGTGATCCGGACGTTCATGAAGTGGGGCGCCGACATCCCGGAGAAGTTCGACCTGTCGACCCTGCGGATCATCGGGTCGGTCGGTGAGCCGATCAACCCCGAGGCCTACATCTGGTACCGCGAGACCATCGGCGGTGGACGCACGCCGGTCGTCGACACGTGGTGGCAGACCGAGACCGGCATGCACATGATCAGCCCGCTGCCCGGCGTCACGGCCGGCAAGCCGGGCTCGGCGATGAAGGCCCTCCCGGGTGTCTCGGCGCTGGTCGTCGACGACGACGGGAACGCCGTGAACCCCGGCTCGGGCGGCTACCTGGTGCTCACCAAGCCGTGGCCCGCCATGCTGCGCACCATCTGGGGCGACGACGAGCGCTACCAGGAGACCTACTGGTCGCGGTTCCCCGGGATGTACTTCGCCGGCGACGGCGCCAAGCTCGACGAGGACGGCGACATCTGGCTGCTCGGGCGCGTCGACGACGTCATGAACGTCTCGGGGCACCGGCTCTCGACCACCGAGATCGAGTCGGCGCTGGTGTCGCACCCGAAGGTCGCCGAGGCCGCGGTCGTCGGCGCCAACGACCCCGACACCGGCCAGGCGGTGAACGCGTTCGTGATCCTGCGCGAGTCGGCGCTGACCGACGGCAAGGCCGACGAGGGGATCGTGTCCGAGCTGCGCGACCACGTCTCCAAGGAGATCGGGCCGATCGCGAAGCCGAAGTCGATCCTGGTGGTCGCGGAGCTGCCCAAGACCCGCTCCGGCAAGATCATGCGACGCCTCCTGCGCGACGTGGCCGAGAAGCGCGACGTCGGCGACGTCACCACCCTCGCCGACTCCGCGGTCATGGACCAGATCAAGGACGGGATGGCCCAGGGCTCCGACGAGGACTGACGCCCGGGTCGGCGTCGTCGCAGCGTCAGCGGGTGGGGATCCGGAGGCGGCGGAGCATCGTGGGGACCAGGCTGCCCTGGACCGCGACCGAGAGGACGACCACGACCACGACGATGCCGTAGAGGCGTTCCGGCTCGGACACGTCGGCCTCCAGCAGGAGGAGGCCGAGCAGGATCGGGACCGCTCCCTTCAGCCCGGCGAGCAGCACGAACCACCGCTCGTTGCGAGCCAGGCCCGAGCCGGCGAGAAGGGGCCCGACGAGCAGCGGTCGGACCACCAGGGCCAGCACCACCGCCAGCGCCACGCCGGGCACCCACACATCCGCGTGAGCCAGCGTGGAGAGCTGCACGGTCAGGCCCAGAGCCACGAACGCCGCGACCTCGCCCAGGCTCGCGAGTCCCGCGTGCACGTGCTCGAGCTCGCGACGGTACGGCGTGCGCACCTCGCCCATGAGCACGCCGGCGACGAACACCGCGAGGAAGCCCGACCCGTGCAGGAGCGTGGCCGCGGCGAACACCAGCAGGATGCAGGCGATCGTCCGCATCGGCTGCAGACCGCTGTCGGGGAGCGGGACCCGTTCGACGAAGACGCGGAGCAGCAGGCCCCCCGCGATCCCGACGGCGAGACCGACCGCCATCTGCAGGGCGAACTCCCCCACGACGTGAGCGAAGGCGCCTCCCGAGAGTCCCCCGGCGCCGATCAGGCTGACCATCAGCGCGATGCCGACAGGGTCGTTGGCGCCCGACTCCCCCTCGAGCAGCACTCCGCTGCGCCCGACGACCTCCTGCTGACCGAGCACGGAGAAGACCACGGCGGGATCGGTCGGCGCGACCGCGGTCGCGACCAGGACGGCGGCGTACCACCCGAGTCCGACCGCGAGGTGCAGGAACACCGCGACGCCGGCGGTCGTGACGAAGGTGCCGAGGACGCCGACCACCGCGATCGTGCCGGCCGCGCTGCGGAACCTCCGCAGGCCCATGCCCATGCCGCCCTCGAAGAGGATGAAGACCAGGGCCAGGGTGACGATGCGCTCCACGGTGTGCTGGGGCGGGGAGTGCAAGGACGGGACCAGCTGCACGGCGACCGCCGAGGCGACCAGCATGATCGCGGCGGCCGGGATCCGGGCCCACCGTGTGACGCGGTAGGACAGCAGTGCACCGAGGCCGACCAGGGCCAGCACGAGCAGCAGCCACGCGAAGCTGCGGGTGTCGCTCACAGGGCTCCTCGAGGGTAGGTGCAGCAGAGCCGCCATCGCTGACGGGCCGACCAGACTTCCCGGCACACCTTGAGAACCGGGCCAGGTTACCGTCGGAGCAGGCCGGGGTACGGCTCCTCCAGGACAACCGATACCGCGTTGTAGGGTCGGCACGACCAGCGAGACGCCCCCAGGAAGCCCGAGGCCACATGGCGAACGAACCCGGCACGGACACCGATCCGACCATCGGTCGTCTCGTCTCCGATGCCAGCCGTGACGTCTCCAGCCTGATCCGCAACGAGATCCGGCTCGCCAAGTCCGAGATCAAGGTGAGCGTCAAGGCCGGCGGCATGGGTGTCGCGATGTTCGCCGCCGCGGCGTTCTTCGCGCTAATGGCGCTGATCATGCTGTCGGTGGCGATCGCCTACTTCATCAACTGGAACGGCAAGGGGCTCTCCCTGCACTGGGCGTTCCTGATCGTGTTCGGCTTCTATCTGCTGGTCGCCGCGCTGCTCGCCTTCATCGGCATCCGGTCGGTCAAGAAGGTGCGCGCCCCCGAGAAGGCGATCGCCCAGGCCAACGAGGCCAAGCAGATCCTCAAGCGCGGCTGAGGCCTAGGCCGCACACCCCTGGGTCGAGACGGTCCGCGACGCCAGTCGCCCGGTCGCGGCCGCCTGTGCGACCTGCTGGGCGGAGAGTGCGTAGCCGGTGTCGCCACTGGTCACCGAGGCGGCGAAGACCACGCCCACGACGTGGCCTGCGGAGTCGACGACGGGGCCACCGGAGTTGCCCGGCCGGATCAGCCCGCGCAGCGAGAGCACGTCGCGGATCACGGTGCTGTGACCGTAGATGTCGGGTGAGCGCAGACGCTGGTCGGCGCGGACCCGGCCGATCTGCACGTCATAGGGACCGTTCTGCGGGAAGCCGAGGATCGCGATCCCGTCGCCGGCCGCGGCGCCGGAGAAGTGCAGCGGCCGGACCGTCCCGGTCGGGACCGAGAGCACCGCGACGTCGAGGTCGGGGTTGTAGTAGACGACCCGGGCCCGCACCGAGCTGCCCCGGACCTCGACGCTGGGGTCGCTGACGCCCGCCACGACGTGGGCGTTGGTCATCACCCGGTCGGGCGCGTAGACGAACCCGGAGCCCTCGATCCCCTGGTGGCAGCGGTTGGTGCTGCGGATCCGGACCACGCCGGCCGCGGCGCGCTGGACGTCCGGGTCGGTCAGCAGCCGTTGCGGCCCCGGACCGACCGGCACGATCCGCTCCGGGGCGAACGGCTCGAGGTACCGGGGGAAGAACGTCGTGCCGACGACGTCGTTGAACGCCGACAGCTTCGAGCTCGCCTCGGCGGGCAGGATCCGGTTGACCTCCGCCAGCACCTTGGACCGCTGCACCAGCGGCGTGATGCCGTGCAGGCCCGAGCCGGACAGCGCCACCCCGAGTGCCCAGGCGACGAGCAGGGCCGCCGACCCGCTCAGCACCGCCCCGCCGACCGCGTCGAGGGCGCGCACCGGCTGCCAGGTGATCTTCTCCCGCAGTCGCGCGCCACCGACCTGGCAGAGCGCCTGCCCCAACGACGCGCACACGATGACGATGAACACCGCCGCCAGCGAGACCAGGATCGAGGGACTCGCGTTGCCCAGTACCGTCGGCGCGAGCCACACCCCGACGATGCCGCCGACCAGCAGGCCCACGGTCGCGAAGGCACCGGTGATGAAGCCCTGCCAGTAGCCCGAGACGGCGTACAGCACCACGATCACGAGGAGCACCCAGTCGAGCAGGTTCACGGGCTCTCCCCAGGACGTGGTGACGCGGGTCGGGGATTACCTTGCAGCATGTACGCCGGAAGGTCACGGTGGACCCCCTCGTCCCACGGCCGGCTCCAGCCGACGTAGTCCAGCAGCCGGGCCACGATCCCGGCCGTGAAGCCCCACAGCACGACGTCGTGGGCTGGCCCGATCATGAAGCCCGGCCCGACCCAGCCGCTGGGGTGGCGCACCGACACCCGATGGGCGGGGTCGACGAGCTCCTCGATGGACACGCGGTAGACGGCGTGGACCTCGGCCGGGTCGACGACGCCGACCGGGGTCTCCTCGGCCCACCAGCCGACGACGGGGGTCACCGCGAAGCTGCTCGGCGGCAGCCACAACTCGGGCAGCTCGCCGATGACCTCGACGCCGTCTGCCCGGAGGCCGGTCTCCTCCTCGGCCTCCCGCAGGGCCGCCTCACGCGGCGTCTCACCGGGGTCGATCGACCCGCCGGGGAACGAGACCTGCCCCGGGTGGGAGCGCATGTCGTGGGCCCGCTCCGTCAGCAGGAGGTCGCGCTGCCTGCCGAACAGCAGCAGGACCGCACCCCGGCGCCCGATCGCCCCGTCTGGCGGCACGAATCGGGTCAGGTCGTCGGCCGTCATCTGGTCGACCGCACGGACCACGGGCTCGAGCCAGTCGGGGATCACCCGCCGGTCCCGAGATACTGCTGCGCGGCCTCCGCCACCTCGTGCTCGCTGGTGAAGGTGCCGGCCTCGATGTGGGCGATCGAGCCGTCGGCGCTCACGAAGACCGTCCAGGGGAGTCCCTGGATCTTGGGCAGCGGGCTCGCCCGGTCGAGCTCGCCCTTCGGGTCCGCGACGAGCGGGTAGGCCACGTCGCTGCGCTGGGCCAGCTGCAGCGCGGCACCGGGCTGCGTGTCCAGGAAGTCGACGCCGAGCACCCGAACCCGGGACTGGGAGCGGGCGTACGCCGCCAGGTGCGGCATCTCCTCGTGACAGCCACTGCACCAGGAGGCGAAGAGGTTCACGATCATCGGCCCGCGCAGGCCGGCCATGTCGACGGAGCGTCCACCGCCCAGACACCCCAGCGTGATCGAGGGCATGCCACCCGAGACCGACGACGTCGAGACGTGAGGGCAGTCGGGGACGTCGGACTGCTTCTTGATCTTCACGACGTCCGGGGCCGGCAGCGAGATCTCCTTGTACGCCGACGAGTCCGTGGAACCGCCTCCGCACGCGGCCAGAACCAGGAGCAGGGCCGCCAAGGGCGCCAGCAGTCCGCGCCTCATGCCGGCCCCTCCGTCTTCACCAGCTTCGCCGCGGCGCTCGGGTCGACCGGCCCCTCGCCGTACGACGGGCACCAGCGGGCGACCGGGCAGGCGCCGCAGGCGGGCTTCTTGGCGTGGCAGATGCGGCGGCCGTGCCAGATCAGGTGGTGGCAGAGCATCACCCAGTCGCGCTTCTCGAACAGGGCCCCGACGGCGTGCTCGACCTTGACCGGGTCGGTCTCGTCGGTCCAGCCGAACCGGCGGGCGAGCCGGCCGAAGTGGGTGTCGACGGTGATGCCGGGGACGCCGAACGCGTTGCCGAGCACGACGTTGGCCGTCTTGCGGCCCACGCCGGGCAAGGTCACCAGGTCGTCGAGGCGCGGCGGCACCTTCCCGTCGTACCTCTCGACGAGGGCGGCGCTGAGCTTGAGCAGGGCGTCGGTCTTCGCGCGGAAGAACCCGAGCGGGCCGACGATCTGCTCCAGCCTCTCGCGCGAAGCCGCGGCCATGGCGGCCGCGTCGGGGTACGCCGCGAACAGCGTCGGGCGCACGGCGTTCACCCGACGGTCGGTGGTCTGGGCACTGAGCACGGTCACGACCAGCAGCTGGAACGGGTCGTCGAAGTCGAGCTCGATGCGCGCGTCGGGGTAGTGCTCGGCGAGGGCGCGGTCGATCTTGCGGGCCCGTCGCACCAGGCCGGTGCGGGTCTCGGGCATCGCGACCCGCTGCACGGCTGACACGTCGACAGCCTACGGCGGGGTACCGACGGCCCTTCCAGGAGACCGGGCGTCGGGCGCTCGCGACATGTGACCTAGGCCACTGGTTAGGATCGACCCGACCGACGCGCGGCGACCGACCGACGGCGTGCAGCGGCGGTGATGGAGGACGTCGTGGACAACGAGGTACTGCGTCAGGCGCCGCTGTTCCATGCCCTCGACGACGAGGCCGCGACCGCCCTGCGGGGCTCGCTGACCGAGAGCAGGCTGCGACGCGGCGACGTCCTGTTCCACGAGGGCGACGCCGGCGACAAGCTCTACATCGTCCTCGACGGCAAGGTGAAGCTCGGCCGCACCTCCAGCGACGGCCGCGAGAACCTCCTGGCGATCCTCGGTCCCGGGCAGATGTTCGGCGAGCTGTCGCTGTTCGACCCCGGACCACGGTCGGCGACGGTGACCGCGGTGACCGACGCGTCGTTCGCCTCGCTGTCCCACGAGGACCTCCTGAAGTGGCTCGACGGCCGGCCGCAGGTCGCCCGCGGCCTGCTGGCCCAGATCGCCGGCCGGCTCCGCAAGGCCAACGACGTGAACGCCGACCTGGTCTTCTCCGACGTACCCGGACGGGTGGCCAAGGCGCTGCTCGACCTCGCCGACCGCTTCGGCCGCACCGCCGACGACGGCGTCCACGTCCACCACGACCTCACGCAGGAGGAGCTCGCCCAGCTCGTGGGCGCCTCGCGCGAGACCGTGAACAAGGCGCTCGCCGACTTCGCCTCCCGCGGCTGGCTCCGCCTGGAGCCCCGCTCCGTGGTGATCATGGACCTCGACCGGCTCCGTCGCCGCGCCCGCTGACCCTCGCCGGGCCTCAGCGCGCTCGGAGGTAGTCCAGCTGGGCGCGGACCGACTGCTCCGCGGCGGGCCACAGGACCGGGTCGACGTCGGCGTACACGACCTCGACGATCCGGCGGGGCAGGCTCTCGTGCTCCACGGGTACGCCGGCCCGCGCGTCGGCGTGCAGTGAGCGCAGCGCCTCGCGCACCTGCTCCAGCCTCTCCCGGCGGTGCGCGAGGTAGTAGTCGAGCACCGGCAGAGCGGAGCCGATGACGGGGCCGTGACCCGGCCAGATCGACTCGATCTCGTGTGCCTCGGCCAGGGCGTGGAGGCGGTCGAGCGAGTCCAGGTAGGCGCCGAGCTGCCCGTCCGGATGGGCCACGACGGTGGTGCCGCGACCGAGCACGGTGTCACCGGTGAGCACCGCGCGCTCGGAGGGGACGACGAACGACAGCGAGTCCGCCGTGTGCCCGGGCGTGCCGACGACGTGCACCTCGAGGTCGTCCACGGCCACGACGTCACCCGTGCCGAGTCCCTCGGTCCCGAGCCGGTACGCCGGGTCGAGGGCACGCACCCCGCAGCCCATCCGCTCGGCGAACGCGCGGGCAGCCTCGGAGTGGTCCAGGTGGTGATGGGTCAGCAGCACGACGGCGACGTCGCCGGCCGCCGCGGCGACCGCGTCGAGATGGCCCGGGTCGGGCGGCCCCGGATCGACCACCACCGACCGAGACGAGCCCGGAGCCCGGAGCACCCAGGTGTTGGTGCCGTCGAGGGTCATCGGCGAGGCGTTGGGGGCGAGCACGCACGCCGCCACCGACCCGACGTTCCCACCGGTCCAGGGGACCTCAGGCACGACGCGTCTCCAGCAGGTCGTCGACGCGCTCCGGCACCGACATGGTCGCCAGGTCGTCGCCGCCGTCGACCGACGGCGTGAACATCGTCAGGTCCCGACCAGCGCGGGCCGCGGCGAGGACGGCGTCGGGGTCGGCGTACTGCGCCACCTCCAGGCAGGTGACGTACGTCGGCGGCCACATCCCGAGCTCGTGCGCGTCGACGGCGTCGCAGGCGCCGATCGCCGAGGACCACAGGACCGCTGACGACTCGCTGGACACGTCGCGCGCGAGCTGGCCGGGCGGCATCGCGGCCACGAAGAACCAGGTCCGGAACCGGCGCGGCTCGAACTCCGGAGTGCACCACGCCGCCCAGGCACCGAGCAGGTCGGTGCGCAGGACCAGGTCCCGGCGTTCGAGGAACGTCGTGAAGGCCAGCTCCTTGGCCTCCAGTGCCCGCCGGTCGGCCTCCCACTCCTCGCCCGTGGTGTCGCGGACCACCTCGGACGCCGACGGCCCCGCGAGCAGGACGCCGGACTCCTCGAACGTCTCCCGCACGGCCGCGCACACCAGCGCCCGCGCCAGGTCCTCCGTCGTCCTCAGCTGCGCGGCCCACGCCTCGGGCGTCGGCCCCGACCAGGCCACGTGGCCGTCGAAGTCGCGCGGGTCGACGCCACCGCCGGGGAACACACACATGCCACCGGCGAAGGCCATCGAGGTCTGGCGCCGCAGCAGGTAGAGCTCGCAGTCGGACGCGCCGGGCCGCAGCAGCACCACGGTCGCGGCGTCCCGCGGCTCGACCGGCTCCCGGCGTTCCTCGGCGAAGTCCCGCGCGTGCTCGGCGAGCCGAGGGGGCACCGGAACCCGCACCTCAGACCTCGACGACGATCTCGACCTCGACCGGCGCATCGCGCGGCAGCACGGCGACGCCGACGGCCGAGCGCGCATGGACGCCCGCGTCACCGAAGGCCAGCCCGAGCAGGTCCGAGGCGCCGTTGGCGACCTGGGGCTGCTCGGTGAAAGCGGGATCGGAGGCGACGAAGCAGACGACCTTGACGACCCGCGTGACGAGGTCCAGGTCGCCGAGCTCGGCCTTCACCGCCGCGATCGCGTTCAAGGCGCACTGACGGGCGCAGGCGGTCGCCTCCTCGAGGCTCACCGCGCCACCGACCTTTCCGCTCGCCATCAGCTCACCGGAGACGAACGGCACCTGGCCGGAGGTGTACACGTAGGAGCCGGTCCGGACCGCCGGGACGTACGACGCCACCGGCGCCGCGACCTCCGGCACCTCCAGGCCGGCCTCGGCCAGCCGGTCCTCGACGGCCCCCATCAGGCGGACACCGGGCGCTTGAAGTAGCCCACCATGTTCTCGGGGTTCATCCCCGGGGCCACCTGCACCAGCTCCCAGCCGTCGGCGCCGAAGTTGTCGAGGATCTGCTTCGCCGCATGCACGAGGATCGGCGCCGTGAGGTACTCCCACCTCTGAGTCTCAGCCATGCCCGCGACCCTACCGCCGGAGCCGCGGTGCCGAGGGGGCACGGCACCGCGGGAAGGCGGGGTCCCCCGGCCGCACCACTAGGGAGAAGTTCGACGGCCGGGGGCTCCCCCGCTAGGGGGCCTTCCGCGACGGTCGCAGCGCGGTCTCGAGACCGCGCCACGGCCGCGGATAGGGGTGCGCCCACCACTAGGCGCACACCAGGACAACGAGCCTGTGGCCACGAGGAAACGGGTGCGGAGGTTAAAACCTCCGCACCCGTTCACGGCCGGCTGCTCAGACCGGCCAGGCGACTGCCGTCACCGAGCCTCCGACGACCCCGACCCGGAGGGCGACCTGGTCTGGTCGTCCCTTCTCGAACAGCTCGTAGCGCCCGGCCGCCAGCTGCTCGTAGACCAGGGACGGCACGTGACCGTCCGCCACCGGCCGGGGCACGACGGCGACGTGGGCCAGGTGGTGGTGGTCCGCGGACCCCTCCCGTCGGATCTCCACCTCCTGCCCCAACGCCGACTCCGGCATCGACACCACGAGGGCGCCGACGTCGCCGCCGATGTCGAGCATCACCGCGCCCTGCCCGGCCCACGGGTTCTCGTCCGAGTGCGAGTGCCCGTGCTCGTGGTCGTGCTCGTGCCCGCTCACGACACCGCGGTCGTGCCCGGCTGCGTCTGGTAGCCGCCGCCGGGGTTGCCCAGGTAGGGGAAGGTCCCGGTCCGTCCGCCGTTGGTGTCGGTCGTGCCGTCGGTGAGCGCACCGGCCGCACCGTCCGGCGTGAACGACGGGTCGACCAGCGGGATCGTCACGCCGGCTACGGCGCGCAGCTCGATCGCCACGACGTCGTCGCCGATGCGGCGTCCGTTCGGGAAGCCCGCGGCGTCGCCGCCGAGGAGACCCATGCTGTTCGGGCTGCTCGCCGGCGGGATCGCGACGTTCAGGCGCAGCATGTCCGACTCCACGGCTCCCGTGTAGTTCTGGAAGCCGGGGACGACTCCCGACGGGATGCCGCTGAGCAGGATCGCGTGCAGGTCGACCCGCGGCTTGTGGTACGCCGCGAGCTTCGGGAAGACGCCCGGGTAGAGCACCGGCAGCAGTCGCGCCAGCTCCGGGTGGTTCACGTACTTCGCGAACATCGAGTCGCCCTTCGGGTGCCGGGCGTTCCACATGTCCTTGTGCGCCATCGGCGTGATGACCTCGTTGAACAGCGGGTTGCCCAGCCGGGAGACCTGCTCCCAGGGCCCGTGACCGACGTACTTGCCCTCGGACTTGTCGAACATCCGCGACTTGCGACGGCTGGCCGCGGCCCAGACTCCGATGACGGCGTTGGCCTTGCTCGGGTCGGTCGGGACCTTGCCGTTGCGGGTGACCTCGCTGATGGGCACCTGCAGGACGATCGAGTGGACGTTGAACCCCTGCAGCGAGTTGACGCCCGGAGCAGCCGCCGTCGGGATCAGGTGCAGGTTCTCGAAGGGCCGCAAGGTGCCCAGGTCGAACACGCTGCCGAGGTCGACGTGGAAGGCGTCGGCGCGCTGCCCCGCGAACACCCGACGGCGTCCGATCTTGTGCACGCCCTGGGCGGCCAGGTGCTGGTAGTTCGGCGTGCTGCGCGGCCCGATGTTGACCGGCGGGCAGGGCAGGTGCGAGGCGAGGGTCTTCTTCTTCTTCCCCTCGATCCGGGTGACCGAGTAGAACTGCGGCCGGTTCCAGCTGCTGCTGTGGATCCCCGAGATCGGACCGGTGTTGTAGAGGAAGGTCTTCGGGTCCCGGACCTTGGTGTGGAACCGGAACCGGTAGGTGAGGTCGGCCTCGCCCTTGCCCCGGTTGGAGATGTTGATGTCGTAGGCGACGTCCTCACCGAACTCGTAGAAGTTCGGACCGCCGTCCGGCGCCTGGAAGGGGATGTAGTTCGCGATCAACGTGACCGTGTCGGGACGGTCGGGGCTGACGAAGGCGTAGACGTCGGTGCTGTCTGCGACCGGGTCCTTGGCCATCTCGGGTGCTTCGCGGTGCGACGACATCTCACTTGCCTCCCGCCGCGTTGAGGATCCTGGTGGCCAGGTCGCGGTCGTGGACGACGACCTCGCGCTCGCCGACCATGAGCCGGACCTCGCTGGAGGTGTGGTCGTGGACGTAGGCCACGACCGACTCCCGTGCGCTGGAGCCCGAGCGCTGCGCCTCCGCGGCCTGCGCGGCCTGTCCGGACGTGATCGTCAGACCTACCGCCCCGGCCGCCACTCCCGCGCCACCGGCGGCGAGGAGCTTCCTTCTACTCGTATCTGTCATTCCAGAGCCTCCCTGTGCTCCCGCGGCCTCGACGTGAGGCGCGCCACACCGGATTCGGTGACCGGCGTCGACCGGATGGGAGTCCCGTCACCGCCCCTGCGTTGACCTCGACCTCGGTTGAGGTCCTAGGGTCCGAGATCGTGACGGCCGCGGCAACCCAGCAGCGCGACGGCGGGCAGCGCCTGCTCTCCCGGCAGTACGCCGCGACGACGGTCGGCATGTTCGCGCTCTGCGCCTTCGTGGCCTTCGAGGCGACCGCGGTCACGACGATCATGCCGACGGTCGCCGCCGACCTGCACGGCTTTGGTCTGTTCGCCCTCGCCTTCGCCGCGCCCCTGGCCAGCGGCGTGGTCGGCATGGTCGCGGCCGGCGGGTGGAGCGACGCCCGAGGACCGGTCCGGCCCCTGGTCGGCGCGATCCTCCTCTTCGCCGTGGGACTGGTCGGGTGCGGCCTCGCGCCGACGATGCAGGTGCTGGTCGGGGCGCGCGTCGTGCAGGGCCTGGGCGGCGGCGCGCTCACGGTGTGCCTGTACGTCATGGTCGGACTGCTCTACCCGCCGGCACTGCGTCCCGCGATCTTCTCCAGCTTCGCCGCGGCCTGGGTGCTGCCCACGACCTTCGGCCCGGCGGTCGCGGCGTACGTCGCCCACGTCGCCGGGTGGCGCTGGGTCTTCCTCGGGGTGGTCGTCCTGGTGGCGGTCGCGGCGACGCTGATCTGGTCGGCGTTGCGCGGCCTCGCGCCGTCCGGGACCGGCGTACCCGCTCCTCGGTCGCGACTGGCCTGGGCCGTCCTCTCGGCGGCGGCGGTGCTCTCGCTGCAGCTGCTGGGGTCGGGGCGCGCGATCCTGCTCGTGCTCCCGGTCGCCGCGGCCGCGGTGGCGCTGACGGCGATGCGCCCGCTCGTTCCTCGGGGCACCCTCCGGGCCCGGCCCGGGCTGCCGGCCGTCATCGCGACCCGAGCGTTGCTCAGCGGCGCGTTCCTGTGCGGCGAGACCTACGTCATCTACGTGCTCGAGCGGCGCTGGGGCCTGAGCGCCGGCGTCGCGGGGCTCTCGCTCACGGGCGTGGGACTGTCGTGGGCCGGGGCGAGCTGGGCGCAGTCTCGGCTCTCCCGCCGCCTGAGCGACACCGGCGCGATGCGGATCGGCGCGGTGCTGGTCCTCGGTGGGCATGGCCGGCCTCACCACGTCGGTCCGGCTCCATCCGTCCGCTCTCGTGGCGGTGGCGGCGTACATCGTGTCCGGCGCGGGGATGGGCCTGGCCTACCCGCGCACCAGCGTCTCCATGCTCGGGTGGTCGGGCGACTCCGATCGCGGGTTCAACTCCGCCGCCCTGTCGATCGCCGACTCGCTGGGCGGGGCGACCACGATCGCGGCGTCCGGCGTCCTGTTCGCCACGGCGAAGCACGCGGGCGGGGATCCGTTCACCGCCGCGCTCGCGCTGGGGTGCTGCGTCGGCGTGCTCGGCGTCCTCACCGCGACGCGGACCGCCCTTCATACCTGAAGTCGGTCTCGACACGGCGCGCGCACCGGGTCGATCATGCGATGACCATCACCAGGAGGGGGAGTCCTGTGAACAAGAAGGTCATGCTCGCAGCCGGAGCGACGCTGCTCCTGACCGGAGCCGGCACGGGCTATGCCGTGGCCGCGTCCGCGGGCGGCACACCAGGTCAGGGGACGTTGTCGGAGGGCTACTCCGTACCGGGCCCGTTCTCGGGAGCCGACGCGTCGACCGCCGGCACCGGAGTGATCAAGGCCGGCTCGCAGAAGGCCCGCATCACGGTGCGGCTACCGGCCTTCACCATCCCCAACGCCGGGGGCGGCCAGGACGAGAACCACGCCATCGTGACCGTCGAGGGGACCACCACCGGGGTCTGGGTGACCAGCGCTCGGGTGACCCCGTCGGTGTCGGGCTACGACCGGTCCACCGGGACCCTGGTCGTGCGGCTCAACAAGAAGGCGCCCGCCGACGTCACGGTGGCGTACTGGACCTTCGGAGTCTTCCAGGACTAGTCGGCGGCGGCCTCGCGGGCGGCCTTGGCTGCCAGGGCCTTCGCCTTGGCCTTCTGACCCACCTCGATGAGCAGGGAGTCGCCGACGGCGACCGCACCGCCCAGCACCACCGCGGCCACCGGCGCCGGCAGCGCGCTGCGGCGTACGGCGGAGACCGCGCCCACCATCAGCAGCGTCCACGAGACGCCCGAGGTCGCCAGGGGCAGGACGGTCCGCTGCCACGGCTCGGCGTCCTCGTCGGGGACGATGATGAACAGCTGGAGCCCCGGATGCCCGAGCGGCCAACCGGCGACGTACGACGCGAGGACGGCTCGCGCACGACTCGGCAGGCCGGGCGTCAGGCAGGCCAGGGCCACACCCGCGCCGCGTACCGCGGAGCCTGGCCGCACCCGAGAGAGCAGCTCCCGAGACAGGGCGGTCACGACAGGATCTCCGGCTCGGTCTTCTCCCGCACCTCGTCCAGGGTGACGTCCGGGGCCAGCTCGACCAGCCGCAGGCCCTCGTCGGTCACGTCGAGGACGCACAGGTCGGTGATGATCCGCTGGACCACACCGCGCCCGGTGTAGGGCAGGTCGCACTCGTTCAGGATCTTCTTCGAGCCGTCCTTGGCGACGTGCTCCATCAGCACGATGACCCGCTTGGCGCCGTGGACGAGGTCCATCGCGCCGCCCATGCCCTTGACCATCTTCCCGGGGATCATCCAGTTGGCGATGTCGCCCGTGGCCGAGACCTGCATCGCACCCAGGATCGCGGCGTCGATCTTGCCGCCGCGGATCATCCCGAACGACGTGGCGGAGTCGAAGAACGAGGCGCCCTTGCGCAGGGTGACGGTCTCCTTGCCGGCGTTGATCAGGTCGGGGTCCTCGTCGCCCTCGTAGGGGTAGGCGCCGACGCCGAGGATGCCGTTCTCCGACTGCAGCACCAGCTCGACGTCGTCGGCGACGTAGTTCGGCACCAGGGTCGGCAGTCCGATCCCGAGGTTGACGTAGGAGCCGTCGGTCAGCTCCGAGGCCGCCCGCGCGGCCATGTCCTCACGCGTCCACGGCATGTCAGGCCCCTTCCGTGGCGGCCGGACGCGGCCGGGTGGTCCGCTTCTCGATCTTCTTGTCGGCCGCCTGCTCGGCGGTGAGCGCGACGACCCGCTGCACGTAGACACCCGGGGTGTGGACGTTCTCCGGCTCGATCTCGCCGGGCTCCACGAGGTGCTCGACCTCGGCGATGGTCACCCGGCCGCACATGGCCGCCAACGGGTTGAAGTTCCGTGCCGACTCCCGGTAGACGAGGTTGCCGTGCCGGTCGCCCTTCCAGGCCCGCACGAGCCCGAAGTCGGCCACGATCGCCGCCTCCAGAACGTACTCCCGGCCACCGAAGTCGCGGGTCTCCTTCGGCGGCGAGGCCACGACCACGTTGCCCTCGGCGTCGTACTTCCACGGCAGCCCGCCCTCGGCGACCTGCGTGCCCCCGCCGGTGGCGGTGAAGAACGCCGGGATGCCCGACCCTCCGGCCCGCATCCGCTCCGCGAGGGTGCCCTGCGGGGTCAGCTCGACCTCGAGCTCACCGTGGAGGTACTGACGCGCGAACTCCTTGTTCTCCCCGACATAGGAGGAGATCATCCGGCGCAGCCGCTTGGCCATCAGCAGCCGGCCCAGCCCCCACTCGTCGACACCGCAGTTGTTCGACACCGCCTCGAGCTCGTCGACGCCCGCGTCCAACAGAGCCTCGATCAACACCGACGGCACACCACACAGCCCGAACCCGCCCACGGCGAGCGTCGAGCCGGCGCCGATGTCCGCCACCGCGTCGGCGGCGCTTCCCACGACCTTGTCCATCCTCGGCAACCTCCTGCGCGCATCCTGCCACGCGCCGAGGGGCCGGCCGGGGGTGCGTCAGGCCGTGGTCGGATCGGTGATCGACCAGACCGACTGGCCGATCAGGACGTGGATGCCGCCGTCTGCCGCACAGGCCGCGCGCAGCGGTCCGTCCGGCGCGGGCAGGGCCTTCCACTCGGTGCCGTCGTGCCAGCACAGCCGGTTGCCGCGCGACATCGCCGCGAGCATGACCGGGAGGTCGCCGGCGACGTCGTCGACCAGGACCAGCGGCCGTCCGTGACCCTCGGGCAGTGCCACCAGCTCGAGCCCCGGGATCGCCACCGACGCGCTCCGGAGCGGCCCGCGGAACGGGAACGGCAGCAGCTCGCTGACCATCGCCCGGCCTTCGGCGACGCCACCGATCCACGTGTGCCGGCCACCCCAGGCGTAGGCCACCGAGGTGAGCAGGGACGGCGCCGTCGTGAGGTGGATCCGGCGCCAGTCGTCGTCGCCGAGCGCCCACGCGGACGGCGTTCCGGTGTCACCGAGCCGTCCCGCCACGACGAGAGGCTCCTTCTCCGGGCTGCCGAGGACCAGCGCGGCATCGGGCCCGGCGGCCATGGCGAGGGCGCGCCGTGTCGGCGCGGCACCGCCGATCGCCACCCCGAGGTCGTCGGCGCGCAGGCTCCACGACCCGTCGTCGAGGTGGGCGCTGAGCAGCAGGTCGGTGCCGGCGTCGAGCGCCGGCACGGCCCACATCTGTGCCACGCCGTCCAGCGCGTGCGTGCGCACCAGCGGGTGGTCGTCGCGCACGCCCCACAGCTGCAGCCGCCCGTCGGCGCCACGGCCGCTGAGCAGCGTCTCGCCGCCGTCGCCGGGCGCGATCCCGAGCACGCCGAAGGAGTCGACGAGCACGTCGTCGTACGTCGTCGCGGTCACGTGCGGCAGCCGCAGCTGTGCCACGAACACGGTGCCTTGATCGGTCACACCGGCGCAGAGCCCCCTCTGCATCGCGGTGACCCGACCGGAGACCGTCAGTCTCGTCCAGTCCATGATGCTTCCCCCGGCTTCGACGGTAGCGGCGGCGAGACGGCGTCCGCAGGAGACTGCGCAAGGCTTTACTCCGGGCTCGGCAAAGCCTCCCTCTAGGCTCGTCGTCGTGCCGAGCCACGACTTCCCCGACGTGATGCTGCACATCGTCACGGGCAAGGGCGGCACCGGGAAGTCGACCGTGGCCGCCTCGCTCGCCCTGGCCCTGGCCGGCAGCGGAACCAACGTGCTCCTCTGCGAGGTCGAGGGTCGGCAGGGCATCGCGCGGATGTTCGACGTCGAGCCGCTGCCGTACGCCGAGCGCCGCATCGCCACCGGGCTCCCTGACACCGAGGGCCGGCGCGGAGGTGTCGTGCACGCCCTGCACATCGACCCGGAGTCGGCGCTGCTGGAGTACCTCGCGATGTACTACAAGCTCGGCCGGGCGGGGAAGGCACTGGACCGCTTCGGCGTGGTCGAGTTCGCGACGACGATCGCCCCCGGCGTCCGGGACGTGCTGCTGACCGGCAAGGTCTACGAGGCCGCCAAGCGCAACCGCCGCAACAAGCAGGCGATCTCCTACGACGCGGTCGTGCTCGACGCGCCGCCCACCGGCCGCATCGCCTCCTTCCTCGGCGTCAACCACGAGCTCGCCGGCCTCGCCCGCATGGGCCCGATCAAGAACCAGGCCGAGTCGGTCACCACCCTGTTCACCTCGCGGCAGACGGCCGTGCACCTGGTGACCGTGCTGGAGGAGATGCCCGTCCAGGAGACCGCCGACGGCATCGCCCAGCTGCGCGAGCACGGCCTGCCCGTCGGCGGGGTGATCGTCAACCAGGTCCGCCCGCGTGACCTGGGCGAGGACGACCTGGTCGCGCTCCGCGCCGGCAAGGTGACCAAGCGCAAGGTCGCCACGGACCTCGGTCGCGCCGGCCTGACCGGCAGTGGAGACCTCGTGCTCGGCCTGCTCGCCGAGGGACGCGACCACGCCGAGCGCCGGGCCCTCGAGGACTCCCAGCGCGAGCTGGTCCGCGGCCTGGGCGTCCCGACGTACGAGCTGCCGCGCCTGGTCGGCGGCATCGACCTCGGTGGTCTCTACGAGCTCGGCGGCATGCTCCGCGACCAGGGACTGGCGTGAGGACGCGATGACCAGGGCACGAAGCCGCGTGGGACCCCAGTCCTTGACCGGGGGCCGGACGCTCGACGTCGACGGGCTCCTCGACGACCCGAGCACCGGCATCATCGTGTGCTGCGGCTCCGGCGGCGTCGGCAAGACCACCACCTCGGCCGCACTGGCGCTGCGCGCCGCCGAGCGAGGACGGCGCGTCGTCGTCCTCACCATCGACCCCGCCCGCCGCCTGGCCCAGTCGATGGGCATCGAGCAGCTCGACAACACCCCGAGGCCGGTTCCCGGCGTCGGCGGCAAGCACAGCGCCGGGCCCTCCGGCGGCTCCCTCGACGCGATGATGCTGGACATGAAGCGCACCTTCGACGAGGTGGTCGAGAGCCAGGCCAGCCCCGAGAAGGCGAAGCAGATCCTGCAGAACCCGTTCTACGTCGCCCTGTCGAGCTCGTTCGCGGGCACCCAGGAGTACATGGCGATGGAGAAGCTCGGGCAGATTCACGCCGACGCCCGCCGGGACGGCACCTACGACCTGATCGTCGTCGACACGCCGCCCTCGCGCTCGGCGCTGGACTTCCTCGACGCCCCGGAGCGGCTGTCGAGCTTCCTGGACGGACGCTTCATCCGACTCCTGCTGGCGCCCGCGAAGGGGCCGGCGCGATTGATGTCGGTCGGCGTCGGGATGGTGACCAACGCGCTGACCAAGGTGCTGGGCGCGCAGGTGCTGCGTGACATGCAGACGTTCGTCGCGGCGTTCGACACGCTCTTCGGCGGCTTCCGGCAGCGGGCGCAGAAGACCTTCGAGCTGCTGCAGGCCGACGGCACCGCGTTCCTCGTGGTGGCCGCGCCCGAGCCGGACGCGCTGCGCGAGGCGGCGTACTTCGTCGAGCGCCTCAGCGAGGACGACATGCCGCTGGCGGGCCTGGTCGTCAACCGGGCGACGCCGGAGACGTCGGGAGACGTGAGCGCCGACGAGGCGATGGCCGCGGCACAGCGGCTCCGCAAGGGAGACGCCGACTCGCTGACCGCAGGCCTGCTGCGGCTCCACGCGGACCACGTGCGACTGGTGGAGCGGGAGGCGCGGCTACGGCGCCGGTTCGAGGCGGCGCACCCGCAGGTACCGACTACGGTCGTGCCGGCCCTCGCGGGCGACGTGCACGACCTGGCAGGGCTGCGTCAGGTCGGCGCGCTCCTTGCGGGGAGCGGCCGACCTGACGCCTGAGAGCCCGACAGCGTTGGGCCGATGATGTCGTCAGCGCGGCTCAGGCGCTGACGACCACACCGACGTGCTGCTCGCGAGCCTGCTCGAGAACGGCTCGCCATGATGCGTTCGGACGGCGACGCAGGAGTGCCCGGCGCTCACGCTCGGTCATCCCGCCCCAGACGCCCCACTCGATCTGGTTGTCGAGAGCCTCGGCGAGGCACTCGGTGCGCACAGGACACGCACCGCAGACCTGCTTGGCCTTGTTCTGCTCGGCACCACGGACGAACAGCTGGTCGGGTTGCTGACCTCGGCACGCAGCCTGGGCAGCCCAATCTTGATTCCACATAGTGACGTCCCCACGATCGTCAAGTGACTGTGCTTCCCCATGAAGCCATCCACCGGGGGTGGATGTTCAGTCGAGGCTCCAAGGTAAAGATCGGAGGGCCGTGCGGTACAGACTCGTCCGGATCGATCCCCGTAGTCCTATTGGACTAGTCCCGGTTGGTCGCAAATGAGCAGGTCATGGGGCCGTCACGTAGTCTGATCGGCATGGCCATGCCCCGTGAGGAGCGTCTCCCGACGTCCCGGATCATCTCTCACCTCGGTGTGATGGCCGCCGTCGCCGCCGTGATGGGCGTGGTCGTCGCGGGCCTGGCGATCCCCTTCGCGGGCGTGTTCGGCATCGCGGCGAAGAAGGTCTCGCACACCGTCGAGTCGCTCCCCGCCGACCTCCGCACGCAGCCCCTGGCCCAGCAGACCAAGATCGTCGACCCGCAGGGCCAGGTCATCGCGACGCTGTACGACGAGAACCGCGTCAACGTCCCGCTGAAGAGCGTCTCGCGCAAGATGGTCAAGTCGATCGTCGCGATCGAGGACTACCGCTTCTACCAGCACGGCGCGCTCGACCTGAAGGGCACGCTGCGTGCGCTGGTGACCAACCAGTCCAACGGCGGCGTGGTCCAGGGTGGCTCGTCGATCACCCAGCAGATGGTGAAGATGACCCTGCTCGCGCAGGCCAAGACCAAGGCCCAGCGCAAGGAGGCCACGGCCGACACCTACGCCCGCAAGCTCACCGAGCTCCGCTACGCGATCGCCTTCGAGCAGCACTACTCCAAGGACTGGATCCTCGAGCGCTACCTCAACATCGCCTACTTCGGCGACGGGGCCTACGGCGTCCAAGCCGCCGCCCGCCACTACTTCGGCGTCAACGCCAAGGACCTCAACTGGGTCCAGGGAGCCACGCTCGCCGGCCTGGTGAAGAACCCCACGGGCTACGACCCTCTGCGCAACCCCGACCGTGGCCTGCAGCGGCGCAACGTCGTCCTCGACCGGCTCGCGCAGCTCCACGTGATCTCCCAGCGCAAGGCCGACCACTACAAGAAGCAGCCCCTGGGCCTGCACCCAGTGCCGACGCCCAACGGCTGCATCAACTCCAGTGCGCCGTTCTTCTGCGACTACGTCGTGCGCTATCTCGAGCAGGACCCGGCGCTCGGCAAGTCGCCCGAGGCGCGCAAGAAGCTGCTCTACACCGGCGGCCTGGTCATCCACACCACCATCGACCCGCGCTTCCAGACCGCCGCCGACAACTCCGTGAAGCACCACGTGTTCCCGCAGAACCAGGCGATCGGCGCCCTGGCGATGGTGCAGCCCGGCACGGGCGACGTGAAGGCGCTGGCGCAGTCACGCCCGATGGGCACCGACGCCGCGCACGGGCAGACCTTCATCAACTACACCGTGCCCCAGCAGTACGGCGACTCCGCCGGCTTCCAGCCGGGCTCGACGTTCAAGGCCTTCGTGCTCGCGACGGCGATCCAGCAGGGCATCCCGCTCACCGAGAACATCGACGCTCCGGCCGAGGTCAAGATCCCGATGAGCCAGTACCGCGTGTGCCACGGTCAGCACTTCGCGAGCACGGACACCTGGGACGTCCACACGTCGACGACCTCCGGCAACATGAACCTCTACGCCGGCACGCAGAACTCCGTGAACCCGTTCTTCGCCAAGCTGGAGCTCCAGACCGGCCTGTGCGAGCCGTTCCGCCTCGCCAACGAGATGGGCATGGACCTCAACGACCCGGCGACCGAGCTGGTCCCGTCGTTCACCCTCGGCGTCGCGTCGACCAGCCCGCTGCAGCTCGCCAACGCCTACGCGACCTGGGCGGCCCACGGCCTCTACTGCGACCCGCGGCCGGTCACCTCGATCGACGACTCCGACGGCCACCAGCTGAAGACCTACCCGCAGCAGTGCAAGCAGGTCGTGGCGGCACCGGTCGCCGACGCGGTCAACGACGTCCTGGAGGGCGTGATGGCGCCCGGCGGCTTCGGCCAGGACCTCGTGCTCAACCAGCAGTCCGCGGCCAAGACCGGTACCAACAACAACAACATGTCGGTGTGGTTCATGGGCTACACGCCCAACCTGTCGACCGCCTCGATGATCGCGGGCGCCAACAAGCTCGGCCACTGGGTCAGCCTCAACGGCCAGGTCCTCGCGGGCAGCTACGTCCCGACCGCGCACGGCTCCACCACGGCCGGGCCGATGTGGTACGACGCGATGAAGGTCATCCAGCAGTGGCTGCCCGACGCGACGTTCACCCCGCCGAGCGGCCAGGACGTCAACGGCGTGCTCACCAGCGTGCCCGACGTGGGTGGCGCGTCCTACGACTCGGCGGCCCAGCAGCTCAAGGCCGCCGGGTTCACCGTGGTCAACGGCGGCTACCGCGACTCCGGCTACGCCAAGGGCACGGTCGCCTACACGAGCCCGGGGGCCGGCAGCCAAGTGGCCAGCGGCACCAGCATCACCGTCTACCTCTCCGACGGCACACCCGCGCCACCGCCGCACCATCACGGCGGCAACGGGCACGGGCACGGGCACCACTGACCGCCCAGTGACCCCACCGGTGACCCCACCGGTGAGCTAGCCGGCACCCAGCTGCCGGCGCACCTCCGCGGCGACCGCACCACCGTCGGCACGGCCTCGCACCTGCGGCTGGAGCACGCCCATCACCTGGCCCATGGCCCGCATGCCGTCCGCCCCGGCGCCGGTCTGCTGGATGGCGGCGGTGACCAGCTCGGTGATCGCGGCCGCGTCGAGCTGCGCGGGCAGGTAGTCGGCGATCACCGCCGCCTCCGCGGTCTCCTTGTCGGCCAGCTCGGTGCGGCCCGCGTCGGAGAACGCCGTCGCGGCCTCGCGCCGCTTCTTGGCCTCGGTGGACAGCACGCCGACGATGTCGTCGTCGCTGAGCTCGCGGGCCTCCTTGCCGGCGACCTCGGCGTTGGTGATCGCCGACAGCACCATGCGCAGGGTCGACGAGCGCAGCTCGTCGCGGGCCTTCATGGAGGTGGTGAGGTCCTGACGCAGGCGGTCCTTGAGCTCGCTCATGCCGCCATTGTGCCCGCAGCCTCCTCGCTCGACGTGCGGGGTGTGGACCCGTGTGACAGCCTTGCCCGGTGACCCCCGCCGGACTGCTCGCCCGCGCCCTCGGCGCCGGTGTCGCCCTCGGTGCGGGTGTCACGGCGTACGCCGTGTGGGAGGCGCGGGCCTACACGCTGCGCTCGGCCGAGCTCCCGATCCTGCCGCCGGGTGCGGAGCCGCTGCGGGTACTGCACCTCACCGACCTGCACCTCACGCCCGGCCAGTCGCGCAAGCGCGAGTGGCTGCGCTCGCTGGCCGACCTCGAGCCGGACCTCGTCCTCGACACCGGCGACAACATCGCGTCGCTGGACGCCGTGCCCAGCCTGCTCGACGCCCTCGGCCCCCTGCTCGACGTCCCGGGCGTCTTCGTGCTCGGGTCGAACGACTACTACGCGCCGATCCTGCGCAACCCCCTGGGCTACCTGGTGCCGCAGGCCGAGAGCCGCACCGTGCACACCGTGAAGCTGCCGTGGCGCGACATGTGCGACGCCTTCACGGCCGCCGGGTGGACCGACCTGACCAACAGCCGGGCCGCGACCCGGGTCGGCGAGCTCGACTTCGCGTGGGTGGGCGTCGACGACCCGCACCTGCAGTACGACGACCTCGACGCCGTCGCCGGCCCGGCCCCCGCCGACGCCGATGTGCGAGTCGCGGTGGCCCACGCGCCGTACCTCCGGGTGCTGGACCAGTTCGCCGCCGACGGCTACGACGCGATCTTCGCCGGGCACACCCACGGCGGCCAGATCTGCCTGCCAGCCTTCGGCGCGCTGGTCACCAACTGCGACCTCGAGCCGGCCCGCGCCAAGGGCCTGCACCGCCACCCGGCCGACTCGTTCCCCGGCGACGAGGGCTCGAGCTGGCTGCACGTCTCGGCCGGTCTCGGCACCTCGCCGTACTTCCCGATCCGCACCGCCTGCCGCCCCGAGGCCACGCTCCTCACCCTCGTCCCACACGCCTGAGACCGCGATTCGGAGCGACCTGACCGCTCGGGTATGCTCGCCGATGCTTGTCGCCCGGCCGTCACAGCCGGTTTGGCAATCGGGCTGTGGCGCAGTTTGGTAGCGCGCCTCGTTCGGGACGAGGAGGCCGCAGGTTCAAATCCTGTCAGCCCGACCATGCATGCAAGTCTTCCGGGACGTCATACGAATCGGTGGCTATAGCGACCACTTCGTATGACGTCCGGCAGGGGTCAGGACTCGCAGCGGACCGTCTTCTCGGCGACGCAGCGGTCCTTGTTGCCGCCGCCGTCGGCGTAGTCCTTCCCTGGACCGCCCAGCAGGGTGTCGGGGAAGTAGTTGCCGATGAGCCGGTCGTCCCCGGGTCCTCCGCGGACGACCAGCTTCGCGTCCCCGCCGAGGTAGCCGCAGCCGGCGTCGTCATCGGCGTACGCCGAGATCAGGTCGTTGCCGCGACCGCCGGCGACCACCCCGCGACAGCCGAGCCAGACGATGTCGTCGGCCTTGGCCGAGCCGATGACGTTCAGGTGGTACGACGAGAGCTTGGCCTGCTCGAAGCCGTGGATCCGCGCGTGCATCGACGCCTTCGCGGTGCGCCGGAAGAAGAGGCGGCCGTGGACGAGGTCGAGCCGCTCGCGTTGCGCCTCGTCCCCGGCGCCGGCGTACAGGATGAAGGAGTCGTGTCCGCTGCCACCGCGGTACGTCGGGTGGTCGACCACCGAGTGCTGGAGCTCGAGGTTGAGCCGATCGTCACCGCCGCCGAGGTCGACCGAGGTGAGGGGCACCAGGCTGTACACCCGCTCGGCACCCGGGCCGCCGATGAACGACGGCGGACCCCAGGAGCCGATGTTGCTCAGCGAGAACACCTCCATGCCGCCCCACGAGATCACCGGGGTGCCGGCGTCGGTCGCCTCCCCGGTCCGGTTGTCGATGACCAGGGCGTGGCGCATCGCGACGCGGGTGAGCTCGATCCCGTCCCGGCCGGGACCTCCATGCACCGGCAGCGCCGGGTCGGTCAGACCCTCGAGATCGGCGTCGTCGCGGCCCGGTCCGAGGTCGATCGTGTCGTGGTCGGGCTGGGCGATCGAGCCGCCGGACTGGACGAAGTCGGCTCCGCCACCGGTGCTGACGGTGTCCGCGCCCTGGCCGGGGTCTGACTCGAAGGGGTCGCTGGCGTTCACGATGTCGACCTCCGATCCCCCGAAGAACGTGTCGTCACCCGCGCCGAGGTCGGCCACGACGTCGCGAGCCTCACTGGCGGTCGCATCGACGAGGTCATCGCCCTCGTCGACCGAGATGAACGCGTTCCCGAGGCCGTCGCCGCCGGTCACGCAGACGATGTCGTCCCCCGCGCCGGTGTCGGTCTGCGCGGCACCGTTGGTGACGACGACGTCCGGTCCGTTGGTCCCGTGGATGTCGCCGTCCGGCGTGCCGACGATGGTGGCCGCCTCCCCATGGCAGGTCTCCCCCGCGGCGACGGCACCGGACCCCGGCCACGCAGCGGCCAGGGATGAGGTGGCCAGGACCAGTGCGCCCACCAGCACGGCAACTCTCGATCGTTCGACCATGTGCACAGGAGAGCACAGGAAGGCGAGCCGGGCGGCAGAACGCGCAGGAAGCCCGCAGCTGACGGCCAGCTCCTCAGCTCAGGTCGCCCCGGAGACGTCATACGAAGTGGTGCCTATAGCGACCACCTCGTATGACGTCCTGCCGACCGCGGGCCGCTTGTGTCAGGTGCCTGACAGACGCGGTGTTCACGGGCGACGAGGCTGAGGGCATCTTCCACAGACCTCCCGAGGAGACCTTCGTGCACACGCACCTCCGACTCGCCGGCGCCGGTATCGCGCTGGCAGCCCTGCTGGGCTTCGGCGCGTTCAGCCTGGCCGGTGCCGACCACCACCAGACCCACGCGCCGGACCGCCACACCCACAGCCACGTCGCCGCGGACGCGGACGACCCCACCGGGCCGGGCGGCTACCACCCGGGGTCCCCGGGCACGCTCAGCGGCAACTGAGCGCCGTCAGGACTCGCGCGAGCGCGACTCTCCGCCGGTGCCGAGGCGACGCAACATGTCGTTGTACGCCGCGAGCGCAGCGTCGTCGTCGTCCACGCTCGCCCCGTCGTCCAGGCTGAGCCGCCCGCCGGACCGCTCGACGTGGCCGACCATCGTGCCGGTGCGCGCCGACTCCAGCCACGTGCCCAGGAAGCTGTCGCGCTGCCGTGACAGCAGCGCGATGACCACGCCGAGGGCCAGCAGCATCATGAGGCCGTCGCCGCCGGCCCACATCAGCGAGCCGCCGACGTCGAGGTCGTGCAGGGCGCCGGGTGCCCAGTCGGGCCGCATCGCCATGTACCTCGGGAACGGGTCGGTCTGGGTCTGCAGCAGCACGACTCCGACCAGGGTGTCCGGCACCATCGCCATCACCAACAGGGCGATGCGGAGCAGGTACGGCGTGCGCCAGCGGATCGGCTCGTCCCCGATCGCGCCGAGCAGCAGCCAGGCGCCCGAGCCGACGTAGAGCACCTGCTCGAGGGTCATCAGCGAGGGATGCATCGCCATCTTGTCCATGAACGGCGTCAGGTGCGTGAAGAACACGACCACGCCGTACGCCGTGAGGCCGAGCAGCGGGTGCAGGAGCCAGGAGATCGGGCCCGTCTGCAGCAGCCGGTCGACACGAGCCCGCCACACGTCGCCGCCGGCGTTGCGCAGCACCGTCAGCGGATGCCCCAGCACCAGCAGCGCCGGCACCACCGTGATCAGGGTGAGGTGCTCGACCATGTGCATCCAGAAGAGCGACATCGCGTAGGCGTCGACGGCGGAGCACAGGCACACCATCAGCAGGACCAGACCGAGCACGAAGCAGGCGACCCGGATCGGCCCGACCGTCCCTCCGTGCCGATGCCCGCGCTGGACGCCGACGACGTAGGCGACGAGCAGGAGGACGGAGACGACCAGCCAGCCCGGCCGGGACTGCCAGGTGCTGAGAAAGGTGCCCCAGTCCAGGGGCGGCAGGTGCTGATGGCTCATCGCACGGCCATCGAACCACGGCGGCCCAGCCCGCGGCCCGCCAGGGTGAGGCGTCGTACCCCCGTGGTGTACTCCAGCCATGGCACGCACGGCCCGACGGGTGGTCCTCGCGCTGACCGCGGCCATCCTCCCGGTGCTCGTGCTCGCCGGCTCGGCGTCCGCGCACGTGACCGTCGACGCCCCTGGCGCGACGCAGGGCGGGTACACCGTCGTGACGTTCCGCGTGCCGAACGAGACCGACGACGCGGACACGACGAAGGTGCAGGTGTTCTTCCCCCGGTCGCAGCCGCTCGCGTCGGTGTCGGTGCGGCCCGTTGCGGGCTGGAGCTTCCGGGTCAGGATCGTGAAGCTCGACCAGCCGATCAGCTCCGACGACGGCCAGGTGACGCAGGCGGTCTCCGAGGTCACGTGGACGGCGGACTCGAAGGCGACGTCCATCCAGCCGGGTGAGTTCGAGGAGTTCGCGATCTCCGCCGGGCCGCTGCCGAAGGCGCCGACCATGGTCTTCAAGGCGCTGCAGACCTACTCCGACGGCACGATCGTGCGGTGGATCGACCCCACCTCACCCGGTGCCCCCGAGCCCGAGCACCCCGCGCCGACGTTGACCCTGTCGCCAGGAACCGCCACCTCGGCGGCGGAGACCGGGAGCACCGCGAGCACCTCGGGCTCGAGCGGCGGCACCAGGGCGACCCTCGCCCTGGTCCTCTCGATCCTCGCGCTCGTCGTGGCGGCCGCCGCCGGCGCGCTGACCGTGCTCCGGCGACCGCGGCGCTGACCCGCTCAGCCCACGGGCACCTCGACGTACGCCGTCGCCTCGTCGATGGCGGTCGTCCGCACGGTCACGGCCAACTGCCACTCCCCTCCCAGCGGGAGGCTGACGCGGCCGGTCCGGACGCCGCGACCGCTCCGGGTCAGGGTCACCGGCAGCGGCCCGACCTGCTGCTCCCGCAGGGAGAAGGCCGCGTCGACCTCGGGTGGGTCGACCGGATGGCCGTCGCGGTCGAGCACCACGAGCCGCAGGCTCACCCGACGCGTCCCCGCCGGGGTCACGGAGACCCGCACCTGGTCGGGTCCGGCTCGGACGGTCGTCGAGACCGGGGCCGAGACGAGCCGGGCGGCCTTCGGGTCGCTGGTCACCAGCATGGCGCTCGCGATGAGCACGCCGACGATCGCCACGCTCTCGAGGGCCACGCTGCTCCGTAGCGTCCGCAGCGGCGGGCCGGTCGGTGCCTTCGACTGCCAGACCCACGCCCGTGACCCGGCGGCGGCACCGAGAGCGATGACGACGAGCCAGATCTTCACCAGCAGCACGTGGCCGTAGTGGCTGTCGAGCAGCACGTCCCACGACTGCAGCTCCCGTACGGCCTGGTAGACCCCCGTGGCCACGAGCACGCCGACCGACACGGCGGCGACCGTGGAGAACCTGCGCACGACGGCCAGGGCGTCGCTCATCGGGTGGTCCTCGGCGAGCACCACGCCCGCCAGCAGCGCCAGGCCGCCGAGCCAGACGCTCATGGCGGACACGTGCACGGCGACGCTCGCAACGGCGAGTCCCTGGTGGCTGCCCGCCGCCGCGTGCCCGCACAGGGCGAACGTCACGCCGACCGCCGGTACCACCACGACGCCGGCCCAGCGCAGGACCCGAGCCGACAGGCGGGTGCGGTAGACGAGCAGGAGGATCACCACGGCCAGGAGCAGGATCCGGACGTCCAGGGCTCGGCCGTACGTCGTGCCGAGCACCTCGCGCACGAGGTCGACGTCGGCGGCATGAGCCGGGCCCAGCCCGGCGTCGTACGGGCCCTTGAGCAGCAGCCCGAGGAGGGTGCCCGCCACGAGTAGGCCGGTGCCGACGTCGACGACCCGGCGAGCCCGCGGCGAGGACCAGCCCGCCGGCCAGCACCACGAGAGGAACACCAGGCCCCCCAGGCCGAGCGCCGCGCCGGCGTACGTCAGCCAGCGCGAGAGGCCGAGACCGACGTTGGTCGCGGTCGAGCCGTGGGCCGTGGGGACGCTTCCGGGTGGCGTGGAGCGGTGCCCGATCGAGAACGTGTACGCGCCGGAGACCGGGTGTGAGTCGGCCGAGACGACCCGGTAGGAGACGAGGTAGGTGCCGTCGTGCAGGCCCGAGCGGAGCCCGACGGACGCCGTGGCCGCGACGCCCCGGGCGTGGTCGACGTGGCCGGAGTCGACCTGCCCGCCGTCCGGACCGAAGACGCGCACGGAGTCGGGCATCAGCGTGATGCCCTCGTCGAACACCAGGGTGACCGTGGTCGGCGCCTGGGCCAGGACCGCGCCCGACGGTGGCGAGCTGCTCTCCAGGGTCGCGTGGGCGGACGCCGGGGACGCCAGCACGAGCATCCCGACGAGGGCGCCCAGGGCCAGCAGCGGCGCCCGCCACAGCGCTGGCCGCCAGCCCACCCGACCGCCTCTGCCCACCCGCGGATCGTAGTGTCGCCCGTCCCGGCCGCCGCCGATAGTACGGATCAATTGACCGGGCATTCGTGCTCTCAGAGCGGCCGTTCGATCCGTACTATCGCGCCGCGGCGGGTGGCACACTGCGGGGTATGGCGGACGAGGAGCGCCCCGCGCGCGAGACGGGGCAGGACGACGCTTCGCTGCGGCTGCCCTCTCTGCGGCTCCGCAAGCCATCACTGCGCAAGCCGACGCTCCGGAAGCCGTCCCTGCCGAAGCCGTCCATCAGCAAGCCTCGGGTGCGGGCGCCTCACCCTCCGGCCGCACTGGCGGCGCTGGTCACCGGCGCGATCGTCGGAGCGGTCCTGGTCGGGCTCACGACCGCGACCCTGCACGTGTGCACGTCGGTGCGGGGTACGTCGTCGTGCGGCACGGCCGGTCTCGTGCCGCTGCTCGCGATCACGATCCTCGCGGCCGTGCTGGGGTCGGTGCTGCTGTGGGCACTCGGGGTGCGGGCACACACCAGCACCAGCCTGCTCGGCGTCGCGCTGCTCGTGATGGTGGCGCTGTTCGCCCTGCTGCCCGTGCTCGACGACCGGATGTCGGCGGTCGTGGTGCCCGCCTTGGCGATGCTGACCTACCTCGCCGCGTGGTGGCTCACGACGGCGTACCCCGACCCCGTCGATCCGCGATCAGCTCCGCGATCTGAACCGCGTTGAGCGCCGCGCCCTTGCGGAGGTTGTCGTTGCTGACGAACAGCACGAGTCCGCGACCGTCGGGGACACCCGGGTCCTGACGCAGCCGCCCGACGTACGACGGGTCGCGGCCGGCCGCGTGCAGCGGCGTCGGCACGTCGGCGAGCTCGACGCCGGGAGCGGCCGCCAGCACCTCGCGGGCGCGCTCGACCGACAGCGGCCGCGCGAACTCGGCGTTGATGGACAGGCTGTGCCCGGTGAACACCGGGACCCGCACGCAGGTGCCGGAGACGAGCAGGCCGGGGATGCCCAGGATCTTCCGGCTCTCGTTGCGCAGCTTCTTCTCCTCGTCGGTCTCGAACTCGCCGTCGTCGACGATCGAGCCGGCCAGGGGCAGGACGTTGTGGGCGATGGTGTCGACGTACTTCACCGGCTCGGGGAACGTCACCGCCGAACCGTCGTAGGCGAGCTCGCGCGCCTTGTCCCCCGCCGCGGCCAGCTGGTCGGCCAGCTCGTCGACGCCGGCGAGACCGCTGCCGGAGACCGCTTGGTACGTCGAGGCGACGAGGCGGGTGAGCCCCGCCTCCTCGTGCAGCGGCTTGAGCACCGGCATCGCGGCCATGGTCGTGCAGTTGGGGTTGGCGACGATCCCGCGGGGGACGTCCGCGATCGCCTCCGGGTTGACCTCGGAGACCACCAGCGGCACCTCGGGGTCCATTCGCCAGGCCGAGGAGTTGTCGACCACGACGGCGCCCGCCGCAGCGAACCGCGGCGCCAGCGCGCGCGAGGCCGTGGCGCCGGCCGAGAACAGCGCCACGTCGAGGCCGGCCGGGTCGGCGGTCTCGGCGTCCTCGACGGTGACCTCGCGGTCGCCGAACGGGAGCACCGTCCCCGCCGAGCGCGCCGACGAGAAGAGGCGGATGGTCTCGATCGGGAACTCCCGCTCGAGCAGGATCTGCCGCATCGCGGCGCCGACCTGACCGGTCGCGCCCACGACACCGACGTTCAGCCCGGGCATCAGCGACCCGACCCGCCGTACACGACCGCCTCGACCTCGGCGCTGTCGAGGTCGAACGCCGTGTGCGTGGCCTGCACGGCCGCGCCGACCTCCGCCTCGTCGACGATCACCGAGATCCGGATCTCCGAGGTCGAGATCATCTCGATGTTGATGCCGGCGTTGGCCAGGGCCGCGAAGAACTTCGCGGTGATGCCGGGGTGTGAGCGCATGCCGGCGCCGATCAGGGAGACCTTGCCGATCTCGTCGTCGTACAGCAGCCGGTCGTAGCCGACCTCGCTCTGCAGCCTGGCCAGCGCGGCCATCGCCTTCTGGCCGTCGTCGCGCGGCAGCGTGAACGAGATGTCGGTGAGCCCGGTGGCCTGGGCCGAGACGTTCTGCACGACCATGTCGATGTTGATCTCGGCCTCGGCGAGGGCCTCGAACACGCGGGCCGCGACGCCGACCTTGTCGGGCACGCCGACCACGGTGACCTTGGCCTCGCTGCGGTCGTGGGCGATGCCGGCGATGATCGCCTGCTCCATGGGCTCTGCTCCCTCCGTGGGGTTGGGCACGACCCACGTGCCCTCCTTCTGCGAGAAGGAGGACCGGACGTGGACCGGGATGTCGTAGCGGCGTGCGTACTCGACGCAGCGCAGGTGCAGGATCTTGGCGCCGGACGCGGCCATCTCCAGCATCTCCTCGGTGGAGACGCGGTCGAGCCGGCGAGCCGTGGGCACGAGTCGAGGGTCGGCGGTGAACACGCCGTCCACGTCGGTGTAGATCTCGCAGACCTCGGCGCCCAGGGCAGCAGCCAGCGCGACGGCGGTCGTGTCGGTGCCGCCACGGCCGAGCGTGGTGATCTCCTTGGTGTCCTGGCTGACGCCCTGGAAGCCCGCGACGATCACGATGTGCCCGTCGGCCAGCGCCTGGGTGATCCGGCCCGGCGTGATGTCGATGATCTTGGCCCGCCCGTGGGTCGAGTCCGTGATCACGCCGGCCTGCGAGCCGGTGAACGAGCGGGCCGTGCAGCCCAGGTCGGAGATCGCCATCGCGACCAGCGCCATCGAGATCCGCTCGCCCGCGGTCAGCAGCATGTCGAGCTCGCGCGCGGGCGGCAGCGGGCTCACCTGTATTGGCGAGGTCGAGCAGCTCGTCGGTGCTGTCGCCCATCGCGGAGACCGCGACGACGACGTCGTGCCCCTGCTTCTTGGCCTGCACGATGCGGTGTGCCACCCGCTTGATCGCGTCGGCGTCGGACAGCGACGAGCCGCCGTACTTCTGAACGACGATGCTCATGACGGGCTCATGACGAGCTCATGACGGGCTCAGCTGGGTGTGCACGGGAGAGTCCTCGGAAACGATGTGACGAGTGCGTACGCCGCGACGCTGCGACCGCCGCGATTCTACGCGGTGGGCTCGGGTGCCTCGTCGAGCATCTCGTTGGCGGCCGCGACGCGGTCGAGCTCGCCGGTGTACTCCACGTCGAGCCGGTCGTGGGCCACGATCGAGAGCAGCGCGTTGAGGAGGGCGCCACCGAGGTTGCCCCACGAGGAGACGTAGGAGAACTGCCACCACCACAGGGCCTCGGCGGTGTTGCCGAGCGCGAAGTGACGCAGGCCGTTCTCCAGGTCGGCGGCAATCTGGGTCAGGTCGTCGGAAAGCTGGCTCGACACCATCTCGGGGTCGTAGGGGTCGAAGACGAAGCTGTAGGTGTCGACGCCGCCGAACAGCTGCGCGAGCCGCAGGCGCAGCTCGTCGAGGTCGGCCTCGGGACCGACGTCGGGCTGGTAGTCGGTGGCCGGCGTGAAGTCGACCTGCGCTCCTAGGCGGGCTCCGGCCAGCAGCAGCTGGCTGATCTCGAGCAGCAGCATGGAGATGCCGGTCCCGGGGTTGCCCTCCGCGGCCACCGCCTTGAGCGCGATCAGGAAGCTCTCGACCTGGTCGGCGATCTGGACGGCGAACTCGTCGTGCGGGCTCGTCGGGGGAAGGCTCGGCCCACCCACCATCTGCACCGAGATCGCCTCGGTGATGTCCTCGCTCATTCTGCCGATCGCCTCCCCGCGAATGCCCGCCCGAGCGTCACCTCGTCGGCGTACTCCAGGTCGCCTCCGACCGGGAGGCCGCTCGCCAGGCGGGTGATGCGTAGCTCCAACGACTTGAGCATACGGGTGAGGTAGGTGGCGGTGGCCTCGCCCTCGAGGTTGGGGTCGGTCGCGAGGATCACCTCGGTGATGGTGCCGTCGGCCAGGCGGGTCAGCAGCTCGCGGATGTGGAGCTGGTCCGGGCCGATGCCGTCGATCGGCGAGATCGCGCCGCCCAGCACGTGGTAGCGACCGCGGAACTCCTTGGTCCGCTCGATCGCGACGACGTCCTTGTACTCCTCGACCACGCACAGCACGGTCTGGTCGCGGCGCGGGTCACGGCAGATCCGGCACTGCTCGTCCTCGGAGACGTTGAAGCAGATCGAGCAGAACCGCACCCGCTGCTTGACCTCGAGCAGCACCTCGGCGAGGCGGCGTACGTCGACCGGCTCGGCCTGCAGCAGGTGGAACGCGATCCGCTGGGCGCCCTTGGGTCCCACGCCCGGCAGACGGCCGAGCTCGTCGATGAGGTCTTGGACGACGCCTTCGTACAAGGAGCTCAGTCTCCCTGGCTGAAGCCCAGCGCGCCCGGCGCGGCCGGTCCGCCCGGCCCGCCGGGTCCGCCGGAGAGCGGCCCGAGCGCACTGCTGGCCAGCGCGTCGGCCTGGGCCTTGGCGTCGCGGTAGGCCGCCACCACCAGGTCACCGAGATCGCCCAGGTCGTCGTCGGAGGACCCGTCGAACGTGCCGGGGCGGATCGTGACCGCCTGGAGCTCGCCGATGCCGTTGACCGTGACGGTGACCGCGCCGCCGCCGGCCGTGCCGTCGACGCGCGCGTCGGCCAGACGCTCCTGCGCGCTCTCGAGCTGCTCCTGCATCTGCTGGGCCTGCTCCAGGAGGCCCTGGAGGTCGAAGCCCCCGGCCCCGCCGAGCGCCTCGAACGGGTTGTCGGTCATGGGCTCACCTGCCGTGTCTGGGATGTCGTCACTGGTGCGGGATCTCCTCGATCACCTGGGCCTCGAGGGCGTCGGCGAGGAGCTGCTTGCTGTCCGAGCCCGAAGACTCGACGTCGAGGTCGTCCGGGCGTGCCCCGTCAGCGGTGCCGGGCTCGGGCTGGGGTGGGGAGCCGAGCTGGTGACCTGCCGGCTGTGCCGGCGGCGAGGCCGGCTCGACCGGTGCTGCGGGCCCGGCCGACTCAGCCGACTCGGTCGGTTGGCGCGGTGGTGGTGCCGCCGCATCCGCCCCGGGGTCGACGATGGTCTCGACCCGCCAGTCGTGGCCGACCACGTCGATGGCGGCCTGACGGACGATCTCACCGCTGCCCCCGCCGTCGAAGGACTCGCGCGCCCCGGCGTTGGCGAAGCCGAGGGTCAGGGTCTTGTCGTCGACCGCCACCACCTGCGCCTGCTGGGTGAGGTAGATCCAGGTCAGGCGACGGCGCTGCTTGGTGGCCTCGACGATGTCGGGCCAGAGCCGGCGCACGTCGACCAGGGTCAAGGTCGACCCGGACACCGTCACCGGCTCGGCGGCTGGCTCGGCGGCTGGCTCGGCGGCTGGCTCGGGGACCGACTCCTCGGAGCGCGCGGGCTCCGGGGGGCGGACCGGCTCGATGATCGTCGGCTCGATGACCGGCGGTGGGGGGACGACGGTCTCGGGCTCGGCGGCGACCGTCGGGGCGGGCGAGGGGTCGCCGCCGCTGATCGTCATCCGTCGCTCGAGCCGGTCGAGGCGGGACATCACGCCCTCGGTGGAGTGGTCGGCACCCGGGAGCAGCACGCGGGCGCAGATCAGCTCGAGCAGGAGCCGCGGAGCGGTGGCGCCACGCATCTCGGTGAGCCCGGTCGCCACCAGGTCGGCTGCCCGCGAGAGGTCGGCAGGACCGAACCGCGCCGCCTGGGCGACTAGGCGGTCGGCGGCGTCCTCGGCGATGTCGATCAGGCCCGTGGCGGGGGCGTCGGGCACCGCCGAGACGATCACGAGGTCGCGCAGCCGGCGGAGCAGGTCCTCGGTGAAGCGGCGCGGGTCCTGCCCGGTCTCCATCACCTTGTCGACGACGCCGAAGACCGCGGCGCCGTCACCCGCGGCGAACGCGTCGACCACCTCGTCCAGGAGCGTGTCGGGCGTGTAGCCCAGCAGGCCCGAGGCCAAGTCGTAGGTGACGCCCTCGGGACCGGCGCCACCCATGAGCTGGTCGAGCACCGACAGGCTGTCGCGGGCCGAGCCCGCGCCGGCCCGCACGACCAGCGGCAGCGCCGCGGGCTCGATCTGCACCTGCTCCTTCTCGCAGAGCTCCGAGAGGTACGCGGTGAGCAGGCGCGGCGGGATCAGCCGGAACGGGTAGTGGTGGGTGCGCGAGCGGATGGTCGGGATGACCTTCTCCGGCTCGGTCGTGGCGAAGATGAAGCGCAGGTGCGGGGGCGGCTCCTCGACCAGCTTGAGCAGGGCGTTGAAACCCTGCGTGCTGACCATGTGGGCCTCGTCGATGATGTAGACCTTGAACCGGCTCCGCACCGGGGCGAAGAAGGCCTTCTCGCGCAGGTCGCGGGCGTCGTCGACCCCGCCGTGGGAGGCCGCGTCGATCTCGATCACGTCGATCGACCCCGGCCCGCCGCGAGCCAGGTCGCGGCACGAGTCGCACTCTCCGCACGGGTCGGCGACCGGCGCCTTCTCGCAGTTCAGGGAGCGGGCGAGGATGCGCGCGGAGGTGGTCTTGCCGCAGCCGCGAGGGCCGGAGAAGAGGTAGGCGTGATTGACGCGGTTGCCCGCGAGGGCGGCCCGCAGCGGCTCGGTCACGTGGTCCTGCCCGATGACCTCGGCGAAGGTCTCGGGCCGGTAGCGGCGATAGAGCGCGAGCGGGGACTCCACTCCTGAACCCTAGCCAGACGTGCCGACAACCGGGAGGCCGACCGAGCCGCCGTAGCCGTCGGTGAGCCGGCCGCCTCGCCGGTCCCTCAGTGGTGACCTGCGAAGTCGCGCCGGACCGCGGCCACCAGGGTCGCGACCTGGGCCCGGAAGTCGTGCCCGGAGACGGTCTGGGCGTGCGCCGCGGCGTGAGCCACCGGGTCCGCGGCGTGTACGTCGGCCGCGGCTCTCGCCATCGCCTCGAGCAGGCGCCGGGCGTCGTGGTGGCGCAGGCCCTCGGGTCTGATCCGGACGACGTCGGGCGCCAGGTCGCGGACCTGCCAGTCGTCGACCCGGGCGGCCCCGGCGGGCCCGCGGACGGCCGCCACCACCGCGTCGTACACCGACGAGTCGGGCTGTGGGATGCCGGGCACGCTGACCTGCAAGGCTGCCCAGACGCAGGTCGGCGGCCCGAGCTGCTTGGCCTCGCGGGCGTGCCAGGAGCCGTCCCCGGCGCGGCCCACCCCGACCCGGCGCCGGTGCCCGAGCGAGCCGGTGCCGGCCTCGTGCACGTGCCACGCCGGTCGCCAGCCGACCTCGGCGACCCGCTCCGCGGCCGTGACGACGGCGGTCGGAACGTCGTGGACGGCTCGACCTTCGGACAGGGCGGTGTAGAAGGCCCCCGGGTCGGCGAACTCAGGCACGAGGGGCTCGAGATGGGGCGCGTCGCGCAGGTCGACCGCGGCGCCCGGGGTCGCGGCGTACCACGCGTCGAGGATCCCGTCGCAGACCTCGTGGTCGTCGACGGTCAGGTGCGGAGCCAGCACGGCGGAGACGGCGAGCCGTAGCAGGTCGAGCAGCCAGGACCCGCGCGCGAGCTCGTCGAGGTCGTTGACCCCCCAGCGCCGGACCTGGTCACGGTCCCGCCAGGTGCCGAAGTTCTCGACGTGGAGGTCGCCGACGAGCGGGACCGGCGCCCACCGGAGCGCCTCCGGGGTCTCGGCCGCCACCCGGACCAGCCAGAGGTAGTAGGTGCCGCGCAGGAAGCGGTACTCGTCGTGCGCCAACTCGTCGTGCTTGTCGCGCAGCTGTCCGGGGTCGAGCGGGATCTGCTGCCCGAGCCAGTGCTCGTAGCCGGCCGTCAGGTCGCGGACGTCACCCACCGGTCGGCTCCGGGGTGCGGCGCGCGGCCAGCGCCCCGCCGGCGACGGTCACGCCGAGCGCGAGCAGCGCGCCGAGCACCAGCGACGCACCCTCCCCCGGCCTCAGTACGTGCAGCTGCTCTCCGACCGTCGCCGCGGCGACGGGCACCCCGAGCTGGGCGGCCGCGAGCATCGCGTACGCGGGAGGCTGGCGCAGCAGCACCGCCGCGAGGTGGGCCAGCGCCGCGCCCGCCCCCAGGCAGACGCCGAGCACGATCATCGAGGGGTGCTGCACGAGGTTGCGCAGCTGCAGGGTCGCGCCGAGCCACACGAAGAAGAGGGGTCCGAAGAAGCCCTCGGTGACGGCGAACAGCTGCTTGGCGACGCGCCGCGGCTCCCCGACGAAGGCGACGGCGAGACCGGAGACGAAGCCGGCCAGCATCAGCGAGACGTGGACCGCGACCGCGAGCGCGGCCATCGCGAACATCGCGGCCAGGCTGACGCGGAGCTCGACGGCGAACCCGCGCTCCTCCGACTCGTCGTGGACCCGGTTGCGCAGGCCGCTGCGCTCGACCCAGGACAGGAGCCCGAACAGCACGACCCCCGCAGCCAGGACGGCGAGGGCGCCGACGGCCGCGCGGACGACGTGCGCGGTGTCGATCACCAGCGGGAGCAGGACGATGCACAGCGAGTCGGCGACCGCGACCTGCGGCAGCAGGTCGACCAGATCGGGGCCCGTGAGCTTGAGCGAGTCGACGGTCGGCAGCACGATCGCCGCCGACGATGACGCCATCAGCACGGCGTACACCAGGGCGTGGGAGGTGCCGACCAGCCGGGCGACGGCGTACCCCAGCGCGACGGCGACGACTCCCACGAGCAGGGCTCGCACGACTCCCGTGCGGAGGGCGGTACGCAGCCGGGGGTCGCGCACCGGCACATGGGTGCCCGCCACGAACATCACGAGCACGAAGCCGCAGCTGCCCAGGAAGGAGAACGTCGGCTCGCTCGCGTCGAGGACGCCGAACCCCGTGGCGCCCAGCACCACGCCTGCGACCAGCTCGCCGAGCACGACCGGCAGTCGCCAGCCCTTCGGCGTGGCCAGGATCGGACCGGCCAGTGCGGCGGTGCACACGATCGCCAGGTCGAGGAACGACACGAGCGGATGCTAGACCCGCGGCCGACCGGCCGGGCCCGGACATGAAGAGGCCCCCCACGCACCCGGCAGAGCCCGCCTGCCCTTGCTGCCTTCCGGCCCTGGGGGATTCAGCAAGATGCCGCCGCATGGGGGGTTGGCCGCGAGTCTAGGCGGCCCCGGGACGTCATACGAATCGAGCGCGATCGCCACGACGTCGGATGACCTCCCGGGCGGGCTGACGGATTTCGTGGGCCGGTCGCGGCGCGGGTACCCTCCTGCGCGGAGGATTCGCCTAGTGGCCTATGGCGCTCGCTTGGAAAGCGGGTTGGGTGCAAGCCCTCGCGGGTTCGAATCCCGCATCCTCCGCCAGAGGTCTCACCGCAGGTCCACCTGAGCCATGACGCGGCTGTGCTGCCGACGTCCGTCCAGCAGGACGCTCCACCGGCCGTGGCGGGTCGTGCCGCAGGGGGCCGGCAGCGCTCCGGGTGGCCCGTTCGAGCAGGCCAGGGCCAGGACCTTCGCGCCCACGACCGACTGCCTCGTGGTGGTCGTGGCACCGCCGGCGTCCACGACAAGGGCGGTGATGCGGGCGAGCGCCCGCCCGTTGCTCCCCGCCGACTGGACCGCACCCGTCAGGCGGTAGCTCACGTAGAGGTCGCGCGCGGCCGGTACGGCGACGGTGTGGAGGGCGTCTCCCGTCCAGGACCCGGGTGACGCGGGCGGCTCGGCCATCCCGTCCGCGGCGACCGTGAGGCCGCTGACGGTGACGGCGGCAGGGTCGAGCCCGAGCGTCTGAGGAACGCGCAGCGTGAGTGAGCTGACCGCCCTCGCGGTGTGGATCCAGTGGGTCACCCGGATGCCGCCGGAGGCCAGGACCTGCGTGCGGACGAACGACGTACCCGGCGGGAGCGCCACCGGCGACTCGTAGGTGGGGCTCAGGGTCAGGCTCGCCCGGTCCTCGGCCGTGCCCCCCGACCTGGCCCAGACGACGCCGATCGCGATCCCGGCGACGAGGCCGACCGCGGCACTCCACGTGACCGGGCGTCGCCACCAGGACGGCGAGCGCGCGTACCGCGCGGCGGCCCAGGGCGCGGGCAAGGGTTCCGCCTGGTCGCCTCCCTCCGAGCCGCTCGCCGGCGTCGCGGATGGCGTCGTCGCCGGCTCGAGCGGCGACTCGTCGGTCGGGTCGTCGGCCGGCTCATCCACCTCGAGGTCCTGGCCCAGGTCCTCGCGATCGTCCCGGAAGGGCCAGACGTCGTCCCACCAGGTCGCGTTCGGGTCCTCGACCTTCCACACGACCGGCTCCGGCTCCTGGTCGGGCGGGTCGGGCGGCCCTGGTGGACGGCGCGTCATCGGCCGGCCCTGCGTGCGACGTCGCCATGAGGGAGCGCCGTGATCACGGCCAGGTTCTGGTAGCCCCCGCGCGCCGGGTCGTAGGGGCCGGCGCACGTCACCAGGGTGAGCCGCGGCTTCCCTCGTCCGGAGAACAGCTCGGGATGCGACCGCAGCTGCCCGCGCGGAACCAGCGTCAGGGACGAGACCCGGTACTCCTCGCGGAGGTGGGGCGACGAGAGCGTGAGGGTGGCGCCCCGGGTGACGGACAGGAGACTCGCGAACGGGCCCAGACCCTGGGTGAACGAGTCGACGTGCGCCGCGATCAGGGTGGAGCCGAAGGGGTCGCCGAGGCGGGCGCCGCCTCGCCACCATCCGGCGGTGGCGATGTCGTCGGGGACGGCCAGGCTGCCGTTGCCTCGGACGTCGGCCGGACTGACCGGGACGACCCGGCCGTCCGGGAGCACGACCCGGCTGGGTGCCTCAGGCCGCAGCGCCCCCACTCGCCGGGCTGGTACGACAGGCGTCTCCGAGGTCGGTGACGTGCCGGGGACCTCCGCAGAGGCACCGGTCGAGGCGTGGCCGGCCAGGCCGAGGCTCGGTGCGAGCTGGAACCCGAGCGCGACCAACGCCAGCCCCGCCACCGCCAGGCCGACGACCGCACGCCAGGGCATGACGCGTCATCCCGTCCGGCGAGCTCGTCGCCGGGCCACGGCGAAGGCGGCGAACGCAAGCCCGACCAGGGCGATCCACCACGTGGCCGGTCGTACGCCGAGAAGGGGCGAGCCCGTAGGACCGCCCTCTCGGTCGAGCGACGTACCAGCCGCGGAGGAGAACGGGTGCACCGGCAGGTGTGCCGCGAGGCCCGCGGCACCGGTGTCGATCGACTCGGGGACGACGGCCCCGTTCGAGCCGAGCACGGCGGCGTGGGTGATCACCCTCATCGACCCGTCGCTCGGCGTACCCACGGCGTAGACCATCGTGACGGTGCCGGCCTCGAGGTCCACGTGCAGCGGGCCCAGGATCGGGTTGCGGCTCAGACCCGCCGGCAGCAGCGCGACGGAGTGCTCGCCGGCCGCGACGTCGGCGGTGGCGTACTCGCCGTTCGCGATGTCGTGGAACACCACCGTGCCGTCGACGCGGACGTCCGCCGGCGCCACCGTGGCCGTGTGGGCGATGAGGACCCGCGCCTTCCCGGGAGCGATGGGCCGGCGGGGCGTCTTGTAGGAGTTGACGACGGGAGCGCCGCCGCTCTGGGCCGGCAGGTGGACCACGATGTCCTTGCTCGACCCCGGCGAGACGTCGACCGTCGATCGGAGCCGCAGGGATCCGCTGGCGTTGGTGAACGCGACGACGTGAGTCCCGGGTGTCACGGTCACCGGCCCCACGACCGTGCCGACGTCCGCGTCCTGGTGGACCGACCTCCCGTCGACGGTGACGTCCAAGGCGTCTTTGGGGACCGCCTGGACGATGACGATCCGGCCCGGCAGCGGAGCGGAGTGCGCGGAGGTCGGGATGCTCGCGACCGCGGCGAGGACGAGTCCTCCGGCGCCGACCAGGCGCGCGCCTCGCGATGTGGATGACGGAACTCGTGTGCGGGACATGGGGAAGACCTCCCGGCCGAAGGTGCGAGCCCCCCGGTTCGCATGCCTTCTCTGTGAGGGGAACACGGGCCCCCTGACAGGTCAAGGGCTGCGAGCCACCAGGACGCGGTCGTTACCCGTTTGAGGAGTGGCTGTGGGTCAATCACACCCGTTGGGGTGCGATCGGCGCCTGCCCGCGGACGCCGAGAAAACGCGGACGAAGTCGCCGACACGCCCGTGGAACGGCCGCTTTCGTCCGCGTTTTCTTCGGGAACGCCGGCGTCAGTCGGGGTAGCCGTCGGGGTTGGCCGACTGCCAGCGCCAGGTGTCGGCGCACATCTCGTCGATGGTGCGGCTCGCGCGCCAGCCGAGCTCGGCCTGGGCCAGCGACGGGTCGGCGTACGACTCGGCGATGTCACCGGGACGCCGCGGTGCGACCTCGACCGGGAGCTCGTGGCCGCAGGCACGGGAGAAGGCGGCGACCATCTCCGCGACCGAGGTGGGGGTGCCGGTGCCGAGGTTCCAGGTGGCGACCCCGGGGTCGGTCTCGCCGATCCGGTCGAGCGCGGCCACGTGGCCGGCCGCGAGGTCCTCGACGTGGAGGTAGTCGCGCCGCCCGGTGCCGTCGGGCGTCGGGTAGTCGTCGCCGTAGATCAGCAGCTTCTCCCGCCGGCCGACCGCGACCTGGGAGAGCAGCGGCATCAGGTTGTTGGGGATGCCGGACGGGTCCTCGCCGATCGTTCCCGACGGATGCGCGCCGACCGGGTTGAAGTAGCGCAGGAGGGCCACCCGCAGGGTCGGGTCGGCGATCGCTGCGTCGCGCAGGATCTGCTCCTGCATCACCTTGGTCCAGCCGTAGGGGTTGGTCGCCGAGGTCGGGAAGTCCTCCTTCATCGGCACCGGTGCGTCGGCGCCGTAGACCGTCGCGGACGACGAGAACACGATCCGGTGTACGCCGTGCCGGCCCATCGCGGAGAGAAGCGAGAGTGTCGAGCCGAGGTTGACGCGGTAGTAGTCGAGCGGCTTCTCGACGGACTCGCCGACGGCCTTCAGGCCCGCGAAGTGGATGACGGCCTCGAAGGCCCCCTCCGCCACCAACGCCTCGGTCGCGTCGCGGTCGGTGAGGTCGACGGCGTGCATCTCGATCGCCCGCCCCGCCAGTGCCTCCAGCCGGGGCAGCACCGAGTGCTTGCTGCGGCTGAAGTCGTCGACGACCACCGCGTCGTGGCCGGCCGCGATCAGCTGCAGGGTGGTGTGCGAGCCGATGTAGCCCGCGCCGCCGGAGACCAGGATGCGCATGGCCAGCGATTATCGCCGACGGGGAGGGGTACTCCACTGCCGCGGGGGAGTTTGCGTGTCCACCTTAAGTGGACTAATCTAGTCGACAATTGTCCTCCGACAACCGCACCACCTCGAGAGCCCCGGCGGGTCACGCACAAGCCGGGGCTCCCGTATGTCCGGCGCGCTGTAACGCTTTCTCGAGCCGATCCGCTTCCTGTGTGACATCAAGACTCACCTAGGAGGAGCTCCATGAGCCTGACCGCTCTGCGACGTAGCACGGCCGCCGTGGTGGCCGTCGCCGCCGGCGCCGGGGTAGCCGCACTTCCGGTGTTCCAGGCACACGCCGACACCCGCGCTGCCACCTCGCTCTCGATCCGCACCGCGCACGCCGCCGTCAAGCCCGGCGGCAGCGAGCGGGTCAGCGGCGACCTCGAGGTGCACGGCACCGCAAGTCCCGAGGGCCGCACCGTGACCCTGGAGGCGCGGCCGACCGGCACCGACTCGTTCGTTCCCGTCGGGACCGCGGTCGCGCGGCTGCACGGCGGGCTCACTCTCAAGGTGACGCCCGACGTCACCACCCGCTACCGCTGGCACTACGCCGGCGACACCGACGCCCGCCCGAGCCAGAGCGGCGTCGCCACGATCCGGGTGCGTGTGCCGCAGCACGCACCTCGGCGGATCCGGACCTCGCTGTCCGTCCGCGCCGTGCACCGCGTGGTCCGTCAGGACGGCTCAGACGTGGTGCGCGGACACCTGCGCGCGGGCCGCGTGCCCCTCGGTCACCGAGACGTGCTCCTCGTCTCGCACACCCAGGGTGAAGACGGCTGGACCTTCGAGGGCGACCACCGGACCCGCCGCGATGGCGGGGTCGCGTTCGAGGTGAACCCGAGCGAGCCCACGGCGTACCGCCTGGTGTTCCTCGGTACGCCGCTCCTGCGGCCCGCACGCAGTGGTGTCGTCCGGGTGCTGGACCGGCCCGACGTGACCATCGCCGCCGACCCCACCACGCTCACTCGCGGTGACAGCACCACGATCTCGGGTACTGCGAGCGACGAGGGGACCCCGGTTGCCGGCGCGAGCGTCCAGCTGCTGGCCCGCAAGGCCGGTGCCCGGCACCTCAAGGTGCTCGAGACCGGCATGACGGCCGACGACGGCTCGGTGTCCTTCACCGAGAGCCCGGCGGTGACCACGATGTACCGGATCCGTCTGGTGCACGCCACCGGCGTCCGCGCCTCGCTCAGCCAGCCGGTGCGGGTCCACGTCCTGCTGCCGTCCTCGCTGTCGATCCGCGGCCGGGCCACGACGACCGACTACGTCGTCAGCGGCACGCTGCGCGGCGGCGGCCACCAGCTGGCGCACCGGACGGTGACGCTGCAGATGCAGGCGTCGGGGTCGGCCGACTGGACCGACGCGGGTACGGCCAAGACGGGGAAGGCGGGAGTTGTCCGGTTCCACGAGCCGACCGCCCCTGGTACCAGCTACCGTCTCGTGTATGCGGGTGGCCCGCGGTTCGCGCCGAGCACCAGCGGGACCGTCGTCTCCTGAGGCCGAGCGACGACCGCGAGAGGGACCGGCGCTGGAACGCCCGCCCCACCGGGCCGATGCACAGGCCGCCCACCAGTCCGACTCCACGGGAGACCGGGCTGGTGGGCGCCCGCCTGCCCCAGGACTGCCGGACACCACTCACGAGACCGTCCTCGACCACGCGCTCGACTCGGCAAGGCGCGGTGACGAGGACGGGTTCACCGAGCTGTGGCGGACACTCCACCCGCCACTGCTGCGCTACCTCACGGTGCGCGGCGACGAGGCCCCGGAGGACATCGCGGCCGAGACCTGGCTGCACGTGGTGCGTGACCTCCGGGGCTTCACCGGTGGGGTCCCGGAGTTCCGGGCCTGGCTGTTCACCGTGGCCCGGCACCGGGCGGTGGACCAGGGTCGAGCCCGGGCGGCGAGGCCGTCCGTCCCCGTGGCGGAGCCTGCCGACCCACGAGCACCCAGCGTCCCCAGCGCCGAGCAGCACGCCGTCGAGCGCGAGGCCACGACCCAGGCCCTCCGCCTGGTGGCCACCCTCCCTCCGGACCAGGCCGAGATGGTCATGCTGCGGGTGGTCGCCGGCCTCGACGTGGCGGCGGTCGCCGAGCTGGTCGGGAAGAAACCTGGCGCGGTCCGCGTGGCCGTGCACCGGGCACTGAAGTCCCTGTCCCGCGACCCGCGGGCCCGAGCCAACCGAAAGGTGGTGTGAGATGACCGAGCGTCCTCCGTCCGAGCCGGACGACCTGGCCCCCTGGGCTGACGACGACCTCGTGCGGGCGCTGCGCGCACCCGGCACCACCACCGAGCTCGCCGACCAGGAGCAGTACGTCGCGGCGTTCCGCCAGGCCGGTCGGTCCAACGTCCGCTCGCTCCCGCGCCGTGCCGTCGGCCGACTGGGCGCCGGTGGCACCGCCGTCGTCGTCACGGTCGCCCTGACCAGCGGGGTGGCCGCGGCTTACACCGGTCACCTGCCCGACCCGGTGCAGCGGATCGCCCACCACGTGATCGGCGCCCCCTCTCCGGAGGCGCCGGGGCGTGGCCATCCCGAGGCGTCCCACGGCCGGCAGGGACCCGACGGGACGAGCTCCGACGGTCCATCCGGAACCTCGTCGACGGCCCCGAACGGCACGCCGAGCAGCGGCGCCACCTCCGGGGCCACCCCGTCGGCCGGGACGTCGCCGACGGCCGGCGGCCACTCCGGGGCACCCGGTAACGGACCGTCGCAGAGTCCCGGCTCACCATCGACCGGCCCGACCACCGGGGCGCCGACACCCGCGACCTCGGGAGGTGCCGCCGCCGCGGCCATGACGATGAGCGCTCCCTCCCACCGCGTCGGCTTCGAGCAGGGCGCGACCCTGTCCGGCCTGGTCACCGACGCGAGCGGCACGGCCCTGCCGGCACATCTGGTGGTGCTCCAGGTGCGCGGGCCTCGGCACTGGCGTCCGGTCGAGGAGGTCACGAGCGACGACGCCGGCGTCGCGACGGCGACGACACCCGCGATCGCACAGTCCGGCCGCTACCGCTGGCACGCCGGCCCCGGCGTCCACAGCACACCGTGGCTGCTGCGGATGGTGCCGGTCGTGACGATGTCGGCCCAGGTCGGCGGTTCGACGACGACGCTCACCCCGACCGCTCAAGGATCCCGACCAGGAGACCGGATCCGGATCCTGCGACACACGGCCGGCCGCACGGTCCCGATCCGACGGGCGCGGCTCGACAGCACGGGCTCGACCACCCTGTCGGTGCTCACCCCGCGCCGACGAGCGGCGTACGTCGTCGTGCTGCTGCCGACCAAGCGGCACGCCGGCGCGCGCTCGCGTGTGGTGGTGACCCCGCCCCCAGCGGCGGCGGTCTCGATCTCCGGGTCGGCCACCCGGGTCGCCCAGGGCTCGGTGGTGGTGTTCTCCGGCACGGTGACCTCGGGCACCGGTGAGGCCCTGCCGCACCACAAGGTCGTGCTGCTGCGCCGAGGTCCGCTGCGCTGGCGTCCGGTCGGGCACGCCCTGAGCAACGCCTCCGGCCAGGTCACGATCACCAGCCCGGCGATCCTCGGCACGTCACGCTTCCGGTTGCGCACCGACCACCGAGCCCACAGCGCCCTGTGGCGGGTCGTCGAGCAGCCGACCCTGTCCGCGTCGAGTGAGCGGACCGGCACGACCACCCTGGTCTCGGCGTCGGCCTCGGGCGCCCACGCCGGGGACAAGGTGGTGCTGCTCAGACGCGTGGACGGACGCCTGGTCAAGCTGCGCCACGGCAGCCTGGACGCGAACGGCTCGGTGACCTTCAGCGTCAGGGCGCGCAAGATCCGCACGACGTACGTCGTCCGGCTCGTCGCCACGAAGAGACACGGCCCGGCTGCGGCATCCACCGTGGTCCCCGGCGGCTGACCCAGGAGCAACCGGACCGCGGCGGCGGCGGCGAGCAGGAGACCCGCGAGCAGGAGGCCGCCGAGGAGCAGGCGGGCCGACCTCACCTCGCGGTCACCGTCGCCGTCGCCGCCCGTGGAACCGGCGACGAACGCCCGAGCCAGCCTGCGACGGCAGAACGCCTGGGCCTCCGCGAGGTCACGCGTCCTCGTCGAGCTCATCGAACGCCCCGCCCGAGGACGGTCGAGAGGATTCCGGAGCCGACCACGAAGGCCGGCGCGAGCGCCAGCAGGGCCAGCGACTCCGTCGCGTCGACCAGGCGCCGACCTCGCAGAGAAGGTCCACGCCGCGGCAGGGCCACCGCCAGGAGGGCGACCCCGGTCACCACGAGGGCCAGGGAGACCAGGGCGTGGGAACCCGGCAGCAGCCACCACACCGAGACCGCCGTGGACGCCAGGCCACAGCTTCCCGAGAAGACGCCGATCACCACCTGCGCGGCCCAGCGGTGACGTCGGGCGCGCAGCAGCTCCACGGCCGAGGCGAGGACCGCGACCACGGCCCCGCCCGGCCCGAGGCCGACGGCGAACGGTGCTGCGAGCACCAGCAGCAGTCCGACGCTCACCGTGAGGGCGATCAGGAGGTCGCGCGCGAGGCCGAGGTCGTCGGCCACCGCGACCAGGTCTACAGGGGCAGGTTCGCGGTCGGAGTCCGAGACTCCGACCAGCGCGCCCGAGGCAGCAACGGCTCCCGCCAGCGCCGCCGCCGGGTACGCGCCTCCCACGGCGACCACGAGGACCAGCACCCCCAGCATGACGACCGACAGGTCGAGTGACGAGATGCGCGCGGCGGCCCCGGCCAGGAGCACCACGGATCCGACGAGCGGTCCGGGGGCGGTCAGCACACGGCGGCGTGACCCGGCGCCGACCACGAGCAGGCCCGCGACCGCAGCCCCCGCCCCGGCGGCGGCGAGCTCGGTCGCCGGGCCACCCTGGCCCCTCGCCGCCACCAGGGCTCCGGCGACAGCGGCCACCACAGAGCCGGTCACGCCGACGCCGACGGTCAGCGCGGGCTCCGCTCCGTGCCGCGACACCAGGGCGCCGGCGAGGCTCACGGTGAGCGCCGCCACGAGGGAGACGGCGAGGACCAGCGGCGTAGGGCGCAGTGTCAGCAGGCAGCCCGTGCCCGCCAGCAGGGCCAGGACCGCCGCGCTCCCGCAGGCCCGACGACGCCCGGCCGGACCCCAGGACCGGCCGTCGCGCCGGACGAGATCGGCGACGGCCTCGACCACGTCGTCGTAGACACGCGGCGCAGCCGGCGGGTCGCCGAGACCGAGGGCGAGCACGGCGCCGTCGCCGACACCCTGTGCCGCCAGCCCCGCGTCGGCCCGGAGGACCCTGCCGTCGAGGGTCAGCAGCCACGCCCCACCGCTCGGTGGGGATGCCGGCTCGAGGATCCCGAGCAGTCGGGCGAGCCCCGGCACGAGCTCCGACACCGGCACCGCACCGGGCAGCACGAGGTCTGCCCGCCTGGTGTCGGTGGTGACGGTGACCCGCCGCACGGTGCTCGTGGACGTGGACGCGGACGTGATCGTGGTCATGGCGCAGGTCAACCGTCGAAGGCACGCGCCCCGCGCAGGTCGGCGGCGCGGTAGTCGTCGTTGGCCTGCGAGACCTGCACGGAGACGCTCTGCAGGAGGTCGCGCATCTCCTGGATCGCCGCGTCCCACCGTCGTTTCGCCTCGACGTAGGCCTGCTGCGCACTTCCGAGCCAGTCCGACCGGAGCGGCGTCAGCTCCTGGTCGAGCCGACCCATGCGCTCGTCGATCCGGGTGACGATCCCCCTCAGGTCGTCGGCCGCCCGGTCGAGTCCGGCGTGGTCGACCTTCAATGCGTCGAGCTCCATCTCTGCTCCGTTCGTCTCGGTCGGCCGGACTCAGCCGAGCCGGTGCTGGTGTCGGGTGAACGCAGCCGTCTGCGCTTCGTCGGTGTGCAGGTTGTCGCGCTCGGTGGAGCGCAACGACGACTCGAAGCCCTGCAGCGCCCCGACGATGACGCGCTGCTTCTCCGACCAGGCGAGGCCCAGCGCCAGGAAGGCGGAGCCCCCACGTCCGACCCAGGACGACCGCGCGGCGTCGAGATGCGCGACGAGCTCGCGGTCCAGCCGGTCGAAGTCGCTCCTCGCACCGGCCACCAGCTCGGCCGCCGTCGAGAGCGTTCCCTGTCCTTGTCCCATCTGTGGTGCTGACGACACGGCGCCCGCTCCTTCCCGGCGCGACCGCAGTCCCGCCCTCGTGTGAGGCACCACCCTGCGGGATCCTGCGATCCCGCGAGGTCCGCCATCCACAGGTGCCACCGCAGATGCCGTCCACCGCCCGCCTGTGGACAGATTCCGTCCCGTAACTGGCGGACGCCCTAGCGTCGGACGGAGACGTTCTCGGGAGGGCCGTTGACCAGGGCTTCGCCGACCCCACGGGTCGAGATCGACCCACCGCCGCAGATCGCGGACGACGAGGGCGCCGGCGGGGCCGTGGCCGGGGCTCTGCCGATGCTGGGCAGCCTCGGCTCGATGGTCGTCGTCGCGGCCATGGGCAGCGCAGGGTCCGGGGGCCGGACTCGGAGCCTCGTGCTGGCGGCGATGTTCCTGGTCACGACGGTGGGCTTCGTCGTCGTCCAGCTCGACCGGCAGCGAGGGCGACGGGTCCGGGCCCTGGCGACCGAGCGCCGCCGCTACCTGCGTCACCTCGCCGCGGTGCGGACGACCGTGCGCGAGGCGGCTGCCCGGCAGCGGACGGACCTCCTGGCCCGGCACCCCGATCCGGTCACCCTGTCCGCGCTCGCGGAGGAGCGCTCGCGGGTGTGGGAGCGAGCCGAGGACGAGGCCGCGTTCCTGCAGGTGCGGTACGCCACCTGCCCGCAGCCCCTGGCCCTCGAGCTGGTGCCCCCGGACCTGACCGGCCTGGACCGGGTCGACCCCGCATCGGCGTTCGCGCTACGTGGTCTGCTCGCGGTGCACCGACTCCAGCCGGGCCTGCCGGCGCTGGCAGACCTGCACCGTCACGACCGGGTCCAGGTGACCGGCCATCCTGAGAGTCGACGCTCACTCGCCCGAGCCCTGGTCTGCTCGGCGGCCATGTTCCACTCGCCGCGACACCTCGCCGTCGCGGTGCTCGTCGCGCCGGAGACCGAGGAGGCCTGGGACTGGGTGAAGTGGCTCCCGCACGCACTTTCGCCGCAGCGGTCCGATGCGGTGGGGCCGCGTCGGATGGTGGCGACGGACCCCGCCGAGCTCGCGACGTTGCTCCGGACGGGCACCACGCCGCATCTCCTGCTCGTGGTCGACACCGACGACCCACCGCCGCCATCCCCGGGGGCGACGCTGCTGGCCCTCGGCGAAAGCGAGCCGAGTGGCGGCAGCCTGCGACTGGAGCTCCGGGACTCGGCAGGTCGACCGGTCCGGCTCGTGAGCGACGCGGCAGCGGGCACCACAATCCGCGCGACGCCGGACTCGTGTGACGCGCTGACCGCGGAGGCCCTCGCTCGACGGCTCGCCGCCTGCGCGGCCGGGCCGGCACCGGTCGAGCAGCACGATGTCCTCAGCAGCTGGCGACGACGCCCGTCCGACACCCTCCTGCGCGTGGCGATCGGGCTGGGCGAGGACGGGCAGCCGCTCCATCTCGACCTCAAGCAGTCGGCCGAGCACGGCATGGGACCGCACGGCCTGGTCGTCGGTGCGACCGGGTCGGGCAAGTCGGAGCTGCTGCGCACCCTCGTGCTCGGCCTGGCCTCGACGCACTCGCCGGATCAGCTGGCGCTGGTGCTGGTCGACTTCAAGGGCGGGGCGACGTTTGCCGGGATGTCGGCGCTGCCCCATGTCGCGGCCTCGATCACCAACCTCGAGCAGGAGCTCGGTCTGGTCGACCGCCTGCAGGACGCCCTGACCGGCGAGCTGGTACGCCGGCAGGAGCTGCTGCGCGATGCCGGCGGCTACGCCTCGGCCCGGGACCACGAGCGCGCCCGGGCCGCGGGCGCCGACCTCGAACCGCTGCCATCGCTGCTGGTCGTGGTGGACGAGTTCTCCGAGCTGCTGGAGGCGAGGCCCGAGTTCGCCGAGCTCTTCGCCGCCCTCGGCCGGCTCGGTCGCTCACTGGGCGTGCATCTGCTGCTCGCGACGCAACGACTCGACGAGGGGCGCCTGCGCGGGCTCGAGTCACACCTGTCCTACCGGATCGGGCTGCGCACCTTCTCGGCGCAGGAGTCCCGCGCCGCCCTGGGCGTCCCCGACGCCCATGACCTGCCCTCGCGACCGGGCGTCGGCTATCTCCGCTCCGGTCCGCAGACCCTGCTCCGGTTCGAGGCCTTCTACGTCTCCGGGCCGGCCACTCCCCCGGAAGGGACCGGTCGCCCGGTCGCCCTGCCCTGGACCGCGGCCGAGGTGTCGGCTCCACCCCTTGCCGGGGCCGTCGCCCCGGACCCGGGACGTGAGTCGCTGCTGGACGTCGTGGTCGCAGCCCTGGCCGCCCAGGGACCTCACGCACGCCGGATCTGGCTGCCGCCGCTCGGGCAGGCAGGACGGGTCGGCGACCTCATGGCCGACCTCGCCCCGGACCCGCACCTGGGCCTGGTCTCGCAGCAGTGGCGCAGACGGGGTCACCTCACGCTGCCGATCGGTACCGTCGACCGTCCGCGCGAGCAGCGCCAGGACACCTACTCCGTGAGCCTCGCGGGGGCGGACGGGCACGTGGCCGTCGTCGGCGGGCCGCGCTCCGGGAAGAGCACCCTGCTGCGCACCCTGGTCAGCGGCATGGCCCTCACGACCACGGCTCGGGAGTCCCAGGTCTACCTCCTCGACCTCGGCGGCGGCGGTTGGTCGGCTCTGCGACGCCTGCCCCACGTCGCGGGCCTGGCCACGCGCGCCGAGCCGGACGTCGTACGCCGCGCCGTCGCCGAGGTGGCGACGTTCCTCGACCGTCGCGAGGCGTACTTCGGGGCGGCCGGCATCGACTCCGTCGAGACCTATCGCTCACGTCGCGCCGAGGGCACCGCGGACGACGGCCACGGCGACGTGTTCCTGGTCGTCGACGGGTGGGGCACGCTGCGCGCGGACTTCGACGACCTCGAGCACGAGCTGCAGCAGCTGGCCTCGCGCGGGCTCCCCTTCGGTCTGCACCTGCTCACGGCGACTCTGCGCTGGGCGGACTACCGAGCCGCGATGCGCGACCTGCTGGGGACGCGGCTCGAGCTCCGGCTCGGCGATCCCTTGGACTCCGAGCTCGACCGCCGGCTCGCGCAACAGGTGCCGGCCGGCCGCCCCGGGCGCGGCCTCATCCCGACCGGTCACCACTTCCTGGGGGCCCTTCCCCTCGTCGACGTCGATCGGGTGGTCGCGGCCTGGCCGGGTCCACCGGCGCCGCCGCTGCGGATGCTCCCCGGCCGCCTGTCAGCCGCGGACCTGCTCACCCAGGCGGGCAGGACGGCCTCCACGGACGGCCCGCTGCTCATCGGCGTCGACGAGCGAGCCCTCGAGCCGGTGGGCCTCGATCCCGATGCCGAGCCGCACTGGCTCGTTCTCGGCGACGGCGGATCGGGCAAGACCGCCGCCCTGCGCGGCTACGTCCACGAGGTGCTGCGCACGCGGACACCGGCCCAGGCCCAGCTGGTCGTCGTCGACTACCGCCGCTCCCTCCTCGGCGAGGTGCCGGACGACCACCTCCTCGGCCATCACGCCTCCCCTGCACGGGCGACAGCGGCGCTGGCCGAGCTCGCGACGTACCTCCAGAGCCGCATCCCCGGTGACGGCGTCACCCCCGAGCAGCTGCGCCGCCGCTCCTGGTGGTCGGGTGCCGAGGTCTTCGTGGTGGTCGACGACTACGACCTCGTCGCCACGACCGAGGGCTCACCCGTCCGCGTGCTGCTGCCGCTCCTCGCCCAGGCCCGCGACGTGGGCCTGCACCTGGTGCTCGCCCGGCGGTCCGGCGGCGCGTCACGCTCGCTGTACGAGCCCGTCCTGCAAGGCCTGCGTGACGTGGCGACCCCCGGGCTCGTCCTCTCGGGAAGTCCCGACGAGGGGCCACTCATCGGTGGCGTCCGCGCCACTCCGGGTCCGCCGGGACGCGGCCGGCTGGTCACCCGCGACCGAGGCGTCCAGCTGGTCCAGCTCGCCTGGCGCGACCCCCGGGGGTGAGTCATGCCCCAGGACGGTCGTCGAGGACGACCAGGTCGCCGCTGGAGGCCATCAGCACCATGCCGCCCGGGATCTCGATCGGCCGCAGGGCCTCGAACATCGGCTCCTGGACGACGATCCGCCAGGCCACCCGACCGTCGGGATAGCGCGCCACGATCCGGCCCGGCGTTCCCACCCGCACCCGGAAGTCGTCCGGACGAGGGGCGGCGAACGGCGTGAGCGACGCGGGCCGGTGCGCTCCCGGCGCCAGGCCGAGGTGGTCGATGGAGCCGGTGTCCTGCTGCACGGTGAGGTCGTACTCGAACGGCGAGAACGAGCGCACCTGCCCGGGCCCTGCGCGGCCGATCACCGTGCCGCCGCTGGACTGGAGCCTGTCCCCCGTGGGGTTCTCGGCGTACCAGAGCAGGGTGCCGGTGCGGAGGTCGAGAGCGTCGAGCACCTCGTCCGCCGCGTAGACGACACCGCCGTCGACCGCGATCGCAGCGGGGTCGTAGAGCCGGTGCACCCAGCGCACCGTGACCGGCAGCCGACCATCGGGACCCGGCTCGAGCACCGTGCCAGGACCGAGCGTCACGGTCCCGTCGTCCGCGGGGCGTGGATGACCCGACAGCTCCCAGCTGCGGTCGGCCTGGACCTCGTGGTGGAAGCGCACGAGCTGGCCCACGGTCCCGACCGTGGCTCCCACGAAGAGGACGACGGCGAACCCGAGCGACACCGACCTACGCACGGCGCAGGATGCTACGTACCCGCCGACCCCACGTCCGCAGAACCGGTGAACCGATCAGTCACAGCCGCTCAGCGGCGTCCGATGCCGAACATGCCGCGCACGGCCTCACGCGCGGCGTACCGCACGGCGTACTTGAAGGTGCTCGACTTCACGACCTTGTCGAAGGTGCTGTCCTGGGGCTTCGCGGCCTTCGGCTTCGCGGGGGGCTTCGTCTTGGCGGCGTCCTTCGTCGCCTGCTCGGCGGCGGCCTTCTCGGCGCCGGCCTGCATCCGCGCGGCGAGCTTCTCGCTGGCCGACTCCCGGTCGACGACCTGGGAGTACGTCGCCCAGCCGGGGCTGGCCTTGACCGCGGCGTCCATCGCGGCCGGGTCGGCGGGTCCCATCAGCGACTCGGGGGCGCGCAGCCGGGTCCAGGCGACCGGGGTCGGGGCGCCGCGCTCGTTCATCACCGTCACGATCGCCTCGCCGATGCCGAGCGAGAGGATCACCTTGCCGAGGTCGTCGTAGGACGACGTGGGATAGGTGTTCACCGTCTGCTTGAGGGCCTTCGCGTCGTTCGGCGTGGCCGCCCTCAGCTGGTGCTGGATCCGCGAGCCGAGCTGGGCCAGCACGGCGTCGGGGACGTCGGTCGGGCTCTGCGTCACGAAGAAGACGCCGACGCCCTTGGACCGGACCAGCCGCACGGTCTGGGCGATCTGGTCGAGAAACGCCTTGGAGGCGTCGTCGAACAGCAGGTGCGCCTCGTCGAAGAAGAAGACCAGCTTGGGCTTCTCGGGGTCGCCGACCTCCGGCAGGTCGTGGAAGAGGTCGGCCAGCAGCCACATGAGGAACGTCGAGAACAGCGCCGGCCGGTCCTGGAGATTGGGCAGCTCGACCATCGAGACCATGCCGCGGCCGTCGGAGGCGACCTGCAGCAGGTCGGACGACTCGAACTCCGGCTCGCCGAAGAAGGTGTCGGCGCCCTGGTTCTCGAACGCGATCAGCTCGCGGAGGATGACGCCGGCCGTGGCGCTGGAGAGACCGCCCAGCTCCTTGAGGTCGGGCTTGCCCTCGTCGCTGTTGAGGTAGTGGACGACCGCCCGCAGGTCGCCGAGGTCCAGCAGGGGCAGCCCGGCCTGGTCGGCGTAGTGGAAGATCAGCCCGAGACTGGACTCCTGGGTCTCGTTCAGCCCGAGGACCTTGCTCAGCAGGACCGGCCCGAACGACGTCATCGTGACCCGCAGCGGGATCCCCGTGCCCTGGCCGCCCAGCGCGTAGTAGGTCACCGGGAAGCCCTGCGCCTGCCAGGTCTGGCCGACCGAGCCCGCCCGCGCCTTGATCTTGTCGTCCTCGGTGCCCGGCGTGCTCATGCCGGACAGGTCGCCCTTGATGTCCGCGGCGAACACCGGGACGCCGTTCGTCGACAGCTGCTCGGCCAGGAGCTGCAGCGTCTTGGTCTTGCCGGTCCCGGTCGCGCCGGCCACGAGGCCGTGCCGGTTGAGCATCCCGAGGGGGATCTTGATGTGGACGTCGGACAGCGTCGTCTCGTCGAGCATGAGCCCGCCGAGCTCCAGGGCCGCGCCGGTGAAGTCGTATCCGGGGGCCACCGCCGCGGCGATCGGGTTGTCGGTCACAGGGTGAAATGCTAGTCACGAGAGCCTCCGGCCCGCTCTGCGTAGACTCGCGCCGTGATCTTCAAGCGGGTGGGGGACGGACGGCCGTACCCGCCGCACGACCTGACGTCACGGGCATGGGCCGCCCTGCCGCCGCGTCAGGTCCGTCTCGACGACCTGGTCACGACCAAGGACACCCTGCGTCTGGACACCCTTCTCGACGAGGACTCGACGTTCTACGGCGACCTGTTCGCCCACGTCGTGCGCTGGCGCGGAGAGCTCTACCTCGAGGACGGCCTGCATCGCGCCGTCCGGGCCGCGCTGCACCAGCGGCACGTGCTGCACGCCCGCGTCCACGAGATGGCCGACTCATGACCAGGCCGGGCCTGCCCACGTCGCTGAACCTCAGCCTGCACGTGAAGACGCTGCTGACCCTGGCCGTCCTCGTCGTCCTGCTGTTCGTCGGCATCACCTGGGGCTGGGCGTCGCTGACGCAGCCGTTCCCGCACAAGGCGGCGACGAAGACCTGCTATCCAACGACGTTGCACGCCGGTGACCGGGTCGCGCCGCCCAAGGTGATCGTCACCGTCCTGAACGCCAGTGACCGCGTCGGCCTCGCCGAGCGCACCATGTCGGACTTCGAGGACCAGGGCTTCGGCGCCGGCGACGTGGGCAACGCCCCGAAGGGCACCCTGGTCCACTACGCGCAGATCTGGGCCAAGCACCGGAAGGATCCCGCCGTCCAACTGGTCTCCAGCCGGCTCGGGCCGCACGCCGCCATCGTCAGCAAGCACTACGCCGGCCCGGGCGTCATCGTGGTGGTCGGCGAGCAGTTCGACGCCCTGGTCGCGGGCAAGCCCTCGACCCCCGTCACGAAGGACTACACGATCTGCGCGCCGCCTACGAACTGACGACGGGGTCGCCCGTCAGCGCGGTCCGGGCGCACGCCACGGCGTAGCACGCCGCGACGACCGCGGCGACGAGGCCGTCGCAGAGAGCCTGCCCACGACCCCAGTCGAGTGCGCTCAGGGATCCGCTGAGGAGCAGGACGGCCGCCCCGCCGAACGCCGTCGCCCCGATCGCGGACGGCAGCCCTCCACCCAACCTGGCCTGACCCCGGCCGATCCGGTGCAGTGCCAGCGCCGTCAGCAGCCCGAGCACGCCGGCCAGGCCGCGCAGCCAGAGGATGTCCGAGGCGTTCTCCCGAGCCGCGGCGTCGCGCCAGCTCGTCGCTCCCGGCTGGACCGCCAGCCAGTGGCTGACCTGGCCGGCCGTCGGCGTGAAGGAGGCCGGCCGCCCGAAGACCCACCCGGTCGACGTGACCCAGGACAGGGCCTCGGAGAGCAGCGCCCCGGCCACCACCGCCACACACCCGACCGCGACGAGCTGGGCCGCGGCGCGCACCCCCGGACCGAGCACCCGGAACGGCCCACCGTTCGCGGCCCGGGCGACCTGCTGCGGTGTCCCGAACCGAGCCAGCGCGCGCGCCTCCGCCGTCTCGGCGTCCACGCCCGCACTCATCTCGGCATCGACCGCGTCCTGCAGGTGTGCCTCGGCCTCGTCCACCAGCCGCCGTGCCGAGGCCGGGGTGAGCCGCAGCCGCGCGGCCAGCTCGGAGAGGTAGTCGTCGACGCGCCCCATCACGCACCCCCCAGCACGGCGTTCATCCCGAGGGAGAACTGCCGCCACTCACGGGTCGCGGTCGACAGCGCGGTCGCGCCGGCGCCGGTGATCCGGTAGACCCGCCGGCGGCGTCCGCCCTCGACGGCCCAGGTGCTGCTCACCAGGCCCTGGCGCTCGAGCCGGTGCAGGGCGGGGTAGACCGTGCCCTCCGGCAGGTCGAAGCCGCCGTCACTGCGGCTCCGGAGCTCGGCGATCACGTCGTAGCCGTGAGCCGGACGGCCTTTCAGCGCCGAGAGGATGAGGGTGTCGAGATGTCCATGCGTCTGGTCGCTCTTCGCCATACCTAGGGAGTCTAGGTATAGGGACGAGCTTTCTCAAGCCGCTCAGGTCTCCGGGGCTTCGAGCCAGCGGCCCAGGCGGCCATGGGCCGAGACGATCCGCAGGCGTCTCACGGTCGGCTCGACGAGGGCGCGCGGGGCGACGACGAGGAGGTCGTCGCCGCGGCGCAGGACGGTACGCCGCTCGGGCACGATCGCGCGGCCGTCCCGCACGACCATGGAGACCGAGCACCCTTCCGGCAGGCGCAGCTCACCCACCTCGACGCCGTGCAGCCGGGAGACGGGACTGATGGTCACCTGCAGCATGTCGGCGGCGACCCGCTCCAGGGGGGCCACCTCCAGGTCGAGCGACCGCGGCTCCAGCTGCCGCGTCACGTCGAGCCGGCGTGCCACGGCCGGCAGCGTCGGTCCGGTCAGCACCGTCGAGATCACGACGACGACGAAGACGATGTCGAAGAGGCGCTCTGAGTCTGTCGCGCCCTTGGCCAGCGGGATCGTGGCCAGCACGATCGGGACTGCGCCGCGCAGCCCGGCCCAGGACACGAACCCGATCTCGCGCCACGGCATCCGCTGGACCAGGGAGCTCGCCCACACCGACACGGGCCGGGCGACGAAGGTGAGAAGCAGGCTCGCGGCGACGGCCGTGCCCACGACCGACCACGTGATCCGGCTCGGCGACAGCAGCAGCCCGAGCATGACGAACAGCCCGATCTGTGCCAGCCACGCCACTCCTTCCGCGAACGACCGAGTGGCGGACCGGTGGGGCAGCTCGGAGTTCCCGAGCACGAGGGCCGCGACGTACACCGCAGCGAAGCCGGACGCGTGCGCGGTCGCGGCGGCGCCGTACGACAGCAGGGTCAGGCAGAGCACGGCCAGCGGGTAGAGCCCGGAGGACGGCAGCGCGGCCCGACGCATCAGCCAGGCCCCCGCGAACCCCACCGCCAGCCCGCAGGCCACTCCCGCCACGAGCTCGAAGACGATGATCCCCGCGGTCGCCGGGACGCCGTGCTCGGCGACGGACCCGCTGGAGATCAAGGTGACCAGCACGACGGTCGGTGCGTCGTTGAGGCCGGACTCCGCCTCCAGAGCGCCTACGAGCCGGGGCGAGAGCGGCAGTCCTCGCAGCACCGAGAAGACCGCCGCGGCGTCGGTCGGCGAGGTCACGGCACCGAGCAGGACGGAGAGCTGCCAGGACATGCCGAGCAGGAAGTGAGCCGCGACGGCGACCACCGCCACCGACACCGTGACGCCCAGGGTGGCCAGCGAGAGCCCGAGCCTCATCGAGGGTCGGACGGCGGCCCACGTGGTCGTCAGGCCGCCCTCGGCGAGGATCAGCGCCAGCGCCGCGAACCCGAGCGCATGGGCCAGCTCGGCGTTGTCGAACTCGATGCCGAGGACGTTCTCGCCGAGGACCACGCCCATCAGCAGGTAGAGGAGCAGGCTGGGCAGTCCGGCCCGCGAGCTGACCCGTACCGCGAGGATGGCCAGCAGCGTGACGCCCGAGCCGATCAGCACGAACTCGTCGAGCTGATGGACGTCGAGGGTCATGGGCACGTCTCCTCACCGGAGCAGGCGGCGAAGCCCGAGTCTACCGGCGGCCTTCGCGCCACCTTCTTCCACAGCGGTTCGCTCCGCTGCTGTGAAGCGGTCCGGGACCGCGCCAGCGTGTGCCTCGCGGCGACGTGGGATCGCCGGGAGGGGAGCTGTGCATGTACGCCGACACGGGCGTGATCCGATCGCTCGCGCTGCGTCTGCGCGAGCGGGCCGCGACCTTGCGGTTCGACGCCGACGACCTGGCCCGGGGCGCCGGCGCCGTCCTCTGGACCGGGCTGGCGGCGGACGCCATGCTCCGCGCGGTGCTCGAGCGAGCACGTGGTCTGTACGCGACCGCGGACGCCCACGAGGACGCGGCCGACGCGCTCGAACGGCACGCCCGCGAGGTCGACCGGGCCCTCGGCCTGCTCGTCGCGATCGAGGCCCGGGCCCGCGGACTCGTCGGCGCCGCGGGCCACCTCGTGGCCAGACCGCTGGAGCTGTGGTGAGCCGGTCCACGCTCCCGCCGATCACCGGGGTGACGGGCGGTGTGACCGGGCTGACGGTGTCGTACGCCTCGATGGCCTCCTTCGCGGACCGCTGCGCGGCCACGGCGGAGCTGCTGCGCGAGTACGCCGCCGACGACGCGCGGCTCCTGGCCGACGGTGACCTGCTGCAGTCTGCCCCGCTCTCCCCCGTGACGTTCGCCGAGGCGGAGGCGGCGGTGGCCGGCGCGACGGCAGGTCCGCACGGGCTGCTGGAGGCCGCGGTCCGATGCGAGGCCGACGCCCTGCTCGTGCGCGGCGCCGTCGCGACGTACGTCGAGAGCGACCGGCTGGCCGCGCTCTCGCTGGAGGTCCTCGCCCACGAGCTGGGTCGGGCCGTGGGTCAGGCGCTGCGGATGTCGCTGCCGACCCTCGCCATCGCCGGGCTGGTCGCTGTCCCGGCCTGGCAGCACGTCTCGGCCCGGACCCGGGCCAGACTCGGCTCACAGCTCGGCTCACAGCTCGAGGGGTGGCTGGGCGACCATCCAGAGGCGGTGCAGCACCTCGTGGACGGCGAGGGAGGCGTCCTCGACGGTCTGCTCGGGCTCCCGCCGCTGCATCTGGGTCCCGGCTCTGCCGACTCCGACCTGGCCCGCCTCTACCCGCGCGAGTCGCCTCCACAGGTGGTCCGGCGGCCCGACCTCAGGACGCCGCTCGCCGACGTCGCGCCGCGCGACCTGCCGGGACTGATGCGTCATCTGCGCCAGACCAACGCGCTCTCGGTCCCCGGCCGGACCGGCGACCAGGGCACCATCGAGGTCCAGCGTCTGCGCACGCAGGGAGGCCCGGACCGGTTCGTCGTCTACCTGCCGGGAACCGACGATCCACGGACCGCACCCTGGAGCCACGGCCACGAGGTGCGCGACCTGCCCGCGGACCTCCGCGTGCTGGCAGGCGAGCACGCGGCGTATGCCACCGGCATCGAGGACGCGATGGCTCAGGCGGGCATCCGACCTCGCGACCCAGTGCTGCTCGTCGGCCACAGTCTGGGCGGCATGGAGGCCGCGACGCTGCTCGCCCACGGCTCGCCGTACCGCGTGACCCACGTCGTCACCGCCGGCTCCCCGATCGCCGGCGTGGGTGGCTACCCGGCCGGCGCCCACATGCTGTCCCTGGAGAACCGCGGAGACGTCGTCCCGCTGCTCGACGGTCGCGACAACGCCGACGCGGTGCAGCACGTCACCGTGCAGTTCGACGAAGGTGGCCGGTCCGTGCTCGACGGCCACGACCTGAGGCATTACGTCCACGGCGCCGCCGCGGTCGCCGCGTCGCGGGATCCGTCGATCGACGAGCAGCTCGCGAGCCTGCGTGCGGCCGGGTTCGTCGGCTCGCGCGCCAGGGCCACCAGCGAGGTCTTCCAGATCGTCCGGAACGTCGAAACGCAGACTCGGAGTCCGCCGACGTAGAGTCCCCCGGTGCTCTCGGTCGGCCGCGTCTCCTCGGTGTCCCGGCGTCCGGCCGTCATCGCCGGACTCGCAGGTGTCTGCGCGGTCGCCTTGCGGCTCCCCTTCCTGCACGACGCGCCGTTCAGCGACGAGGGAGGTCTGCTCGTCGTCGCCGGCCAGTGGCACGGCGGCGGCCCGTACCTCTACGGGTCGCTGTTCGTCGACCGGCCACCGCTGCTGCTGCTGTTCTTCAAGCTGTCCGAGATCTTCGGCGGCCTGGTCGCCGTCCGGGTCCTCGGTCTCGGAATCGTGCTCGCGGCCGTGGCCGGCGCCTATCGCGCCGGAGCCAGGCTCGGCGGACCCCGCGGCGCCGTGCTCGCCGCGATCACCTGCGCCGCCCTGCTGGCCGACCCCCGGCTGGGCACGCGCGAGGTCGACGCGGAGACCGTGGGTGTCCCCCTCGTCCTGCTGACGGCGGTGCTCGCCCTGGAGGCCGTGCAGGATCGGTCGACGCGCGCGCGGGGTTGGCTGCTGACCGGGGCAGGCGCCGCCGGCACGAGTGCGTTGCTGGTCAAGCAGAACCTCGCCGACGGCCTGGTCTTCGCCGTGGTCCTGGTCGTCCTCGTCGGGCTCGCCCGCCCGCTGGACCTGCGAGGTCTGGCGCGTGGCCTCGGCCGTTTAGGCCTGGGCGCCCTGGCGCCGTTGACGGTCGCGCTGGCCTGGTCCACGACGAGCACCGGCCCCTGGGGGCTGTGGTACTCGCTGTACGCGTTCCGCTTCGCCAGCAGCTCCTACCTCTTCGGCACCGGCTCGCCCACCCGTACTGCGCGCTTGCACGCCCTCGCCCACGCGGCGCTGTTGAGCGGGCTGGTCGTGCTCGTGGTGGTGTGCCTCGCGACGCTCCTGGCTCGTCGCCGGGACGCGATCACGGCAGCGCTCGCGGCCATGCTCGCCACCGAGGTGGTCGGCGTCGCCGGCGGGGGCTACTACTGGTCGCACTACCTGATCGGGCTGGTGCCCGCCACGGCGCTGCTGGTCGCGCGGTGCGCCGAGGTCGTTCGGCGCGAGTGGCTGGTCGGCCTCCTGGTCGGGGCCACCGCGGTGTCGACCCTCGTGGCGACGCAGGCCGCCGTCGCTCGACGCGACAGCGCCCGTCTGCCCGAGGTCACGACGCTCACGACCTGGCTCGACGCTGCCCAGCGGCCGGGCGACAGCGCCGTCGTGCTCTACGGCGAGGCCGCGTTGTTCGAGGAGAGCGACCTCCGTCCGGCGTACCCCTTCCTCTGGACGCTTCCGCAGCGGGTCATGGACCGGAACCTGTCCAGGCTGGTGCGGACCCTGACCGGCCCGGACCGCCCGACGTTCGTGGTGGTCAGGATGACGCTCGACCCTTGGGGCCAGGACCCGACCCAGCGGGTCCCGCACGCGCTCGCGGCGGGCTACGACCCGATCGCCAACATCTGCGGAGACACGATCTACCTCCGCATCGGCGCTGTGAGGCCGCGGCCGGCCCCGCCCTCCTGCTACGCCGGGTAGGCGGCTACCGGTCGCGCTGACGCACGAACACCACGACGCCCGCGACCAGCAGGCACAGCGCGACGACGACGAACGGCCAGGGGCTCCACTCGTCGGTGCAGCTCTGGCCGCCGGCGTAGTAGGTGCAGACGTCGCCCGGTCCCCCGCGGTTGAGCCACGCCACGTACGCGACGGGGACCGCGGCTCCGCTCAGCATCCCCGCCATGCCCCACCCGAAGTCGACGCGCCAGAGCATCAACCCGCACAGCATCAGAGTCCCCAGGAGCACGAACGGCCCGATGGTCAGCAACGACAGCACGCCGAGGCACCCGAGACCGCCGATGACGAACCAGCCGACGAACGCCGGGACGGAGTCCCCACGCGCCTTCACCGGGCACCGGCCCGAGCGGCCTCGGTCCGCGCCAGCACACGACGCATCCGGTTGCGGACCGCGCGGACCGCGAGCGGTGGCAGGACGTCGAACGCGGAGACCAGGGCACCGAGCGTGTCGAGCGAGCCCAGGGCAGCCTCGGCTGCGTCCGGGTCGACGGCGTCGTACAGCTCGAGCCCGATGAACCCGGCCGCGATGGTGCGAGCGAGTGCGGAGGGATCGACCAGGCCGTGCAGCGGCGACGACGGGAGGATCCGCGTCAGCACGCTCTGGATCTCCGAAGTCCAGCGGTCCATCGCGTAGCGCGCGGCCGACGCGAGGGTCTCGTCACGCATCGCGCCCGCCATCACCTGCGCCATCTGGACGACGTTGCCCGACCGCCTTTCGGTCTCGTGGAGAGCTCGACCCACGGTCATCAGCTCGGCCAGCGTCGTGATGTCGGCGAGGCGGTCTCGGTACGACGCGACGGCGAGGTCGACCGACCGGCGGACGGCGGCGTCGAGCAGCCCGGACACACTGCCGAAGTGGTAGAAGACCAGCCCCTGGTTGACGTCGGCGCGAGTGGCGACAGTACGCGCGGACACCCCGGCGACGCCGTCCTCGGCCAGCGCCGCGGCAGCGGCGTCGAGCAGCCTGTCCTGGGTCGTCATCTGGCACCACCTCCGATTTGAGCACTCGCTCAAAACGAGGATAGTGCAGATTTGAGCGACCGCTCAAGTACTACTCAGAGACGTGTCGTCAGGCCAGGTCCGACGGGTCGGTGTTGGCGCCACACAGCACCACCGCCACCCGCTCCCCGTCCTGGGGGCAGTAGCCGTGGGAGAGCAGAGCCGCGACCGGCGCGGACGCGCCGGCCTCCAGCACCACGCGGTAGCGGTCCCACACCGCTCGCCTGGCGGACACGATGGCGTCGTCGCCGACCAGCACGCTCCTCACCGCGGATCGTCGGACGACCTCCCAGGAGATCGAGCCGAGCCGACGCGCACCGAGCGAGTCGGCGGCGACTCCCGACACCGAGACGTCCACGGGCCCTCCGGTGGCCAGCGCCTCGTGGAGCGTCGGCGCCTGCTCGGGTTCGACGCCCACCACTCCCGCGACGCCCTCGAGCGCCGTGGCGACGCCCGCCAGCAGGCCCCCGCCGCCCACGGCGACCAGCACGGTGTCGACCTCGCGGCCGAGCTCCGCCAACTGGTCGGCGAGCTCGAGCCCGAGCGTGCCGGCTCCCGCGCAGATCTCGGGCTGGTCGTAGGCGTGGCAGTAGACCGCGCCGGTCTCGGCGACCCGCTCGAGCGCGGCCGCATGCGCCTCGGCGTACTCCGTGCCGACCTGCACGACCTGCGCGCCGTACTCGTGCAGCCGCCTGAGCTTGGTCGGCGAGGCGATCGTGGGCACGAACACCGTGGCGGGAACGCCGACCGCCGCGGCGGCGTAGGCGTTGGCGAGGCCGGCGTTGCCGCCCGAGGCGACGACGACGCCGACGGTCGGGTCGAGCTCTTCGCGCTCCCGGGCCGCGAGGATGCGGTTGAAGGCCCCGCGCGGCTTGAAGGTGCCGGTGTGCTGCAGCAGCTCGAGCTTCAGCACACCTCCGGACGGCAGCCACGGGTCACCGGGCTCGACGAGCTGCACCGGCGTACGCCGGACGTGGCCGGCGATGCGGCGCGCGGCGTCCTGGAGGTCGGAACGGTCCATCCGGTCATCGTGGCACCCGCCACTCGCGGCGGAGCAGGCCGTACACCCACGAGTCCGACACGTCCCCGTTGACGACGCAGTCCTCGCGCAGAGTCCCCTCCCGGAGGAACCCGAGCTTCTCCAGGACGCGCGCCGAGCCGAGGTTGCGGGTGTCGGCCTCGGCCTGCACCCGGTTCAGGTCCAGCGTCTCGAACGCCCACTGCAGCAAGGCACCCGACGCCTCGGTCGCGTACCCCTGACCCCAGGCCGTCTCGCTGAAGCAGTACCCCAACGAGATGCTGCGGTAGTCGGGATTCCACACCGACAGACCGCACCAGCCGATGAAGACCCCGTCGGCGGCCCGCTCGATCGCCGTCCGGGCGCCGGTCCCTTCCTCCGCGAGCTGTCGGCAGTTGGCCAGGAACCGCTGGGCGCGCTCCGGGTCGGTCCACGGCGGCGAGTCCCAGTAGCGCAGGACGTGGGCATCGCTGTGCAGGGCGAACAGCGCTTCGGCATCCGCATCCACGAAGGGACGCAGCCGCAGGCGCGGGGTCTCGAGCGTCGGCGTCGGCAGTGACATGGAGGCCATCGTGCCGTTCTCGCGCGGCGAGAGGGGTACGTGGTCGCCATGAGCTACACGGTCGTCGCCCCCGAGTCGGTGCCGCGCGAACGCGGAACGCACCCCGCGGCGAGCCCCTTCGACCGACGAGTCGGGGAGGCGTTGGGCATCTCGGCGTTCGGCCTGTTCCGGGTCGACCTCCCCCCGGACGAGTCGACGGTGAGCCATGACCACACAGAGGACCAGGTGGAGGACGTGTACGTCGTCCTCGACGGAGCCGGGTGGGTGGTGATCGACGGGACGGACGTCGCCCTCGACGCCGGCGAGCTCATCGCGGTCGACCCCCGCGCCACCCGCTTCGTCCGGGCCGGCCCTCGGGGGATGGACTTCCTCGCGATCTGCGCGCCGAGGCGCACCTCGGAACCGACGCAGAGGGGCGGGCTCGCAGCGGCGTCGGGACGCGTGCTCCGCACGGTCAGGTCGGTGGTGACGCGGCTGACCCGTCGACCTCGGCCAGGTGCTCGATCCGTCCGTCGAGGTGGTGGGCGATGAGCAGGACCGGCCCCTCCATCGTCCGCGCGAGCGCGCGAGCAGGTGGGTCACGGCCTCGGGCAGCGAGGGGTGGGGGTCCCAGACCCGACGGCCCTGGCGGCACGTCCAGGTGCCGTCGGGGTTCTCCATCGCACGGAGGAACAGAGCCATGCGCCTTACGGTCGGTGCTCGCCCGTCCGGCGCGACATGGACCGTCGGCCCTCCTGGACGGTCCTAGGTCCCACGACGCCTCGCGCGTCGTCGGATCCTGGGTCGCCGAAGCGCCCCGCAGGATCCCGGGTGTACCTGTGGGGCGCTGCGCTCCGTCGGGAGAACGCGGAGTCCGTGGCGGGGACGGCCACCGGCGCCGGCGGGGCTCCGGCGGACGTCGCCCATCCTCAGCGTCCCGTCGGGGTCGCGAGATCGGCAGGGTCCGAGGCGGTCCAGGCTCGTGCTGTCAGACCCTGGAAGTGCCCCTCGACGAGCGCTAGAGTCCGCCCGGCCGAGACCGGCGCCGAGCGAGCGGGCCCGCTGCTCCGGTGGACCCGGAGCGGCGGGCGCCCGTGGCGGTGGCGGCGGGATTTGAACCCGCGGTGGACTTGCGCCCACAAACGCTTTCGAGGCGTTCTCCTTAGGCCGCTCGGACACGCCACCGCCGGAGAGGCTACCCGAGCCGCCGATGCGTGAAGAAATCCTCCAGGAGGGCCGCGCACTCCTCGGCCCGGACCCCGCCGAGCACCTCGGGCCGGTGGTTCAGTCGGCGGTCGCGGACCACGTCCCACAGGGATCCGACGGCCCCCGCCTTGGGGTCGAAGGCCCCGAAGACGAGGCGGTCGAGGCGCGCGAGCACGATCGCACCGGCGCACATCGTGCACGGCTCGAGGGTGACCACGAGGGTGCAGCCGGCCAGGCGCCACTCGCCCACGGCCTCCGCCGCCCGGCGTACGGCGACCAGCTCGGCGTGCCCGGTTGGGTCGCCGTCGCGCTCGCGCACGTTGTGCCCCAGCCCGATCGGATCACCCGAGGGACCGAGCACGACCGCGCCCACCGGCACGTCGCCGGACTCCAGTGAGCGCCGGGCCTCGTCGAGTGCGACGCCCATGGCGTCGTCGTACCCAGCGTCGTGGGAGTGGCCGGGCACGGACCGGATGCTCAGGCGGACGTGAGGCCGACGGCCTCGTCGAAGAGCGGCCCGAAGCCCAGGCGGCGGGCCACGTCGGACAGCATCTCGTCGGGGTAGAGGTCGAAGTCGTCGAGCAGCACGCCCATGTCCATCGCCGCCATCCCGAGGTCGCCCAGGATGTCGAGGTCACCGGCCGGAGCCTGCTCGTCCTCGTCCTCCGGCTCGGGCAGCCCCAGCTCCTCGACGGCCGAGCGGGCCAGCTCCCACTCCTCGGCCGCGGTCACGTCGGACAGCAGGATCCGCACCGACGGCCCGGCGACGCGGACGATCACGAAGAAGTCCTCGTCGATGGCCACCATGCCGAGCGCTCCGCCGTCACCGGGGAACCGGCGCAGGGCCGAGCTGAGACTCGGCACGTCGGCGAGGACGTCGTGGACGAGCTCCACGACCTGCCACTCGCCCTCCTCACGGTAGGCAGCCACCGCGAAGTCGACGCCTTCGATCTGCTCGCTCACGGCTACCTCCGATCTGCGGCTGGGACCAGTCGGACGGTTCCAGGGTGACAGAGGCGCCCAGTGGTGCCAACCCCGTTCCCGAGGGCGGCGCGGCGGTGGCCTACTAGGGTTCGCCCATGCGCACGATCGTCGTCGACCACCCGCTGGTCGCCCACAAGCTGACCGCTCTCCGCGACGAGCGGACGGACTCGCCGACCTTCCGCCGACTGGTCGACCAGCTGGTCACGCTCCTGGCCTACGAGGCCACCCGCGACGTGCGCGTGGAGCCCTTCGAGATCACCACCCCGGTCTCGCCCACGACCGGCGTTCGCCTCTCGTCGCCGCAGCCGATGGTGGTGCCGATCCTCCGCGCGGGCCTCGGCATGCTCGAGGGGATGATGAAGCTGCTGCCGACGGCGGAGGTCGGCTTCCTCGGGATGATGCGCAACGAGGAGACGCTGCAGGCCTCGACGTACGCCGAGCGGCTGCCCGACGACCTCGCCGGCCGCCAGTGCTACGTGCTCGACCCGATGCTCGCCACCGGCGGCACCCTCGCCGCCGCCATCCACTTCCTCACCGACCGTGGCGCCGACCACATCACGGCGATCTGCCTCCTCGCCGCGCCGGAGGGCTGCCGTCGGCTCGAGGACGAGCTCGACGTCCTCGACGTGCCGGTCACGGTGGTCACCGCGGCCATGGACGAGCGGCTCAACGAGAAGGGCTACATCGTGCCCGGCCTCGGCGACGCCGGGGACCGGCTCTACGGGCTCGCCGAGTAGGTCCCGGCGCTGGTCATCCGCCACCCGGGAAGATCGGCACGGTCCCGGTCGCGATCAGGATCGCGATCACCACGACGAGCAGCCCCAGGACGGCGTACACGACCTCCTTGCTGAAGGTCGTCTCCCGCGACTCCGGCCGCTCGTACCGATGCCCGTCGGGCTTGAGCATCGGGTCGTCGTCGTTCTGACTCATGCCGCCTCAACGATCCACAGGCACGATTGGTCACAAACCGCATGCCCCCGCCCGGAAATCCTGCGGTTTGGTGCCAAACCACAGGGTCGGCCGACACCAGAGGGTCGGCCGCCACCAGAGGTCATGGGTGGGTCAGAGGGCCTTCACGGCGTTGAGGAGCTTGCTCATGGAGTCCTTGGCGTCGCCGAAGAGCAGCGAGGTCCGCTCGTCGAAGAGCAGCTCGTTCTCGATCCCGGCGAAGCCGGGGCGCATCGAGCGCTTCATGAAGATGACCTGACGGGCCTGGTCGGCGTTGAGGATCGGCATGCCGTAGATCGGGGCGCCGGGCGTGGTCTTGGCGGCGGGGTTGACGACGTCGTTGGCGCCGACCACGAGGACGACGTCGGCGTCCTTGAAGTCGCCGTTGATCTCGTCCATCTCGCGCAGCTGCTCGTAGGGGACCTGCGCCTCGGCCAGCAGGACGTTCATGTGCCCGGGCATCCGGCCGGCGACCGGGTGGATGGCGTAGTCGACGTGGATGCCCTTCTCGCCGAGCACGTCGACCAGCTCGCGCAGCGTGTGCTGCGCCTGGGCCACCGCCAGTCCGTAGCCGGGCACGATGATCACCCGGTCGGCGTACCCGAGCATGATCGCGGCGTCCTCTGGCGTGACGCTGCGGACCGGGCGGTCGCTGGCCTCGCCGGCGCCCAGCGTCGACCCGCCCTTGAGGGCGCCGAACAGGATGTTGGCGACCGAGCGGCCCATCGCCCTCGCCATGAGCAGCGTCAGGAAGGTGCCGGACGCACCGACCAGCGTGCCGGCGATGAGCAGCAGCACGTTGGACAGGACGTAGCCACCGGCCGCGACCGTCAGGCCGGTGAAGGCGTTGAGCATCGAGATGACGATGGGGACGTCGGCCCCGCCGACCGGCAGGACGAGCAGCAGGCCGATCAGCAGGCCCAGCAGGGCGATCAGGATGCCGATCCACATCCGCGGGTCGTTGACCAGCAGGACGGAGAAGACCACGACCGCCACGAGCGAGCCGCCGAAGACGACCGGCAGCCCGGGGAACACCACCGGCCGGGAGGTCATCAGCTCCTGCAGCTTGGCGAACGTGACCACCGAGCCGGCGAAGGAGACCGAGCCGATCGCGATCGTGAACGCCGTCGCGGCGAGGTTGAACCACGGGGCGTCGCCGCCGCCGTTCGACGAGGTCTCGACGACGTCGTGCAGCTCGAGCAGCGCCACCAGCGCCGCGGCGCCGCCGCCGACGCCGTTGAACAGCGCCACCATCTGCGGCATCTGGGTCATCTGCACCCGCTGCGCGCCGTAGACGCCGCCGACCGTGCCCACCACGATCGCGGCGATGATCAGCGGGACGTGCTTGAGGTGCAGGTCGGTCCAGAAGAACGGCATCAGGCAGGCGACCACGGCGGCGGCCGCGCCCAGCAGGTTGCCGTTGCGCGCCGTCTTGGGGCCGGAGAGGCCCTTGAGCGCCAGGATGAAGCAGACGCCGCAGGCCAGGAAGACCAGCTGGATCCAGGTGGGCATCAGGCGGCACCGTCCTGCTCGCGCTTCGGCGCCGGCTTCTTGCGCGTGAACATCTGCAGCATCCGGTCGGTAACGACGAACCCGCCGACCATGTTGACCGCCGCGAGCACGATCGCGACCAGCCCGACGACCAGGGCGATGTTGTTGTCGGTCGTGCCGGTCACCAGGATCGCGCCCAGCAGGATGATCCCGTGGATCGCGTTGGCGCCGGACATCAGCGGGGTGTGCAGGGTCGAGGACACCTTCGAGATCACCTCGATGCCGACGAACACGCTCAGCACGAAGATGGTCAGCCAGACGACTCCGGTGGCGAGGATCACTGGTCGGCCTCCTGCTCGATCGGCTGGTCGGGTCCTTCGATGGCCACGCGCGTGGGCTCGTGCACGATCCGGCCGTCCTGGGTGACGCAGCTGCCCGAGAGGATCTCGTCGGAGTAGTCCGGCGAGAACACGCCGTTGCCGTCGTCGTCCTTCGCGGTCATCAGCGTGACCAGGTTGACGATGTTCTGCGCGTAGAGACGGGACGCCGGGCCCGGCATCTGGCTCGGGACGTTCCGGCCGCCCCACACCTGGGCGTTGCCGATCCGGACCACCTCGCCGGCCTCCGAGCCCTCGACGTTGCCGCCGCTCTCGGCGGCGAGGTCGACGACCACCGAGCCCGGCTTCATCTGCTCCACCATCTCGCGGGTGACCAGCATCGGAGCACGTCGACCCGGGACGGCAGCGGTGGTGATCAACGCGTCGGCAGCCGCGATGTACGGCGTGAGCAGCTCGCGCTGACGAGCGGCGCGGTCCTCGGTCATCTCGCGGGCATAGCCGCCGGCGCCCTCGAGGGTCTCCAGCTCCAGCTCGATCGCCTTGGCGCCCATCGACCGGATCTCCTCGGCGGCGGCTGCACGGACGTCGTAGGCGCGCACGACGGCCCCGAGCCGCTTCGAGGTGGCGATGGCCTGGAGGCCGGCGACTCCCGCGCCGAGCACGACGACGTCAGCCGCCTGGATGGTGCCGGCGGCGGTCATGTTCAGCGGGAGGAAGCGCCGCAGCATCCCGGCCGCGACGATCGCGCAGCGGTAGCCGGCCACGAGCGCCTGCGAGCTGAGCGCGTCCATCGACTGGGCGCGCGAGATGCGCGGGATCAGCTCGACGGCATGGGCTGTGATCCCCGCGTCGCGCAGGTCGACGACGGTGGCCTGCTCCTGGCTGACGGGGAGGAACGAGATGGTCGTCGTGCCTCGGGCCAGTCGGCGGATCTGCTCGGCCGACAGCGGCTGCACCGACACCACGAGGTCGCACCCGGCCAGCGCGTCGTCGGCGACCTGGGCGCCGGCCGCGACGTACTCCTCGTCGGAGAGCAGTGCATGCAGCCCGGCACCCGGCTCGATCAGCACGTCGTACCCCAGCCCGGTCAGCTTCCCGACCAGCTCGGGCACCATCGCGACCCGCGCCTCGCCGTCGCGAGTCTCCTTGGCCACTGCGATCTTCACGCAGCCGAACCTAGGGCACGAGACCATTCGCGCCCACCCCACCTCACCGCGAGAGGCCGAACTCCTCGAGGGTCTCGTGGCGCGGACGGCCACGCGGACCCTCGCCGAGGTACGACGCGACGAGCGCGATCCGGTCCACGGTCCAGGCCGGACCGCGATAGGCGTCGAGCAGACGCACCCAGGACGTGACCTCCTCGGGACGACCGAGCCGGGCCACGGTCACGTGCGGCCGGAACCGCTGCCCGTCGACCGGTACGCCGGACCGGCTCGCCGCGGCGCGGACACCGGTCGCCAGCCGCTCCAGCTCGCTGCTCGCGGTGTCATCGAGGTCCAGACCGGCCCAGAGCACCCGCGCGCGGCCGACGTCCGGGAACGCCCCGCCACCGGCGATCGCGGCGGTGAACGCCGTACGCCGGGCTGCCGCACGCGCGAGCCGCTCGCCCAGCTCGTCGAGGGTGTGGTCCGGGACCTCGGCCAGGAACGCCAGCGTCACGTGCAGCTGCTCATGCGGAGCCCAACGGAACGCCGCCGACGCGCGGCGTACGTCGAGGAAGGCGTCGAGGTTCTCCACCACCTCGCGCGGGGGCTGCACCGCCACGAAGGCTCGCATCGGCACGGCCGCCTAGACGTGCGGGCCGACGACCGTCCCGACGGCGTACGTGATCCCCATCGCGACGAGACCGCCGCCGACGTTGCGCAGGACGGCACGACCCCAGGGGCTGTAGCCGAGGCGCGCGCTGACGTAGCCCGCCAGCGCCAGGGCGAGTGCGACCGCGACGACCGTCGCCCAGATGCGCGCGCCGTGCGGTGCGAGCGTGATCACCAGCAACGGCAGGAGAGCGCCGACGGTGAACGAGACCATCGAGGCGGCGGCGGCTGCCCACGGGTTGGTCAGGTTGTCCTTGTCGATGCCGAACTCCGCCTCGGCGTGGGCCGCGAGCGCGTCGTGCTCGGTGAGCTCGGCCGCGACGCGACGGGCCAGGTCGCGGCTCAGCCCCTTCCGCTCGTAGATCTGGGCGAGCTCGCGCAGCTCGGTCTTCGGCATCCTCCGGAGCTCCTCGGCCTCCATCGCGAGCATCGCGCGCTCGGAGTCGCGCTGGGTCGAGACCGAGACGTACTCACCGGCTCCCATGCTCAGGGCGCCCGCGACGAGCCCTGCGATGCCCGCGACCAGCACCGGCGAGCGCTCCGAGGTCGCCCCGGCCACGCCCATCACGATGCCGGCCACCGAGACGATCCCGTCGTTGGCTCCGAGCACGCCCGCGCGGAGCCAGTTCAGCCGGTTGCCGACATCGGTGCCCACGTCGTCGTGCCAGTGCTGGGGCTCCTCGTCGGTCCCGATCTCCATGCTCACGCAGCGAGTCTCACATGGCCGAGTGGATCTCCTCCACCAGCTGCTTCCCCTGGTCCGGCGTCACGTAGGAGCCGCCGATCTTGATGAAGGTGTCGCCGAACAGTGCGCCGTACGACGCGAAGGCGGCGACGCCTGCTGCTCCGGCGTTGCCGCTCGGGTCCTGGACCGTGAAGGCCTTGTCACCGACCCCGCTCACGGGGATCGGCTTCTGCACGGCCGACATCGCCTCGGTGTCCGACTGGTACCCGATCGCGCCGTTGACGACGGTGACCGAGATCTGGAGCAGCGCGTACTGCGCGTTGCTGTACTCGCACTCGAAGATCTGGCCCATCGTCGAGGAGCCCTTCGTCTTGGTGTACGTCGTCCCGGTGATCCTGCTGACGTCGGAGGCCGGCAGGACCTTGCAGACGTCGACCGCGGCGGTCGAGCTGCCCGATGTGCCGTCCGACGTGCCGGCCGTGGCGTTCGCAGCCGCCGAGATGCTGGCCATCGCGGCCGAGGCGTCGGCGGGGCCCGCGGCGCCGCCGCCGCCACCGGAGCCACCTCCGCAGGCCGTCAGCACCAGCAGGAGCCCGGTCGCGGGCAGGATCAGGGTCTTCTTCATGGGTGTGCCTCCTCGTCGCGACGAGGGTCCCCATCGGGCGTAACGCCGCGGTAACCCCGGCCGCCCACCCGCGGAACCCTAGGCTGACCAGGTGGCCCCACACGTCGCCCGACGGGCGCTGATCGCCGGAGGTGCCGCCGGGGCGTTGGCGGCCTGCGCACCCAAGGACGCCTCGCCGCCGGAGGACTCCCCGGCGCCCTCGGTGCGACCCTCCGACGGCTCCTCGGTGACCGCGCCGACCAACGCGGACTGGAAGCGCCTGGCGAAGCGGGTCGACGGCACGCTCGCCCGGCCGGGCTCGTCGACGTACGACACCGTCCGGCTCACCCAGAACCCGCGGTACGACGGCGCGCGGCCGCTCGCCGTGCTCTCGGTCGCCGGGGCCCAGGACGTGTCGACGGCTTTCGCGTTCGCCCGGGACCACGGCGTGCCGGTGGCGATCCGCTCGGGCGGTCACAGCTATCCCGGCTGGTCGGCCGGCGACGGTGCCCTCGTGGTCGACGTGCGACCTCTCGACCAGGTCTCCGTCAGCGGCACGACCGCGACGGTGGGCGCCGGCGCCTCGCTGGTCCAGGTGTACGACGCGCTGGGCACTCGAGGCCGCGGCATCCCGGGCGGCTCCTGCCCGACGGTCGGCATCGCCGGTCTGACCCAGGGCGGTGGCGTCGGCGTCCTGACCCGCGCGTACGGCCTCACCTGCGACTCGGTGACGTCCATGACCGTCGTCAAGGCGGACGGTTCGGTCGTCACCGCGAGCCCGTCCGACGACAGCGACCTCTACTGGGCGCTGCGCGGTGGCGGCGGTGGTCACCTGGGCGTCGTCACGGCGTTCACGTTCCGCACGTTCGCGGCGCCGACGATCACCCGCGCCTACGTCGCCTGGCCGTTCTCGGCAGCCGGAGAGGTCGTGCCGCGCTTCCTCGCGACCGTGCCGAAGGCGGACCGTCGACTCTGGGCCACGCTCAAGCTGCTCGGCGGCCAGACCCACCCCTCGGGCCCGGCGCTGTTCATGTCGGCGACGTGGACCGGCCCCGCCTCGTCGATGGACGCCGCGCTGAAGCCGCTGCTCTCGCAGGTGCCGGCGCCGACCACCGACTCGCGCAGCACCGCGAGCTACCTCTCGACGATGCTGACGTACGCCGGGTGCTCCTCGATCCCCGTGAGCGCCTGCCACACCGGACCCGGCGGCTCGCTCGACCGCGAGGCGTTCGCCGCGACCTCCCACATCGTCACCTCGACCAAGGTCGACATGAGCTCGTTGCTCGACCACGTGGACGCCGTGGCGCAGACCGGGCTGAAGGAGGCAGGCATCTCCATCGACGCCCTGGGCGGTGCGGTGAACGACGTCGGAGCCACCGATACCGCGTTCGGACACCGCGGAGCCCTGGCGACCGTGCAGTACACCGCGACCTACGACTCCGGCCCGGCGACGCCTGCGACGTCGTACGTACGCGGCTTCCGCTCCGCGATGACGCCGTCGTGGGGTTCGGGCGCCTACGTCAACTACGCCGACAGCTCGATCTCCGACTACCAGCAGGCCTACTTCGGCGCGAACGCCGCCCGGCTCGCGCAGGCCCGGTCGACCTACGACCCCGACCAGTTCTTCACCCAGCCCCAGGACTTCTGACGCCGTGTGGTGGGATCGCCCCCATGGACGTCTGGCCGGGCAACGCCTACCCACTGGGGGCGACGTTCGACGGCGTCGGCACCAACTTCGCGGTCTTCAGCGAGGTCGCCGAGTCGGTCGAGCTCTGCCTGTTCGACGACCAGCGCGCGGAGACGCGCGTCGCCATGACCGAGGTCGACGCCTTCGTCTGGCACTGCTACCTGCCGTCGGTGCAGCCCGGTCAGCGGTACGGATACCGCGTCCACGGTGACTACGAGCCCGAGAAGGGCGTGCGCTGCAACCCCGCCAAGCTCCTGCTCGACCCCTACGCCAAGGCGACCGTCGGCGAGATCGACTGGGACCAGTCGCTCTTCGGCTACGACTTCGGCGAGCCCGACTCGCGCAACGACGACGACTCCGGCGCCCACATGCTGCTCGGCGTCGTCATCAACCCCTTCTTCGACTGGGAGGGCGACCGCCGGCTCAACGTGCCCTACCACGAGAGCCTGATCTACGAGGCCCACGTCAAGGGCCTCACCGAGCTCCACCCCGACGTGCCCGAGAACCTGCGCGGGACCTACGCCGGCCTCGCCCATCCCGCCGTCGTCCAGCACCTCACCCGACTGGGCGTCACCGCCATCGAGCTGATGCCGGTGCACCAGTTCGTCCAGGACAGCACGCTGCTCGACAAGGGTCTGCGCAACTACTGGGGCTACAACACCCTCGGCTTCCTCGCGCCGTACGCCGACTACGCCGCCGCGGAGGTGCTCGGCCAGCAGGTGCAGGAGTTCAAGTCGATGGTGCGCTCGATGCACGCCGCGGGCATCGAGGTGATCCTCGACGTCGTCTACAACCACACCGCGGAGGGCAACCACCTCGGCCCGACGCTCAGCTTCAAGGGCCTCGACAACCCGGCGTACTACCGGCTGGTCGAGGACGACGAGCGCTACTACATGGACTACACGGGCACGGGGAACACCCTCAACGTCCGGCACCCCCACTCCCTCCAGCTGATCATGGACTCCCTGCGCTACTGGGTCACCGAGATGCACGTCGACGGGTTCCGTTTCGACCTGGCCGCGACGCTGGCGCGCGAGTTCTACGACGTCGACCGGCTCTCGACGTTCTTCGAGCTCGTCCAGCAGGACCCCGTCGTCAGCCAGGTCAAGCTGATCGCCGAGCCCTGGGACGTCGGCCCCGGCGGCTACCAGGTGGGCGGCTTCCCCCCGCAGTGGACCGAGTGGAACGGCAAGTTCCGCGACAGCGTCCGCGACTTCTGGCGAGGCGAGGGCTCACTCGGCGAGTTCGCGAGCCGGCTCTCGGGCTCCAGCGACCTGTACGAGCAGTCCGGCCGGCGACCCGTGGCCTCGATCAACTTCGTCACCGCACACGACGGTTTCACCCTGCGCGACCTGGTCTCCTACAACGACAAGCACAACGACGCCAACGGCGAGGGCAACAACGACGGCGAGAGCCACAACCGCTCCTGGAACCTCGGGGCCGAGGGACCGACCGACGACCCCGAGATCCTCGCCGCCCGTGCGCGCCAGCAGCGCAACTTCATCACCACGCTCCTGCTCAGCCAGGGTGTGCCGATGCTCCTGCACGGCGACGAGGGCGGACGCACCCAGCAGGGCAACAACAACACCTACGCCCAGGACAACGAGCTGTCCTGGGTGCACTGGGACGAGCTCGACGGACCGCTCGTGGAGTTCACCGCCGACGTCGCCCGGCTCCGTCGTGAGCACCCGACGTTCCGCCGGCGCAGGTTCTTCACCGGGACCACCGTCCGCACCGGCACCGGCGAGGGCGAGCGCCTCAACGACATCGTCTGGCTGCACCTCGACGGGCGACCGATGGAGGACGCCGACTGGAACGCGCCGGATGCCCGGTCGATCGGGATGTACCTCAACGGGCACGGCATCGCCGGTGCCGACACCCGCGGGCAGGACGTGACCGACGACCACTTCCTGCTCTACTTCAATGCCGGCGGGGACGACGTCCAGCTCACGCTGCCGCCGGACGAGTACGCCGCCGCCTGGGACGTCGTCATCGACACCGGCGAGGTGAAGCGTCGACGCGGTCCGGTGCGCGCAGGCGTTCGGACGAAGGTCTCGGCGCGCTCGACGCTGGTGCTCCGCGAGCACACCGGGCCGGAGGCCACACCCGACTCCTCGGCGGCCGCGTCGGTCGCCGCGCAGGAGCAGACCAGTCGCGGCTCGGCCGGCTGAGGCCATGACCCGCATCCCGGCGAGCACCTACCGGCTCCAGGTGAACCAGCGGTTCACCCTGGCCGACGCCGCCGCGACGCTGCCCTACCTGCACGACCTCGGGGTCGACTGGGTGTACCTCTCACCGCTGCTGAAGGCCGAGCCCGGGAGCGACCACGGGTACGACGTCGTGGACCACACCGTGATCGATCCCGACCGCGGCGGTGCGGCCGGGCTCGCGGCCGTCTCGGCCGAGGCGCGGCGCCTCGGCATGGGCGTGCTCGTCGACATCGTCCCGAACCACATGGGCATCGCCACTCCGGGTGAGAACGCGTGGTGGTGGGACCTGCTGATGCACGGCCGCTCCTCGGCGTACGCCGACGCGTTCGACGTGGACTGGGACGCCGGTGGCGGCAGGGTGCGGATCCCGGTCGTCGGCGACGACGACGTCCTCGACGACGGGCGCCTCGCGAACCTGGCCGTCGTCGACGGCGAGCTGCGCTACCACGACCACCGCTTCCCCCTCGCTCCCGAGTCAGATCCATCGGAGGACCCGAACGACGTCCATGCCCGGCAGCACTACGAGCTGGTCTCGTGGCGGCTGGCGGACACGGGGCTGAACTACCGCCGGTTCTTCGCCGTGAACACCCTGGCCGGGGTGCGCGTCGAGGACCGGCAGGTCCTCGACGCCTCGCACGCCGAGATCCGGCGCTGGTTCGACGAGGCGCTCGTGGACGGCCTGCGCGTCGACCATCCCGACGGTCTGCGCGACCCCGCGGCGTACCTCGACGACCTGGCTGGGCTGACCGGCGGCGCCTACGTCCTGGTCGAGAAGATCCTCGAGCCCGGCGAGGACCTCGAGCCGGCGTGGGCGACCGCGGGCACGACGGGGTACGACGTGCTGGGCCTGGTCGACCGGGTCCTCACCGATCCCGCCGGACAGTCGCCGATGACCGCGCTCGAGACGAGGCTGCGCGGGGCCCCGCTCGACTTCCACGAGCTGGTGCACGACACCAAGCGCGCCGTCGCCGACGGGATCCTCGGCTCCGAGGTCCGCCGGGTCGCGCGCGAGGTCGGCACCACCGACGATGTCGTCGACGCGCTCGCCGAGCTGGCGGCGTGCTTCCCGGTCTACCGGTCCTATCTCCCCGACGGTCGCCACCATCTCGACGCCGCGTTCGCGGACGCCCGGCGCCGGAAACCCGAGCTCGCCACGACCTTCGACCTGCTCGAGCCGGTGCTGGGCGACCCCACCCATCCAGCCGCCCTGCGCTTCCAGCAGACCACCGGCGCGGTGATGGCCAAGGGCGTGGAGGACTGCGCGTTCTACCGCACCTCCCGGCTGACGTCGCTGACCGAGGTGGGTGCCGACCCGGCGACGTGGTCGCTCGACGTCGACGGGTTCCACGCGGCCATGACGACGCGCCAGCAGCAGTGGCCGCACGCCATGACGACCACCTCCACCCACGACACGAAGCGCGGCGAGGACGTGCGCGCCCGGATCGCCGTCCTCTCCGAGCTCCCGTCGGTCTGGGCCGACGCGCTCGACACCCTTCTGGCACTGGCCCCGCTGCCCGACCCGTCGTTCGGCAACCTCCTCTGGCAGGCCGTGCTCGGCGCCTGGCCGGCCTCTCGTGAGCGGCTGCACGCCTATGCCGAGAAGGCCATGCGGGAGGCCGGTGACCGGACCACCTGGACCGCCCCGGACGAGCGCTACGAGAGCGCCGTCCACGCCGCCGTCGACGCGGCCTTCGACGAGCCCGCGGTCACGGCTGTCCTGACGGGGCTGATGCAGCAGGTCGCGGACGCAGGCTGGAGCAACGGCGTCTCCGCCAAGCTGATCGCGCTGACGATGCCGGGCGTCCCGGACGTCTACCAGGGCAGCGAGCTGTGGGAGCAGTCGCTGGTCGACCCCGACAACCGCCGCCCGGTCGACTTCGGGATCCGCCGTGAGGTGCTCTCCCGAGTGCGGAACGGCGAGCGACCGCCGCTGACGCCGCAGCCCGACGACCGCGGCGACGCGAAGCTGCTGGTCACCCAGGCCGCGCTCACGCTGCGGCGCGACCAGCCCGGCCGCTTCACGACGTACCGGCCGGTTCTCGGCCGCGGTGAGGCAGCCGAGCACGTGCTGGCCTTCGACCGCGGTGGCGCCCTGACCGTCGCGACCCGGCTGCCGGTCGGGCTGGCGCAGCGCGGCTGGGGCGACAGCGTGCTCGGCCTGCCCTCGGGCGAGTGGGCCGACCTGTTGACCGGACGCGAGTACGCCGGCGACGCACCGCTGCACACCCTGCTCGGCGACTATCCGGTCGCACTGCTGCTCCGGGAGGACGCATGAGCTCCTGGACCCACCGGCACGCACCGTTCGCGGTCTGGGCGCCGACGCCCTCACGGGTGCGGCTCCGCTGCGGCACCAGTGTCGTCGAGATGGCGCGAGGCGACGACGGATGGTGGACCCCGGCCGAGCCGCTGCCGGGTGCCGCCACCCACGACGACACCGACTACGGCTACCTGCTCGACGACGACCCGACCCCTCGCCCCGACCCGCGCTCGCGGCGACAGCCGAGCGGCGTCCACGAGCTGTCGAGAACCTACGACCCGGCCTCCTTCGAGTGGACCGACCACTCCTGGACCGGCCGCCAGCTGCCGGGCTCGGTCGTCTACGAGCTGCACATCGGCACGTTCACCCCCGACGGCACCCTCGACTCGGCGGTCGACCGGCTCGACCACCTGCGCTCCATCGGCGTGGACCTGGTCGAGGTGATGCCGGTCAACGCGTTCAACGGCACGCACAACTGGGGCTACGACGGCGTCGACTGGTTCGCGGTCTCGGAGAGCTACGGCGGGCCGGCGGCGTACCAGCGCTTCGTCGACGCCTGCCATGCCGCGGGCCTCGGCGTCGTCCAGGACGTCGTCTACAACCACCTCGGACCCTCGGGCAACTACCTGCCGCTGTTCGGCCCCTACCTCAAGGAGGGCCGCAACACCTGGGGCGACCTGGTCAACCTCGACAGCGAGGGATCGGCCGAGGTGCGCCGCTTCATCCTCGACAACGTCCACATGTGGTTCGCGGACTACCACGTGGACGCCCTGCGACTCGACGCCGTGCACGCTCTCGCCGACGCCTCGCCCACGCACATCCAGGAGCAGATGGCGATCGAGACCGCGGCTCTGTCGGCCCATCACGGGCGACCGCTCTCCCTGGTCGCCGAGTCCGACCTCAACGACACCAGGCTCGTCACCGCGCGGGAGGGCGGCGGCTACGGTCTGGACGCGCAGTGGAGCGACGACTTCCACCACGCCGTCCACGTCGCGCTCACGGGGGAGACCACCGGCTACTACGCCGACTTCGCGCCGCTCTCCGCCCTGGCCAAGGTCTGCGAGCGCGGCTTCTTCCACGACGGCACCTGGTCGTCGTTCCGCGGTCGCGAGCACGGTGTCCCGGTCGACACCGCGCGGATGCCCACCTGGCGACTGGTGGTCTGCACCCAGAACCACGACCAGATCGGCAACCGGGCCCGCGGCGACCGGTTGACCGAGCATCTGGACGACGACCAGCTGGCCTGCGCCGCGCTGCTCACCCTGTGCGGGCCGTTCACGCCGATGCTGTTCATGGGCGAGGAGTGGGCGGCGTCCACGCCGTTCCAGTTCTTCACCTCGCACCCGGAGCACGAGCTCGGACGGATCACGGCGGAGGGACGGCTGGCGGAGTTCGCGCAGATGGGGTGGGACCCCTCGGTCGTCCCCGACCCGCAGGACCCGGCGACGTTCGAGCACTCCAAGCTGGACTGGTCGGAGCTCACCACGGGCCGGCACGCCGTACTGCTCGACGTCTACCGCAGGCTCGCCGAGCTGCGCCGCACCGTCCCCACGCTGACCGACCCGTCGTTCGTGGGCCTGGTCGCGACTGCGGACGAGGACACCCGCCTCTTCCGGCTCACCCGGGGCGACCTCCTGCTCGCGGTCAACTTCGGGAACGACGACGTGCACGTGCCCGCGACCGGCGAGGTCCTCTTCACCACGCCGACGCCGGCGGTGCCCGAGGATGCGGGACTGACGCTGCCGCCGCACGCCGGAGTGCTGCTCCGGTCCTAGGGTGTCCGACGTGGAGCGCCTCGAGACAGCGGACCTGGTGATCCGCCCGCCTGCGGTCGAGGACGCGGCCGACGCGTTCACTCTGCTCAACGACCCGGACGTCCTCCGCTGGAACCCGGCGCGCGAGTGCCCCGATGTCGCGACCGCCGAGGCGTGGTGCCGCGACGGCGCGGACTGGTCGGACGGGTCGCACGCCACCTGGCACGCGGTCGACCGGTCGACGCTGCGGATGGTCGGCAACGTCAGCCTGTTCGCGATCGACACCGACGACGCGGTCGCCAAGATCGGCTACCGGGTCCTGCCTTCGGCTCGCGGTCGCGGCGTGGCGCGGCAGATGGTGGACGCGGTCACGCGCTGGGCGTTCGAGTCCCGCGGCCTGATGCGGGTGCAGCTCGAGCACTCGGTGAACAACCCGGCCTCGTGTCGCGTCGCCGAGGCCGCCGGCTTCGCCTACGAGGGCACCGCCCGCTCGGCGTACGCGATCCCCGACAGCCACGAGCGAGACGACTGCCACATCCACGGCCGCCTGCCGAGCGACCCTGCCCCATGAGCTCGATCGTCTCGCTGCAGCAGCCGAGCACGTCGTTCGTGCTCACCTACGACGACGGGCCGACGCCCGGGGTGACCGACCGCCTGCTGCCGGTGCTGGCCGAGGCCGGAGCCAGTGCGACGTTCTTCGTGCTGCTGACCCGGGTTCGCGCGAGTCCCGGCCTGCTGCACGAGCTGATCGCCGCGGGTCACGAAGTCGGTCTGCACGGCCTGGACCACCAGCGGCTCACGTCCCTGCCCGCCGAGGCGCATGCCGCCCGCTTCCGGGACGGGAAGGCCGAGCTGGAGGACGTCGCCGGCGTCCCGGTGCGCTGGTCCCGTCCGCCGTACGGCGCTCAGGACCGTGCGTCGTGGCAGGCCGCCCGGGACGCCGGGCTGACCCCGGTCTGCTGGAGCGCCACCTGCCGTGACTGGGAGGACCTCGCGCAGGAGGAGTTCGTCCGGTCACTCGACGACGTCGACCCGGAGGGCTGCGTGCTCCTGCTGCACGACGGCTTCGCCGACGGTCGCGACGGCGTCGACGACGGCCCGCCGCCCGCCCGACTCGACCGGGTCGCGCTCACCCGGTCGGTGCTCGACCGGGTCGGGGCCTCCGGGCTGTCCGTGCTCGGCCTCGGGCGTGCCCTCGAGCGGGGCACCGCCGTCGAGGAGCCCTGGTTCGAGGACTGACGCGAGCGCTCGTAGGCTCGCAGGCGTGCGCCTGTACCTGATCCGGCACGGCCAGACGCCCGCCAACGTCGCGGGTGAGCTCGACACCGCGCCACCGGGCGCCGGGCTCACCGAGCTCGGTCACGCCCAGGCCGGCGGGCTGGTGGCGGCCCTCGCCCACGAGACCCTGGCCGGCGTCCATGCCTCACCGTTGTCGCGCGCACAGCTCACCGCAGCCCCGCTGGCAGCGGCGCACGGTCGGGAGGTGCGGGTGCAGCCGGGCCTGGAGGAGATCCGGGCCGGCGACCTCGAGATGAGGACCGACGAGGAGTCGGTCGCGGCGTACCTCGGATGCCTGCACGCCTGGATGCATGGCGACCTCGACCGGCTGATGCCCGGCGCGTGGGACGGCCATGCCTTCGTGGGCCGCTACGACGCCGCCGTCCGGGAGATCGCGGGGCAGCACGGCGACGGCGAGACCGCGGTCGCGGTCAGCCACGGCGCGGCGATCCGTACGTTCACCGCCCTCCGCGTGTCCGGCACCGAGCCACGCGAGATCAGCGAGCGACGGATCCAGAACACCGGCGGCGTCCTGCTCGAGGGCTCGCCCGACGCCGGCTGGCGGCTCGTGGAGTGGTTCAGCGAGCCGCTCGGCGGCCAGGCCCTCACCGACCAGTCGGCTCACGACGTGACCGGCGACGCGGAGGGGACTACGCCTCGGGCTCGGTGACCCGCTTCGGCATCAGGACGCCCACGATCACCAGCGCCACCGAGATCACCAGGCTGACCGCGAACACGTCGTGCACGGCCGGCTCCAGGACCGACCCGGACACGTGCTGCAGGTCGGGATGACGAGTCCCCAAGGCACCCGACACCCGGCTGTTGACGATGGCGCCGAAGATCGCGACGCCGACCGCGCTGCCGACCGAGCGGCCGAACATGTTGGCGCCGGTGGCGACGCCACGCTGCGCCCAGGACACGGCCGTCTGGGCCGCCACCACCGAGGGCGAGGCGACGTACCCGAAGCCGATGCCCATCACGAAGCACGCGAACGCCAGGTGCAGCAGCGAGCTGTGCTCGTCGACCGTGACCAGGATCCCGGCGCCGAGCAGGGACACGACGCCACCCAGCAGCAGCGTGAACCGGAACCCGACCGTGAGGTAGAGCCGGCCCGCTGTCGAGGCTGCGATCGGCCAGCCGATCGTCATGGCCGCGAGCACCAGCCCGGCGACGATCGCACCGGTGCCGAGCACCGTCTGCGAGTACAGCGGGACGTACGACGACAGGCCCATCATCAAGACGCCGACCACCAGCGACCCGGCGTTCGCGACGTTCAGCACGCGCATCCGGAACACCCACAGCGGCAGCACCGGCTCGCTCGCACGACGCTCGACCGCGACGAAGACCGCCAGCAGCACGACCGCCGCAGCGAACAGGACGATGCTGGTGCTCGAGTCCCAGGCCCACTGCACGCCGCCCTCGAGCAGGGCCAGCAGCAGCAGGGTGCCGCCTACGCCGAGCAAGGTCGCGCCGACGTAGTCGATGCGATGTCGGCGGCGCTCGACCGTCTCGTGGAAGCGCGTCCACAGCGTCCACATCGCGGCGGCCCCCAACGGCAGGTTCACGAAGAAGATCCACCGCCACCCGATCGAGTCGGAGAACACCCCGCCCAGCGTCGGCCCGATCAGCGCCGCCATCGCCCAGACCCCGGCCAGGTAGCCCTGGACGGTCGCCCGCTCCTGCAGCGTGTAGATGTCGCCGACGATGGTCATCCCGATCGGGCCGATCGCCCCGGCACCGAGCCCCTGCACGAGCCGGAACACGATCAGCGAGGTCATGCCCCAGGCGATGCCGCACAGCAGTGAGCCGACCAGGAACAGCCCGACCCCGACCAGCATCATCGGCTTGCGACCGTAGAGGTCGGCGAGCTTGCCGTAGATCGGCACCGAGACCGCCTGCGCCAGCAGGTAGATCGAGAACAGCCACGGGAACGACGTGAAGCCGCCGAGGTCGTCGACCAGCGACGGCACCGCGGTCGCCAGGATCGTGGAGTCGATGGCGAAGAGGCCGGTGCTGAGCATCACCGCGAGGAGGATCGGTCCGCGCTCGCTGCGCAGCCCGACGTCCGCCCGCGACGCGCGTGGGGAAGCAGAGGTCGTCACGTGGCGCCAACCTACGCCCGCGGGATGTCATTCCCCGACCGGAAGAGGTCAGGTTCTGGTCAGGTCGGCCTGCCTAGCGTCCCCGGCATGTCTGCCACCACGCGCTCGTTCCCGGCACCGAAGGTGCCGGAGGTCCTCGTCATGTTCTGGGCGATCAAGCTCCTGACGACCGGCATCGGCGAGACGGCCTCGGACTTCCTCGGCACCTGGAACCTCGTGGCCGCGGGCGTCATCGGCGTCGGCGGCTTCTTCGCGGTGCTGTGGTGGCAGCTGCGCGCCGACACCTACCACCCGCTGAGGTACTGGACGACGGTGCTCATGGTCGCGGTGTTCGGGACGATGATCGCCGACGGCCCGCACGTCGCGCTCGGCACGCCGTACTACGTCGACTCCGTCGTCTACCTGCTCCTGCTGATCGCGCTCCTCACCTGGTGGCAGCGCTCGGAGGGCACGTTGTCGGTGCACTCGATCGTGACGCCGCGTCGTGAGCGCTTCTACTGGGGCACGGTCCTGCTCACCTTCGGTCTCGGCACGGCGCTGGGCGACACCACGGCCACCAACCTGCACCTGGGCTACTGGTGGTCGGTGCTCCTGTTCGGCGTGCTGATCCTTCTCCCGCTCGTGGCCTGGCGGCTCGGAGCCGGGGCGGTGGCCTGCTTCTGGGCGGCGTACTCCCTGACCCGGCCGTTGGGGGCGAGTATCGCCGACGGGCTCGCGGTCAAGCCGGAGCACGGCGGCCTGGGCTGGACGACCGGTGTCGTGACCGCCCTGGGCCTGGCGATCTTCGCCGTTCTCGTCGGCTACGTCACGATTACCCACTCCGACGAGGAGGGTGCCGACGCCCGTCGTCACAGGCTGCGTAGCGCCTCGGCGGGCTCCAGCGACCCGGCCCTCCACGCCGGGAACGCGCCGGCCAGCACGCCGATCACCAACCCGATCAGCGGCGCGAGCAACAGTCCAGGCTCCAGCACCGGCGTCCAGTGACGGACCAGCGCCACGGTCATGGTGGCCGCGATCCCGGCGCTGGTGCCGACGATGCCGCCCAGGAGACCGATGGTCGCGCTCTCCACGAGGAACTGCCCCATCAGGTGGGCGCGGGTGGCGCCCAGGCACCGGCGTAGCCCGATCTCGCCGACTCGCTCGATGACCGAGAGCAGCATGATGGTGGCGATGCCGACGCCCCCGGCGAGCAGGGTGACGATGCCCAGCAGGAGCAGCAGCGACGAGACGTCGTGCTGGACCCGCGCGCGCAGGGTCGTGTCCGTCGGCGGCGCGACGCCGAGCAGTGAGGTGGGGTCACCGGGCGCGATCGCGAGCGGTGCCTGTCGAGCGACCACGTCTGCCGTCCTCGGGCGTACGTCGACGACCAGGGAGGCCGCTCCCCTCCAGCCGAACGCCTCCGCGGCCGTCGTCTCCGGGACCACCACGCCGTCGAGCAGCTCCCCGTGGGTGCTCACCCGGCGGACGATCCCGATCACGGTCAGGGCCTGTCCGTCGATGAACACGGCCGGCCCGTCGGCGAGGTCGTGGACCCCGAGCCGACGGGCGGCCGACGCCCCCAGGAGCGCGACCGGGTCCGCCCGGGCGACGTGCCCCGCGTCGAAGGCGCGGCCCTCGATGCCGGCGCCCACCGCCGAGAAGAGCCCGACCGAGGCGGCGTAGACCGGAAGCACCGGATCCGGCACGCCCTGCGGATCGGTGACCGGCCTGGCGCGGGTGGGCGCGCGCACGTCCAGGCGGGTCATCGTGCCGGCTGCCAGGACGTCGCCGAGGCCGTCGACCCGGCGCTCCGCGTCGGACGGCAGGGTGGCGCCCTGCTCGGCACGCGCCTGTGCAGGCTGCACCAGCACCTGCCGCGCGGAGGCCCGGTCGAAGCTCGCCGAGACCTGCGCGTTCGCGGTCGCCGCGAGACCCACGGTGGCCACGAGGGCGGCCAGTCCCAGCGCCTCGCCCAGCATGGTGAGGACCAGCCGCGCGGGTCGGGACGAGACGCCCACGAGCGCCTCCATCAGCTGGGTCCGTACCGGGACGTGCTGTCGGCTCATCGCTCGATCCGCCCGTCCACGATGCGCAGGACCCGCTCGGCCCGCCGCGCGACCTCGGCGTCGTGGGTGATCATCACGACCGTCGTGCCGTCCCGGTTGAGGTCGGTGAACAGGTCGAGGACCGAGGTCGCGCTGGCGCTGTCGAGGTTCCCGGTCGGCTCGTCGGCCAGCAGCAGGCTGGGATCGGCGACCAGCGCTCGTGCGATCGCCGCCCGCTGCCGCTCCCCTCCGGACAGCGTGGCCGGAGCGGCATCGAGGCGGTGGGCCAGGCCGACCCGGTCGATCAGCCGGGCGGCGCGCGCTCGGCGCTCGCGCGCCGACAGCCCGAGGTAGAGGCCGCCCAGCGCGGTGTTCTCGCGCACGGACAGGTGCGGCAGCAGGTGGAAGCCCTGGAAGACGAAGCCGATCCGCGACGCGCGCAGCCGCGCGAGCTCGCGCGGCCGCGACCGAGCCGTGTCGACCCCGTCGAGCAGGTACCGACCGCTGGTGGGGGACGTCAACAGGCCGACGATGTTGAGCAAGGTGGACTTCCCCGATCCGGACGGCCCGACGACCGCGACGAACTCTCCGGCCTCCACACGGACGTCGATCCCGCGCAGGACCTCGACCGGCGGCTCGCCGGGGAAGGTCCTGCCGACCCCGGCCAGCTCGATCACCGCCGGCCCCGTCACCGACCCACCACCACCTGGTCGCCGGGCGACAGGCGGCCGCCGGCGGCCCGGACCTCCGCGTACCCGCCGGCGGACAGGCCGACGTGCACGGTGACCGCCGTGGTGCTCCCGTCGCGCTCCAGCTTCTCGACGCGGACGACGCCTCGGGCGTCCGTGCTCAGCGCCGCGAGCGGGACCTGCAGGACCTTCCCCTTCGAGGACTCCAGGGGCACGGTCACCTTAACGTCGGCGCCGGCGAGGGTGCGTTGCGACGCCGCGTCGAGTGAGGAGAACGCGACGGTCGTGTCGCCTCCGGCCCTGGTCCGGCGTACCGGGCCGAGATGACCGTTGACCTGCCGGCCCCCCGGCAGCGAGACGACCGCCCGCATGCCCGCATGGACCAGGCGCCGGTCCGCCGTGGTCAGGTCCACCCTCAGCTCCAGACGCGTGCCGGACAGCTGCACCGGCTTGTCCGGGAGCAGGCCGCCGAGGTGGGCCGGAAGCCGGTCCAGGCGCCGCGGCAGCGTCGGGACGAAGGCCACCTCGCCCATCGGCAGGACGGCGTGACCGCCCTGGGTCGCGGGTGCGTAGCCGAGGCGCCGGTACAGCTCGCCCACGGCCGCGGCGGTCTGCACCGTGTACGTGTCGTCGACGTCGCCGGTGTCGTAGCCGAGACCGGACAGTGCCTGTTCGAGCTGCGCGACGTCCGGGCCGGTGTCGCCCACTCTGAGATCCCGGTACGCCGGGAGGAGGCCGGGCAGCGCGATCACCGGACGGCCAGCGACCTCGACCAGGACGGCGCCGTCGGCGACCTCGCCGCCGGCCGGGATCGGCGTCCGCGTCACGACCGGCACCGATGCGGCGACCCGGAGCGTCACCGACACCGGGTCGGCGAACCTGCCGTCGCCGCGCACGATGACCGAGGACGCCAGGCGGCGTAGCTCCACCCGAGCGGTCACCGGTCGGGTCGGGGGCGGGCTGTCGGCGCGGGACGACGAGAAGCTGAGCGCCGCGCCGTACCCCGCGGCTGCGCACAGCAGCGACCCGACGGTGAGCAGGACCAGAAAGCGGATGCGCCTCACGAGGCACCGACCGGCTCCGACATGGGCGGGAACCTCGCACCGACTTGTGAAGAACGTGTTCACGGGTTCTTCGCAGCCGACTGTCACGATGGACGCGTGAGATCCCCGGGCCTGCTCGGCCGGTCGATCGTGGCCTCCGTGCTGGTGGCGGCCGTCGCGATCGTCGCGACCGCCCTGCTGACGCTGAACGTCACCCAGGGCAGCCTCGAGCGCCAGCGCGTCCAGCGCGAGGACGTCGACCGCGGCGTGGTGGCGCGCGTGCTGGCGTTCGGCCGCGCGCACCCGGACTGGGACGGCGTCGACGGGCTGCTACGGCGCCTCCCGGGCCACGACGAGCGCCTGGTGCTGACCGACCTGCACGGTCGTCGGATCGCGGCGACCGGGCCCGGTCGGATCCCGTCGAGCGATCCCACCGCCGTCCTGAACCCCCTCGGCACCGTGACCGCCGCCGGTGCCGCGACGATCCCGACCAGCTACCGGGACCTCGGGCTGCCGCGGATCCTCCTCGACGACCGGACCTCCGGCAGTCGGCTGCTCACCGCGGCTCGGGAGTACCCGGCCATCGCCGTGTGCTACCGGCGGACCAGCGTGGTCACGACCTCGACCGCGAACCTGCCGCACCCGGTCGTCTTCGTCAGCACCTGCTCGGGGACCGGCTCGGTGGCGAACGGCGCGGCCAAGGGCGTCACCTCCCTGGCATCGCTGAACAACGCGGTCGTGCTCGACGAGAGCCGGTGCCTGGACCGGCGGGGCGTGCACTCGCTCATGGCCCAGCTGGTCGCCGCGCACCCGCAGCCCGACACCCCGACCCTGGCCAGCGTCTCGATCCCCAGCGGCCCGACCTCCGCGACCGGCACAGCCACCCGCCAGGCCTGGCAGGACTGCTCGACCGCCGCCCTCACCCGCGAGCTCGGCCCGGTCGTGGCCCCGGAGGCCCTGCTCTACATCGTCCGCAGCCGGCCCACGTCGATGGGCATCGTCGACCGGATCGGCCGGATCCGGATCACGGCGGCGCTCGCAGCCGTCCTGCTCGCGGCCGTGGCGGCGAGCCTGCTGGCCTCGCGTCAGGTCCTCACCCCGGTCCGCCGACTCACGCTCGCGACCGAGCAGATGGCGCGAGGACGGCTCTCGACTCGGGTCGAGACGCGGGGTCGCGACCAGGTGGCCACGCTGGGTCGGTCCTTCAACGCCATGGCCGAGGCCCTGGCGACGGCCGAGCAGCAGCGGCGCAGGATGGTCGACGACGTCGCGCACGAGCTGCGGACGCCGCTGGCCAACATCCGCGGCTATCTCGAGGCCGGCCAGGACGGCGTCCTGCCTCGCGACGAGAGCTGGAACGCCTCGCTGCTCGAGGAGGCGACGCTCCTGCAGCAGGTCGTCGACGACCTGCAGACCCTCGCCGAGGCCGACGCCGGCCGGCTGTCGGTGCAGCCGGACACGACCGACCTGAACGGCACCGTCGCCCAGGCCGTCCGGGCGATGTCCGGGTACGCCGTCTCCCGCGGGGTCCGGCTCGAGCTCACCGCGGACGAGGTGGCGGCACCGCATGACGGCGTCCGGCTGCGGCAGGTCGTCGGCAACCTGCTCGCGAACGCGATCCGGCACGCGCCGCCCTCCTCGGTGGTGCACGTCGACCTGCGCGGCACGGACCACCAGGTGACGCTGACCGTGCGCGACCACGGTCCCGGCATCGCTCCCGAGCACCTGCCGCACGTGTTCGAGCGGTTCTACCGCGCCGACCCCTCGCGCACCCGCGACACGGGTGGAAGCGGCCTGGGCCTCGCGATCGTCGAGCAGCTGGTCGCCGCCCACGCAGGCACGGTCACCGCGGCCAACGACCCCGACGGCGGCGCCGTCCTCGAGGTGCGGCTCCCCCGCCCCTGACGAGCGCCGCGGTCACCCGGATCCCTCGGCCGCGGCCATCGCCGAGCGGTAGCTGCGCAGCTCCTGCAGGTTGCTGCGCACGAAGGCCGCCTCCGCCGACCGGCGTACGGCGTCGAAGGTGCGGTCGTAGGGCTGCCGGCACCGGTTGTCGGCGACGGCGGTGTCGATCTCGGTCCGACGCAGCTGGGCCAGGCGCGCCGGGTCGGCGGACGCCGGGTCGAGGTCGTGACCCATCAGCGCGCGAGCCCGGACGAGCAGCCGGGCGCGCGGCTGGTCGACCCCGGTGTAGCCCGGGAAGCCGGCGGCCGCCATGCAGCCGGACCACTCGTGGGTCGCGGCGTCCATCCGCGGGTCCGCCAGCTCCGCCGAGCTGAGGTGCTCGACCCGCGAGAGGAGCTCCTGGTAGACCGTCCGCACGCGCTGGACGCGGTGCTGACGAGCCTCGACCTGGTCGTCGGTGGGCTGGTGCCGGGAGGCGCGGTCGGTGCAGGCCTGGGGCGAGCCGACGACGGACGACTTCAGGTAGCCGTCACTGGTGAGGGGCGTCGCCGGGCCGTAGAGCGCGTGCTCGTAGGCCACCCGCTCCGCCACGCTCATCGCGGCCACGATCTTGTCGTTGGGGTCGACCGCAGGGCCGGTCCGGTCCGCGGGCGGGGCCGTGCTGATGCCGTACCCGAACCGGGCGGCGAACTGGTCGGGTGGGAGGTTCGGGAAGCGCGGCGGTGCGTTGAACTTCACGATCTGCGCGCCGCCGACGTTCGTCTCGGTGATGCTGGCGGCCGGCTCCGGCACGTAGTCGAAGCCCTGCGCCGCCATGCACCGCGCGATCGCCTCCTGGTACTTGCGCTGCTCGGCCGCCGACGAGACGACCGTCGTGCCGCCGCCCGCACCGAGGTAGGCGTCCAGCGGGAACGCCCCGCCTGCAGCCGACTGCCCGCTCGGTCCAGGGCTCGGGGAGGTCGTGGCGGACGACGCGCCACCCGCCTGCGGGCTCGGGTCGGACCCCGAGTCCGAGCCGGAGCAGGCCGTGAGGCCCGCGGCCAGCGGGATCAGGACCAACAGGGCCGGGAGGTGTCGGGCAGCGCGCATGTCCGGACCCTGGCGCAGGCTCGTGAAGACCTCGTCAAGAACCCGTCGTCCCCAGCCCTCGCCGCGAGCTTCACGAGTTCTTCGCAGGTCGCTGGCACGATCGACGTGTGGGTGCGCGGATTCTGGTCGCGGACGACGACCCCAAGCTGGCCTCGCTCGTCCGCACCTACCTGGAGCGGGCCGGGCACTCCGTCGCCGTCGTGCACGACGGGCGCGCCGCCCTGGCCGAGTGCCGTCGACGGCTGCCGGACCTGACTATCCTCGACGTGATGATGCCCCTGCTCGACGGGCACGACGTCTGTCACGTCCTCCGCTCGGAGACCGACGCCCCGATCATCTTCCTGACCGCCCGCACCACCGAGGACGACGTGGTGTCCGGGCTCGCGCTGGGTGCCGACGACTACGTCACCAAGCCGTTCAGCCCGCGCGAGCTGGTCGCACGGGTCGAGGCGGTGCTCCGCCGCTCGGGTCCCGCGGAGGAGCCGGCCGAGCTCCGCGCCGGCTCCCTCGTCCTCGACGAGGCCCGGCACAGCGTCGCCCTCGCCGGCCGTCCGGTCGACTGCACTCCCGCGGAGTTCCGGATCCTGCGCGAGCTGGTCGCCCGCCCGCTCCACGTCCTCACCCGCACCCGCCTCCTGGAGGCGGCGTTCGGCTTCGACCACGACGCCCTCGAGCGCACCATCGACGCGCACGTGATGAACCTGCGCCGCAAGCTCGAGCCCGACCCCACCCACCCTCGCCACCTGGTGACGGTCTACGGCGTCGGGTACAAGTACGTCCCCGACGCGGATCCTCAGTAGTACCAGGGGAAGGGCGACCAGTCGGGTTCGCGCTTCTCGAGGAACTGGTCACGGCCCTCCTGGGCCTCGTCGGTCATGTAGGCCAGCCGCGTGGTCTCTCCCGCGAAGAGCTGCTGGCCGACCAGTCCGTCGTCGATGAGGTTGAAGGAGTACTTCAGCATCCGCTGCGCGGTCGGGCTCTTGCCGTTGACCAGGCGGCCCCACTCCAGCCCGGTCGTCTCCAGCTCGGCGTGCGGGACGGCGCGGTTGACGGTGCCCATGCGCACGCCGTCCTCCGCGGAGTACTCCTGGCCCAGGAAGAAGATCTCGCGGGCGACCTTCTGCCCGACCTGCCGGGCGAGGTACGCCGACCCGAAGCCGCCGTCGAACGACCCGACGTCGGCGTCGGTCTGCTTGAAGCGCGCGTGCTCGGCGCTGGCCAGGGTCAGGTCGCACACGACGTGGAGGGAGTGGCCGCCGCCCGCTGCCCACCCGGGCACCAGGCAGATGACGACCTTCGGCATGAACCGGATCAACCGCTGGCACTCCAGGATGTGCAACCTCCCGAGCCTGGCCTTGTCGACCGTCTCGGAGGTCTCCCCTTCCGCGTACTGATAGCCCGCTCGGCCGCGGATCCGCTGGTCGCCACCGCTGCAGAACGCCCACTTGCCGTGGGAGGAACCTGGCCCGTTGCCGGTGAGCAGGACGCAGCCGACGTCACTGGAGGTACGCGCGTGCTCGAGGACCCGGAGCAGCTCGTCGACGGTGTGCGGCCGGAACGCGTTGAGCACGTCCGGGCGGTCGAACGCGATCCGGACCGTGCCGTGGTCCCGCGCCCGGTGGTAGGTCAGGTCGGTGAGGTCCTCGAAGCCGGGAACGGCGTCCCACAGCGCCGGGTCGAAGATCTCGCTGACGCCGTCGATCGCGCTCATGACGAGCAGCGTAGGGCTGACCAGGGTGGTTGAACGCGGCAACCTATGCTGGAGGCATGGCTCTATCGGGAACCTATGCACCCAGCAAGCAGCAGTGGGTCCGCGACCAGGTCGAGGCCTACGAGTCGTCCGGCGGTCAGCGGGCCAACACCCTGCGCGACAGCGACGACCCGATCGTCGTGATCACCTCGGTCGGCGCCAAGAGCGGCCACCTCCGCAAGAACCCGGTGATGCGGGTCGAGCGCGACGGGAACTACGTCGCCATCGCCTCCAAGGGCGGCGCGCCGGACCAGCCGGAGTGGTACTACAACTTCCTCGCCCACCCCGAGGTCGAGCTCCAGGACGGCCCGGAGCCGCACACCTACACCGCGCGGCTCCTCTCCGGCGACGAGCGCGCCGAGTGGTGGGAGTACGCCGTCGCGACCTGGGCGACGTACGGCGAGTACCAGAAGAAGACCGACCGCGAGATCCCCGTCTTCCTGCTCGAGCGCCAGGCCTGACCGCTACGGCGTCCGCGCGATGGACGCCGCCAGCGCGACCAGGTGTCCCAGCCGGGCCAGCTCGGAGTCGAGGTACTCGGGGCCGCCACGCCGCCCGATGACCACGACCCGGCCGTCGGCGAGCGGGGCGATCGCGACCAGGTCGTCGCCCAGGGTCTGCCGGTCGGCACCCGAGCCCGGCGCCAGCGCGATCTCGGTCGGAGCGCCCTCCGTGGCGCACTCGATGGCCGTGCCCGCCAGCCGGGCCGCCCACTCGCACCGGAACGCCACCGGCAGGGAGCCGACCAGGAGATCGAGCGCGTTGGCCGGGTCGGCCGTGAGCGACTCCACCACCTCCAGGTCCGGGAAGAGGTTGCCACCGGCGAGGTAGCGACTGATCCAGAGAACGCGCACGCCGTCGACCCCGTTGCACGCCGAGACCACGGAGTCCGGCATCGCGCCGTCGACCATGTCCAGCAGGACGTCGTCGACATCGGTGCCGTCGGGACGCTTCTCGACGATCTCGATCGACTCGATGTCACCGCCCGCCGCACCGATCGCGGACGCCAGCCGACCCAGTGACCCGGGCACGTTCGGCAGCTCGACCCTCAACAGCAGCATGTCTCGACCCTAACCAGGTCGCGCGATGCGGTCGGCCAGCCCGCTCGCCCTCTGGGCAGGACGCTCGACGGCCAGGCGTACGGCGTCGGGCGTGGCCACGACGGTCACCTGGGCCACGGCCCGGGTGACGGCGGTGTAGAGCAGCTCGCGGGTGAGCAGCGGGGAGTCGTCGGGCGGCAGCAGCACCGTGACCTCCTCGGCCTCGCTGCCCTGGCTGCGGTGCACCGTCATGGCGTGCATCGTCTCGACGTCGGTCAGCCGTGAGGTGGCGAGGTCACGGTGCCCGCGCGGAACGGCGATCGCCGCGCGTACGCCGTCGCCGGCGCCCACGACGACACCGGTATCGCCGTTGAAGAGGTCGAGACCGTAGTCGTTGCTGGTCAGCAGCAAGGGGCGGCCGGCGTACCACTCCTGGCCCCAGCCGCCGCCGATCGGCAGCCCGGTGTGCTCGGCCAGGGAGCGCTCGACCAGACGGTTCCAGTGGCCGACGCCCCACGGTCCATCGCGGTGGGCGCACAGCAGCCGGTGCTGGTCGAGGATCCCGATCGCACTGTCGGCGTCGCCGGCGGCGGCCGCGGCGCGCAGGCGCAGCGCGTGCCGCACGAGCCGGTCCTGCAAGGCGCTCAGCACCTGCGGATCGGATACGTCGAGCAGCTCGACGTGGTCGCCTCCCGACGCGAGCAGGTCGACGGCCCGGCCGCCGTCGCCGGACCGGATCGCCTCGGCCAGCGCGTTGATCTCCCGACCGAAGCGGTGGGACGTCCGCAACGTCGAGAGGACCGACGCCGCGCGTGGGGCGAGGCCGTCGACCAGGTCGGCGAGCACGGCACCCGCTTCGACCGAGGCCAGCTGGTCGGGGTCGCCGACGAGCACCAGCCGGCAGTCGTCGCGGACCGCCTCGACCAGGCGCGCCATCATCGTCAGGGAGACCATCGAGGTCTCGTCGACGACGATCACGTCGTGCGGCAGCCGGTTGCGCCGGTCGTGGCGGAACCGGTTGCGACTGCCCCGCCGCCAGCCGAGCAGCCGGTGCAGGGTCTGCGCGGCCGGCCGGCCGACCGCGTCGGCGTGCGCCTCGAAGGCCGGGGTCGCGAGTGCGGTGCGCACCGCCTCCTGCAGGCGGGCCGCGGCCTTCCCGGTCGGGGCCGAGAGCGCGATCCGCAGCGGTCGGTCGGACTGGTCGGCGAGCAGGGCCAGCAGCCCGGCGACCGCGGTCGTCTTGCCGGTACCGGGGCCGCCGGTGACCACGGACGTCCACTGCCGGGCAGCGGCCAGCGCGGCCGCACATTGCTCGGCGTACCCGTCGGGGAACAGCGTGGGCGCCAGCGCCGCCAGCCTGGTCTCGTCGACGGACGGCGGCGGCAGCGCCAGCCGCGCCACCAGGTCGTCGCGCACCTGGCACTCCTCGCGCCAGTAGCGGTCGAGGTAGAGCACGCCGTCCTCCACGCGGATCACCCCGGCCCGCGCGATCGCGCTCTCCGAGACCCGCTCGACCCAGTCGGCGGCGGGCCACGACAGCCCGGGCGGCAGCGGCTCGGCCACCAGCGCCGGGAGGTCGAGGCAGACCGATCCGTGCCGCAGCGACCGCACGGCCATGGCCACGGCCAGCCCCACCTCGTCGTCGGTCTCACCTGACAGCACCTGGATGCGCCGCGCCGCGTGGACGTCGCCGGGCTCGAGTACGCCCGCGACGTTGAAGGACCGCAACACCCCGGCGGAGCCGAGGGCGAGGCGCCGATCGTGCGGGTCGTCGGTCTGGAAGGTCTCGATCACGGCCGGAGCCCGTCGAGCAGGTCGCTGAGCTCGGTCACCAGCGCAGCCGGCGGCGACCAGTCGAAGACACCCGCGACGTGCCCGTCGACCACCGGCGTCTCCGGGCCGCACATCCCGCGCAGGAACAGGTAGAGGACGCCGCCGAGGTGCTTCGCCGGGCCGTACGCCGGCACGCGCCAGCGCAGGAAGCGGTGGAGTACGACGGAGTAGAGCAGCGCCTGCAGCGGGTAGTGGCTGTGCAGCATCGCGGCCGCCAGCTCGGCCCGCCCGTAGTCGGCCGAGGTCAGCGGGGTCTCGGCGTCGCCGAGAAGGTTGGTCTTGTAGTCGACCACGACGTAGCGGTCGTCGACGCGGAGCACGACGTCGATCGAGCCGGAGAGGTAGCCGCGCAGCGCCTGCTCCCCGAGCGGACCCACGAGCTGGTCGGCGTACGACGCGAGCGCGTCGTCGGCGGGCAGGTGACGACGCAGGATCTCGGCCACGTCCCCGAGCCGCACCCCGTCGCGGGCGGTCTCGGGTCGGTCCCCGCCGGTGAGGGGGAACTCGAAGTCGAGCTCGCACAGCCGGTCTCGCAGGGGGATGTCGACCAGCCGCAGCCCGGAGGCGAGCGGGCCGAGCGGGGTGTGCTGGGAGGGGATCAGCGCCTCGGCGATGACGTCGGCCTCGACGCCCACCGGCCACCACTGCAGCTGGTCGCGAACGTGTCCGAGCAGCTCGTGCGCCAGATCCGGCGCTTCCGGATCGGCGAGCTCCAGCACGCCGTGCACGAGCGAGCCGAACGCGACACCCGCGGGCAGGTCGGCCATCGGCGACGGCACCCGGACCGCGCCCTCCTCGTCGACAGCCCCGGCGACGACGCGCTCGTCCGGGTCCGACTCGTCGTCGGTCGGCGCGACCTCCGGTTCGGAGCTCACCCCGTGGGGCTGCTCCTGGATCCGGATCAGCCCGGAGTACGACGTGCGGCGCCACTCGGTGTCGACCTCGCGACCGAACACCCGGGCCGCCAGCTCGCCGGTCGCCGCGTCGGGTGGCGCGGGCACGGCTCCCGAGGGCTCCGAGAGCTCGGGGCTCGGACCGCCGAGCTCGTGGAGCAGCCCCAGCACCCGCTCGACGTAGTCGTCGTCGCGGACGTCGAGCGTCTCGGGGACGTCGGGCTGTCCGGGCTGCCGGCCGAACAGCAGCCGGTGCAGGCCGCCGTCGGTGGTGTTGCGGGTGGGCGCCCACCAGGTCACGACCTGCGACTGCGCCCGGGTGAGCGCGACGTAGAGGTCACGCAGCTCCTCGCCCGCCTCCTCGGCCAGGTGGGCGCGCTCATGGCCGGCCCACTCGGGCCCGCCACCGGAGACGTCGACGGTGCGGACGTCGTGCTCGTCGTGGAACCGCGCGCAGTCGACCGGGCGCACGAACCGCATCGAGGCGAAGGGCAGGTGGACCACCGGGTACTGCAGTCCCTTGCTCTGGTGGACCGTCGTGATCTGGACCGCGTCGGCGTCGCTGTCGAGCCGGCGGACCCGCTCGGAGGCGACGTTCTCGCGCTCGGACCGCAGCCACTCCAGGAGGCCGGTCAGGCCGAGCGACTCGCGGCGGGCCGTCTCGTGCAGGGTCTGGGCGAGGTGGCGCAGGTCGGTGAGCAGCCGCTCGCCGCCGACGGTCCCGAGGACCCGCCCGGACAGCCCGCGCTCCTCCGTCGCCTCGAAGAGCGCCGCCACCCCGCGGCCTCGCAGCAGCAGCGCCCATCCGCGCAGCCGGTCGGCGATCCGATCGGTGAGCTCGTCGCCGCCGGCATCGAGCCGGGACAGCGTCTCGCCCAGGAACGCCGTGAGCGCCGCCGCACGCACGCGGCCGGACCGGTGCGGCTGCTCGAGCGCCTCCAGCAGCGCGAGCCACTGGTCGCCCGCCGGCGAGAGCAGCAGCTTGGTGCCACCGCCGACCACGGCCGGGATCCCGCGACGGGACAGCTCGTCGCGCACCAGCTCGGCGTGGGACCACTCGCCGACCAGGACGGCGACGTGGCGCGCGGCGATCGGCTCGCCGTCCCACGTGGCGTCGGAGGCGAGCAGCTCGGCGATGTCGCCGGCGCAGTCGGCGGCGATGTGCCGGCGGGCGTCGTCGGCGCGGATCAGTCCCCGCGCGAGCCTGAATCCGCGCCGCTCGACCCGCCGGATCCGGAACGGCGCGGGCGACGGCGCACCGGCCAGGCGGCTGCCCTCGTGAGCAGCGGTGACCTCGCGGACCACGATCCGCGGGTCGCCCAGCGCGGCGCCGCGGAGCACGACCTGGAGCCGGTCGACCAGGTCGCCGTCGCTGCGGCGGTTGACGTCGAGCGTCTTCTGCGTGGACGCCGTCGCGGCGGCGCCGAGGTAGGTCACGACGTCGCCGCCGCGGAAGGCGTAGATCGCCTGCTTCGGGTCGCCGATGAGCACCATCGTGGCGTGGCCCGAGAAGGCCCGGTCGAGCACCTCCCACTGCGTCGGGTCGGTGTCTTGGAACTCGTCGACGAGCACGATCCGCCAGCGCTGCCGCATCCGCTGGCGGGCCGGCGCGTCGTCGCCGTCGAGGGCGTCGGCCAGGCGCGCGAGGAGGTCGTCGTAGGACAGGATGCCGAGCCGGCGCTTGCGGCGCTCGACCTCGTCGCGCACCTCCTGGGCGAACGCGACCCGCGCCCCCGCATCGGTCTCGGCGTCAGCGCCGACGGCGAGCGCCGCGTGCGCGTCGCCCACCACCGTCCGCGCGAGCGACAGGGCGACGTCGCGCCCGAACGGCGGGGGCGTCGCCGAGACGCCGAACCTGCGGAGGTAGACGTCGTCGACGACCTCCACCACGAGGTCGTCCAGCGACTCGACCAGGGCGGCGCCGGTGTCGGTGTCGCCGGCCACCCCGAGCGAACGCAGCACCGTCTGGCAGAACTGGTGGGTCGTCGCGATGGTGGCCGCGTCGAACGATCCGAGCGCGTCGCGCAGGCGCTGCCGGTGCACCGGATCGGAGGCGTCGCGCTCGGCCTGGACGAGGTGCTCGCGCACCCGCTCGCGCAGCTCCTGACTCGCGGCTCTGCCGAAGGTGATCACGAGCAGCTGGTCGAGCGGGACTCCCTCCTCGGCGACGTAGCGCGCGACGAGAGCGGCGACGGTGAAGGTCTTGCCGGTCCCCGCGCTCGCCTCGAGCAGGGTCGTGCCCGTCGGCAGGGGTCCGGTGAGGTCGAAGGACTCCATCACCAGCTCCCCTGCTCGGCCTCGACGAGCGGACTCCACACCCGCATGGCCAGGGCGCCGAAGCGGCCCGTCTCGCCCGGGAACCGCTCGTCCTCCGAAGGCTGCTCGCGCACCTCGGGAGGCTCCTCGAGCCGACCCCAGATCTTCAGGGTGGCCGGCTCGGACTGCTCACCGGGGAACTTCGAGTCGCGCCAGTCGTAGCCCGCCTTCAGCAGGGCATCGGGGACGTCGGCACGGGTACGCCGGGCGCGGGCGTAGCCGAGCGACGCCTTCAGCGGCAGCGGCAGCGGCGCCCGCAGCCCCGCGTCCCGCAGCGCCACGAGATCGCGCAGCACGTCGAGCGCCGTGTGGTCGAGCGGGCCGAGCAGGGAGGTCGCCACGGCGTCCCGGGACCGGCCGTGCGGACGGCCGATCGTGTGTGCGGTCCAGTTGCGGTCGCCGTCGGAGGCGGTGAGCGCGAGCAGCCAGACCCACGACTCGATGCGGTGCTTGGCGCCCAGGCGCGAGTAGGTGACCGGCACCAGCCGGTCGCCGTACACCTCGGGGACGGTGCCCACGAGCCGCCGCCCGCCGCCCAGGTCGACCGCCACGTCGACCGCTCGCGGCTGGGTCGTCCGCAGCGCGGCGGCTGCGTCGCGCAGGGGCCCCGCCCGCTCGACGATCTGACCGAGCATCCGCCAGCCGAGCTGTCCCGGCGGTAGCTCGCCGCGCCGCCACTCGCGCTGCTTGACCACCGCCGGGTCGAGCCCGGCCAGCAGGTCCCCGAGCACCCGGTCGCCGACCGCCCACTGCGCGAGGCTGTCGATCTCGACCGGGAGGGCGTCCTCGGGCTGGTCCTCGTCGGCCGGCAGGGAGACGTCGACGCCGTCGCGACCGAGGAACCCCTTGATCGGGTCCTTCCAGAAGCGCACGAGGTCGGCGAGCGGAACGTCGTCCGGCTCGCGGTAGCCGAGCGGGGCGTCGAGGAACGCCGTCGGCTCGCGGCGTGGCCCTCGGGCCGCCCGCGCCCCCGCGGCTGCTGCCGCGTCGAACGAGAACGTCGTACCCGGGACGAGGCGGCCCGGTGTGACGTTGCGCGCGTCGAAGGGCTGCAGGGGATGCCGCACCGTCACCGCGTCCGACACCTTCTGCCCGTCGGGCGCGGACGCCGTCAGGTCGAGGGCGTCGAGCAGCTCCTTCAGGGGTACGGCGGGTGGGCGCTCCTGGCCGGAGAACTCGTTGGCGCCGGTGTAGGTGACCACGAGCGTCCCGGTGGCGGCGAGGATCGCGTCGAGCAGCAGCTGCCGGTCCTCGCTGCGGGCGTCGCGCTCGCCGGTGAGCGGATCGCGCGCGAGCACGTCGTCGCCGTCCACCGAGCCGTGCCGCGGGAAGACTCCGTCGTCGAGGCCGAGCAGGCAGACGACGCGATGCGGCACCGACCGCATCGGCGTCATCGTGCACACGGTCAGGGTCCCGGTCCGGAAGTTGGCCCGCGTCGGCCGCCCCGCCAGCCGGTCGGACAGCAGGGCGCGGACGTCGGGGAGCCGGAGCTCGACACCGGCGAGGTCGCCGGCCGCCCGGCGTACGCGGCCGAGCTCACGCTGCACCTGACCGGTCTGCCACCCGTCGACGGAGGCGACCGCGGTCAGCGAGGCCACCCCCTCGTCGAGGGCGTCGAGCCAGTGGTCGAGTGGGTGAGCGCCGGTGAGGCGGTCGGTCACGTCGCGGAGGCGGTCGACGTACTCGGCGAGGCGCCCGACCAGCGCCACCTGGGCGCTGCCGACGTCGTCGAGCGGCAGGGCGCGGTCGAGCCAGGCCGAGGAGTCGTCGGAGAGGGCGACTCCGGTCAGGAGCCGGTCGAGGCCGAACTCCCAGGTGTTGGCGACGTACGACGAGAGGCCGTACTCGGCGCGGTGGTGGGCGTCGAAGGCCCAGCGGACGCCGGACTCGCGGGTCCAGGTGTCGAGTTGCTCGAGGTCGTCGTCGGAGAAGCCGAAGCGCCGGCGCACGGGCTCGGCCCGGGCGAGGTCGAGGACCTGGCTGGCCGACGCCCGGCCACCCGCCACGTCGAGGAGCGCGTGGGCGACCGCGAGCAACGGGTTGGTCTGCACCGGCGACCGGTCGGCCAGCCGGACGCGCAGGCGGTGGGCCGGATGGCCGTCGTCCTCGCCGACGACGTCGCCGAGCCCGAAGCCGGCCTCGATCAGCGGCGCGTAGGTGTCGATGTCGGGGCACATCACCAGCACGTCGCGCGGCTCGAGCGTGGGGTCGTCGGCCAGCAGGCCGAGCAGCACCTCGCGCAGGACGTCGACCTGCCGCGCGACGCCGTGGCAGGCATGGACCTGCACGGACCGGTCACCGGGATCCAGCGCGCGGCCGTCGGGCTGCGGCAGGTCGGCCGACAGATCGGCCTGGAGCCAGCCCAGCAGTGAGCCCGGCGTCGCATCCGTCGTCTCCTCGACGTCGGTGGTCGGCTCGGCTCGCACCAGGGCCCGCTGGAGCTCGCGGGTGTCGCGGCCGAGACTGGCGAGGAGCGGGTGCCGCACCCTGCGCTGCGTGTGGTCCTCACCGCGGTCGACGGCGCCCCCTGCGTCCGCGAGCTCCGGGGCCAGCGAGGACCACAGGGCCGGCGACGGGTGGGGCAGCCACACGTGCACCTCGCGCTCGGCCGCCAGTGCCGCCACCAGCTCGATCTCCGTCACCGACAGCCGGGTGTGTCCGAACAGCGACAGCCGCGTCGGCAGGGCGAACGCCTCCGGGTCCTCGCGCAGCAGCTCGACGGTGTGCCGGTGCCGCTCGAGTGGCGACGGCGCGGCCACGCGGTCGACGAGCCGGCGCCACAGCTCCGGCTGCCAGGCGAGGTCGTCGGCGAGCGGGCGACCTGCCCCGTCGGTGTCGCGGCCCGCCGACCAGTCGTCCACGAGCGAGGGCCGCTGCTCGGCGTACGCCGCGAACAGCCCGGCCATGCGCCGGGCCACCGAGAAGCGCCGGCCCAGGCGCAGGTCGCCCTCGGCCCCGTCGAGACCGTGGCCGAGGTGGCGGGCGAGCGTGGCCGCCCACCGCTCGTCGAGGCTCGCGTCGAGCACGTCCAGCAGCGGCCAGGCCAGCGCCTCCGGCGCCCAGGGGTCCTCCTCGCTGCTCCCGGCCCCCCCGACCTGTCGCAGCTCGGCCACGAGCGACCGCGGCGAGCGGAAGTCGACGGCGGCGCAGACGCCGTCACCCGACGAGCCTGCGCCCAGGACGTGGCTCAGGCGCTGGCTCAGCCACCGCTCCATGCCACGCGCCGGGACGACGACGAGCTCGCGGGCGAACGGGTCCGGCAGGGGCGTCGCCAGCACCCGCCCGAGCGTGTCGGCGAGCGCGTCGGCTCGCACCGCCCGGTGCAGGTGGAGGCTCACGCGCCCCAACGTAGACGGCACCTCCCCCGCCCGGCAGCGCGACCGGGGCGCCCGGTTACACCCTTTCAGGTGAGCACGGCGCCAGCCGCGAGCCCGCATACTCTTCCGCCGTGGCCATCCGACTCGCGATCGTGAACGACTACGAGGTCGTCGTGCACGGACTCGCCTCGATGCTGCGCTCCTACAGCGACCGCGTCGAGGTGGTGGAGGTCGACGTCAACACCCACCCGGCGTCGGCCGTCGACATCGCGCTGTTCGACACCTTCGCGCAGAGCTTCCGCGACCGCGAGCGGATCAACCGGCTGGTGACCGACCCCAAGGTCGGCCAGGTCGTCGTCTACACCTGGAGCGCCGACGATCCGATCGGGGCCAGCCGCGTGCCCGGCATCGCGGCGTACATCAGCAAGCGGCTCGCGGCGGGCGAGCTGGTCGACGCCCTCGAGCGCATCCACGCCGGCGAGACGGTCCGCCTGGAGGACTCCGGGCGCGGCGGCATGGTGGGCGGCGACTGGCCCGGGCGCGAGGAAGGACTGACGGCGCGCGAGTCCGAGGTGCTGTCGCTGATCACCCAGGGCTACTCCAACAACGACATCGTCGAGACCACGATGCTGTCGATCAACTCGATCAAGTCCTACATCCGGTCGGCCTACCGCAAGATCGGCGTGACCTCGCGGTCGCGGGCGATCCTGTGGGGCATCGACCACGGCTTCCAGCCCGACCGGGGCCGACTCTCGCCCGCCCCCGAGAACTGAGCCCCTCGGCCCTGGATCAACGTCGTGGGTAGGGCCTAGACTGCCGTGAAGGTTGTGCGTATTACGGAATAGGACGCATCATGCGCAACAGAACGATGGTCTCGGAGGCAACGGTCCGGCTCCTCGAGAACGCGCGTTACGAGGTGCTGCCGACCGCCACGATCGAGGACAAGGTGCTCGAGCACGTCCCGGCGGACCTCACCGTCACCGTCACGGCGTCCCCCACCAAGGGCCTCGAGCCGACGCTCGACCTGACCGAGCGGCTGACCGGTCACGGGTACGCCGTCGTACCCCATCTCGCGGCGCGGATGGTGCGCGACAAGGCCGAGCTCGCCGAGATCTGCGACCGCCTGACCGGCAAGGGCATCAGCCGGATCTTCGTGCCCGGCGGCGACGCCGACCCGCCCGGCGCCTACCCCGACGCGCTGAGCCTGCTGGAGGACCTCGCGGCTCTCGGCAACCCGTTCACCCACGTCGGCATCACCGGCTATCCCGAGTCGCACCCGACCATCACCGACGACCTCACGATCCAGTCGATGTGGGACAAGCGCCGCTACGCCACCCACGTCGTCAGCAACCTCACCTTCGACGCCTCGGTGGTCGGGGACTGGGTGCGCCGGATGCGCAAGCGCGGCATCACCATGCCCCTGCTGCTCGGCATGCCCGGGCCCGTCGACCGCGCCAAGCTGCTGTCGATGGCGGGCAAGATCGGCGTCGGCGAGTCCACCCGCTTCCTGGTCAAGCACAAGGGCACGTTCGCCCGCCTCGCGGCACCCGGCGGCTTCACCGGCGAGAAGTTCCTGCGCAAGTGCGCGGCCGAGATCGGCGCCCCCGAGCTGGGTGTCGAGGGCCTCCACGTCTTCACCTTCAACCAGGTCGCCGAGACCGAGACGTGGCGCCGCGAGCTGCTCGACCAGCTCACGCGTCGCTGATGACCCATCTGGTCGAGTGGGCCGGGTTCCTCGGAGCCTGGCTGCTGGTCGCCGGCCCGGTCTACCAGGCCGCGATCGAGCTCCAGGAGGAGGAGGTCGACCGCGACGCCCTGCTGGCCACCAAGGACGCCGTACCCCGTCCGAAGCCGCTGTCCGGCTGGTGGTGGCTGCTTCCTCCGATCGCGTTCCTCAAGCAGCGCCGGCTCTCCAACGACTACCGCCAGGCCGTGATGAACGCCGTGCCGGGCGAGGTGATGAAGCAGTTCGTGCACTTCAGCGACAAGGCGATGGGGTGGCTGCTCGTCGCGGCCGGCGCGTTCTTGATCAGCGTGAAGGAGACCTGGGAGCTGCGCGAGGCGCAGGAGTGGCCGGGCTGGGTCTTCTGGGCCCTGCTCGTGCTGATGCTGCTGCTCTCGCTCGGCTACACGGTGTACCGCATGCGGCGCAGCGAGTTCCTCACCGGACTCGATCCCCATCGTGAGGGTGGTTGAGGAGGTCGCTCTGCGACCGTCTCGAAACCACCTCACACAAACATGTGGACGACCGTCCTGGGACTGTCGGTGGTGGCTGCTTGAGTAGGGGTCATGACGATCACCGCACCCGACATCGCCCCGGCTCCGGCCCGGGCCATGCTGTCGCGTGCGCGGACGGCGTTGGCCGTGCGCAAGCAGGCCGACGTCGACCTGCTCGTGGCGGCGCTGGAGTGGGCACACGCCAACCCGGCGCAGTCGCCCGACGAGGTGGCCGGCTGGGGTGACGGGGTCCTCCACAGCGAGGGGTTCCTTCCTCTGGCCGGCGAGGGCGCCCCGCTCGTCGCGGAGTTCTCGCCGTTCGACCTCGCCGCGACGTTGGGCTGGTCCACCGAGGCCGCCCGGGCGCTGATGGGCGACGCCCTCGAGCTCTTCCACCGGCTGCCGCAGCTGTGGGCCATGCTCTGCCGGCTCGAGGTCTCGACCTCCACCGCGCGGTACGCCGCCGAGCAGACGCGCGACCTCGCCCCGGGAGCCGCGGCTCATGCGGACCACCTCCTCGTCCGCGCGATCGGTCGCGGACTCCAGAGCAGCCACCGGATCCGGGCGCTGGTCGACGAGGCCCGGCTCTACCACGACCCCGACCGCGCCATCGACGACGAGCAGCAGGCTCTCTCCTCGCGGTCGGTCAGGCTCGTCCCCGGCAACACCCCGGCCACCGTCGACGTCGCGATGATCCTCGACACGGCCGACGCCGAGGCGTTCGACCAGACGGTCGGTCAGATCGCCTCGATCCTCGGCCAGCTCGGCGACCCCGACTCCCTCGACGTCCGCCGGGCGCGCGCCGTCGGCATCCTCGCCGATCCGCAGACCGCGCTCGACGTCTTCACCGAGGGCCAGCCGGTCCCTGAGCGCAGGGAGCCGCGCGCGCCCCAGCCCGCCACGCTCCATCTCCACCTCGACGAGTCCGCCCTGTCCGACATCGACACCTTCCCCGCTCCGATCAGGGCCGAGGGCCTGCGTCAGGGGCTGTGCACCCTCTCCTCCGACCTCCTCGCCATGTGGCTCGCCGACTCGAAGGTCGTCGTGAGGCCGGTCATCGACCTCAACCACCCCGAGCGGATCACTCCCGTCGACCGCCACGACCCACCCGACCTCATGGCCGAGTTCGTCCGGCTCCGCGATCCCGTCTGCATCTTCCCGGGCTGCCAGCGCTCGTCACGCCACTGCGACCTCGACCACATCGAGCCCTACGTCGACCCCGACGACGGCGGCCCGCCGGGCCAGACCCACCCCGACGCCCTCGCACCGCTGTGCCGAGGACACCATCGCGCCAAGACCCACGGCGGCTGGCGCTACCACCGCCTGCCCGACGGCAGCTACGCCTGGACCAGCCCGACCGGCCAGACGTTCACGGTGCCCGCCCGCCCCTGGCGCTGATCCAACGAAGCCTTTCGGTGCGACCCCCCGGGCTGCGTCAGGTTTCGGGAACCCCCAAGGACGTCAGGCGGCAGACGCCTCGCGCTCGGCGATCTCCACGATGTTGGTCAGCAGCATCGCGCGGGTCATCGGGCCGACACCGCCGGTGGCGGGGCTGATCTTGCCGGCGACGGATCCGACCTCGGGGTGGACGTCGCCGAGGATGCCCTCGATGGTGCGGGTGATGCCGACGGACAGGACCGTCGCACCGGGACTGATCCAGTCGGGGCGCACGAGGTGGGCGACACCGGCGGCCGCGACGACGACGTCGGAGGCGCGGGCGTGCTCGGCGACGTCGAGGGTGGCCTCGTGGCAGAGGGTCACCGTGGCGTGCTCGGTCGGCCGGGTGAGCATGAGGCCGAGGGGCCGCCCGACGGTGAGGCCGCAGCCGATGACGCAGAAGCGGGCGCCGGTGATCGGGACGTCGTGGGCGCGGAGCAGCTCGATGATGCCGCGCGGGGTGCAGGGCAGGGGGCCGTCGATGCCGAGGACGAGCTTGCCGAGGTTGGTGGGGTGCAGGCCGTCGGCGTCCTTGTCGGGGTCGACCAGCTCGAGGACGCGGTGCATGTCGAGGTGGGGCGGCAGCGGCAGCTGGACGATGAAGCCCGTGCACGCCGGGTCGTCGTTGAGGGAGCGGACCGCGGCGTCGACCTCGTCCTGGCTGGCTGTCGCGGGCAGCTCGACCCGGATCGAGTCGATGCCGACCTCGGCGCAGTCGCGGTGCTTGCCGGCGACGTAGGCATGGCTGCCGGGGTCGTCGCCGACGATGATCGTCCCGAGCCCGGGGTGTACGCCGCGCGCGTGCAGGTCGGCGACGCGTCCGGCGAGCGCCTCCTTGATGGTGGTGGCGACCTGTTTGCCGTCGATCCGAGTCGCAAGCGGCACGGGGTATCTCTCCTTGGGTCTGCTGGGGTTCAGCACTCGATGACGTTGACGGCGAGGCCGCCGCGAGCGGTTTCCTTGTACTTGTCCTTCATGTCGCGACCGGTGTCGCGCATGGTCTTGATGGCCTTGTCCAGGCTGACCTTGTGGCTGCCGTCGCCGTTGATCGCCAGGCGGGCGGCGTTGATCGCCTTCACCGACGCGATCGCGTTGCGCTCGATGCAGGGGATCTGCACGAGCCCGCCGACCGGGTCGCAGGTGAGGCCGAGGTTGTGCTCGATGCCGACCTCGGCCGCGTTCTCGACCTGGGCCGGCGTGGCGCCCAGGACCTCCGCGAGTCCGCCGGCGGCCATCGAGCAGGCCGATCCGACCTCGCCCTGGCAGCCCACCTCGGCGCCGGAGATGGAGGCGTTGGTCTTGAACAGGATGCCGATCGCGGCCGCGGTCAGCAGGTAGCGGACGATCCCGGCGTCGTCGGCACCGCGCACGAACTTCACGTAGTAGTGCAGGACCGCCGGGATGATGCCGGCCGCGCCGTTCGTCGGGGCCGTGACGATCCGGCCGCCCGAGGCGTTCTCCTCGTTGACGGCGAGCGCGTAGAGGTTCACCCAGTCCAAGACGTGCAGCGGGTCGGCGTCGCCCTCGGCCCAGCGCGCCGACAGGTCGCGGTGCAGCCCGGGCGCGCGCCGCGGGACCCGCAGCCCGCCCGGCAGGACGCCTTCGTTGCGGTAGCCGTTCTGCACGCACTCGGCCATCACCGACCACAGGTGCAGCATCCCGTCGTGGATCTCGTCCTCGGTGCGCCAGGCGGTCTCGTTGGCGAGCATCACCTCGCTGACCGACAGCCCCTCGCGCTCGCACACCGCGAGCAGCTCGGCACCGGTGCTGAACGGGTAGCGCACCGGCGTCTCGTCGACGACGACCCGGTCGGCGCCGGTCGCCTCCTCGTCGACGACGAAGCCGCCACCGACCGAGTAGTACGTGCGGAAGCTGAGCTCGGTCCCGCGCTCGTCGTACGCCGCGAAGGTCATCCCGTTGGGATGGGCCGGCAGGCTGCGCCGCCGGTGCATCACGAGGTCCTCGTCGGGGTCGAAGGTCACCGGCGTGGTGCCGGCCAGCCGGAGCGTGTGCGAGGTCCGAACGGCCTCGAGCCGCTCGTCGGCGCGCCCGGTGTCGGTGGTCGCCGGGTCGTCGCCCTCGAGGCCCAGCACGACCGCCTTCGGCGACCCGTGCCCGTGCCCGGTGGCGCCGAGGGAGCCGAACAGCTCCGCCCGCACCCGGCGTACGTCGGGAAGCCGGCCGGACTCCGCCAGCGAGTCCGCGAACCGCTTCGCCGCCCGCATCGGGCCGACGGTGTGCGAGGACGAGGGACCGATGCCGACCGAGTAGAGGTCGAACGCCGACAGCGCCATCGAGCCTTGGCTGCCTTTCTCGGATTGTTGCGTCATTCGCACGGCGATGCGTAGATAGCAACGATGCCCCTGTTCGGGGGCATCGTCAAGGGCGTACGTTGCGGCCCGTGGGAGAGCGATCGCGCATCGTCGTCGTCGACCACCACGACTCCTACACCTGGAACCTCGTGCACCTCGTCGCCGCGGTCACCGGCGACCTCCCCGACGTGGTCCAGCACGACGCGACGACCGCCTCCGACATCCTGTCCTACGACCGGGTGGTGCTCTCGCCGGGGCCGGGGCACCCGGCGGACCCGGCGGACTTCTCGGTGGGCCGCGACGTGGTGCTCGCGGGCACCGTCCCGGTGCTCGGGGTGTGCCTGGGCATGCAGGGCCTCGTCGTCGCGTACGGCGGGCTGGTCGAGCGGGTCGAGCCCGCACACGGCGAGGTGGCGGCGATCCGGCACGACGGCACCGGCGTCCTCGCGGGGCTGCCGTCGCCGTTCCCCGCGGTCCGCTACCACTCCCTGGCCGCCACCCGGGTGCCCGACCACCTCGCCGTCACCGCCACCGCCACCGACGACCGGTCCGGCGAGGAGGTCGTGATGGGCGTGCGCCACCGCAGCCTCCCCCTCCACGGCGTGCAGTTCCACCCGGAGTCGGTGCTGAGCGCCCACGGGGAGCACCTCGTCGCGACGTTCCTGGAGGCGCCGTGACCGACCCCGTGCCGCAGTTCGTCGCGATGGCGCGCGCGCACGACCGCTGCTTCTGGCTGGACGGCGGCGGGGCTCGTCCGTGGTCCGGGCACCGCTCCCTGCTCGGCTGGCTGGACGACGGGGACGTCTCCCTGACCTTCGACGCCCGCCGTCACGAGGTCCTCCGCCACCGTGGCGGCCGCTCCGAGGTCGTCGGCGACGACGTGTTCGGCGTGCTCGAGGACCACCTCGCGGACGACCCGGCCGACGTCCACTGGGTCGGCTACTTCGGGTACGCCGCGCGGCCCGACCTGCCGGCCCTGGTCGGTGCGAACGCCGCCCTGCCCGACGCGCTCTGGATGCGCACCCGACACGTGCATGTCATCCACCACCCCGAGACCGAGCCGCCCGCGGCCTCGGGAGGGCGTCCGCCCGACGTCGAGGTCCCCGACGACTACGCCGCCGCCTTCGCCGAGGTGCAGGAGCAGCTCCACGCCGGGAACAGCTACGAGGTGAACCTGACCCACCGCCTGACCGTCGTCGACGACCTCGACCCGGTCTCGGCGTACCTGCGCCTGCGCGAGCTCAACCCCGCGCCGTACGCCGGCTACCTGCAGCATCGGGGCGGCCACCTGCTGAGCTCGTCGCCCGAGCGGTTCGCCACCGTGGGCCGGGACCGGGTCATCGAGACCAAGCCGATCAAGGGCACGACCCCCCGCGGCGCGACGCCCGAGGAGGACGCCGAGCAGCGGCGGCACCTCGCCACGGACCCGAAGTTCCGCGCCGAGAACCTGATGATCGTCGACCTCCTCCGCAACGACATCGGCATGGTCGCGAGTCCGGGAACGGTCGAGGTGCCGGTCCTGATGGACGTCGAGTCCTACGCCTCGGTGCACCAGCTCGTCTCGACCGTGCGCGGCCGGCTGCGGGACGACGTGACGACGGTCGGCGCCCTGCGGGCGCTGTTCCCCGCCGGCTCGATGACCGGGGCGCCCAAGCTGCGCACCATGGAGGTGATCCGCGACGTCGAGGCCACGCCGCGCGGGGTCTACTCCGGCGCGTTCGGCTGGATCGCCGGCGACGGCCGGGCCGACCTCGGCGTCGTGATCCGCTCCTTGACGACCCCGGGCGACGGCACGTGGGAGCTCGGCACCGGGGGCGGCATCACGGTCCGCTCGGACCTGCACGAGGAGTACGCCGAGTCGCGGTGGAAGGCCGAGCGCCTGCTACGCGTCTTCGACCGCGACCACTGAGGACAGCAGTTCGGCGAGCGCCCGCTCGAGCCGCGCGGTGCCGGTGACGACGACGGTCAGCGGCAGCCCCAGCCGGTCGGCCGCCTTCTGCGCCAGAGTCCGCAGCTCGGCATCGGGCTCCTGGGCCAGCCACACGACCCGCGTGTAGTGCCGGAAGTAGTCGTCGCGCAGCTCGGGCCAGCGGTCCAGCCCGAGCTCGCGGACGACGGTCCGCTCGAAGGACCGCACCAGGAAGTCGGTCAGCAGGTAGGTGCCCGGCTCGGCCTCCAGGCGCTCGGCGAGGGCGGCCTCGCCGTCGTACAGGTCGTAGCAGTGCAGGCCCGGGAGGCGCCGGAGTCCGAGCTCGTCGCAGACCTGGTCGAGGGCGCCGTAGGTGCCGCAGTCGGCGTACCCCACCGCGACGGCGTCGTACGACGCGCCCAGCTCGGTGGCCAGCCGACGGACCTCGCCGGCGATCAGCTGCGGCTGGTTGTGCAGCAGCGGCGGCAGGGGGTGTACGTCGACCTTCCACGCGTGGCGGGCCACGACGGCCGCGGCCGGCTGGGCGATCGCCCCGCAGGCCACCAGGGCGACGCGGGCCGATCCGCTACGCAGGGAAGGCGAGGAGGTCGACGAACCGGTCGTTGAAGTCCGGTCGGTCGGAGAGCTCGACATAGGTCACCTCCTCGAGAAGGGCGAGCGCACCGGCTCGCTCACGCACCGAGAGCAGGGCCATCTTCGCGCCCTCGCCCGCGACGTTGCCGGCCGCGACGATGCGCAGCACCGGGAGCTTCGGGACGAGCCCGATCCGCACCGCCGACGCCGCCGAGAGGTAGCTGCCGAACGAGCCGGCGAGCAGCACCTGCTGGACGTCGCCGTGCTCGAGGCCGAGCTCCTCCATCAGCAGGGTCCAGCCGGTGGAGATGGCGGCCTTCGCGAACTGCAGCTCGCGCACGTCACGCTGGGAGAGGACGACGCCCTCGGCCGGGTCGTCGTCCGGCTGCTCGCGGTGGAGCACGAAGACCCGCTCCTCGCCGATGTAGGTCAGCCGGTCGGCGATGGCGGGGGCCACCTCCTTCGCGACCTCGTCGGTCACGAAGCGTCCGCTGGCGTCGAGCAGACCGACCTTGACCAGCTCGGCCACGGCGTCGACGAGCCCGGACCCGCACAGGCCCTTCGGCGTCACGTCGCCGATCACGCCGAGCTCGACGGTCTCCCCGAGCTTGATCACCTCGATGGCGCCGTCGGCCGCGCGCATGCCACAGCGGATCGCACCGCCCTCGAACGCCGGACCGGCCGGAGCCGCCGTCGACAGGATCCGCTCGCCGTCGCTGAGGACGATCTCGCAGTTGGTGCCGACGTCGATGAACAGGCGGATCCGCTTGTCGCGGTCCATGCCGGTGGCGAGCATGCCCGCGACGATGTCGCCGCCGACGTACGCACCGAGCGCCGGGAACAGCGCCACCGGCGCCTCCGGGTGCAGGTCGAGTCCGAGGTCGCGGGCCGGCACCGACGGCGGCGTGGCGGTGGTCTGCACGAACGGCGCCACGCCCAGCGGCTCGGGGTCGATGCCAAGAGCCAGGGCGGTCATGGTCGCGTTGCCGGCCAGCGCCACCTCGTAGACGTGGTGCGGGTCGACGTTCCCCTCGCGGCAGACCTGGTCGGCCAACGTCGACAGCGTCTTGGCCGCGGCGTTCTGCAGCCGTCCGAGCGCCGCGGGGTCGAGCATGGTCGCGCTGATCCGCGAGATGACATCGCCCCCGAAGGGCTGCTGGCGGTTCAGCATCGAGGCCACGGCGACGGGGGTGCCGGTGACGAGGTCGAGCAGGGTGGCCACGACCGTCGTCGTGCCGAGGTCGAAGGCGATCGCGTAGCGGGTGCCGGTGGTGTCGCCCGGCTCGACGTCGACCAGGACCTCGTCGACGACCACGGCGGTGACCTTGAAGTCCGCCTGGCGCAGCACGCCGGGCAGTCGACGCAGGGCGTGGAGGGTCGGCCGCGGCTCCAGGTCGTCGACCGCGTCGAGCAGACGGACCAGGTCGGGGCGCTGGTCCTCCAGCGTCGGCTCGACCAGCTCGACGTACCGCTTCTGGACGGCCGGACGCAGGATCACCTGGCGGCCCACGCCGACGGTCGCGGCCTTGGGCCGGGTCGTCAGCGGCGGGACGAGCACCTCGTGGTCGCGCGTGGCCTGCACGAGGCAGGCCAGCCGCCAGCCGCTCTCGAGCTCGGCCGGCGTGAACGTCCGCGCGTCGTGCCGCGTCACCGCCGTCACTGGCGAGACTCGGACCTTGCACTTGTGGCAGGTGCCGTGGCCACCGCAGGTGGAGTCGATCGCGATGCCGTTCCACGACGCCGAGTCGAAGACGCTCACGCCGGGCGGCACCCGCACCTGCTTGTGCGCGGGCGGCGCCTCCTTGTCCTCGACGGTGAAGGACAGCTGGACCCGACCCGTCCCGTCGTGCGTCACCTGGTCGGCCCCGGGTGGGGCGATCAGGCCCTCGCGACGGTAGGTCTCGAGGGAGTACTCCGGAAGATCAGAGGTCACGCGGACGCCGTCTGCTTGGCCCGGTGCGCCGAGATCCAGGCCATGCCCCAGTCGTCGTGGTTCAAGAAGACGTCGGCCGCCTTGACCGCGTCGACGATCTGCGGGGTCCGGGCGTCCATGATCGCGCTGGTCAGCCCGGAGGTCATCGCCATCGGGAGCCACACGGAGTTCAGGGTGTGCCGGTCGGGCATCCCGAACGACGTGTTGGACGCGCCGCAGGTCATGTTGACGCCGAAGCGGTCGCGGATCTGCCGCATCGTGTCGAAGGTGACCAGCGACGTGGTCGTGTCGGCGCCGATCGGCATCGCCAGCGGGTCGATCACGATGTCGGCGGCGGCGATGCCGTACTCCTGCGTCGCGACGCGGATGATCTTCTCGGTGAGGAGGACCCGCTTGTCGGCCTCCATCGGGATCTCGTCGTGGTCGTTGGGCAGCGCGATGATCGCGGCGTCGTACTTCTTGACCAGCGGGAGGATGGCGGCCATCCGGTCGTCCTCGGCGGTGATCGAGTTGACCAGGGCGCGGCCCTGGTAGACCGAGAGTCCGGCCTCGAGCGCCTCCACGACGGAGGAGTCGATGCAGATCGGCAGGTCGGTCAGGCTCTGCACCAGCTGGATCGCCTTGGCGAGCAGGTCCGGCTCGTCGGTCAGCGGCACGCCCATGTTGACGTCGAGCACGTCGGCGCCCCCCTCGACCTGCGCCTTGACGTCCTTCTCGATCGCCGACATGTCACCGGCGCGCAGCTGCTCCTGGAAGATCCGGCGGCCGGTCGGGTTGATCCGCTCGCCGATCAGGCAGAAGCGGTGGCCGTGCCCGATCACGACCTCCTTGCTGGTGCCGCGGAGGCGGGTCTCCTTCGGCTCGGCGGTCTCGTCGGCGCCGCTCATGCGGTGACCTTGGCGCGGCGCTGGTTGAGCAGGTCCTTGGCACGCTTGACCGTGGCCGAGGCGTCGGCGGCGTACCCGTCGGCGCCCACGGCGTCGGCGTACTCCTGGGTCACCGGCGCACCGCCGACCATGACGACGACCGAGTCGCGCAGGCCGGCCTTCTCCAGGGCGTTGATGTTGGCCTTGAACATCGGCATGGTCGTGGTCAGGAACGCCGAGAAGCCGACGATGTCGGGCGAGTGCTCCTGGATCTGCTCCACGAACTTCTCCGGCGCGACCTGTACGCCCAGGTCGATCACCTCGAAGCCGGCGCCTTCGAGCATGATGTTGACGAGGTTCTTGCCGATGTCGTGGACGTCGCCCTTGACCGTGCCCATCAAGAACTTGCCGACGGTCTCGACACCGGTCTCGGCCAGCAGCGGGCGCAGGCGCTCCATGGCGCCGGCCATCGCCCGCCCGGCGATCAGCATCTCGGGCACGAAGAAGTCACCGCGCTCGAACCGCGCGCCGACCTCCTCCAGCGAGGGGATGAGCGCCTCGAAGAGCAGGGTCTGCGGCTCCATGCCGAGCGCCAGTCCCTCCTCGGTGAGCTCGAGGACGCGCGGCGCGTTGCCGACCAGCGTCTCGTCGAAGAGGCCTTTGAGGATGTCCTCGGGACTACTGGTCATGCCACGCCTTCCTTCACGTGAGTGGTGGTTCCTTGCAGCACCGCGGCGACCTCGGCCGCGCGGGTGGTCAGGTTGCGCCCGAGCTTGTCGATCCGCCCGTCCAGACGGCTGGTCGGGCCGGAGATGCCCAGCGCCGCGACGACGGTGCCGCCCGGGCCGGGCACCGGGGCGGCGATGCCGGTCAGGCCGTCCTCGAGCTCGTCGACGGTCACGGCGTACCCGCGCTTGCGGGCGGACTCGGCATCGCGATCGAGAGCGGCGGCCGTGGTCAGCGTCCGCGGGGTCAGCCGCACCATCTGCGTGGCCGGGATCCGCAGCGCGCCCCAGGCGAGGAACACCTTGCCGAGGGCGGAGGTGTGGGCCGGGACCTCGATCTCGGTCCAGTCGCGCATCCCGAGCAGGTACTGCGAGTCGACCTGCGCCACCTGGACGACCCGGTCCCCGCGCAGCACCGAGAGGTGCACCGTCTCCTGGGTGTCCTCGCCGACCCGGTCGAGCACCGGGCGGGCGAGCCGGACCAGCTCCTCCCACGGGTCGTGCCGCGCGGCGTAGGTCCAGAACATGCTGCCGGCGACGTAGCCGCCGGCCTCGTCGCGCTCGAGCAGGCCGCCGCGCTCGAGCGCGGCCAGCATGCGCGAGGTCGTCGACTTCGCGAGCCCGCTGGACTCCTGGAGGTCCGCGAACGACAGCGGCTCGGTCGCCTCGACCACCGTGGACACCAGCTGGACCGCACGGTCCAGTGCCTGGGTGCCACCGCTCGTCGGCTCGGCCACGACGTCGCTCCTCGGCTCGTCGAGAGGGAAGTTCCATGATGTGGAACCGTGGTCCCACATCATGAGGCTAGCCGAGCACCAGCACGCATGGAAGGGGTTGTCACTTTCTCGCGGTCTCGGGCGCCCCGATCGCCTGCGGTCACCGGCTAGGTTCGCCGAGGCTTGGCACGCACGCCATTCACGTCCGACTCGGGGGACCCAGATGACACACACGACGCCCACCCGCGCCACCCGCCGCTCCGTCGTCCGGACCGGAGCCTGGGCCGTGCCGGTGGTCGCGACCGCCGTGGCCAGCCCGGCGTACGCCGTGACCAGCGGCTGCACCCGGCGCGGAGAGGGGGCGCTGGTGGCCGACGACGACGGGGTCGTCACCTCGCTGACCTTCCCGGGCGGCGTCTCGGCCGTCGTCGAGTACGCCAAGCACAACGGCCCGACCGTCCTGGACCCGTTCGACGGCGAGACGGGTCACGAGTTCGAGACCGACTACGGGACGCCCTGGAGCTATCTCCGCCTGCACCACCCCGAGGGCATGGAGCAGGGCGACACCCTCACCCTGACGATCACCTTCTCCGAGCCGGTGACCAACCTCGCCTTCACGGTCACCGACATCGACCAGTACCGCGGCCAGTGGGACGACCGGGTCTCGCTGGCCCCGGAGAGCTTCGCGGTGACGGCCAAGGGGCGACGCGTCACGGGGTCCGGCACGTCGGCGGATCCGTTCAGGAGCAACCAGAAGGGCAACATCGACTCGGCGAGCGGCGACGTCTCGGTGGTCTGGCCGGGCACGATCCAGGTCCTCACCCTGACCTACGTCGCCGCCGACGAGGACAACACCAGCGACATCGGACAGATGATCGGCATCGGCCGGTTCGGCTACGACAGCTGCGCGTCATGAGCGGCCCGGTCTCCCGACGTACCGTCACCCGGGGCGCCGCCTGGACGGTGCCGGTCGTCGCCTCCGCGGTCGCCGCGCCGGCGTACGCCGTCACCAGCGGGGCCTGCACCGACAGCGACCACGGTCTCATGCCCCTGTCCGGGTGGTCGGGCAAGGTGACCTGGGGCTACTTCGCGCCCTCCCAGCTCCAGGTGGACATGGGGATCACCGCCGTACGAGGCGGGGTCGAGGTCGCCGACCCGTACGCCGACAAGGTGACCGGCCGAGTGGTCCGTCAGACGGGCCTGTCCTACCTCAAGCTCCACCAGCCCGCCGGCATGCACCAGGGCGACACCATGACCTTGACGTTCGAGAACTTCCTCCCGACGGTCGGCCACGTCACGTCGGTCCGCAACCTCCAGCTCACGCTCACCGGCGTCGACAAGGTCACCGGTCAGTGGATCGACGAGGTGTCCTTCGATCCGCCCCCGAGTCTGGTGGTCTCGCGCGGGGCGGCCGTGATCGGCACCGGCACCAGCAGCGACCCGTTCAGGTCGAACCGTGAGGGCGCCATCACCGGCACCACCGACGGCGACGTCACCGTCGTATGGAGCACCGCCGTGAGCATCATGAAGGTGATCTACCGTTCCGCCGACGCCAGTAACGCGAGCAGCACCGGTCAGTTCATCGGCGTGGGGAACATCTCCTACAGCAACTGCTAGCCAAACGGTGGCGGCCGGGGATTGACCTCCCAGCAGCCTGTTCCACATGATGGAACCGCGTTCCACATGATGACGCTACGCTTCCTGCACCGCGTCGTGCGCGTTCCCTCAGGAGATCCCATGTTCGTCAACCGCATGCCCCGCTACGAGATCCTCTCCGAGGATGCGATGGCCACGCTCGACGTGGGCTGGCGCCGCCTGATCTCCGAGATCGGCGTGGAGTTCATGGACGACCGCGCCCTCGAGCTGTTCCGCAAGGCCGGGCAGAAGGTCGAGGACCGCTGCGTCTACCTCGACCCCGACTTCGTGCTGGAGCAGGTCGCCAAGGCGCCCAGCGAGTTCGACCTCCAGGCGCGCAACCCCGAGAACAGCGTGCACATCGGCGGCGACTCGATGGCGTTCGGCGCGGTGTACGGCCCGCCGTTCGTGCGTGAGGGCGAGGTACGCCGCGACGGGACCATGGACGACTTCCGCAACTTCAGCCGGCTCGCCCAGTCGTTCTCGGTGCTCGACAGCGCCGGCGGCGTGGTCAACGAGCCCAACGACACCCCGCTCGACAGCCGCCACCTCGACATGGTCTACGCACTGCAGACGCTGACCGACAAGATCTACATGGGCAACGTCGTCAGCGGCACCAACGCCGCCGACACCATCAAGATGACCGAGATCCTGTTCGGCTCGCGCGAGTCGATCGAGCAGACGCCGGCGATCATCTCGCTGATCAACTGCAACAGCCCGCTGCGCTGGGACGACCGGATGCTCGAGGCGCAGTTCGAGTATACCGCGGCCAACCAGCCGGTCGTGCTCACGCCGTTCATCTTGATGGGTGCGATGTCGCCGGTGACCATTCCCGCGGCCCTGGTGCAGCAGATCACCGAGGCCCTCTCGGGCATCGCGCTCTCCCAGCTGATCCGCCCCGGCGCACCGGTCGTCTTCGGCTCCTTCCTGTCCAACATCGACATGCAGTCCGGATCCCCGACCTTCGGCACACCCGAGTCGGGCCTCGGCCTGCTGTGCACCGGCCAGATCGCCCGCCACTTCAACCTGCCGTTCCGCACCGGCGGCGGGCTCACGTCGTCCCAGGTGCCCGACGCGCAGGCCGGCTACGAGGCGCTGATGACCCTGATGCCGACGTTCCTCGCCGGCGCCAACTGGGTGATGCACTCCGCCGGCTGGCTCGAGGGCGGGCTCGTGGCCGGCTTCGAGAAGTTCGTCATCGACGCCCAGATCGTGGAGATGCTGCAGGCCGAGTTCACGCCGCTGGAGATCGACGAGGCGTCGATGGCGTTCGACGCCCACCAGGAGGTCGGCCACGGCGGGCACTTCCTCGGCGCGATGCACACGATGGAGCGGTTCCGCACCTGCTTCTACCGGCCGTTCCTCAACTCCTCGGAGAACTACGAGCGCTGGATGCGCAACGGCGCGAAGGACACCGCGACGCGAGCCGGCGAGATCTACAAGCAGAAGCTCGACGAGTACGAGCCGCCGCCGCTGGACGACGCGATCCGCGAGGAGCTCGAGGCCTACGTCACCCGCCGTCGCGCCGAGCTCGGGGACTGAGCTCTGCCATGACCGTCTCGACCATCGAGCCCCTGGGCGACTACGTCCTCACGCTCTCCTGCCTCGACCAGCCCGGGATCGTGCACGCCGTCACGACGTTCCTGCTCGACCACGGCGGCAACATCCGCGAGAGCCAGCAGTTCGGCGACCGCGAGAGCGGCCGGTTCTTCATGCGGATCGACTTCGAGACCGCCACCGCGACCGACGCCGCCACGCTGCGCGAGGACTTCGCGGGAGTCGCCGACCGGTTCGCGATGACCTACGAGCTGTGGGGCGCCCACGTGCCCTACCGGACGCTGATCATGTGCTCCAAGCAGCTGCACTGCCTCAACGACCTGCTGTTCCGCACCACCACGGGTGACCTGCAGATCGAGGTGCCCCTGGTCGTGTCCAACCACCGCGACGCGGAGGCGCTGGTCCACTCGCACGGGATCGCCTTCCACCACCTGCCGGTGACCCCGGACACGAAGGCCGAGGCCGAGGCCGAGCTGATCCGGCTGATCGACGACCTCGGCATCGACCTGGTCGTCCTGGCCCGCTACATGCAGATCCTGTCCGACGACCTGTGCCGGCAGCTGAGCGGCCGCGCCATCAACATCCACCACTCGTTCCTGCCCAGCTTCAAGGGCGCCAAGCCCTACCACCAGGCCCACGAGCGGGGCGTCAAGCTGGTCGGGGCGACCGCGCACTACGTCACCGGAGACCTCGACGAGGGCCCGATCATCGAGCAGGAGGTGACCCGGGTCGACCACACGCTCGGCGCCGACCAGCTCGTCGCGGCCGGCCGGGACGTCGAGGCGCTGGTGCTCTCGCGGGCCGTCCGCTGGCACTCCCAGACCCGGATCCTGAGCCACGGTCACCGTACGGTGGTCTTCCGCTAGGTCGGGTTGTTGCGCCTGATGGCACGGGTCGCGCAATGCGCAACTCGTGACTAGAGTGCGCGCATGTCCGTCCTCCCCGACGTCCAGCCGACCGACACCGGCTCCACGTCGGCGCCGGTGCAGTCGGTCGACCGGGCGATCACGATCCTGGAGCTGCTGGCCCGGGAGGGCGAGTCGAGCGTCACCGAGATCGCCGGCGGCCTGGGCGTGCACAAGTCCACGGCGTTCCGGCTGCTGGCGACGCTGGAGCAGCACCGGCTCGTCGAGCAGATCAACGACCGCGGCCGCTACCGGCTCGGTGTCGGCAACCTCCGGCTGGCCGGGGCCACCACCGCCCGCCTCGACGTCGTCAGCGAGGCCCGGCCGGTCACCCGGCAGCTGGCCGCGGACACCGGCGAGACCGTCAACATCACGGTCCGCTCCGAGGAGTCCGCGCTCTACCTCGACCAGGTCGCGGGCTCGTCGGCCCTGCAGTCGCACAACTGGGTCGGCCAGCGGATCCCGCTGCACGCCACCAGCAACGGCAAGGTCCTGATCAGCGAGCTCTCCGACGACGAGCTCGACGCCGCACTCCCCCACCTGCCGCGCTTCACCGACCAGACGATCATCGCCCGGGCCGCCCTGATCGACGAGCTGGCCGAGGTCCGCCGCGTGGGCTACGCCCTGGCCCTCGACGAGCTCGAGGTCGGCCTGACCGCCGCTGCCGCTCCGATCAGGAGCCACCACGGCGACATCATCGCCTCGATGAGCATCTCCGGGCCGACGTTCCGGCTCACCCGTTCGCGGCTGGACGAGACCATCCCCCTGGTCGTCGCCGCGGCGCTCGAGGTCTCCCACCGTCTCGGGTGGGGCCGACGGAGCTGAGGCCGGTGACATCAGCCCTTGACGTGTGGCGTGGGTCACCTATCCTCCGACTAAGGAATCGTTGCGGCATGAGCACTGTGTTGCAGATAGTGCAACTCAGGAGCGGTCGCAAGGAGGGAACGGGCGCCACGCATGCCTGAGCTCTACATCGACGGGGTCTGGACCGCAGCCTCGGCCGGGGGCCGACGGGCGATCCACTGTCCGGCCGACGGGACGCTCGTGGCCGAGGTGGACGAGGCGACCGCCGCGGACACCGAGCTCGCCATCGCCGCCGCCCACCGCGCGTTCCACGAGGGCCCCTGGGCCGGGACGTCGGCGCGGGAGCGGGGCGACCTGCTGCTGAGGGTCGCCGACCTCCTCGAGCGCGACGCCGACGAGGTCGCGCAGGCCGAGTCCGGCGACACCGGCAAGCGCCTGGTCGAGAGCCGGTACGACGTGGCCGACGTGGTGTCCGTCTTCCGCTACTACGGCCGGGTCTCCTCCGAGGACGGCGGCCGCGTCGTCGACACGGGCAACCCGGACGTCGTCAGCCGGATCGTGCACGAGCCGGTCGGAGTCTGCGGACTGATCGCGCCGTGGAACTACCCCTTGCTGCAGGCGTCCTGGAAGGTCGCCCCCTGCCTCGCGGCCGGCAACACCTTCGTCCTCAAGCCCAGCGAGCTCACCCCGCACACGTCGGTGCTGCTCATGCGGCTGCTCGAGGAGGCCGGGCTGCCGGCCGGTGTGGGCAACCTGGTCCTCGGTGCCGGGCCGGATGCCGGTGCTCCGCTGGCGACCGACCCTCGCGTCGACCTCGTCTCGTTCACCGGCGGTGTGCAGACCGGCCGCTGGATCATGTCCGCCGCGGCGCAGACCGTGAAGAAGGTCGCGCTCGAGCTGGGTGGGAAGAACCCCAACATCGTCTTCGCCGACGCCGACCTGGACGTGGCCCTCGACTACGCCCTGACCGCGGTCTTCCTCCACTCCGGCCAGGTCTGCTCGGCCGGTGCGCGACTGCTCGTCGAGGAGTCGATCCACGACAGCTTCGTCGACCGCCTCGTCGAGCGCGCCCAGACGATCCGCCTGGGTGGACCGCACGACGAGAAGGCCGAGACCGGCGCCCTCGTCAGCGCGGCCCATCGCGAGAAGGTCGCGGCGTACGTCGCGGCCGGCATCGCCGAGGGTGCCGTGCTGCGCTGCGGCGGAAGCGCCCCGGACGACCCGGCCCTGGCCGACGGCTTCTACTTCCTCCCCACCGTCCTCGACGGCTGCACGACGGACATGAGCGTGACCCAGAACGAGTCGTTCGGGCCGGTACTCACCGTCGAGACCTTCACCTCCGAGGACGACGCGGTTGCGATCGCCAACGACAGCATGTACGGCCTGGCCGGCGCCGTGTGGACCCAGGACGCCGGGAAGGCGCAGCGGGTGGCAGCGCGGATGCGCATGGGCACCGTGTGGATCAACGACTACCACCCCTACGTGCCGCAGGCCGAGTGGGGCGGCTACAAGCAGTCCGGCTTCGGCCGCGAGCTCGGCGAGCACGGCCTGGCCGAGTACCGCGAGACCAAGCACGTGTGGCACAACATCCGGCCCACCGAGCAGCGGTGGTTCGACGGGGTCGACGGGACTGCGCAATGAGCGGCGACCGCTACGACGTCGTGATCGTCGGCGGCGGGTCGGCCGGGTGCGCGCTGGCCAACCGTCTCTCCGCCGACCCCGGCACGTCGGTGCTGGTGCTGGAGGCGGGTCGCTCGGACTTCCGGATCGACCCGTTCATCCACATGCCGGCGGCCCTGACGATCCCGATCGGGAACCGGCTCTACGACTGGAAGTACGAGTCCGATCCCGAGCCGCACATGAACGGCCGCCGGATCTACCACGCCCGCGGCAAGGTGCTGGGCGGCTCCAGCAGCATCAACGGGATGATCTTCCAGCGCGGCAACCCGCTGGACTACCAGCGCTGGGGCGCCGAGCCCGGCATGGAGACGTGGGACTACCTGCACTGCCTGCCCTACTTCAAGAGGATGGAGACCTGCCTGGCCGGCGCCGACGACTGGCGCGGCGGCGACGGCCCCCTGGTCCTCGAGCGCGGACCCGCGGAGAACCCGCTCTTCGGCGCGTTCTTCCAGGCCGCGCAGGACGCCGGCTACCCGCTCACCGACGACGTCAACGGCTACCGCCAGGAGGGCTTCGCCAGGTTCGACCGCAACCTGCACCGAGGACGCCGGCTCTCCGCGGCCCGCGCGTACCTGCACCCGGTGCGACACCGCTCCAACCTCACGGTGCACACGCTGTCGTTCGTGACCGGAATCCGGTTCGACGGCAGCCGTGCCGTCGGCGTCGACTACCAGCGCGGCGGTCGGCTGCGCCGCAGCGTCGAGGCCGGGGAGATCATCCTGTGCGGCGGCGCGATCAACACCCCGCAGCTGCTCCAGCTCTCCGGGGTCGGCAACGCCGCCGACCTCGGCCGCCTCGGCGTTCCCGTGGTCGCCGATCTCCCGGGCGTCGGTGAGAACCTCCAGGACCACCTCGAGGTCTACATCCAGTACAAGTCCAAGCAGCCGGTCTCGATCGCTCCGGGGCTGAAACTCTCCGCGCGTCCGAAGATCGGCTACGAGTGGCTCTTCCACCGCCGCGGCCTCGGCGCGACCAACCACTTCGAGGGCGGTGGCTTCGCCCGCAGCAACGACCAGGTCGACTACCCGAACCTGATGTTCCACTTCCTGCCGGTCGCCATCCGCTACGACGGCAGCGTGCCGGCCGAGGGCCACGGCTACCAGGTCCACATCGGGCCGATGTACGCCGACACCCGGGGCCACGTGAAGATCCGCTCGAGGGACCCGCGCGAGCACCCGTCGATGCTGTTCAACTACCTGTCCACGCCCACCGACCGCAAGGAGTGGGTCGAGGCGGTCCGGGTGGCGCGCGACATCCTCAACCAGCCCGGGCTCGCGCCGTTCAACGACGGCGAGATCTCGCCCGGACCCTCGGTGGAGACCGACGAGGAGATCCTGGACTGGGTTCGCAAGGACGCCGAGACGGCGCTGCACCCCTCGTGCACCGCGAAGCTGGGGACCGAGGACGACGCCGTCGTCGATCCCCTGACGATGAAGGTCCACGGCCTCGACGGCCTGCGCGTCGTCGACGCCTCGGTGTTCCCCTTCGTCACCAACGGCAACATCTACGCGCCGGTGATGATGGTGGCCGAGAAGGCCGCCGACCTGATCGCCGGCAACACCCCCCTGCCCGCCGCGGAGGTCGACTACTACCGCTACCGCGACGGGACCCCGTTGTATCCCCCAGGCGACGCGCGCAACGCCGCCCCCGACAAGGAGGTCACCCGATGACCGCACCCACCGTCGAGCCTACGCAGGCGGCCCACTCCGGGAACGGCAGCAGCGCATCCCTCAAGGTCGACGGGCTCTGGAAGATCTTCGGCACCGGGTCCGACAAGATCATCGGGACGCCCGACGCGGACCTGTCCCGCAAGGACCTCCAGACCAAGACCGGATGCGTGATGGCCGTCAAGGACGTCTCCTTCGAGGTCGCGCCGGGCGAGGTCTTCGTCGTGATGGGCCTGTCCGGCTCGGGCAAGTCCACGCTGATCCGGATGCTGACCCGGCTGATCGAGCCCACTGCCGGCTCGGTGCGGCTCGGGGACGACGAGATCACCTCGGCCAACGAGAGCGCGCTGCGCGACATCCGACGCCGACGGGTGGGCATGGTGTTCCAGCACTTCGGCCTGCTGCCCCACCGCCAGGTGATCGAGAACGTCGCGTTCGGCCTGGAGGTGCGCGGCGAGGACCGGTCCAACCGCCGCAGTCGCGCGCAGGAGATGGTCGACCTCGTCGGGCTCTCGGGCTACGAGCGCTCCTACCCCGACCAGCTCTCCGGCGGCATGCAGCAGCGCGTGGGTCTGGCCCGGGCCCTGGCCTCCGACCCCGACGTCCTGCTCTTCGACGAGCCGTTCTCCGCACTGGACCCGCTGATCCGGCGCGACATGCAGAACGAGGTCATCCGGCTCCACGAGGAGGTGGGCAAGACCATGGTCTTCATCACCCACGACCTCGCCGAGGCGCTCAAGCTCGGCGACCGGATCCTGATCCTGCGCGACGGCGCGGTGGTGCAGGTCGGGCGACCCGACGAGGTCGTCGGCGCCCCGGCCGACGACTATGTGAAGGACTTCGTCTCCGACGTGCCGAAGTCGCATGTGCTGACTCTCAAGTGGGTGATGCGCGAGCCCAAGCCGGGCGAGGGTGAGGGCGCGCCGTCGCTGCCGTCCGACACGGTCGTCCGCGAAGCCGCGCGGGCCGTGCTCGCGGCCGACGGGCCGGTGCGCGTCGTCGACGGCGACCGGGTCGTCGGCATCGTGGACGACGAGGACATCCTGCGCGTCGTGGTGGCGGAGGAGCAGAGCTCGTGACCACGCTCGAGGCCACACCCACCCCCTCGGCGCCCGCGTCGAAGGAGGAGCAGCCGCACGTCGCCGAGACCGGCGGTCGGCGTACCGGCCTGTACCTGCTGGTGATCGCGGTCGTCTGGGGCCTCGGGTACGCCGTCTTCAAGGACCACGACACCCTGTCCCGCCCGTTCCAGCAGCTCAACGGGCTCGACAAGTGGTTCAACCACATCCGCGACAACATCCAGGCCGCGGGACTGCACAACTGGTTCTTCCACGGGATCATCGGCAACGGCTCGACGTTCGTCAACGACCACGTCATCGGCAAGCTGCAGGCCTGGCTGTCCACCCCGTCGGCCGGTCGTCCGGTGCCCGACGTGGGCTGGCTCGGCGTCGTCGCCATCTTCACCTGGGCCGCGTTCGCCGTGGCCGGCCTCCGCTCCGCCGGCCTGGTGCTGGTCGGCACCCTGCTGTTCGGGATCCTCGGCTTCTGGCAGAACAGCGTCGACACCGTGATCATCACGATCCTCGCGGTGATCGTGAGCATCGCGATCGGCGTCCCGATCGGGATCGCGATGGCCCGGCGACAGTGGGTCTCCACCGTCGTGACGCCGGTCCTCGACGTGATGCAGACGATGCCGGCCCTGGCCTACATCCCGTTCATGTTCGTGATCTTCGGGCCGGGCGCGACCTGCGCCATCGTGCTGACGATCGTCTACTCGATCCCACCTCTGGTCCGGATCACCGAGCACGGGCTCCGGTCGGTCTCCGAGACGACCATCGAGGCCGCGGGCTCACTCGGCGTCACCCGCAGCCAGCTGCTGCGCAAGGTGCAGCTGCCGATGGCGCGCCGCACCATCGTCGTGGGCGTCAACCAGTGCACGCTGGCCGCACTGTCGATGGCCGTGATCGCCGGCCTGATCAACGGTCCCGGCCTCGGCACCGACGTGCTGGAGGGCCTGGCCAACCTGAACGTCGGTCAGGCCGCCGTGCCCGGTCTGCTCATCGTGGTGATCGCCATCGTCCTGGACCGCACCACGACCGCCGCGAGCGAGCGCCGCGAGCGCAGCCACGCCGTCGCCTCGGTCTCCAGCCCCGGCGTGATGCTGGTCAGCGTCGTCCTGGAGCACCTGCCCCGGTGGGCGAGCCAGGACACCCGGGCGCCGCGCCGGCGGCCGTCGCCCTTGATGCGCCGGATCGTGCTCCTGGCGTCGCTCGTCCCGGTGCTGGTGTGCATCTACCTGTCCCACACCTACCTGGACCTCGCGCAGTTCCCGACGTCCTGGAACGCCGGGCCGCACCTCGCCGACGGCATCAACTCGGTGAGCAACACGATCGTCAACCACATCGACACCGTCACCGAGGACATCCGCAAGGGCATCAGCTACGGCTTCCTCAACCCGCTGCAGAACCTGCTGGCCAACACCCCGTGGTGGCTGATGGCGCCGATCCTGCTCGCGATCTCCTGGGTGGTCGGGGGCCTCAAGCCGCTGCTCACCACGGCCGTGTGCGAGGGCGTGATCCTCGGTGTCGGCCTGTGGAACGAGGCCATGATCACCCTGACCTCGACCCTGGTGGCGACGGTCATGGTGATGATCATCGCCCTGGTCGTCGGCGTCTGGACCGGCCGCAACCGGACGGCCGACAGGATCATCCGGCCGATCCTGGACGCCTTCCAGACGTTCCCGTCGTTCGTCTACCTGGTGCCGGCCCTGGCGCTCTTCCAGCCCACCCGCTTCACCGCCATCGTGGCGGCCACCGCCTACGCCTCCCCGATCGCGGTCAAGCTGGTCGCCGACGGGATCCGCGGCGTGTCCGCGACCACCATCGAGGCGGCTCGCTCGCAGGGCATCACGAGCTGGCAGATGATCTTCAAGGTCCAGATCCCGATGGCCCGCTCGTCGATCGCGCTGGCCGCCAACCAGGGCCTGCTCTACGTGCTCTCGATGGTGGTCATCGGAGCCCTGGTCGGAGCGGGCAGCCTCGGCTACCTCGCAGTCTCCGGCTTCCAGCAGGACCCGCTGTTCGGCAAGGGACTCAACGCCGGCATCGCGGTCACCGCGCTCGGCATCATGCTCGACCGGACGGCCCGGGCCGTCGCCAACCGGGGACGGACCTGACGGTCCCCGACTCCACCCAGCACAACTCCACCCACCTCACAACCCGTCCCCGCCGTCCGGCGGGAGGAACAAGGAAGAAGGACCTATGGCACGACGACGACTTCGGCCGGCCGGCTGGATCGGCCTCGCTGCCGCGCTGACACTCGCGTTGAGTGCCTGCGGCGGTGGCAACATCTCCACGACCAAGACCGGCAGCGGCAAGACCTGTGGCGACCTGCGCATCGCCATGAACGCCTGGACCGGCTACTACGCCGACGCCTACGTCGTGGGCGAGGTGGCGAAGACCAAGCTCGGCTGCAACGTCACCTACGTCAAGCTCGCCGAGGAGCCCAGCTGGAGCGCGATGGCCAACGGGACCGTCGACACGATCCTGGAGAACTGGGGCCACGACGACCTGGTGAAGAAGTACATCACCCAGCAGAAGGTCGTCGAGGACGCCGGGATGACCGGCAACCAAGGCATCATCGGCTGGTACGTCCCGCCGTGGATCGCCAAGGCCCACCCGGACATCACCGACTGGCACAACCTGAACAAGTACGCCAGCGACTTCAAGACCACGGAGTCCGGTAGTCAGGGGCAGCTGCTCGACGGCGACCCGTCGTACGTCACCAACGACCAGGCGCTGGTCACCAACCTGCACCTGAACTACAAGGTCGTCGTCGGTGGGTCCGAGGCCGCTCTGATCCAGAGCTTCCGGTCCGCCGAGAAGAACCACACCTGGCTGCTCGCCTACTTCTACGAGCCGCAGTGGTTCTTCTCCGAGATGAAGCTGGTCAAGATCGACCTGCCGAAGTACACGCCGGGTTGTGACGCCGTCGCGGCGAAGGTGGCCTGCGACTACCCGCCGTACCACCTGAACAAGCTGATCTCGACCAAGTTCGCCGACTCCGGGTCGCCGGCGGTCACCTTGATCAAGAACTTCAAGTGGACCAACGACGACCAGAACGAGGTCGCCGAGTACATCGCCAAGGACGGCATGGCCGGACCCGCGGCCGCCGACAAGTGGATCGCCGCCAACCAGGACCTGGTCAACCAGTGGCTCCAGGGGACGTGACGACCGACTGATCAGCACGAGTGACGTGAGACCCCCGGGGAGATCCCCGGGGGTCTCGCGTTTACATAGGTAGTGCTTGTATTCGAGGTATGAGCGACACGCTGAGCGCCCGGACCGTCCCGATCACCGGCGCAGACGGAGACCAGATCGAGGCCTACCTCGCCCGCCCCGAAGGCGCCGACGACGCATCTTCGCGCGGCGGGGTCGTGGTCATCCATCACATGCCCGGCTACGACCGGGCCACCAAGGAGATGGTGCGCCGGTTCGCCGAGCTCGGCTACGACGCGATCTGTCCCAACCTGTACTTCCGCGAGGCGCCGGGAGCCGCGCCCGACGACGCGGCCGCCACGGCTCGCGCCCAGGGCGGCGTCCCCGACGAGCGCCTGGTCGGCGACGTCGACGGTGCGGCGGCGTACCTGCGCGCCCTCGACACGAGCAACGGCAAGGTCGGCGTGATCGGCCACTGCTCGGGCGGCCGGCAGTCCGTGCTGGTCGCCTGCCACCTCGACGTGCAGGCGGCGGTCGACTGCTACGGCGCGTTCGTGACGGGGACGCCGCCGGAGGGCTTCCCGATGCGGAAGAACATCGTCGACCAGCTGCCGAACCTCCACGCACCGCTGCTCGGCCTCTTCGGCAACGACGACCAGTACCCCTCCCCGGAACAGGTCGACGAGCTGGAGGGGATCTTGAAGGGCCAGGGCTCGCCGTACGAGTTCCACCGGTACGACGACGCGGGGCACGCGTTCTTCGCCGTCGACCGCCCGTCGTACCGCGTCGAGGCCGCCAACGACGGCTGGGAGCGCATCGCGGCGTTCTTCGGCACCCACCTGTCCTGAAGGAGATCCCGCATGTGCACCTACACGACTGAGACCGCCCGCATGGACGGCAGCGCCAAGGGACCGGGCACCGCGTGGTTCCACGTCACCGACGCCACCGTCTACTACGACCACCCGGTCCACGCGATGGCCGACCACACGCTCAACATCGACCTGGCCGACCCGGCGAAGGGCCCCGGCGCCCGGGTCGCCCTGGAGCTCACCGCGTCTTCGGCGCGCGAGCTGGTGACCGCGATCGAGGCCGCGCTCGCGTCGGTGCCGGAGGCGCTGCTCACCTGAGCGCTGCGTCGATTCCACCACAGTGTCGGCTCCCTGAAGGACCCGGCGAGCCTGCCGCGCTGACACTGCGTGGCATGACACCGACGACGTACCGGCTGCGCCGATGGGCTCTGCTCGTCCTGGCGCTGGCCCTGCTGCCGCTGGGACAGCTCGTGAGCGCCGCGACGGCCCAGGCATCTGACGCATCCGACATCGGCTCGGTGTGCCTCCTCCGGGACGGCACCCTGTCGGGGTGCGCCCCGATGAAGCTTCCCTCCCCGGGACTGCTCAATCCGCACTACCTCGGGAGCGACGAGACCCGTGCCGCCATGCACCGCCTCGAGAATGAAGCGATCGACATCACGCTTGAGGCCCACGAGCTGCCTGCCAGCGACCGCGAGGCCGTGAAGAGCTGGGGACGTCAGGACGCCCAGGCGGTGCTGTGGGGGCTGATCGTCGGGGCCATCATGACCCCGACGAACAAGCGCACGGCCGACCAGCGGGCTGCTGTGACCTGGATCGCCTCGATGGACGCATCGCTCAAGGCGCGGGCCGGCCGCAACGCCGGGCTGGAGTACACCAAGTGGGCGGGCCTCAGCGTCAAGCACTACTCGGAGCTGGTGAACTCCAACGCGGGGGTCGACGAGCTCACCGACTTCCTGCACTCCTCGGTCGAGGGCTCCGGCTCAGCGGCGCAGGGTAACCCCTCCGGTGGGTACTGCCACGTACAAGCCGCCGGCGCCGTACCAGGACGAATACAACGGCTCCACCGCCCAGACCTGCTACTCCCCCTGCCCAAACCCGTTCGGGTGCTACATCCCCACTCCGACATTCGACCAGTTCGTCCGCTGGGGAGCAGTGACCGCGAACGCGACGACGGTCGGATCCCGTGCCTATCTGCAGGCCAGCACTGGAGTCACCGCAGCCGGCGTCTTCGGGAGTGACGATGGCGGCCGCTGGAGTGGATCTCGGCGCTCTGATGGGCGCTGAGGCATTCGGCGCCTTCACCGGCACTGCCGTTCCAGGATCTCGTTCTCAACCTCAGTGGGAACATCGTCAATGGAGCGCGCGTCATCAACTACGCCGCCACGACCGGAGACGTAGCGGCGGCCCAGGATGCGCTCGAGCTCGCCATGGAAGACATCGGAACCTACGAGGCGGAGCTCGCGGAGACCGAGACCCTGGCTCCTTCGGCGAGGATGTCGCGAGCATCGCGGGCGAAGAGTTCGAGGTCGGCGCGTTCGAGGGAGCAGCGTCGGCCTCCGGGGCCGCGCTCGCCGCTGGTGTGTTCGCCATTGTCCACTGGGCGGTCATGACCGCGGTCATCGAGGGCACCCGGGTCTTCGACAACGAGGCACTGCCCGGCAAGGTCGCCCAGCTCGAGGTCGGACTCCCAGTCGACAACCGACCTCGACGACCCGATCACCCGCAACGATACAGGCGCTGAGCCTCTACAACGCGTTCATCTTCTCGATGCTTCCGTGCCCCGAGCAACGATCCCTTCATGTGATGAGGTGCCGGGGTTGTGGGAGTACCGACTGGGCCTGGTCAAAGACCTGGGCGAGGGCTCGTTCCTGTACTACTCCAAGGACGACGGCCGCCTGGTTAAGCACGACGGTTACGAGTGCTTGAACCCGACACCGATTGCCCGAGCCGGACGCCACCGACCCGCAGTTCCTGGTCGAGCCGAGGGTGCGACGGCCTGGCGACTCTGCGTCGCCCAATGCGGTCGAGCACGATCACGCATGGCCGACACGGACCTTGGCCTGACCTCGACCTCCGGCTCAGTGACAATCCGTGGTTCGTCAGCCACCTCACGGTCGGACAGACGTCTGCGGACGCCCAGACACTGGGCATCGGATATCACCGACTGGGACGGCGACTCGGCAGATTGCTTGGCTGGTTCAAGACGACGACGGAACGCTATGAGTTCGTCGGACGCAACGTCGGCGTCACGTCAGTCAGACAACCCCAACTGGCACAGCAGGTATCATCGAGTACGTCGGTCCGGACGGTCGCGACTACCGGGCCAGTGTCGACGGCTACCACCCGCCCGTGGGAGCGCCGGCGTACCCGCCCTCGTCAGTGGTGGAGGGCTCGCCGGCCGAGTTCGCCTCGGGGAGCTTCGCGGCCGGTGGGGAGCCGGCGACCTTGCACTCGACAGTTCACTTGGCGCTTCCAGGACGACTCGTGCGGACAGCCTTGCCGCACCATCGACGGCGATCTGGGGAACACGGGGTGGCGACCGGCCTACGGTCCGGCGGTGACCGGGCGGGGTGCGACCCACACCTGGGAGGCTCCCGGGACGTACTCGGTCGAGCTCAGCGTGACCGACGAGTACGGCCGGCATGCCGCGACGATGTTCGACGTTAAGGTCGGCAGCGTGGCTCCCGATGTTGGACCTGGCACCAACGTGCGGTTCACCGTGTCTCGCCGGGCTTGCGCCCTGCAACGACAAGCGCTGCCGAGTCTGGAGCACGAGGTCACGCTGTCGGGCGCATTGACCCACACCGGCTCGAACGACCGGGAGCAGGTCTCACGGTCGATTGGGGTGACGGTACCCCGCGGGAGTTTGCCAACGCCGGGCCTGGAGCTGTGCTCCGCCTCGACACCGACCCGTTGCGCATCGACGAGGTCACCGACACCAGGATGTTGTGGGACGCCCGGCACACCTACGCGACGCCGGGCCGCAAGCTGGTGACGGTCGTGGCGACCGACACTGCCGGCCAGACCGACGTCCAGACGTTCGCCATCGATGTGCACGGAGCCCAGACCATCGCTGCGTCACTGCCGGCGCAAGCGCGGTACGGAGACGGCGTCCACCTGGATGCGATCGGTGGGGGCAGCGACAGCCCCGTGACGTACCGCGCGGCTCCTGCCGGTGTCTGCACGGTCGACGGGAGCACCCTGCGGATCGTCGGGGTCGGCGACTGCACGGTGACTTTCAACCAGGCGGGCGACGGGCACCTCTTCGGGGATGCGGCGCCCGTCGAGCGGGTCGTGCACGCCCTCCCCGCTCCGCTGACGGTGAAGGCGGTCGACACCGCACGCGCGTACGGCGCGCCCCGGCCGACGTACGCTGGCGGCGGCGAGCGGGTTGCGCAACGGGGACACGGTCGCGGACCTGACCGGCCTGGTCGTGACCGGACCCGCGAGGGACGCCGACGTGGGAAGCCACCCGATCGTCGCGTCGGGAGTCACCGACCCCGACTACGACGTCACCTACGTGTCCGGACGCGAGGTGATCCGGCCGACCCTGCTCACCGTCACCCCGGACGACGTGTCCAGGCGAGGTCGGGGCTCCGGCTCCGACGTACACCGCGAGCTTCGAGGGACTCGTGAACGGCGACCGGCCGGCCGACATCGCGGGTCTGCTCTTCCACGGCGCATCACCCGACGCCGCGGTGGGGACGTACCCCATCACCGTCTCGGGCGGGACCGACGACAACTACGAGTACCGCTACCGACAGGGGAAGGAGACGGTCACGGCGACGCCGTGACCGAGGTCGACCCGTTGCGCAGCAGGCTGCCGCGGCCGGTGGGCCACGGCAGACAGCCCGGTGCCCGAGCCGGGGACGGTGTAGACGTCGATCCCGTGGTCCATCGTTGTCAGCACGATCTCCAGGGTGCCGTTGCCGTCGAGGTCGCCGATCGAGGGTGCCGCCGCGACGCCGATCCCGTTGCCGTCGTACCCCTGGTGGCGGAGCCGGGTGACCGAGAGTCGCTTGCCCTTGTTCGAGAGCACGATCAGGCGACCGGCCTTGCGATGCAGGGCGTAGGTGCCGAAGACCAGCTCGGGCCTGCCGTCCTGGTTCAGGTCGGCGGCGACGACCTCGGAGGCGAAGGTCTTCGCCTTGCGCGGGGCGTACTGGTAGCTCCACAGCTTGTGCCCGGTCGGGCTGACGGCGTAGACCTTGCCGCCGGGCAGAGCCGCGACGATCTCGGGCCTCGAGTCGCCGACGAGGTTCACGACGGTCGGAGCCGGGATCCCGGAGGGCGGGTACCAGTCGCCGTCCGGCCGGTACACCGGGTGGTTGGACATGGGCAGCTGCTCGAATCCCTTGTGCCGTCGGGCCGAGAGATGGCCGTCGCCGTACGCGCCGTCCAGCACCGTGAACGCGTAGCCCTGCGTGCGGTAGGGGATGTGCTTCTCGACGTTGGGCAGGCCGATCACCTCGTTGCGGCCGTCGCCGTCGAGGTCGGCCACGTCGGGCGGGGACGCGGTCCACTGCAGCCAGGGCTGGTGGGCCGGGCTCGGCCAGGCGCCGCGGTGCAGGTGGTAGTGGCGGCGCTCGACCTTGGGCGAGGCCCACCGGATGAACTGGCCCCAGCCCATCCGACGCCCGAGGGCGTCGGACTCGGGGTTGGTGAACCACTTCGAGGCCAGGACCGAGGTGCCGTCGTCGTTGAACACGTTGATCTGGTGGTTGTCGAACGTCGTCACGATCTCGAGGTCGGGGTCGTTGTCGACGTTGCCGATCCCGACGTTCTCGCCGTACTCGCCGTAGCCGGAGTTGCCGACCTTGTTGAAGTGGAGGTCGTTGCCCTTGCCGGACAGCCGGTTGTAGCGCGGCCAGGCGGGACGGTGCCCCGGCTTCGGCTGGAACCTCTTGCCGCGCGCGTTGAACACGAAGACCTGGGCACCCGTCGGCGAGGTGTTGGTGGTCGTCGCCACGACCTCGACCTTGCCGTCGTGGTCGAGGTCGGCGGCGGCCAGGCCGCGGACCTCCGGCGTCTGCCCGCCACTGCGTACCGAGGCCGGCCAGCCCTTCTTCAGCCGCAGTCGGCCGTGGCGGTAGTCGTAGGCCGCGACGCTGCCGTTCCCGCCGACCACGACCTCGGGCGTGCCGTCGCCGTCGAGGTCGGCGACCACCGACGGCGCGTAGACCCGGTCCTTGGTCGCCGTGGCGCGGGCCAGCTGCTTGCCTCGGGCGTTGAAGACGAACGTCGAGTAGAACGGCGCGACGATCTCCAAGTGACCGTCGCCCTTGAGGTCGGCCAGGCTGGGCGAGGAGAACCAGCCGGTCTCGCCGGTCGCGATGTTCCGGACGAACCGCGGCTTCCGCACCGGGTGCGTCGCCGTCGTGCGCGCGCACGACGCGGCCAGAAGAGGCCGCGAGCCGTCAGGCGTCACCGCCGACCCGGCCTCCGGCGCGCTCTGCACCAGACCGGCCACCAGCACGACTCCGACACCTGCACCCACCGCACGCGAGGACCGCATGCCCAGGACACTACCGACGCGCCACCGCGCCAGGGTGGTTTCGAGACGGTCGCAGAGCGACCTCCTCAACCACCGACTCGCCGGGTTCTCAACCATCGACGGGGCATCATGTGCGGATGCGGATGCGCGGTGGCTGGGTGCTCGGGGCCGTGCTGGCGCTCGTCTGCATCGTCGGCGTCATCGCCGGCACCCGGTGGGTCACCGGCCGCGGTGGCTCCGGCGGTCCCGACGTCGGCGTCTACGGCGCAGGCAACAACGTCGGGCTCAGCACGCTCACGTCGGGCTGGGACACGCAGCCACGCATCGCGTCGTTCTACCTGAACTTCTACGACGCCCTCCCACCACAGCTGCGTGCTGCCGCGGCGAACGGCCAGGAGCTCCAGGTCTCCCTCTCGACGCGGATCCACGACGGCGCGTGGGTGACCTGGGCCGACATCGCCCGAGGGACCTACGACGACCACATCGTCTCGGTGATCAAGTCCCTGGACGGCCTCGGCGTCCCGGTGCTCCTCTCCCTCGACGTGGAGCCCGACGGACAGTACGACGGTGCCGGGGGCGGACCGCAGGGAGTGCAGCTCGGGCAGACCCCGGCCCAGTACGTCGCGGCCGCGGACCACGTCGCCGACCTGATCCACGCCCACTCCAGCCACGTGCGGTCGCTGGTCTGGCTCGCGGGATTCCGGGATCCCGCCACGGAGGCGTCGTTCCTCCCGGCCCGCTCCAAGATCGACGACATCGGCTGGGACCCCTACAAGACCCGTGGCCACCCGGTCGACCAGACCCCGACCCAGCTGTTCGCCACCTTCATCGACACGGTGCTCGTGCCCTACGGGTACGGCGACGTGCCAAGGCACATCACCGAGACCGGCATCCAGGTCGACGCGTTCGACGTCGCGACCCAGGAGGCCTTCTGCGCGCGGCATCCCGGCCGCGATGAAGGCCGACCACATCGAGACCGTGGTGTGGTTCCGCTCGGACTCGGGCCACCATCCGTACGTCCCGACCGATGCGGCGGCGGATCACGCGTTCGCCGCCATGCTCGCCGGGTAGGGCTCCGGCGACGGCAGCTAGGTCTCGAGGACGGCCGCGGCGAACTGCTCGACGCCCGCGACGACCGCACGGAACCGCGGCGAGGCGTAGAGGTCGAAGGTGTGCTGGCCGCCCGGCAGCTCGGCGTACACGACCGGCCTCTGCGAGACCCCGCGCAGCTTCTCGCCGAACGCACGGGCACCCGCCGCCGACGCGAAGGAGTCGGCCGATCCGTGGGCGACGAGGAACGCCGGCGCGTCCGCGTCGACCAGGTCGATCGGCGCCGACTCCGCGGCGGGGTCGCGGTCGATCCAGCCGGGGGTGTCGTAGAAGCCGTACAGGCAGACCGCCCCGACCAGCGTCCGATCCGTCAGCGCGGTCATCGCGGCGAGATGCGCACCGGCCGAGCTCCCGGCGACGAACACCGGTGGAGCTCCGTCGGTCCCCGCGGCCGCACGGGTCCAGGCGACGGCCGCGTGGGCGTCGTCCAGCATGTCCGGCCAGCGACCGCCGTCGCGCGTTCGTCGGTAGTTGGCGCTGACGCAGAGCCAGCCCTGGCTGGCGAGCTCGTAGAGGAGGGCGCGCGCCTCGCGGTCCTTCTCGCCGGTGTAGTAGCCGCCGCCGTGGAAGTAGACCAGGCAGGGGCCTCGCCGTACGCCGTCACGCGGTGTGTAGGTGTCGAGGAGGTTCGCGCGGCCGGCCCCTCCGTAGGAGACGTCGCGGACGTGCTCGACATCCCTCCGGCGGACCCGGAGCGGCGCCAGGATCGCCGGCAAGAGGCTCACTCGAACCCGACGGGTCACGCCCAGACCCGCGGTCAGGGCCTGCGAGACCGCGCGCGGGGCACGGAGCCCGCGCACGAGGATCACCGTCAGCCCCACCAGGGTGAGGACCGCGAGAGCCAGGCCGGTCGCGCCGGTCGGGCTCGTGAGGCCGCCCTGCCAGGCCGCGAGCGCCGTGACGGCGAGCACCCAGACCATGGCGAGGGCCGGCACCTCGTTGATCTGCATCCCGAGCCGCCAGCTGAGCTGCCCCAGGCGCCACGAGCCGCGCAGGGGCCGCACCGCGAGCGCGGTGGGGACCGCCACGACCACGATGCTCACGACGTAGCCGTACATCACGCCTCCCGATCGGCGAGCTGGTACGGCGTCCGGCGGTCAGCCGCCGTAGCCGCGCTTGCGGAGCTCCTCGTTGACGGCAGGAAGGATCTCATGGAGGTCGCCGATCACGGCGTACGTCGCGCGGGTCACCATCGGCGCCTCGGCGTCGGAGTTGATCGCCAGGATCGTCTTCGCCGACGAGCAGCCCGCCCAGTGCTGGATCGCCCCGCTGATGCCGCACGGGATGTAGAGCTCGGGCGAGATCCGGCTGCCGGTCTGGCCCACCTGCTCGTGGTGCGGCCGCCATCCAGCGCTGGTCACGACACGCGAGACGCCGAGAGCCCCGCCGAGCAGCTCGGTCAGCTCCAGCACGTCGTCGAACTTGTCGGGACCGCCGACGCCGCGACCCGCACCCACGACCACCTTGGCCGAGGTGAGCGCTCCGGACTCGTCGTCGGCCTCCGCCTGCTCGGTCGACACGACGCGCGCGAGGAGGTCCTCGGGCGCGATCGTTGGCGTGTGCTCGACGACCTCGCCTGCACCGGACACGTCCGCGGGCTTGGCCTCGACGGCGTGACCGGCGACGGTGAAGACGGCCGGGCGCTGGTGGAGGTTCATCTCCTCCATCGCCGCACCGCCCACCACCTGCCGGGTCACGACGAACGGCGCCAGGCCGGAGAACGACAGCACGTTGGCCGCCATGGACGCGCCCGACCGGGCGGCGACGTGGGCCATCAGCTCGTTGCCGCGGTCGGTCCCGGCGGCCATCACGACGACCGACCCGGCCTCGTCGCGCACCTGCTGGAGAGCAGACGCCCAGCCGGCGCCGGAGTAGGCCGCCACGCCGTCGCCGCTGACACGGTGGACGTTGCGGACGCCGTACGACGCGAGATCGGTGCGCAGGTCGTCGGAGACGTCGCCGAACACGACGGCGTCGACGGGGACGCCGTTGCCGGCAGCCGACAGGTCACGAGCGAAGGTCAACGGCCTCGAGGGAGACCTCGGTGGCCGCGCCCTCCAGGTCTGTCTCGACCAGGGTGAGAATCACTTCGACAGCACCCCCAGCTTCTCCAGGACGTCGACGACGGCGCCTGCAGCCTCCGGACCCTCGCCGAGGATCTGGACCGCGCTCGGCGTCGGCGGGGGCAGCACCATCCGGACCCGGCCCGCGCCACCCGGGGCGGAGACCGGCTCGCGCTCCTCGATCGGGACCTTCTTGGCCTTCAGCCGTCCGGGCACGGACGGGTAGCGCGGCTCCACGCCGCCCTCGCGGATCGTCACGACCGCGGGCAACGGCACCCGGAAGGTCTCCTGGCCGCCGGGGCCCTCGCCCACCGCGACCACCACCGGGCCGTCGGGAGAGTCCTCGACCGCGACGGTCTTGGCGCCGTTGACGACCGGACGCCCGAGCTCGTAGGCCAGCCGGATCCCCACCTGGAAGTCGCCGCTGTCGGCGGCGTCGTTGCCCAGCAGGATCAGGTCGTGCGCGTTGCCCGACTCCTCGTGGTCGCGGACCACCGCAGCGATCTCGCGGGCCACGTCGGCCGGGCCGAACGAGAACTGCTCGCCCAGCACGTGCGTCGCCGCCGTGCAGCCGACGGCCAGCGCGTTGCGCAGCTGCTCGACCGCCTCGGCGTCGCCGATCGTGAGGACGGCCGCCTCGCCACCGTCGGCGGCGGCCTGGACGGCGAGCTCCACGGCGCACTCCTCGTGCGCGCTCATCGTGAAGCCGGAACGCCGGCCGTCCACCGACTGGCCGTCCTCGCTGAGCACGACCTCCTCGGTGATGTCAGGGACCCGCTTGACGCAGACCAGGACGTGGGCCGCTGGAGCCATCAGCGCATCCGCTCGTTGCTCGGGTCGAACACCGGCGTCGCGTCGATCGAGCGGACGACGACGGGGTAGAGCTCCTCCATGTAGGAGACCGCGAGCTCGGTCCCGATCTCCGCCTGCTCCGGCGGCAGGTAGGCCAGCAGCACGTGCTTGCCCAGCGACGGGGCCGAGCCCGCCGTGGTGACGTACGGGTGGTGGCCGTGGCCGTCGGTCAGGGTGCCGCCGTCGCGGGTCAGGATCGGCTCGCCGCCGAGCATGAACCGCTTCTGCCCCGACGACGAGGTGTGGTCCTCGACGGTCAGCGTGGAGAGCACCGTCTTCGGTGCCGCGTCGCGCTGGGCGAGGTAGGCGTCACGGCCCACGAAGTCGGCGGCCTTGACCTTGGGCCGCTGCATGCCGGCCTCGACGATCGAGCGCTCGGCGTCCAGCTCGTAGCCGTAGGCGCGGTAGCCCTTCTCGATGCGACCCGTGGTGCCGTAGACGCCGATGCCGACCGGGCGGGTGCCGTGGCTGTCGCCCGTGGCGAGCAGAGCGTCCCAGAGCCCGGCGGCGTCGTCCATCGAGACGTAGAGCTCCCAGCCGAGCTCACCGACGTAGGAGATGCGCGAGGCGAGCACGTGGGCGCCGTTCACCGTGATCTCCCGGCAGCTCAGCATCGGGAAGCCTTCGTTCGACACGTCGGCGTCGGTCAGCGAGGCCAGGATGTCGCGGGCGTTCGGGCCCCACAGGCCGATCGTCGACAGGTCGTTGGTCCGGTCGGTGATCGTCGCGTGGTCGGCGAGGTGGTCGGCGAACCACTGGTGGTCGGCCGGGCCGTGCGCGCCACCGGTGACCACGCGGAAGTGGTCGTCGCCGAGCCGCATCACGGTCAGGTCCGAGCGGAAGCCTCCGGCGGCGTCGAGCACGGGCGTGTAGATGACCTTGCCGACCGCGACGTCGCACTGCGCCACGCAGGTCTGCTGCACGCTGGCGAGCGCGCCCGGCCCCTCGATGTCGAAGATCTGGAACGCCGTGAGGTCGATGACGCCGGCGGCCTCGCGCATGCGCAGGTGCTCGGCGTTGATGACCGGGCTCCACCACCGCGAGTCCCACTCGTGCTCGCGCGGCAGCACGGCGTCGCCGTACTGCTCCACGAGGTCGGAGTTCGACTCGTACCAGTGCGGCCTCTCCCAGCCTGCGGTCTCGAAGAAGAACGCGCCGAGCTTCTGCTGCGACTCGTGCATCGGGGAGCGGCGCTGGTCGCGGTCGGACTCGTACTGCTCGTTGGGGTGGACGATCCCGTAGGTCTTGATGAACGACTCGGTGGTCCGCAGGCGGGTGTGCTCGCGGCGCTTCTGGTGCTCGTGGAACCGCGCGATGTCGCTGTGGGCGAGGTCGATCTCGCTGTAGCCGTGGGTCATCCACTCGGCCACGGCGCGTCCGACGCCCGGACCCTCCTTGATCCAGACGGCCGCTGCGGTCCACAGGCCCTTGACGTGGCTCTCACCGAGGATCGGCGCGCCGTCGCAGGTCAGCGAGAGCAGCCCGTTGATCGCGTAGCGGATCTCGGCGCCCTCGGCACCGAGCAGGTCCGGCATCAGCTCGAAGGCCTGCTCCAGCTGGGTGTCGAAGTCGTCCTCGGTGAACGGCAGCTCGGTCGGCGACAGCTTGGACTGCTCGATCGAGGGGATGTCCTCGGGCTCCATCAGGATCGCGCGGTGCGCGTAGGAGCCGACCTCCATGTCGGCGCCGTGCTGGCGCTCGTAGCAGAAGGTGTCCATGTCGCGGACGATCGGGAAGTTGATCTCACCGGTGCCGCCCGCGAGCTGCGGGCAGGGGCCGACGCTGATCATCTGGTGGACCGCGGGGGTCAGCGGGATGCTCACGCCGGCCATGTCGCCGATCTTTGGGCTCCAGACGCCGCACGCGATGACGACGGTCTCGGCCTCGATCGTGCCCTTGTCGGTGTGCACGCGACGGATGCGGCCGTCCTCGACGTCGAGGCCGGTGACCTCGACGTTCGGCACCGTGGTCAGGGCTCCGGCCTCGACGGCCTTCTCACGCATGAGCGTGCCGGCCCGCAGGGAGTCGACGACGCCGACGCCGGGCTGCCAGAACGCTCCGATGATCTGGTCCTCCTCGAGGAAGGGGACCTTCTCCTTGACGAACTCCGGGCTGACCAGCTCGGCCTCGATGCCCCACGCCTTCGCCGACGACATCCGGCGGCGCAGCTCCTCCATGCGCTCCTCGGTGCGCGCGACCTCGAACCCGCCGCACTCGGTGAAGACGCCGAGCTCCTTGTACTGCTCGACCGCGTCGAGCGTGAGGTCGGTGATCTCGCGGGAGTGGTCGGTCAGGAAGATGAAGTTCGACGCGTGGCCGGTCGAGCCGCCCGGGTTGGGCAGCGGGCCCTGGTCGATCTGGACGATGTCGCGCCAGCCGAGGCGGGCGAGATGGTGCACCAGGCTGTTGCCGACGATGCCCGCGCCGATGACGACGCAGCGTGCCGATCCGGGGACGTCTGCCACGGGGGTTCTCCCTTGAGCTTTGTTGCGTATCGCGCACTGCGGTGCGCCCTATGGAACAGAGTCTGAGTGTGACTCGGCGACCGCCGCCCGGTCAAGACCGGACGGCGGCCAACGACGGTCCCGAGGGACGAGGGTCAGGCGCCCCCGCCGACGCCGGAGGCGAACATCGACTGCACCTGGGCGGGGCTCAGCGCGTAGTTGAACGCCGCTGCCTCGTCCAGGCTGCCGGCGAAGTGCGCGCTCAGCGGCCAGGAGCGGTTGTAGAAGTTGATGCCGAACACCATCTGCATCCCCGACAGGTCGGCGTACCCCGCGCGCAGGTAGCTGGTGGGCATCCCGGCTGCGTTCACGGGGTTTCCCGAGAAGTCGGTGCCCGCCGTGCTGCCCTGCAGCTTGCCGTCGACGTAGAGGCTGATGGTGCCCGTGCCGTTGTAGGTGCCGACCACCTGGTGCCACTTGCCGTCGTTCCAGATCGGGCCCTGGTTGCGGAAGTTGGTGGTCGCCGGCCCGAACGGGCTGCCCGCACCGGGCTGCTTCACCGCGAACACCAGGCCGCCGTTGTCGTCCATCGTGATCGTGCGGTCGGTGTTGCCGCCGGCCCCGGTCTTGGTGTCGGTCTGCGCCAGGATGCTCCCGCCGAGCGTGGTCGTCGTCTTGAACCACACCGACTCCGAGAACGCGTTGGGTGCGGCGATCTGGTTGTCGGAGGTGAGGTAGCCGGTCGAGCCGTTCAGCGTCATGGCGCCGTTGCCCGTGAGGGCGCCGGGAGCCCCGGTGGTGACACCGCCCAGGACGTCGCCGGGGTGGGACCCGCTCGAGCTCGAGTCGGCCGCCGTGGTGCCGCTGTCGGCCAGCCGCCACCACAGCAGCGGGTTGAGGTTCGACATCGCCGTCGCGAAGGCCGCCGGCGCGCTGCTGGCGACCGTGCCGGACACCGCGGTCGACTGCGCGCTGGTGAACGTGCCGTCACTGGCGCTCACCCGGTAGGTGTGGGTCGACCCCGCGGCCAGCCCGGTGTCGTCGAAGCGCAGGACCGGCCTGTTCCACGGGTAGGACTCGGCGGTCAGCGTCGCGACAGGGGTGCTGCCGTTGTCGCGGTAGATCCGGTAGGTCAGCGTCCCGGAGTCGATGTCCTCGACCGCCGGCACCTCCACCGTCAGCGTGTTCGCCTTGGTCGGCTGCGCGGTGATCTGCAGGTTCGACGCCAGCGTCGCCGGCTGCCCGCCGAACGGATCGGCGTTGATGTTGCGCCCGGGTACGGCCGGGGTGGCGTGGTTGCCGTTCGCGACGAAGCGCGCCAGACCCTGCTGGTTGGTGCCGTTCACCGACGTGAAGTCACCACCGACGATGATCTGGTTGCCGTCGTTGGCCATCACGTGCGGGCCGGTCGGCGCCGAGCCCGAGCCGTTGGTGTTGGGCGTCCAGTGCACGAAGGTGCCGTCGGCGATGTTCTGCCCGACGAGGTGCTTGTGGATGAAACCACTGCGCCCCGTGCCCCCGACGAAGCCGCCGGCCGCGCCGCCCTGGTTGAAGGCGCAGTCGTGCTGGTGCGAGCCCTTGTAGAGGATGTTGTTCATGATCGTCAGACCCTCGGAGGCGCCGAGGCAGGACGAGAGCCAGTTGATGGTCCCGTTGGAGATGTTCGCCGAGTAGGTGCCCTCGTAGCAGCCCGGCGGGTCGCCCTCACCGGTGACGTAGGCGTTGCTGCCCTGGACGACGATGTCGGTCACCCGCCCGGCGCAGTTGGTGTTGATCGGCTGTCCCGTGTTGGCGTTCCACGGCTCGGTCGCGCCCGTGGTGGGATCCAGGGAGGCCATGCCTCCGCTGGAGACCCCGTTGACTCCCATGAAGTCGCCGCCGGTCAGCAGCCGGCTGCCGTCGGGCGCCATCGCGAGGGCCAGCACGTTCGGCGCGTACGTCTGCGTGGTGCAGCCCGGCGGCGGGTTCGTCGGACAGGTCTGGGTCGGCCGCTGGATGAAGGTCGGGGCGAACCCGGTGTTCAGCGCGCCGGTCGACGCGGTCACCGAGGCGAGGTTGGCTCGCGTCCGGCCGCCGACCGTCTTGAAGTCGCCCCCGATGTAGACCGTCGAGGCCGTCGACTCGATCGAGCGGACGGCGGCGTTGGCGTTGGGGTTGAAGCTGGTGTTGAGCGCGCCCGTCGCGAGAGTGATCGCCGCGATCCGGTTGCGCGCCGTGCTGTTGACCGTCGTGAACGCGCCGCCGACGTACAGCGTCCGGCCGTCGGGTGACAGGTCGAGCGCGTAGACCCGCCCGTTCAGGCGCACGTTGAAGGTCGTGATCAGGCTGCCGGTCGAGGCGTTGAACGCCGCGAGGTAGGTGCGCGCCGTCTGGTTGGTGCCGGACGCCGCCCCGGACGGCCGCACCTGCGTGAAGTTGCCGCCGGCGTAGATCACGCCACCTCCGACGGCGAGCGCGTCGACGGGCTGGTTGGTCTGCCACATCGCCGACGCGATGCCGCTGACCGCCTGATCGTTGGTGGCCGCCTGGGCCGCGGGCACGGCCAGCAGCGAGAGCGCGGATGCCGGGATCGCGATCGCCGAGGTCAGGGCGAGACGGCGGCGGAGCTGACGAGCAACGAGCTTCATGGTGGGTCCCCGTTCACCACCCGCAGGGGGCGGCACATCGATACGGGCACAAGGCGCCGGTTGCCACGAGACCCTAAGCAGGGCGCGGCGCGGTGCCGTCCCCCGTTTGGATGATGTTGGCCGGGAACCCGAGGTCCCGGATCTGCCGTGCCCTACGCCTCTTCCAGGTGCAGGACGATCTTGCGCAGAGCGCGCGCGAGGACCTGCCGCTCGGTCGCCGAGAGGTCGGCGATCACGTAGGACTCCGCTCGGTTGAACTCCGGGAAGAGCTTGCCCATCATCGTGCGCCCCGACGGGGTGAGGGAGAGCAGCACGCGGCGTGCGTCGTCGGGGTGGATGCGGCGCTTCATGAGCTTGCGGCTCTGGAGCCGGCTGGTGACCCCGGTGAGCGTGGCCTTGGAGATGCCGGCCTCCGCCGCCACGTGCCGCGACTCGATGTCCCCCCAGATCCAGACCACCCACAGCACCACCCAGCTCGTCCACGTCAGGTCGTAGGGCGCGAGCACCGTGCGCTCCAGGTGGTTGCGGACGGCGCCGCCGGCTCGGTAGATGTTGCTGACCGCGGCCATCGCCGGCATGTCCACCGCCATGCCGGACAGCCGCTCTGCGATGGCGCGCTCGGTCTCCTCCAGCGTGTGCTGGGCGGTCGGGTTCGCGTCCTTCGACTGGGTGTAGCGGGTCATCGCCACCTCATCGCGCGGCCTCGGGGGGCGTCAGAGCCTGCTCCGGCGGACTTGGGCATGGGTCGAGGCTAGTCGGCGCATCCGGCTCGGTCGGCTCCCCCTCCCGCGACCGCGGTCAGAGCTTCTGCGGGTCCTGCTCGGAGGGACGCAGACCCGCGAACTCGTCGACGGCGCGCTGTCCGGCCCCGGGCTTCCCCGGCAGGGCGTAGGTGAGCACGAAGCCGAGGACGAGCACGATCAGCGCGGTCCACGGCGCCCAGATCGTGGGGCTCGCGACCTTGTAGACGGCGCCGAAGATCGCGCCCGCGGTCACCAGGATGCCGAGGACGGCCGCGGCGACCACGCCGCCGTACTGCTCGTGGTCGCGCAGGCCACGCAACGCGCCGAGCGCCATCAGCAGGTAGATGCACGCCAGGGCGAACCCGCCGAACGTCGAGCCCCACGCGAAGACGGCGAAGTAGTGCGGCGTCTCCGGGAGCGCGAACAGACTGGTCCAGAAGCGGGTGATCAGGATCGTCACCACGTAGAACACCATCACCACGAGCATGGCGTTGAACGGCGTCCCACGGCGCGACACCGTGGCCAGCGGCTTGGGCATCCGCTCGTCGCGGGCGAGGGCGAAGAAGCCCCTCGACGCGGCGACCGAGCAGCCGAGCAGCACCGCGAACATGTCGAGGGCCACGACCAGCTCGAGCAGCCGTCCCACCGCGACCGAGCCGTACCCACCGGCGGCGTGCGGTGCGGCCAGGGCGAACAGCGGTGCCCCGGCGTTCTTGCCGATCTCGTCGAGGCTGAAGTGGAAGCCGGCGATCTGCGCGTAGGCGCCGATCAGGTAGAAGCCGCCGATCGCCAGCACGGCGATGAGGACGGCCCGAGGGATGTCCCGCTTGGGGTGCGCGGTCTCCTCGCCGAGGTTGGCCGCGGTCTCGAAGCCGGTGAACAGCAGCACGCCGTACAGGACGCCGAACAGCACGCCGCTCAGGTTCTGCGGCGACGACGAGGGGTTGAACGCCTTCCCCACGTCGTTGTGCACCGTGAAGATCAGGTGCAGGAAGAAGATCAGCACGACGGCCATCGACGTCATGGCCAGGACCAGTTGTGCGCGGGTCGAGAGCGCGACCCCGAAGTACGTGATCACGGCGATGACCACGAAGACGACGAACATCCACGCGGTGGTCGACAGGGGCGTCTTGTTGAACTCCGCCTGCAGGGTGTCGTGGATGAACCCGCCGATCAGGACGAGAAGACCGGCGCCGAGCACGAGGATGCCCGTGTAGTAGAGGTAGCCCGCTGCACCGCCGACGCGGGGACCCAGACCGTCGGTGACGTAGTCGTAGAGCGACCCGGCGGCGTGGATGCGCTTGGCGTACTGCGCGACGATCCAGCCGAGGGCCAGCACCCCGATGGCGGCGAGCAGCACGGAGAGCGGTGCCGCGACGCCTGCCCCCTTGCCGGACGCGTTCAGGCCGACCAGCAGCGGCACGAGGAACGCGATGGAGAACACCGGACCCATGAAGCCGACCGACTGCGCAACCGCGTCGATCAGCGTGAGCTTGCGGGACCCCCCGAGTGTGGACCCCTCGTTGGTCGTCTGAGACACGGCCTACCTCCTGGGCCTCGTGGCGGGCACGGGCCTGGCTCGGGGTTATCGTTCGTATCCGAACGACGCGCAAACTATCAGGTCGAGTGACCCAAGTCACGACCCTGACGTCAAGTTCTTTCGGACCCGAATGGTTGCCGCGCGACGACCGAGAAGTCGTAGGCGACCGTGCCGGGATCGACCAGCACGGTGCCGCCGTCGACGACCAGGCACGCTCCGTTGACGTAGGACGCGTCCGCCCCGGCGAGCCAGGTCACGGCTCCCGCGACCTCCGAGGCGTCCGCCGGCCGACCCTGGGGCACCAGCCGGGTCACCTCGTCGTACGACGACTCGACGTCGAGGCCGATCCCGGCACCGAGCTCGGCCATCTCCTCGTCGGCCATCTCGGTGCGGACCCAGCCGGGGCACACCACGTTGGCCCGGATGCCGGTCGAGGCGAAGTCCCGCGCGATGGTCTGCACCAGCATCACCAGACCCGCCTTGGTCACGGCGTACGCCGCTGCGGCGGACGGCGCGCGGAGAGCCGCGATCGAGCTGACGGCGACGACAGACCCGCGCACGGCCTGCAGGTGCGGCAGCGCCGCGCGGGTCAGCAGGTAGACCGAGGTGAGGTTGGTGCGCAGGGCCAGGTCCCAGTCGGAGGGATCCACCTCCAGCAGCGTCCCGGGCGTCATCACGCCCGCATTGGCGACGACCGTGTCGAGCCGGCCGTGCTCGGCCACGACGTCCGCCACCAGGGTCGTGACGGCCGACGGGTCGGTGATGTCGGCGACGGCCACCTGGGCCCGGGTGCGCGCCGCCACGGCCTCCAGACGGTCCCGCCGACGGCCGCACGCGACCACGTGCCAGCCGTCGCGTGCCGCTCGCTCGACCACGGCCGCGCCGATGCCGGTGCCACCGCCGGTCACGAGCATCACCCGTCGCTCGCTCATGAGCTGATCGCCTCCACCTTGCGCACGAGGTCGCGGCAGAACGCGCCGACGTCGCCGGCGTCGTCGACGAACATCGAGGGCTTGAAGCAGATCGTCTCGAAGCCCGCCTCGAGCTGACCCGGCAAGGCCTCGAGCGCCTCGTCGAGGTCGGCGGGCCCGGTCGAGTCCGGGAACCGGCCGCGGATGCCGCCGACCATCTCCAGGCTCGCGGGGTCGCGACCTGCGTCGGTGAGCGCCGTGCGCAGTCGGGCGAGCTCGCCTGCGGTGGGGCTGCCCAGCGGGTTGAACCCGCGCCCCCACCGGACCAACCGCCGCAGGAGCGCGCCGTGCAGGTGCTGGCCGCCGAACCAGAGGACGACACCGTCGTCGCGGAAGGGGCGAGGCTCGACCCAGACGTCGTCGAAGGAGAAGTGCCGACCGTGATAGCTGACGGGCCCGGGACCGGCGCACAGCTCGAGGATCTCCAGCTGCTCGTCGAGGAGCTCGCCGCGCTGGTGGAACGGCACGCCGAGCGCGGCGTACTCCTCCTCGTGCCAGCTCACCGTGGGGATCACGGCCAGCCGTCCCTCCGACAGGAGATCCAGCGTGCTCAGGTCCTTGGCGAGGTGCAGCGGGTGCCGCAGCGGAGCGATGATCGCCCCCGCCACCACCCGCAGTCGCTCGGTCGCGGCGGCGATGCCCGACAACAGGACCGTCGAGCTCGGCCAGGCCATGTCGACCTCCTGGTTGCCCGGATAGGCGTAGTCGCGCGGGTTGTCCATCACGCCGTTGGCGCCCGCCGACGGGCCCAGCACGATGTGCTCGCTGAGCATGACGCCGTCGATGCCGGCCTGCTCGGCTTCCACGGCCATCCGCACCAGGGCCCGCAGGTTCCGCGGGGAGGTGATGGTCCAGTTCTCGCTCAGGACCATGAGCAGACGTGGCGACACGGCAACCCTCCACACTCGTTCGGATGCGAACGTATGGGACGTGGCCGGGCGCCGTCAACGACCGGCGACAGGCGTCCTTGACTGACGAGGGAGGCTCTATTACGTTCGCATCCAAACGAATCTCTCGGACTCTCCCGCAGGAGTGCAGATGACATCGACGCCGGTTCCGCTGCACGACGTGGACCTGGCCGACCTCGACGTGTTCGAGCGCGGCGAGCCCTGGGGGATGTTCGACACTCTGCGTCGCGAGGCTCCCGTCCACTGGAACGAGGAGCACGACGGCGGCGCCGGCTTCTGGTCGGTCACGCGGTACGAGGACATCGAGCGGATCGACAAGGACCCCGAGACCTTCACCTCGACCCACTTCACCAACCTCGAGGAGCCACCGGAGGAGTTCCAGGAGCTGCGGCGCTCGATCCTGGAGACCGACGGACCGCGCCATCTCGCCCTGCGCAAGCTGCTCATGCGCGACTTCAGCCCTGCCCAGCTCCGGCGCTACGAGGACTTCCTGCGCGGGCTGGCGACGTTGACCGTCGAGACCGCGCTGCAGCAGGAGGAGATGGACTTCGTCGATGCCATCGCCGCCGACTACCCGATCGCCGTGCTGGCTCGCCTGCTAGACACCCCCGAGGAGATGACCCCGCAGCTCATCTCGTGGGGCAACGAGATCGTCGGGTTCTCCGACCCCGACTACGCCCGCGTCCTCGTGGGATCCGAGGAGGCCCAGCAGTACCGCCACCTGCCGTTCAGCTCGCCGGTCTCGCAGGAGATCTTCGAGTACGGACGCAAGCTGGCCGCCGAGAGGCGCGGCGGCGAGGGCGAGGACCTCGTCAGCAAGCTGGTGAACCGGCTCCCCGAGGACGGCATCCCGCTGAGTCCCGAGCACTTCGACAACTACTTCCTGCTGCTCGTCGTGGCCGGCAACGAGACCACGCGCCAGGCGATCAGCCACTCCATGAAGGCGCTGATCGACCACCCCGAGCAGATGCAGTGGCTGGTCGACAACCCCGACAAGACCCAGGTGGCGGTCGAGGAGTTCCTGCGGTTCGCGTCGCCCGTCTACCACTTCCGGCGTACGGCGACCCGCGACGTCGAGCTGCACGGCCAGCAGATCAAGCAGGGCGACAAGGTCGTCATGTGGTGGGCGTCGGGCAACCGCGACGAGACCAGGTTCGAGGACCCCTACGCGCTGCGGCTGGATCGGATGCCCAACGACCACATGGCCTTCGGGAAGGGACCGCACACCTGCATGGGCTCCAACCTGGCCCGGCTCGAGATGCGCATCCTCTTCGAGACCCTGCTGCCGCGCATCGCGGAGATCCACCAGACCGGCGACATCGTCCGGGTCCGATCCAACTTCGTGCACGGGATCAAGCGCTTCCCGGTCCGCATCGTCGCGAAGTAGAACGCCGATGACCGTGGAGACGGGGACTCGCACGACCCTCCGGGAGCACGAGAGCGAGCTCGTGGTGGCCAGCGCCACCCAGGCGGCCGAGGGCGTCGTCGAGCTCCGGCTCGTCGACGAGTCCGGCTCCGGGCTGCCGCCGTGGACTCCCGGCGCCCACGTCGACCTGGTCCTGGGTGACCTGGTCCGGCAGTACTCGCTGTGCGGGGACCCGACCGACAAGACGTCGTTCACGGTCGCGGTGCTCCGTGAGAAGGAGTCCCGCGGTGGCTCGGCGTACGTCCACGAGCAGCTGACCGAGGGCAGCAAGGTCACCGTCCGCGGACCCCGGAACCACTTCCCCCTGGTCTCCGCAGCTCGCTACCGCTTCGTCGCCGGCGGGATCGGGATCACGCCACTGCTCCCGATGATCGCGATGGCCGAGGCATCGGGGGCGGACTGGAGTCTGAGCTACGGCGGGCGGACGCGGGCGTCCATGGCGTTCACCGAGCGCCTCTCCGCCTATGGCGACCGGGTCAGCCTCTTCCCGATGGACGAGGTCGGCCCGCTCGACCTGCCCACGATCCTGGGCGATCCCACGCCCGCCACCAAGGTCTACGCCTGCGGGCCCGAGGGGCTCCTCGGCGCGGTCGAGGAGCTCTGCTCCCAGCACTGGCCCGACGGTGCCCTGCACCTGGAGAGGTTCGCGGCCAAGCAGGCCGACTCCCCCTCCGGCGGTGAGCGTGCCTTCGAGCTGGTCCTCGCAGGTTCGGGTGTGACGCTGCAGGTGCCACCGGACAGGTCGGTGTTCGACGTGATCCAGGACGCCGGCATCAGCGTGCTGGGCTCGTGTCACGAGGGCATCTGCGGCACCTGCGAGCAGGCCGTCCTCGAGGGAGACGTCGACCACCGAGACTCCGTGCTCAACGAGAGCGAGCAGGCTGCCAACGACGCCATGATGATCTGCGTGTCGCGCTGCCGCTCCGATCGCCTGGTGCTGGACCTGTGAGGAGGTGAGGTCACGTGGCAACCGCTGACATCCCGGCTCCCGCGGACTGCTGGTACGCGCTCGCCTCGTCCTCCGAGGTCGGCCGGCACCTGCTGGGCCTGCGCGGGCTCGGAAACCCGGTCGTCGTCTACCGGACCGAGGACGGCGACGCGGTCGCGCTCGAGGACCGCTGCGCACATCGCGTCCCGCTCTCCGGCGGCACCCTCGACGGCGACCTGGTCCGCTGCGGGCTGTGCGGCTTCGCCTACGACCGCGACGGGCAGTGCGTCGACGTCCCGAGCCAGCCGCGTGTGCCCTTCGGGGCCCACGTCGCGTCGTACCCGGTCCAGGAGCGCGACGGCCTGCTGTGGGTGTGGCTCGGGGAGCCTGGGCGCGCCCGGCTGCATCGCGTGCCGGAGCTGCCCTGGCTGGCCGACCAGGGCTGGGCCGGCGTCGGAGGCACCGAGGACGTCGCCGCCGGCTTCCTGCTCCTGCACGAGAACTTCGCCGACGTCACGCAGGTCCCCTTCGTGGCTCCCGAGATCGCACCGGCCGCGCTCGCCGGGTCCACGCCGCCGCTGGAGGTCGTCGTGACCGAGACGACCGTCGAGCTGCACCGGGAGTTCGCGCCGGCTCCCCTGCCCGGCTGGCAGGCCGAGATGCTGGGCGCCGGGGAGGGCGACGCGACCACCTCGCAGTCCGGCTTCTTCGTCTCGCCGGCGGTCTGGGTCGACCACTGGGACGCGACGTACGCCGGTGGTGCGGCGCGACTGCGATTCACCCAGCTGGTCACCCCCGTCGACCGCGGCCTCAGCCGCCTGCACTGGCGGGTCAGCCGGGACTTCGCGCTCGGGGACGGCGACGCCGATGACCGGATGCGCACGATGTTCGGCGACTACTACGCGCGGGTCCGGGCCGCGATGGAGACCGCGCAGCGCGTGCTCGACGTCGACGGACCGGGCGCCGAGGTCAACGTGGCCGCCGATGTCGCGGCCCTGCGGGTCCGCGACATCGTGGGCGCCATGCTGGCCGAGGAGGGCGTCGTACCGGCTTCTGCACGCCCGTCCACCTGACGACTACGACGACCACCCGAGGAGCACCATGCCGGAGCTGAAGGGCTTCGCCCCGCCGTACACCGCGACCGGGCGGAGCGCGCTGATTCCCGACCCGCCGTGGTTCTACAGCGGCGACCTGCTGACCGTCGAGTACCGCACCGACGTCGACCGGGTCCGCGCTCTGCTCCCCGACGAGGTCGACCTGGCCGAGGAGGACCCCGGTGCGGTGGCGTTCATCTGGGCCGACTGGCAGTCCTGCTCCACCGGCGGTGCCGAGCTGCTCGACCCGGCACGTTCGCAGTACAAGGAGGCGTTCGCCGTCGTCCGCTGCCGCTACCAGGACGTCACGTACTCGCGCTGCGTGCTGATCTGGGTGACGACGGACTTCGCCATCGCCCGCGGGCTCCACCAGGGCTACCCGAAGAAGCTCGGCTCCATCCACCAGACCCGTCCGATGCCCTTCGGACAGGGGGCGCCGCGGATCGAGGCCGGCGCCAGCTTCGGGGCGACCCTCGCGGCGTACGACCACCGGCTCGCCCAGGCCGTGGTCACCCTGACCGAGCCCAGCGACACCAACGGCTTCGTGAACGCCCTGCCGATGCTGCACCACCGCCAGGTGCGCCCGATCGAGCGCGGAGCCGAGGGATGGGCGCTCGACGAGGTGCTCACCATGAGCGGAGTCGGCTTCGAGCACGGACAGGCATGGAGGGCCGATGCCACGCTCGAGCTCTTCGACTCACCGTGGGACGACGTCGCCTCCACGCTGCCCGTGCGCGAGGTGATCAGCGGCTACTACCTGCAGGTGGGCACCAGCTGGGACGGCGGGACGACGCTCGCCCACCGCTGACGCGGCTCTCGGTGGTCTGTGCTCAACCACCGACCCTGGGCGGCAGCAGCGACAGCACCTGCTCGTGGAGGCCGGGTACGGCGTCCTCGCTCTCGGGCTTCATCAGCACGCTGCGCAGGATCCGGCCGGTCGGCACGTCGTACTCGAGCACGTGGCCGCGCGCCGCGAGGCCGGGCTCGCCGACGGCGTAGGTGGCGAGGAACACCGACCGGTCGGCGGGCAGCTCCATGCCGGCGGTCATCACGTGCGCGCTGGCCCGGTCGACCTCCGAGAGGCGGTCGCGGCACGGGAGGTAGGTCACGATGTCGAGCTCCGGCCGCTGGTAGAGGCTCAGCTCGTCGCTGTCCTCGATCAGGTCCGCCCACGCCAGCGCGGCCCGTCGTCCGGGCCGCAGGACTCCGCCCAGCCCCTCGGCCGTCAGGGGCAGCACCTGGAGGGTGAGCCACAGGGCGGCCGCCGATGCGCCCGCGCGTGAGCACTCGAGGGAGATCTCGCCGAGGTGGAGCTCGTCGGAGGTGAAGTAGGTGTACGGCGAGTCGTGCAGGTAGTGCTTCGCCACCCCCGGGTCGCGGAAGAGGACCGCGCCGCAGCCGTACGGCTGGAGGCCGTGCTTGTGCGGGTCGATCACCACCGAGTCGGCCTCGGCGATCGCCTCGAACGGCGCGGCGGCGACGCCGTCGGAGGTGTCGTCGGCGATGAGCCGGAAGAAGCCGCCGTACGCGGCGTCGACGTGGACCCGCGCCCCGCGCGCGCGACAGAGGGCGACGATGTCGTGGACCGGGTCGACCGCGCCCAGCCCGGTCGTGCCGGTGGTGGCCACGACGGTCCCGATCCGCCCGCCGCGCAGGACCTCCTCGAGGTGGTCCAGATCCATGGTCCCGGCGGCCGTCGTCGGCACCGAGACCGACTCCATCCCGAGGACGTGGCTCATCCGTGCGTGGGTGTAGTGGGCGTCGGCGCTGTGCGCGATCCCCTTGCCGGGGTGGGTCTCCCGGGCGACGAAGAGCGCCTCGAGGTTGGCGATGGTGCCGCTGGCGGTGAGGTGTCCGAGATGCTCGGTGAAGCCGAACATCGAGGCGAGATCGGCGACGACCTCCTTCTCGAGAGCCGCGGTCGCCGGCCCGCCGTCGAGCGCATGGTTGTTCGGGTTGACCAGCATCGCGCTGAGATAGCCGAGCACCGCCGCCGGATGCGGAGGCTTGAGCATCTGTCCGGCGTACCGCGGATGGAAGAAGGGGTAGTTGTCCTGCAGCCGCTCGTGCAGCAGGCCGAGCCGGGCGCGAAGCTCGTCCAGGGGAACGTCGAGCGACGGGTGCGGCGCGTAGTCGCCGAAGGTGCTCATCCAGACGCCCATGGCCTCAACACTGGTGGCGAGCAGGTCCGTCAGGTGTGGGTGGCCGGCCGGGCCGGCGTGCACGACCTTCTCGTCCCGGCCACCGTCGGGCGGGCTGGTCGACATGGGCTCCTCCTGGTGGGCCTCGCGGACGGCTCGCGGACCGCTCGCGGATGGCTCACAGATGGTAGGCGTACTCCCGGAACTCCCAGTCGGTGACGTAGTGGGCGAAGCGGTCCACCTCGTTGCGCTTGTAGGCCAGGAACGAGTCGACGAAGAAGTCCCCGAGGACCTCGCGGAGACCGGTGTCGGCCGCGAGCGCGTCGAGCGCCTCGGGCAGCGACTGCGGCAGCAAGGGCGCCGACTCAGGGTCGTAGCCGTAGCCCTCCAGCGGGGCCGACGGCTCGATCTTGTCGCGCACGCCGAGGTAGATCGCGGCGCCCACGGCGGCGATCGCCAGGTGGGCGTTGGCGGTCGCGTCGCCGAGCCGCACCTCCATCCGGGACGCGGAGCCGCGCTCGGGCGGGATGCGCACCATCGCGCTGCGGTTGTCCAGACCCCAGTCGACCAGCCACGGGGCGAGGGTGTCCGGGCCGAAGCGCTTGTAGGAGTTGATGGTCGGGTTCAAGATCGCCGCCAGTCCGGCGGCGTGTGCCAGGACACCGCCGATCGCGTACCGGCCGGTGTCCGACAGACCGTGCTCGCCGTCGGGGTCGCCGAACACGTTGGTGCCGTCCTCGTCGACGAGCGAGACGTGGAGGTGGAAGCCACTGCCGCCCTCGTCGTTGAAGGGCTTGGCCATGAACGTCGCCAGCATCCCCTCCTGCCGCGCGATCTCCTGCACCGCGGACTTCATCCGGAAGGCGCGGTCGGCGGCGTCGAGCAGGTCGGAGTGCAGGAGGTTGATCTCGAACTGACCTCCGCAGAACTCGTGGTTCGCCGCGGTCACCCGGAGCGACGCGTCGCGCATGTACCGCAGCATCGTCAGGAGGATCCCCTGCGGGTCGCCCTTGCGACCGACGACGTACACGTTGCCGGGAGCGTCGGCGTACCGCCGCCACCCCTGAGGCGAGGACTCGTCCTGCTCCAGCACGTAGAACTCCAGCTCCGGCCCGACGACGGCGCCGAGTCCGAGCTCGGACAGCTTCGCGCTCACCCGTCGCGCCACCTCGCGGGGGGACTCCTCGGCGACCAGGCCACCGAGCACCGTCGTGTCGGCCAGGCACCACTGCGCACCGGGCTCCCACGGCAGGTCGGTGAGGGTGTCGAGGTCGGGCTGCGCGCTGATGTCCGGCAGGCCCATCTCCAGGCCACCCTGCACCGGGACGACGTCCCCCATCGGCGAGGTGTGGTAGACCGCGCGGCAGAACGCGATGCCGTGCTCCAACGCCGACTCGAGCTCCTCGAGAAGGACGTCGCGGCCCCGGTCGACGCCGATCAGATCGGGGTAGGAGACGCGGATGACGTCGATGCCACGGGACCGCAGGTCCTCGATGAGGGCCGGAACGTCGCTGCTCTTCATGGGCTTCCCTCGGCTGGACGGCCTGACAAATTCGTTCGGGGTCGAACGATAGCCGGGAGCGTAGTGCTCCCAGGGTGACCTGGGAAGGGCCAGGCGGCTCCGGCGCCTTGCCCGCCCGTCGTACCACGAATATGTTTGCGTCCGAACGAAAGGGGTTGGCGTGCGCGCTCTGTTCATCCAGCACGACCACGTGTCGCCGGTCGGCCCGATCGGCGCTCGCTTCTCAGAACGCGGGTACGACGTCGACGAGCTGGTCGTCGTCCCGGAGGCCAGCTTCCTCCGGCCCGGGGTCAGCGCGGACTTCCCCGACCCCACGACGTACGACGCCATCGTGCCGATGGGCGCGCCCTGGTCGGTCTACGACCACGAGCTGATCGGCACCTGGACCGTGCCGGAGCTGGAGCTTCTCCGCACCGCGCAGGCGGCACAGGTGCCGGTGCTCGGGATCTGCTTCGGCGGCCAGGCCCTGGCGACCGCACTGGGCGGTTCCGTCGAGGCCTCACCGGAAATCGAGCTCGGCTGGCACGTCGTCGACACCGACGAGCCCGGCCTGGTGGAGCCCGGGCCGTGGTTCCAGTGGCACCAGGACCGCTGGGTCGCTCCCCCGGGCGCCCGCACCCTGGCGAGGACCCGCCTCGCGGACCAGGCGTTCGTGCTGGGCCACAGCCTGGCCGTGCAGTTCCACCCGGAGCTCACTGCGGCGATGCTGGCGGGCTGGCTGGCCAACGGCGGCAGCGACTACCTCGCCGCACACGGGTTCGACGAAGGGCCGCTGGTCGAGCAGACCGCCCGTCAGGCAGCCGAGTCGGAGGCCCGGGCGCACCGGCTGGTCGACCGCTTCCTCGACCAGGTCGCCCAGGTCTCCGGGAGCCTCAGCCTCGAGCACTCCTGAACGCGCGCGCCGCCTCGACCAGCGACTCGAAGAGGCGCAACTGAACCGGGTCGCTCTCCACGGTGTCCTCGGGGTGCCACTGCACGCCCAGGAACCAGCCCGGAGCGGAGGGCAGCACGGCAGCCTCGACCGTGCCGTCGCCCGCGGACGCGGCGGGGACGAGCCCGTCCCCCAGCCGACGGACGCGCTGGTGGTGGAAGCACGACACCGTGACCCTCGCGCCGACCAGCTCGGCCAGGGCCGTGCCCGGCTCGACCTCGAGGTCGTGGACCCGATGCAGGTGCGGCTCCGTCATGTGCTGCTCGAGGTCGCCGCCCAGCGCCACGTTGACCAGCTGCCAGCCGCGACACACGGCCAGGAGAGGTACCCCTGCCCCCAGGGCCCAACGCGCGAGCTCGAGGTCGAACTCGTCCTGCTCGTCGTCGACGTCGTAGACCGTGGCGTCGGCCACCTCCTCGCCGTACAACGCCGGCGACACGTCTCCCCCACCGGGCAGGAGCACGCCGTCGGCGAAGCCCAGACGCCCCCCGACGTCCCCCGCGCACGGATGGACGGCGACCGGCTCGCCACCGGCCAGCAGCACGCCGGCGGAGAGCGTCCGAGCGGTGGTCAGGGCACGGTAGCGGTGCGCCGAAGCGGACTCCGAGAACCGCGCCGGCACGACGATGAGCGGTCTTCCGGTCACCCTTGACGCCTCCCGGTCGTCCCCATAACGTTTGTATACGAACGATACCGTACGCCGGGTGGAGGCACCGATGAGCACGCTCGTGGAGAGCACCGCGTCCGTCGCGGGCGTCGACGTCGACACCCGACACTGGATCGGCGGCGAGCGGGTCGCGAGCGACCAGACGTTCGACGACGTCTCCCCGATCGACGGGCAGGTGATCGCCCGGGTGAGCCGCGGCGGAGCCGCCGAGGCCGACGCCGCAGTGACCGCGGCCAAGGAGGCCTTCCCCGCCTGGGCGGCGACGCCGCCGAGCGAGCGCGCCGCAGTCCTGCACCGGGTCGCGGACGGCGTCGAGAAGCGCCTGGAGGACCTGGCGCAGGTCGAGACCCGCGACAACGGCTCCCTGCTCCGCTCCCATCGGCGGGGCGTGATGCCGCGGGTGGCGATGAACCTCCGCTTCTTCGCCGACCACCTGCTGACGCTGGCCCACCCGGACTTCGAGACCCGAGGGCATCGCAACCACGTGTCCTGGGACCCAGCCGGCGTCACCGCGATCGTCACACCGTGGAACGCCCCGCTGATGCTCGCCACCTGGCGGATCGGACCCGCGCTCGCGGCCGGCAACACTGTCGTGGCCAAGCCGCCCGAGTGGGCGCCGCTGACAGCCTCGCTGTTCGCCGACATCGCCCACGAGGCCGGCCTGCCGCCCGGGGTCTTCAACGTCGTCCAGGGCCTCGGACCGGAGGCCGGAGCCCCGTTGGTCGCGAACCCCGACGTGCGCCGGATCTGCTTCACAGGCTCGGTACCGACCTCGACGCGGATCGCCGAGGCCGCGGCCCGCAACGTCACGCCGGTGAGCTTCGAGCTCGGCGGCAAGTCACCCCTGCTCGTCCTGGACGACGCCGACCTCGACCTCGCCGTCGACCTCGCCGTGGAGCAGTTCGACAACTCCGGCCAGGTCTGTCTGGCCGCCGTCCGGATCCTCGTGCAGGACGGCGTGTACGACGCGTTCCGCGAGCGCTTCCTCGAGCGCGCGGCGCAGGTGACCCAGGGGGATCCGCGCGACGAGTCGGTCGGCATCGGACCCTTGGTCGGGAGCACGCATCTGGAGCGGGTCGACGGCTTCGTGCAGCGGGCAGTCGCCGCGGGCGCCGCGTTGGTGCTCGGGGGCGGTCCGAACGCCGAGCTCAACGAGGCGACCGGCGGGACGTACTACCGGCCCACCGTCTTCGAGGACGTCGACCGCTCGATGGAGATCACCTGCCAGGAGGTGTTCGGACCGGTGCTGACCCTGCAGAGGTTCGGCACCGAGGCCGAGGGCGTCGCCCTGGCCAACGACACCGAGTACGGCCTGGCCGCCACCATCGTCACCGGAAGCCACGAGCGGGCCGAGCGCGTGGCCTCGCAGGTCCGCGCCGGGACGGTGTGGGTGAACTGCTTCTTCGTGCGCGACCTCGCGGCGCCGTTCGGCGGGAGCGGGCGCTCGGGGATCGGGCGCGAGGGCGGCACGTGGTCCTTCGACTTCTACTGCGACGTCAAGAACGCGGTCTACGCACCGACAGGATGGAGCTGACATGGGTGAGGTGGTCGGCGCGGGTCTGCTCGCGCACGTCCCGACGATGATGCTCCCGCGGGAGACGCGGCTCGAGCTCAACAACGGCCGGGACATCTCCCTCGTGCCCGGGATACAGCAGCTGCGCACCGAGGTCTTCGAGACCCTCGAGTACGACACGGTCGTCGTGCTCGACTCGCACTGGTTCACGACCGTCGAGTTCGTGGTGACCGCGCAGGACCGGCGTTCGGGCCTGTTCACCGCCGAGGAGCTGCCCCGCGGCATGTGCCGGATCCCCTACGACTGGGCGGGCGACCCGGAGCTGGCCCACGCCATGGCCGACGCGGGTGCCGGGCACAGCACCTGGGTCACCGCGATCGACGACCACTACCTCCCGATCTACTACGCGACGCTCAACCTCTGGAAGTTCCTCGGTGAGGGCCTCGGCAAGCGCTGGGTCTCGGTCAGCGTGGCCCAGACCGGCGAGACCGAGGACTTCCTGCGCGCCGGGCGCGCGCTGGGCGACGCCATCGCGCGGACCGACCGCAAGGTGCTGCTGCTGGCCTCCGGGGCGATGTCGCACACCTTCTGGAAGCTGCGCCAACTGCGCGACCACGAGGCCAGCGACGTCTCGCACGTGCGGACGCCCGAGGCCTACCAGGCCGACCAGGAGCGGCTCGGCTGGTTCGCGGAGGGCGACCACGCGCGGGTGCTGGACACGATGCCGGAGTTCATGCGCTACCGGCCCGAGTCGATGTTCGCCCACTACCTGATGATGATCGGCGCGGTCGGCGAGGGCGACTGCCGCGCGACCTCACGTCAGTACGGCGAGTACGAGAACTCCATCGGCACCGGCCAGGTGCACCTGTGGTTCGACCGCCCGGACGGCGGCTTCCCCGCCCCGCGTCGGACGCCCGAGGACGCCGACTACGTGCGCCAGATGGGCGGTCCCGACCTGACCGCCGCCGGCTGAGGACCGATCGTGACCGAGTACCGACGCATCCTGCTCGACGGCAGCGCCGTGCTGGTCGAGCGGCACGACGACGTCCTGGTGTCGGCAGACGGGCGCGAGGTGGGCGTGAGCGACGCCGTGCACCTGCCGCCGACCGAGCCCACCAAGATCATCGCCGTCCACCTCAACTACGCGAGCCGCACGCAGGAGTTCATGACGAAGCTGCCGGCTGCCCCGACGTACTTCCACAAGCCGGTGACGGCGCTCAACGCGCACGGGGGCGCGGTGGTGCGACCGGAGGGCTGCAAGTGGCTCAACTACGAGGGCGAGATCGTGATCGTCATCGGGCGCACCTGCCGCAACGTGTCTCCGGCCGAGGCCTCCGACTACATCGCCGGCTACACGGTCGGCAACGACTTCGGGCTGCACGACTTCCGCGACACCGACGCCGGCTCGATGCTGCGGGTGAAGGGCTCCGACACCCTCGCGCCCGTCGGACCGGGGCTGGTCACCGACTGGGACTTCCGCGGCAAGACCCTGCGCACGCTCGTGAACGGCGACGTGGTCCAGGAGGCGTCGACCGACGAGATGGAGTGGGACATGAACTACCTCGTCGCCGACATCGCCCGCACGATCACCCTGTCGCCGGGCGACCTCCTCTTCTCCGGAACGCCGGCGAACTCGCGGCCCGTGCAGCCCGGCGACGTCGTCGAGGTCGAGGTCGACGGCCTCGGTCGGCTCACGAACCACGTGGTCACCGGGCCGACGCCGATCCGCACCGACGTCGGTGCCCAGCCGACCGAGAGCGAGGAGGTCGTCTCGACCGCGCTCGGTGGCGACTGGGAGTTCCGCGGGATCCGGACCCCGAGCCGGGACCTCTACCCGTCCACGGTCGAGCCGGCGGAGTGATGCACCTGCGGTGCGTGGCGCGCCCGTAGGGATTCGAACCCCAAACCTTCTGATCCGTAGGCAGAAGGCTTGGTGACGGGCGGTCTTGGCGAAGCCTGGCGAGTCCGGAGGCAGATGTTGTCCAACGAGGGGCCTGGCGTTCGGTGCTGTCCCTTGTTCGGGCCATCTGTGAGAGATGGCGTGAGAACCCCCCACCTCTTGACCACTCCCCTGAGCCGCCCTCGTCCGGGTGCGCAATCCGAGGTCGCACATAGCCGACCAACTCGTCTATGCGTCATGCCATCTCAGCGGTCGGTAGATGCGCTTCACCCGGACGGACCACTAGCCAGCGACAAGGGCACCTCGGAGCGCGAGGACGTTGAAGGGAGCGATCACCTTGCTGGATCGCGAGTCGGTTTAGGCTGCCCGCACTCGCGCGAGGCGGGTGCAGGTGCGCGACGGGAGCGGACTATGGGCGCAACGGACTGGGTGGCGAGATGGGTACAGCTGGCCCTGACGGAGCCGCGCTGATCACCGGTGGCGTGGTCTGGAAGATCTATTTCGAGAATCTCCGGGCGATCGTCACAACCAAAGAGGCTGAGGTGTCGCTGGCGAACAAGCAAGTCGAGTACTGGCGCGAGAAGGCTGGCGAACTCGAGAAGCGGAGCCCGGAGGCGGTCGAGCGCGTCCTCGCGGAGCGGATCTCGATCAGGGAGACCGAGATCGTGAAGTTGCGGGACGACAGGGAGCACGGCTTCTCAGGAACTCGCGCGGGTCGAGCAGGAGGTCGCCGTTATGCGACGGGCGCTGGAGCAAGAGCGGAGGGCTTCCGCGAGATGTTGGCGATGGAGGAACCAAGCCCCGGCGACCCCGACTACCAGGAGTACCTCGACTACCTGGAGGGCCTTTGCATAGACGGCCAGGAGGTCTCGGAAGGTTCGGAGGCGTGGTAGAGTAGAGGTCGCGCATCTGGGCAACGTAGGCGTCGACAGCGGCAAGTTGCTGATCACGGATCCTTGCTACATCGACCAGGAGTGGCTCGACGAGCCATTTCGAGGATGACCGCGTCTATAGGGACACGCACAACTTGGCGCAATCCTGAAGTGGGGACAGGACTTCGAGCGGTTCGACGTGGCCATGGCCCCGTACAAAGAGTCACCCAACGCCCTGCTGGCCTCCGGCCGCCTGGTCCAACTGCCACCCCCTCCCCGACCGGAGAAGCTCCACTACTCATACAACGGCGCGTGCCAGGGCGACGCTCGGCAGGGGGTACGGCGAACTCGTCTACAGGAAGGGACACCCGGGGGCCGGAGTCGTCTTCCAGAGCGGGTGGGGCGACGGGGTCTATCCGGTCTACGGCGAGAAGCACAACGGCCGGATCGTGCGCGTCTATGTCAACACTTGGCTAGTCCTCGCGCCGCCGAATGCTGAGCCAAGGGCCCGGAGTAGTTCGGCTGCACCGAGGCGTACACAACGAGCCGATCCGGATTGCCTCAGGCGGGTCCCTCGTGGCCCTTCCTGGACGGTCGCGCCTGGGTCCCCACCTTCAGACTGAAACGGGTCAGCGACTCCCGATGACTTGAACTCTGTGAGCACCCCTTCGACCAGCTCAGCCGAGACCAAGCTGATCTCCACAGGGGCGTCCTCGTCCAGGTATCGCACCTTCGCCACGCGCCACATCGAGTCCATCAGGAGAATCGCGGCCTGGGTCAGCGCGAAGGCTTCGTGGGCACTGACGAACCGAGTGGTCCGAGACCACGTCCACTCGGCGTCACGCTCCAGGTACATCACTTGGGTTCCCTCCGCGCCAAGGAACGACTGGCCGTCCTCGCCTGTCAGCGCGATGGAGCCCACGCCGGGGAGCAGAGTCATCCCGTGCTTAGCGGCGTTGTAGAGGTTCTTGTCCTCCTGGACCCGCCGAGCGAGCGCCTGCAACAGGCGTAGGGACGGTTGCAACGCCTCGCGGGCCGCGTCGTCCATGCCCTGTGGCGCCCGGCCCAGCATGACCCAGCCCGCTCCCTCCTCGACCCAACGAGGTACGACGCTCGTGGCGATTTGGTCAACCTGGTCCCGGAACTCGCGGAAGTCGAGCAGGGCGGCCATCTCCAACCATGGGCAGTCCGGGTTGGCCGAGTGGGCGATGAACATCCTGAGCGCGGCCTCTGCCGCGTGATGCAGAAGGACTTGCGACTCGGCGACAACGAACCGAGTCGTCATCCCCTCCTCCTCTTCCGGCGTCCTCTCGGGTCCCTCGGCCTTGCCGATGATCAACTTGCCCCACTTGAACCCCAGAAGCTCGGCAAGCTCTTGATCCTTGACCGCGCGGAGGGCGAGCAGGCTCAGTCGGTTGCGGAAGTAGGCGGTGGGGTCCTGGTCGTAGAACGACCGATTGAGGCGGGCGACTCCGTCCTCGTCTCGGGGTGGCTGCCTGCGTCGAGGTCACCCCAACACGCTAGGCGCTGACACCGACGCCTGGCGGGCGTTAACGGTCCCTGCCCGGTATCCCATCGACGCCGTGCCGCTCTCGCCAGGCCCACCTCCTAGGGTGGCCCGCGTGGATGACAGGGACTTCGCGGAGGCCGCGGTCCAGGAGGGCAAGAAGAGCCTGGCTGAGGGCGAAGGTAAGCCCTTGGTGGGCGTGGTCATCGTGAAGGACGGCAAGGAGTTGGGCCGCTCGCACCGCGGCCGAACTGGCTCAGGCCAGCACGCGGAGTACGGACTGATCAAGGAGTTGGTAGCGGAAGGCGTCGATCTCGTGGGCGCCACCGTCTATACGACCCTCGAGCCATGCAGCTCCCGAAATCACCCGAAGACACCCTGCGCCGAGCACCTCGCGGCGGCGGGTGTCGCTGAGGTGGTCATCGGTATGTATGACCCGAACCCCAGGATCTACAGGGACGGCTGGCGGATCCTCGCGGGCCACGACATACGACTGCGTGACTTCCCAGCCGACCTGAGGGAAGAGATCGCCAGTGACAACCAAGCCTTCGCCGACCTGTTCCTGCGCCGCGCCCAGGACGCTGACACAGGCGTCCTCTTCGACTGGGCCCAACACCCTGCCGGGTTCTCGGTGGTCACGAGCGGGGGGGAGTTCGTGGTGGAGTTCGGTCCTGCCGGTCACGACTCGATCTATCTCTACGCCTCGCGCGGGCAGCGGGTCGGCTCCCCCCGGCACGCCACCGAGTTCTCGCAGGTCGACGACCCTGCGGCACAAGACTCCTGGGAGGGTCACTACCGCCCTCTCTCCGAGGGAGACATAGGGATGCTCAGCGGCACTCCGGGGCATCTGCTCATCAAGGTGGTGCGCGTCCACAGTCTCGAGCATGGTGCCGACCAGAACTGCGTGGAGTTCGACTACGAGTTTCGGCCCTAGACCAAAACTGCAGTCAGTCGGTCCCACTGTCAGCGTCGCAGATGTCTGCCTCCATCAGCTCGACTGTCTCCCTGGTGACCACGCGCGCCACCCACGCGCTCAACTCGTGTTGGGTCGGCTCGTGCATGAGAATTTCGGTGGGCGCGTCCAGGCCGTCCAGCTTCGCAGCGGCCTGCGCCACTCGTACTGCGGATGTGACGGCGCCAGACTGGCGGTCGAGAGCGTCCCTGTGCACTTGCTTCCACAGGACCTCCAGGCGTTCGCGCCAGAGCGCCCGCAACTGCGCACGATCCGCCTCAGGGAGCACCCCGAAGGTTTGGCGGACAGCGCGTGCCGCGTTCTCCCCGTTCGCGTATCCACCGATCTCGGCCGCCTCAGACCATGTCGCACCCGCGACACGTGCGCGCCACACGGCTTCGGATCTCGCCACGACGTCTGCGCGTCTGCGCGTCGTCGGCTCGGGTGGCTTGGCCGAGCCGGGGTTGTCGTCGTTCATCGTCGTCCAGGTGCAGTGGGGGAGAGCCCAGTAGAAGACACATAGAGGCACAGCGCGTCGTCGCAGGTCAGACGACTCTCCCTTTGCATTGAGTGCAAAACGGGTTGGCGCTGAGCGCCAAAGAACGGCGTCACGCTTGGCGCTGATCGCCAAGGACCTCGACGACGGCCAGTCCGCACGGCTCTACTCCTCTCGTCGCGAATGCAGCTGACGACAGGGCTCGTCTACCCGACCGAGGACGCCACCCTCGATGGCGAACGACGGCACGACCAGACATCTCGCGCAGGACTGCGGCGAGAGGAACCCGTACTCCACACAGGTGGCGATCGCACGGCTCAGGACGTCCGCTCGAGCGCTGAGGAGTTCCCCCGTCGTCGCGTCGAGGAGGGCGACCGCGAGGCCGAGCTCACCCGGCTTGAACGGCGCGTGGCCGTTGCGCCGGTGCACCCCGTAGGCCAGGGCGTAGACCCGGTGCCAGAGCGCGAGGCGGGGGTTGCCCGCCTGCTCCGCCCAGAAGCTCTGGCGGTGCTTGGTCCAGGGGTTGTCCCAGCTCACTGCGACGCCCCGAGCATCCGCAGGAGGGCGGGAACCGGCACGACGATCCGCGATCCGAGCCGGATGGTCGGCAGGTCACCCGTGGCGGCTGCGGCGTAGGCCGTGCTCCGACCGACACCCAGGAGTCGAGCCGCGCTCGGCCCGGACGCTGCCCACGCCGGGATCGTGGCGAGTCCGCGCACCTCCTGAGAGCTGCGCCACGGCGTCTTCCCGGGTCACGGCGTCTCCTCGGACCGCGACAGGCGGTCGAGGTCCTGCAGCAGCATCCCGTACCGCTCCCCCAGGTGTCCGCTGGGGCGCCGCGCGCCCTTCTCCCACTGGCCCACAGTGCTCGGCGAGCAGCCGACACCGCGAGCGACGTCGTTGAGGCTGAGCCCGGCTGCGCTACGGATGGCGCGTCGGTCGGCGGGGCTGAGGGCCCGGACTCCCGCCAGGGCGAGCGTCGTGGTGGATGTCATGTCCACAACATGTCCTATGCTGTTTTTGATTTGTAGACCCCAACTTTCTAATCCTGAGGTAATGAAATGCCTGGACCACAGGTGACCCTCGGCCCCCACCCAACGCGGCAGGAGGCATCGCTCATCACGGTGAGCGATCTACGAAGGGCGCCCGGGTGGACCTTCCGAGTCACGGTCGCCTCACCGCCCGAGGCCGAGCGGCCGCACGCCGTTGCCGTCGAAGCAGAAGCCCCTGACGACCGTGTGGTCACGGCGCACGAGTTCCGGCGGATCCCAATCGGTGAGGTGCTGCGGTTGGCCATGGGACGTTGGACAACCCCCTGCTAGCCCTCGTGGCCGAGGACCTCGGGGACGCAGTGGGTCCACGGCCCTACGGAGGAGGCGTCGCGCACCTGCGAGCTTTGGCCACCCTGTACCGCACAGCCCTGAGTCAGGGCGTCTCCGTCCAGTCGTTGGCCGACATCTACGGCGTGAGCCAAAAGACGCTCAGCCGCCACGTGTCGGAGGCTCGCGAGCGTCGCGACCCGGAGACCGGCGAGCCGTTCCTCGGGACCTACAGCGCGGAGCGGGCGGCGCACGGATGGCGGGACCCGCCACGTCGTTTGGACAGATAAGTGACATCAACAAAGGAGAGGAGAAGCGATGACACGCGCGGCTAGACCCAGAGAGGGGGAGCCCATCCGGCTCGTCGAGACGGCCAGCGGATGGCGCTACCGAGTTGTCGTGGACGTCGCGCCCCGGGGCGCCCGCCGACGCCAGGTGACACGGACGTTCGGCACGATCGGAGAAGCGAGATCATTCGTCTTCGAGACACGTCAGAACGTCCAGCGTGGCACGTATCACCTGCCGTCCCGCGTCACTGTCCGAGAGCTTGGCCGACGAGTGGCTCGCTACCCGACGAGACATCCGACCCGTCTCCGTGCGTGGGTACCGCAGTGTCCTGAACCCGATCTGCGACCGGCTCGGGGAGCGGCGTGTCCAGAGCCTGACCAGGGACGAAGTGGAGTCGCTCGTGGAGTGGATGCGCACCGAGGGCGGCGCACGTCGGCGTGGCTGGTCGCAGCGCTCCTGCGTTTACGCGCTCGGTGCGCTGCGCCAGGTGCTGGACTACGGGGTCAGCAAGGGGCTCCTGGCAGGTAACCCTGCCGCCAGGGTGCAGGCACCACGCCGCCAGCGGGGGGACCGCCGCCCCACCTCCGTGTGGGAGCCCGCCGACCTGGTCGCGTTCCGCCGGGTCGCCGACTCCGACCCGTGGGCTTCCGCCTGGCGACTGACGCTCTCCGGTCTCCGACGCTCCGAGGTGCTCGGCATGTCGTGGTCCTGCGTCGACACCGAGGCGGGCACCGTCCGAGTGGAGGCAGGACGGATCGTGGTGAGTGGGGAGTCGGTGATCGACGACCCGAAGAGCGAGGCGTCAGCACGGACGGTGCCAGTCGAGCAGATGCACCCCGGCACGGTCGCTCTCCTGCGCTCCCTGCGCACCCACCAAGCCGCTGACCGGCTCGCAGCTGGACTGGCCTACGCCGAGACCGGCCTACTCCTGGTCGACGCCCTCGGGTCGGGTGTGAGCCCCGACGCCTACGGCAACAGGTTCCGTGCGCTCTGCCGCGACGCGGCGGTGCCCAGTGATCCCGCTCCACAACGTCCGACACACCGCGGCACTCATGCTGCACCGTGCAGGCGAGGCCCCAGCCGACGTGGCAGCCCTGCTCGGCCACACCCTCACTACCCACCTGGCGCAGACTATGTGCCGCGCACGGAGCGTGGTGTCGCGGCGGCAGCAGGCCGGTTCGGCGAGGTGCTCGCGGCGGTCCGCTAAGCCGCCGCGTGAGAGATCTGTGAGACGCGAGGCAGAGCCCCGGTACCGCTAAGACACCGGGGCTCTCAGTCTGTTCGTGCAGGTCAGCGCCTACATCTGGGTGCGCGCCCGTAGGGATTCGAACCCCAAACCTTCTGATCCGTAGTCAGATGCTCTATCCGTTGAGCTACGGGCGCAGCGTCCCGGCCACGTGGAAGCCGTGACAAGGACTGGTCGAGGATAGCCGACTGCCAGAGTCCCTCCGAATCGGTAGTCGGGCCTGCACAATGTGCGCCATGCGCAAGCTCGTGGCGGCGACGTTCCTGGCCGTGCTGCTCATGGGTGCCAGCGGCATCGGTACGCCGGCCGGAGCGGCCGCTCGCCCCACCGGCCCTGCCTCGGTGGAGGCCTATCTCCGTCAGGTCGCCCACCGGCTGCCGCAGCCCGGGGTGTACGCCGACCCGGCCGTCCTGCGCAGCGGGCGGCTCTCGGCGCAGGACGTGGCGCACGTGCGCAGCCTGGCCCAGGGCAAGCCCTCCCGGATCCGGCTGTGGGTCCTCCCGGCCTCACGGCTGTCGGCTGGCGGGCGACTCGTCGCCAAGCCCGCGGCACTCATCGCGCGGCTCCACGCGACGGTCGGGCGACCGGGGACCTATGCACTGCTGGTCGCCGCGACGACCAAGGCGGCCGGGCAGTCGTTCTACGCCTACCAGTGGCCGGGCTCCGGCACGACGTACGCCACCGGCAAGGCCGCCCGCGACGCCATCGCGTGCTGCGCACCGGACTACGCGCGGATCCTGGACCAGTTCGTCCAGGAGTCCGTCGTACCCCGTGACACGACAGGCACCAAGCCGGGGTCGGGCAAGAAGCACCGGCACCACAACTTCGTGGGCGGGCCCGACTTCACCACCGACGACGGCTCGTCCGGCTTCGGCTCCGTGCCGGCGTTCTTCGGCATCGGGGTCGCGGTGGTCATCGGGCTGGCCCTGCTCCGGATTGTCACGGCCGCCGTCGGCCGCGGTGGGTCGGGTGGCGGCTCGGGCGGTGGCGGGGGGATGCCGATGCCAGCCGACCCCGGTGAGTTGCGGGCGCCGCTCAATGAGGAGATCGAGCAGGTCCGGCAGCAGATCTCCGCCTCCGAGGCCGCGGGTGGGGCGACCGACCCCGCCGCGACCAACATCGCGGCCGCCCGCAGCGCGCTCGACCAGGCCCACTCCCGGCTCACGACCATGTCGACCCCGACGGATGCGCAGGCCGTCATGAGCGCATTGGCCGACGCGCGCTACGAGCTGACCGCTGCGGACGCCGTCCGCGCCGGTCGCCCCGTCCCGACCCGGACGCCGCCGTGCTTCGTCGACCCCCGGCACGGCCCCAGCGTCACCACCCGGCTGTACCCGGCCTCCGGGCTCGGCTCACCGGTGCCGGTGTGCGCCGCCTGTGACGCCGCACTCGCCGGAGGTACGACGCCGGCGCCGCGGCCCCTGATGCTCGGCGGGATGCAGCGCTACGCGTGGATGCCCTACGGGCCTGCCTGGTGGTACCTCACCGGCTACTGGGGTGGTCAGCCCTGGCTCGGGGACCTCGGCCACCACCAGTCGTTCCTGGACGGCGGCGCCCACCACGGCGGGAACGGCCCGGCCAGCGGTGGCGGCGGCTTCTTCGGCGGAGGCGGAGGAGGCTTCGGCGGTGGCGGCCACCACGGTGGTGGCGGCTTCGGGGGCGGCGGCATGGGCGGGGGCCACCACGGTGGTGGCGGCTTCGGTGGTGGCGGCATGGGCGGCGGCCACGGTGGTGGCGGCGGCTTCGGCGGTGGCGGCGGGCACGGGGGTGGCGGCGGCCACCACGGCTGAGCCCCAGAGTTCATCGGCCTGGGGATCCCGCGATTCCCCTGACGAACGCGCCCGTTGGACCTACCGTCGAATGATGCCGTCCCCCTCTCGCTTCCTCATGCCCGCACTCGGTGCGGCAGCCCTCGCCCTGGCGGCGCTGGTGCCTGCCTCCGGTCACGCCGCCACAGCCTCATCGGCCCGTGGTGGCGACGCACTGACCGTGCCGATGGGTCCAGCCTCCGCGAGCAACCCGGGCAACCCGCTCGCGGACCGCGAGTGGGGCGTCTACCGCGGGACGGCAGACCCGGCCTGGGGCCCCTACGAGAAGGCCACGGGCGACCGCAAGCAGACCCTCGCGACCATCGCGCTGGCGCCGAAGGCCAAGTTCTTCGGGGCCTGGATCTCCAACGCCGACATCGCCGACAAGGTCAGCCAGTACGTCGCGAACGCGACCGGTGGCGACTCCGACGTCGAGGTGCAGCTCACGCTGTTCCGGATGGTGCCGTGGGAGGGCGACGCCTGTCACCGCCTGCCCACCGACGCCGAGCGCTCGTCGTACAAGCAGTGGATCGCCACCGTCGCCCGGACCCTCGGCAACCAGCACGCGGCGATCGTGCTGCAGCCCGACGGTCCGTTCCTGCGCTGCGTGCCGGGCGGCTCGAAGGTGCCCGCCCACCTGCTGCGCTACGCCGCCCGCACGCTGTCGGCCCAGCCGAACGTGTCGGTGTACGTCGAGATGGGGTCGTCCGACTGGTTCCGCGGCAAGCCGGCGGACGCGGTGTCGATGCTCGAGTCGGCCGGCGTGCGCTACGCACGGGGCTTCGCGCTGGACACCTCCCACTTCGACTCCGTGGGCCACCAGATCGCCTTCGGCACCAAGATCGTCTCCGCGCTGGCCGCGGACGGCATCGCCGACCGGCACTTCGTCATCGACACCTCCGACAACGGGCACGCCTTCACCGGAGCGTGGTACCACGCCCACCACCCCTCGAAGCCCCTCGGCTACGCCCGGGCCTGCCACGCCCCGACCCAGAAGCACTGCGTCGCGGTGGGCATCCCGCCGACGACCGACGTCGGCTCCGACCAGTGGGGCCTGAGCGCGGCCCTGGCGGCGAAGGCCGAGCAGCACGTCGACGGCTACCTGTGGGTGAGCCGCCCGTGGCTGGCCCACCAGAACGGCGACTTCAGCATGCACCGCGCCCTCGCCGAGATCCGCAACTCGCCCTACGTCTGAGTACGGCGACCACGGCGGCGTCAAGAGCTGTGACCCCGGTCACGAGCGCTTGATCGATCCAATATGTCAGGACTCCTGACAGAGGTAACGTCCGTCCACACATTCGGGACCACACAGTCGGGCGACAACGACGCCGGCCGATCGCAGACAACTTCACGTTCACCCCGTCGCAAGACGGACCGGTGGCCTCTCGGGACCAGGAACCAGCCGACAAGGCAGCCACCGCGACGTACGGAAGGAAGCACCACCCATGACTGCTGACACCCAGGCACGGCCCGGCACCGACGACGAGACGGCTCCGACCAGCCACCGCGGCATCCTCGACTTCGTCGCCGAGGTGGCCGCGATGACCACCCCGGACCGCGTGCACTGGTGCACGGGGTCCGACGAGGAGTGGGCCGAGCTCACGGACTCCCTCGTCGCCTCGGGCACGTTCACCCGGCTCGACCCGGCCAAGAAGCCGAACTCGTTCTGGGCGCGCACGGACCCGACCGACGTCGCCCGCGTCGAGGACCGCACGTTCATCTGCTCGCGCGAGGAGAAGGACGCCGGGCCCACCAACAACTGGATGGACCCCGAGCAGATGAAGGACCTCATGCGCGGGCTGTACGCCGGCTGCATGAAGGGCCGGACCATGTACGTCATCCCATTCGTGATGGGACACCTCGAGGCCGACAAGCCGATGTTCGGCGTCGAGATCACCGACTCGGCGTACGTCGTGGTCTCGATGCGGGTGATGGCGCGCATGGGCACCAACGTCCTGCGCCGCATGGAGGAGCTCGACGCCCAGGGCGTGGACTTCCAGTGGGTGCCCGCCCTGCACTCGGTCGGCATGCCGCTCGAGCCCGGCCAGGCCGACGTCGCGTGGCCGTGCAGCGACACCAAGTACATCGTGCAGTTCCCCGAGGAGCGGACCATCTGGTCCTTCGGCTCGGGGTACGGCGGCAACTCCCTGCTGGGCAAGAAGTGCTACGCCCTGCGGATCGCCAGCGTGATGGCCCGCGACGAGGGCTGGCTCGCCGAGCACATGCTGATCCTCAAGCTCACCTCGCCCCAGGGCGTGACGAAGTACGTCGCGGCGGCGTTCCCCAGCGCCTGCGGCAAGACCAACCTGGCGATGCTCGAGCCGACCATCCCCGGCTGGAAGGTGGAGTCGCTCGGCGACGACATCGCCTGGATGCGGATCGGCGACGACGGCCGCCTGTGGGCGGTCAACCCGGAGTACGGCTTCTTCGGCGTCGCGCCCGGCACCAACGAGCACACCAACCCCAACGCCATGCGCACCCTCAACCAGGGCAACTCGGTGTTCACCAACGTCGCGCTGACCGACGACGGCGACATCTGGTGGGAGGGCCTGGAGAACACCCCGGCCCACGCCACCAGCTGGAAGGGCGAGCCCTGGACGCCCGACAGCGAGGAGCTGTCGAGCCACCCGAACAGCCGCTACTGCACGCCGATCAAGCAGTGCCCGATCCTCGCCCCGGAGTACGACGACCCGCGCGGCGTCCCGATCGACGCGATCCTCTTCGGCGGCCGGCGCAAGACCACGGTCCCGCTCGTGGCCGAGGCCCGCGACTGGACCCACGGCACCTTCATGGGCGCGACGCTCAGCTCCGAGACCACGGCCGCAGCCGTGGGCCAGGTCGGCGTGGTGCGTCGCGACCCGATGGCGATGCTGCCGTTCATCGGCTACAACGCCGGCGACTACTTCAACCACTGGATCACCATCGGCAAGGACCACGACGCCGCCAAGCTGCCGAAGATCTTCTACGTCAACTGGTTCCGCCGCGACGAGGACGGCGGCTTCCTGTGGCCGGGCTTCGGCGAGAACAGCCGGGTCCTGAAGTGGGTCATCGAGCGGATCGAGGGTCAGGCGGCCGCGGTCGAGACCCCGATCGGCCACGTGCCGACCCCGGAGTCGCTGGACACCGACGGCCTGGACCTGACCCCCGAGGAGCTCGCCGCCGCACTGGCCGTCGACCCCGAGGAGTGGAGGGCCGAGATCCCGCAGATCCAGGAGTGGTTCGACAAGTTCGGCGAGCAGCTGCCCGCCGTGCTGTGGACCGAGCTCGACGGGCTCAAGGCGCGCCTCGGCCTCTGACCGATCGGCACGGACACGCGCGTCATCACAGTCGCAGGAGGCTCTCGGCTCTGTGATGGGACGCCCGCGCATGTGCGACGATGCGGGCGTGCCGGACCTGAGTCAGCAGCAGCGGGAGCTCTTCGAGTCCGCCGCCACGCCGCTGTTCGAGGAGGCGGCGCTCAGCGGCGGGCTCAAGGACTCCGACCCGCGGCTCCAGGACAGCGGTGAGCTCCGGGCGGCGCTCGACCTCCTCGTGTCGCTGAACCTGCTGGTCCACGACCCCGACAACTCCACGTACGTGCCCGTCGACCCGGCGACCGTGCAGTCGCACGTCGTCGGCCCCCTGAGCCAGCGCGGCGCCGACCTGCTCACCGAGTCGTCCGAGTGGGCCCGCGCCTTCGGGGGTCTGGCCCAGGCGTGGCGTCGCTCACCGGGGGCGGTCCGCGGACCGATCAGCGAGTTCCGCACCCAGGCGATCGGGATCTTCATCAGCGGCGCCGTCGCCGAGGCCGAGGAGGAGCTGCTGACCGCGCAGCCCCAGACCGGACGCGAGCGGGCCAGCCTCAAGGCCGCCGCGGAGCGCGACCAGGCCGCGCTCGAGCGCGGCGTACGCATGCGCACGCTCTACCAGCACAGCGCCCGTCGCCATGCGGCCACCCGCAGCTACGTCGCCGAGGTCACCGCCCTCGGTGCCGAGGTGCGCACGCTCGACGAGTTCTTCAACCGGATGATCGTGGTCGACCGGCGGCTGGCCATCATCCCGGGACCGTCCGGCGACGACGTCGCGATCGCCGTCCAGGAGCCCGCCCTCGTCGCCTACCTGGTCGACGTCTTCGAGCGGGCGTGGGAGCGGGCGCGCCCGTTCACCAACACCGAGCGGTCGATGATGAACGACATCGCACGGGAGCAGCGGGCGATGACGATCCGGATGCTCATCGAAGGGCACTCCGACCCGGTGAGCGCCAAGCGGTTGGGTGTCAGCGCCCGCACCTTCGCCGGCTACGTCGCGGACCTGAAGGCGGAGTACGACGCGGACACGCGCTTCCAGCTCGGCTACACGATGGGGCAGAGCGGCGTCTCGGGCCGCGAGCACGACTGACCGGACGCCGCCAGCGCACGTGGTCGGTCGGTCAGGGCCGGTCGATCAGGGATGGTGCGGTGCCTGGAGGCACCCCGCGCACGGCCAGTTGGTGTCGAGGGCCTGAGCGGGCGCCGAGACGGCGAGCAGGCCCACGCCGAGCATCGCCGCTGCGAGGGTCAAGGCGATCTTGCGCACGGTGTTCATGAGTCGCACATCCTCCCGGGGTCCAGAGCTCCTGCTCTGTGGACCCCATTCTGTTGAGGCGTGCAGCGGCGCGACACCGGGTCGGTGGCTCAAATACTTGCATTGCAGATACCTGCAAGCGGGCCCGGAGCTGTCATGGGCCGAGGAGGGCCGCCGGCACCACCGCGATGCCATCGGGACGGCGATAGGCATCGCGGCCGGTGTTGACCAGCACCAGATCACGCACGTCATCGCCCAGCACGCTGCGCAGCCACTTGAGATGGGCCAGATCCCGCTCGTCGACGGTCGCCGACAGCTTCGCCTCGACCGCGACGACGCCGCCGTCGCTCGTGGTCACGATGAAGTCGACCTCGTGCTCGCCGCGGTGGGTGCGCATGTGACGCACGCCCGCCTCGGCTGCCTGGGCGTAGACCCGCAGGTTCAAGCCGACCAGACTCTCGAACAAGGCGCCCAGCAGAGTCCCGTCACGCGGCACGGCCGGACCAGCCGCTCCCCCGGCCAGGAGTCGGTCTGCGGTGACCCCGAGCAGGCGGGCGGCCAGTGCCGGGTCGGCGAGGTGGTGCTTCTCGGCAGAGCCGAGCTCCTTGAGCGCGTTGTTCACCGGCAGCCAGGCGGGCACCGGGTCGAGCAGCCAGAGGCGGCTGAGGATGTCGCGGTAGGGGATGGCGGTGGTCTTCGCCGGCTTGTTGCCCACCCCGGGAGTGGCGGCATCGCGAATCACCTCGAAGCTGGCGGTCGTCGCGGTGGCAGCCGCGTAGGCGCGCATCCATCCACGCAGGGTCTGCGGGTGTCGTACGGCGAGGCCCTGCTCGGGGAAGTCTCGATCGATGACTCGTTCCAGGTAGCCGTCGAGCTGGGCGCGTAGGGCGCGACCCGGTAGCCCGCGCAGGGCCGGGAACCCGCCGGCCAGGATCTCGGACACGTAGTCCTCGAGTGCGATGTCGGTACTCCCCTCGACCTGTGGCCGCCTCCCGGACATCAGCTCTCGCAGGCTCACCGACGAGGGGATGCCGCGTTCGACCAGGGCCAGCGGGCGCATCCGGACCGGGACGATGCGGGCCGCACCGCTATGGGTCGGCTCGCCCGTGGGGGACGCCGATCCGGTCAGCAAGAACCTGGCCGGCGCAGGATCGTCATCCACTGCCCGTCGCACCAGGTCCCAGCTCGGCGGGTACACCTGCCACTCGTCGACCAAGATCGGTTCGGGGCCCCCGAGAAGTCGGGTGGGGTCGCCCCTGACCACGTCGAGCTCGGCCGGGTCGTCGAGGCGGAAGGTGGTGTGTGCACGTAGCTGGGCGGTCGCGGTCTTCCCGACGCCCTTGGGCCCCTCGAGGCCCACCGCCGACAACCCCGTCAGCAGCTCGTCCAGCTCGTCGTCGACCACGCGACGCTGGTAGCCCGCCAGAGGGTGGAACGTCCTGGTCACCCTCGCTACGCTACCATTTCGGGACGCTCTACGCTACCATTTCGGGCATTCCTACGCTACCATTTCGGGATCTCGACAGGCGAGAGCCGGAGAGACGACGAGAAGCCCTGCCCGACCCGGTCTCCCGGGCCGAGCAGGGCCTCGATCACGATGGCGGAGGCGGCGGGATTTGAACCCGCGAGAGGTTTTAACCTCAACCCGCTTAGCAGGCGGGCGCCATAAACCGGGCTAGGCGACGCCTCCCATCAGCGCGCACAGGCTACAAGGACCGGCGCACGGCCAGCCAATCACGGGGTCGTCGGCGTGTGCGCGTCCCGCACCCGACGGCGTACGTCGCGGGCCAGGCGGTCGGGATCCGCCGCGACGGCGGCCATCGGCAGGGTGGTCGCGCGCCCGTCGTGCAGCCGAAGGACCAGGCAGGGTCGCCCGCCCGGGCTGCTGGCGAGCACCTCGTCCACCGCCGACCACGCGGCAGCGTTCGCCCCGATGCCGCCGAGCATCCGGACGGCGTACCCCTCGGGGCCGAGCCGGACGGCCCAGGCCCGCGCGACGTACCACCCGCGGACCGCGACCAGCACGATTCCGGCGACCGCCACGACACCGGCGGGGACCCAGCCGAAGCCGACCACCGCTCCGGCCACCGTCAGCACGAGCACGACGACCGCGAGCGCGACGAGCCCGAGTCCGAGCTGGCGGACGGCCAGCCCCGGCGCCAGCCGGTACGTCGTGACGGCCGGTCCCGCCTCGGTGCTGCTCATCGCGGGCCATTCAACTGAAACCGTCGCCGAGCCGCACAATCCGCACGGTTCCCGCCCTTGCCCGCTGCGGCGCCCGGGTCCACAGTGGAGGGCAACCGTGGAGGTCCCCCCATGACGGCAACGACTGCGACGCTGGAGGATCTGCTGCGGCCCGGGCACGACCGGACGCAGATCGGTGCCTGGCGCTGGTCGGTTCGTCGCCTGCTGGTCCCCGTGCGCGACCGGCTCCTGCGTGAGCACCCGGTGCGACGCGAAGCGTGGCTCTCCGCGCGCGCCGTCCGCGCGACGCGCGAGCGGGACGAGCTGATCGCCCGGCTCAACGGGCTGGCCGCCCAGGTGCTGGTCGCTCCTGACGTCGACGACCTGGCCGAGCGGCTGAGCCGCCTGCTCGCCGACATCGCCCGCCACCACCAACGGGTGGACGACCTGGCCTGGGACGACGTCGAGCTGGAGATCGGCGGCTCGGAGTAGCCGGTCGGCTCCTAGTAGCCTGAGCACCCCTCGGAGGGGTGCCGGAGTGGCCTAACGGAACCGCCTTGAAAGCGGTCGCTGGCAGAGATGTCAGCCGCGGGTTCGAATCCCGCCTCCTCCGCTCAGACGCTCGCTGGTTCAGCGCTCGGAGACGAGCTCGACCAGCACGTCGCCCTCCTGGACGACATCGCCCGGGGTGACCTTGATGGTCGCGACCGTGCCGGCGTGCTCGGTCAGGACCGGGATCTCCATCTTCATCGACTCCAGCAGGCAGACCGGGTCGCCAGCGGCCACCGTGTCGCCCACGGCGACGTCGACCACGATCACGTTGGCGACCATCTCGGCCAGGATCCGGACCGTCTGCTCGCGGGGCACGATGCTGAACCTAACCGATGGGGGGCGGGCGGGGTCACCACAGGGCGTGGGTGCGCCCCGGCTCCGGGCGCACGGGGACGGGCTCGTCGGTCCGGGCGAGCCGGCGTCCGCGGCGGCCGCGTGGTGCGGTCAGCCACAGGTCCAGCCGGATCAGCACGAGTCCCAGCACCAGCCCGATCAGGGAGCCGTAGCCGGTCGCGAGCGCGACCTCCTTGACGCTGCGGCCGGGGTCGACCAGGCAGTAGGCCACCGGGGCGCTCACGCCGATCCCGAACGCGCAGACCCACCAGCCCTGCCGGCGGCGCGCCCGCATGTGGGTCCCCCACGTCAGCGCCGGCACTCCGAGCAGGGCGATGATCGGTCGCGGGAAGGCGCCGAGGTGGTGGTGGCTCCACCGGACCGCGTCGTCGAGCGACTGCACGAGGCTGTGGGTTCCGTAGCGCTGCAGCAGCTCGGCGTACCCGACGGTCAGCGCCAGGATCACGCTGCCGGCGACGACCGTCACCATGCCGCGCGAGCCGAGCCCGTGCAGCCCGGCCCCCAGCCGGTAGACGGTGACCACCGAGGCCACGAGCGACAGGGCCAGCACGGTGTACTCGAAGCGGTGCAGGTCGATGCGCGGCGCCCAGGCCAGCGTCGCCATCGCGCCGACGGCCGAGACGACGAGCACGACCAGCGTCTCGCGCACGGTCGTCCACAGCCGCTCGGCCGGGACGGTGACCATCACCGCGAAGACGGCGGTGAGGACGGCGGTCACGACGGCCGCCCCGCTGCGCAGCGTGTTGTCGTCGACCACGACGACTACGAGGCCGAGCACCAGCGCGAGACCACCGAAGACGACCGGGCGACCGCCCGTGCGCGCGGCCAGGCCCCAGGTGTACGCCGTACCGGTCGCGACCGCGCCGGCGTCCGCCAGCCAGTCGCCGGTCCGGCCGTCGGGGCCGACCAGACCGGCCACGAGGACCGCGGCGGCCGCCACGACGAGGACGAGCCACACGGCCAGGGCCGCGGGGTGACGACGAGACACGGTCGAGGACGCTACAGGCGGCGGTTCGCCAGGGACGGATTGGTGCGCCGGGCCTCGGCCACGGCTGTGAGATCGATCTCGGCGGTGAGGACCGCCGCGTCGTCGCCGCCCTCGACCAGGACGTCACCCAGAGGGTCGACCACCATCGAGTGCCCCGACGAGAGCGGGGCCGGCTGGCCGACGCCCACCACGAACACGGTGTTCTCGATGGCGCGGGCGCGCAGCAGCGTCGTCCAGTGGTAGACCTTGCGCGGCCCGGCGACCCACGCGGCGGGGACCAGGATCACCTCCGCCCCCGCGTCGACCAGACGCCGGGCGAGCTCGGGGAAGCGCAGGTCGTAGCAGGTGAGGATGCCCACCGTCGTCCCGTCGAGCTCGAAGACACCCGGCTCGACCGGCCCGGCGGCCAGCACCTTCGACTCCTGGTAGCCGAACGAGTCGTACAGGTGGATCTTGCGGTAGTCCAGGTGCGCTCCGCCGCGGACCACGACGGTGTTGTACGGCGTGCCGCCGGTCTGCTCGAACATGCCGGCGACGATCGTCGTACGGCGCTCGGCTGCCAGGCGCTCCACCTCGGTCACGAACGGGCCGTCCAGCGGCTCGGCGTACGGCGCGAGGTCCGAGCCGGGCTCGCCGAAGTAGCGCTGCCACGCCTCGGGCAGGACGACGAGGTCGGCGCCCGCCGGGACGAGCGACTCCAGCCGCCCACGGTTGTCGGCGGGGTCGAGCGACGACGCTTCCTGCACGAGCACGACCTTCATGGCTCCAGCCTGCCACCATGCTGGGGTGCGGTGGGCAGCGGTGATCCTCAGCGGCGGGGCGGGCTCCCGCCTGGGCGGTGCCGACAAGGGGGCCCTGCGGCACGACGGCCGCACCTTCCTCGAGCACGCGCGCGAGGCCGTCAGCGACGCCGACGAGGTCGTCGTGGTCGGTCCCGAGGTCGACGGGGGTCCCCTGGCCGCGGTGGCCGCCGGGGTCGCCGGCCTCACCTCGCGCCCCGAGCTGGTCGTGCTCCTCGCGGTCGACATGCCGCACGTCGGAGCGGCCACCGTCTCCCGGCTGCTCGCGGCGGTAGAAGCCGGCGGGGAGGACTGCGACGGCGCCTGGCTGACCGGTGCGGACGGACGGCGCCAGCTGGCCGGTGCGGTGCGACCGGGGGCGGTCCCGGCTCCCTCCGCGGCCGCCGGGGCGCCGATGCGGCTGCTCATGCAGAGCGAGTCCGCGCGCGACGTACCGGCCGTCGGGAGAGAGGCCGAAGATGTCGACACCTGGGACGATCTGGCGCGGTTAGATTAGGGCCGTGAACCTGCACGACTGGATCGACGAGCTCTGCGACACCCTCGACATCGAGGCGGACGTCGACGAGGCCCTCATCCTCGACGTCGCCAAGGTCGCGGCCGACAACGTCATTCGGATGGCGGCACCGATCACCACCTACCTCCTCGGGTACGCCGCGGGCGCCACGGGTGCCGACGAGGAGAAGGTCGAGCGGCTCGCGGGGCTGATCCAGGCGCTCGCCGAGGGCTGGGACCAGCCGTCGGGTGCCGAGGACCCCGCGGACGTCGACGACGAGGTGCCCGACGACACCGGCGTCGACCACAGCGGCGACGAGTACGACGAGTGAGGGCGGTCCTCCCGCGCGAGCCCGGCGGCCCGGAGGTCCTGGAGTACGTCGAGGTCCCCGACCCCGAGCCCGGACCGGGCGAGGTGCTGCTCGACGTCGTGGCGACGGCGGTCAACCGTGCCGACCTGCTGCAGCGCCAGGGCCACTACCCGCCGCCGCCCGGGGCGTCGCCGATCATCGGGCTCGAGTGCAGCGGGACGGTCGCGGCCGTCGGTCCCGAGACCGAGGGCTGGCAGCTCGGGCAGGAGGTCTGCGCCCTCCTCGCCGGCGGCGGCTACGCGACCCGGGTCGTGGTGCCCGCCGGACAGGTGATGCCCAAGCCCGACGGCGTCGATCTCGTCACCTCCGCGGCGCTTCCCGAGGTGGCCGCGACGGTCTGGTCGAACGTGATGATGGTGGCCGGGCTCCGGTCCGGGGACACCCTGCTCGTCCACGGGGGCGCCGGAGGGATCGGCACCTTCGCGATCCAGCTGGCCGTCGCGCTGGGGGCCCGGGTCTTCGCCACGGCGGGGTCCGACGCGAAGCGCGCGCTGTGCACCGAGCTCGGCGCCGAGCTGGCCGTCGACTACCGCGAGCAGGACTTCGTCGCGCTGGTCAAGGAGGCCACGGGCGGCGCCGGCGTCGACGTCGTCTTGGACAACATGGGCGCGTCGTACCTCGCCCGCAACGTCGAGGCCCTGGCCACCGAGGGTCGCCTGGTCGTCATCGGCCTCCAGGGCGGGACCCGCGCCGAGCTCGACCTCAATGCCCTCATGCGCAAGCGCGCGGCCGTGATCGGCACGACGTTGCGCGCCCGGCCGGTCGGCGAGAAGTCGACGATCTGCGCCGCCGTGGCCGAGCACGTGTGGCCGCTCGTGGCGGACGGGACGATCCGGCCGGTCGTCGGCGCGACGCTGCCGCTCGCCGAGGCCGCGCAGGCCCATCGCCTGATGGAGGGCGGGGACAACACCGGCAAGATCCTGCTTAAGGTGGAGGCATGAGCGAGGACCAGTCCGGACAGCAGCACGTCATCGTGGTCGGCCCGGACGGGCAGCCGGTCGCCGTCCCCGCGGACGCCGTGGCGAGCGGCCAGGCCGCCGAGGAGGACGGGGACGACCTGCGCGAGCTCACCGACCTGGTGGAGCAGCCGGCCAAGGTGATGCGGATCGGCAGCATGATCCGCCAGCTGCTCGAAGAGGTGAAGGCGGCGCCGCTCGACGACGCCAGCCGCAACCGGCTCAAGGAGATCCACCGGTCCTCGATCAAGGAGCTCGAGAGCGGGCTCGCCCCCGAGCTCGTCGAGGAGCTGGAGCGGATCTCGCTGCCGTTCACCGAGGAGGGCACGCCGTCCGACGCCGAGCTGCGCATCGCCCAGGCCCAGCTCGTCGGCTGGCTCGAGGGGCTCTTCCACGGGATTCAGACCGCGATCTACGCCCAGCAGGTCTCCGCACGGGCGCAGTTCGAGCAGATGCGCCGCGCCCTCCCCGGCGGCCAGCAGCCCGGCGGCCCCGGCCAGCGCCCGGGCGGCCAGCCACCCGGCGTACCCCAGCAGGGCGACGACGGCACCAACCAGTCAGGCATGTACCTCTGACGTTGACCGGCGCTGTCTGACCGTTGACCGGCGCTGTCTGACCGTTGACCGGCGCCGTCTGACCGTTGACCGGCGCCTTCTTGCCACGCTCAGCCTGGTCGCGAGTACTGCGGGCGAGGCGGGTGCGCCGCTGCTCACAACGCCTCCGCCACCTCGCTCACCCAGAACCGCTCGTCGTTCTTGGCGAAGTCAGCACGCGTGACGATGATGACCGTCCATCCGTGGGCTCGCAGCCACGTACGACGGAGCGCGTCGCGCTCGCGGTCCGCCGGGGAAGTGTGGAACTCCTCGCCGTCGAACTCGATGGCGATCTTGGCGTGCGGATACGCCAGATCCAGCCGGTAGATCGGTGTTCCGTTCGCAGTGACCCACCATTGCAGCTCGGGCGCGGGTAGACCGTGGTCGATCAGCTCCAACCTCACCCACGACTCCGGCTGCGACTCGGCGCGTGGGTCGACCAGCGGCACGAGGTCGCGCAGCTGGATGACGCCGCGGCGCCGGAAGTAGCGCGGGAGCATCTCGGCCATCGACTCGTGGCCGAATCCGTGGGCGCGCATGAGGGCGTCCATGGCTGCCAATGCTGAGCGCCGCGGCAGTCGACAGGCCAGATCCATCGCCGTACGAACCGGCGTCGTGACCTTGACGCCCCCGACCTCGACCCAGTCCGTCGGCAGCAGTGCTCGCTCACCGCCACTGACGCCGTCCCGCTCCGTACGTCGTCCGCCACTCAGCACGAACGACTCGAGCGCCGGTACGCCGTCCAGCTCGGCGTACCCGTAGACGTCCACGCCCCAGATCCACGCCGCCGTACGGTCACACGCAACCGAGGTGGGGCTGATCACGAGGGCAGCAGCGGCGAGCTTCAGCTCGATCGTGAGCGGGACGTCGGCCCGGAGGAAGACGCCGCGGAGCAGGGTCTTGACCTCACCTCGTCTGATCGACCGCCGCAACTGCTGCGCACTCACGCCGTGGGATGGCGCCGACCGCCACGTGAGAGGCACTTCGGGAATCTCGGGTTCGACCATGGATGAAGAGTGGCGTTCCAGCGTCCCTCTCCGCTGGCGCTCTCCCCAGGGCTGTGGACAACTCCCGCGTCTTGGTGAGACGGCGCCGTTCGACGGTCAGACGGCGCCGTTCAACGGTCAGACGGCGCCGTTCAACGGTCAGGGGGAGGTACGGCGGGCGAGGCGGCCGACGACGAGGAGGCCCAGGAGGCTGACGATCACCAGGGCGGCGCCGGGGGCGAGCAGGCGGGAGAGGGCCGGCGGCGAGGCGTCGGCGACCATCGTGAACGACGCGTCGGCGGGGTGGCTGGTCTTGGCGGGGACGCCGTCACCGAGCTTGGCCACGATCTTCGCCGTCAGACCCGACGTCGCCTTCGCCGTCGAGGAGGTGGCCATCAGGCGGCTGGCGTTCTCGGTGACGAAGAAGAGGTAGCGCTTGCCCTGCTTCAACGTCGGCAGCGGGCAGGCCGTGCCGACCGGCGCGGTGACGACCACCGAGTCGGCGACCAGCGAGGCCTGGTAGACCCGGTCGGCGGTGACCTTGTAGGTCCGGGTGCGGTGGGTGCCCTTGCCCTTGACCGGGCGCACCTTGTCGACGACACCGCGGAACACGACGTCGGCCTGCTTGATCTGCTTGTTCAGGCTCGGCAGGGAGCACTTCGCGGGCGCGGCCGACGCGGGCGCCGGCACCAGGGCGCCACCCATTCCCGCACTCAGCCCGACGACCAGTGCCGCGGTCGCCACCGCACCCCGCACTCGTCGTCTCGGCCTCACCCCACCATCACACCACACGGCACGATCCCGACCCGGTCACAGGTCGAAGAGGCGGGCGAGGGTCACCGCCACGCCCTCGTCGAGGTTGCTCGGCGCGCGGTGAGCGGCCACCTCGAGCACGCTCGGGTGCGCGTTGGCCACCGCGAACGACGCCCCGGCCCAGCTCAGCATGGGGATGTCGTTGGGCATGTCGCCGAACGCCACGACGTCCGAGGGTGGCACCTCGAGCTGCTCGCACAGCACCGCGAGCGCGCCACCCTTCGTCACCCCGGGAGCACTGATCTCGACGAGGTGGTCGGTGGTCCACGTCGGCGTGGCCAGCTCGCCCACGGCCTCGAAGACGCGGCCCCGGAAGTCCCCGGGGTCCGAGCCGAGGTGCTGCGCCAGGACCTTGACCGCCGGCTCGTCCCAGAGCGTCGCCAGGTCGCCGACCCGCATGTCGGGCGGGGTCGGGTGCAGGTCGACGTACTCCGGCTCGTGGCGGTATCCGCCCAGGCACTCGAGGGCGAACGTCGTGCCGGGCGCCGCCTGCCGGATGGCCTCGACCATCGGCAGCCCTACCTCGGCCGGGATCCCGTGGCACTCGAGCACCTCCTGCCGGGCGATGTCGTAGGTGATGGCGCCGTTGGAGACGATCCCGATGCCCCGGCCACCGCCGATCCGTCCCCACAGCTCGTGCATCCAGCGCAGGGGCCGGGCGGTCACGACGACCACGCGCACGCCCAGCTCCTGGACCTGCTGGAGCACCTGCTCGGTGTACTCACCGAGCCGGCCCTCGTCGTCGAGGAGCGTGCCGTCGAGATCGGTGGCCACGAGCCGGGCGTTGATCACGGCGCCGGCCAGTAGCGCGCGAGCTCGACGGCGGCGCCGTCGTCGTCGACCGTGGCGGTGACCGCGTCGGCCGCCTCCCGGACGAGGTCGACGGCCTGGCCCATGGCCACTCCCCGGCCCGCCCAGCGCAGCATCTCGACGTCGTTGCGGCCGTCGCCGATGGCGAGCACCTCGGCCGGGTCGACGCCCAGCTCCGCGGCGACGTACTCCAGTCCGGAGGCCTTGCTCACCCCGACCGGAGCGAGGTCGAGCCAGGCGGTCCAGCCCACGACGTAGTCGATGCCGTGCAGCCCCAGCCGGCGCGGCAGGTCGGCGAACTCCTCGACCGAGGAGTCGGGGTCACGGATGATCACGCGGCTGACCGGATCGCCGACCAGGTCGGCCACGTCGGTGATGATCGACTCGCCCTGGAGCTCACCGGGCGGAAACGGCCGGTTGACGCGATAGCCGACGCCGCGCTCCTCGACCGCGACCAGCGCCGTGGGGTGCTGGTCGAGGATCGCCGCCACCGCCGGGCCGGCGTCGAACGTCACCTCGTGAACCACCTCGACCGGCGGATAGCGGAACACCACGGCGCCGTTGCTCGCCACGACCCACAGCCGGTCGCCCAGACCGGGGTACAGGTCGAGCAGGTCGGCCACCGACGCCATGCCGTACGGCGAGCGGCCGCTGGCCAGCACCACGTGCACACCCGCGGACAAGGCCCGCTGCACGGCGGCGTGGACCGGCGGGCTGATCCGCATCTCGGTCGGCCCGCCGCCGTCGACCCACCGCAGCAGCGTGCCGTCGATGTCGAGCGCGACCAGCTCGGGACGCCAGCCCCCGGCGGAGCTCACTCGGTGACCGGCTTGAGCACCTCGAGCCCACCGAGGTAGGGCCGGAGGGCCCGCGGGACCACGACGGAGCCGTCCTCCTGCTGGTGGGTCTCGAGGAGGGCGATGATCGGGCGGTTGGTCGAGCACAGCGTGCCGTTGAGGGTGGCGATCGGTCCGATGTCGTCACCGAACCGGCCGCGGGTGTCGAGCCGCCGGGTCTGGAAGTCGGTGCAGTTGGACGTCGACGTCAGCTCGCGGTAGCGACCCTGGCTGGCGATCCACGCCTCGCAGTCGAACTTGCGCTGCGCCGAGAGCCCGAGGTCGCCGGCCGCGACGTCGATGACGCGGTAGCAGAGCTCGAGCTTGTCGAGGAACTCCTTCTCCCACTCCAACAGGCGCTGGTGCTCGGCGTAGGACTCCTCGAGCGTCGTGTAGACGAACATCTCGACCTTGTCGAACCAGTGGACGCGGAAGATGCCGCGGGTGTCCTTGCCGTGCGAGCCGGCCTCCTTGCGGAAGCACGGGCTGAACGCGGCGTATCGACGGGGCAGGGTCGCGGCGTCCAGGATCTCGTCGGAGTGGAACGCCGCGAGTGGCACCTCGGAGGTCCCGACGAGGTAGAGGTCCTGTCCCTCGATCCGGTAGACGTCGTCGGCGGCCTGACCGAGGAACCCGGTGCCCTCCATGGCCCGCGGCTTGACCAGCGACGGGGGCACCACCTGGGTGAAGCCGTTGGCGCGCGCCTGGTCCATCGCCATGTTGATCAGCGCGAACTCCAGCTGCGCACCCACGCCGGTCAGGAAGTAGAACCGCGAGCCTGACACCTTCGCTCCGCGCTCCATGTCGATCGCGCCGAGCATCCGGCCGAGCTCGACGTGGTCGCGCGGCTCGAAGTCGAACTCCGGCGGGGTCCCCACGGTCTCCAGGACGACGAAGTCCTCCTCGCCTCCGGCGGGAGCCTCGTCGGCGGCCAGGTTGGGGATGTCCAGGATCGCCTGCCGCCACGCCTGCTCGGCCTCGGTCTGCGCGGCCTCGGCCGTCTTCACCTCGGTGGCGAGCGCCTTGGTCCGGGCGAGCAGGGCCGCCTTCTCCTCGCCGGCTGCCTGGGCGATCTGCTTGCCGAGCTGCTTCTGCTCGGCACGCAGAGCCTCGAAGGTGGCGATCGAGCTCCGGCGCGTCGTGTCGGCGGCCAGGGCCGCGTCGACGACCTCGGCGGAGAGGCCGCGCTTGGCCTGGGCGGCCCGCACGCGGTCGGGATCCTCTCGCAGCACCTGGGGGTCGATCACAGGGCAAGGTTATCCGCGCGACGTCGCGAGCAGCACACGAGTTCCACAGGCACCCTCCCGGCATACTGGCGCGCGTGCTGGACCGACCTCGCCCCGTGCTCCTGGTCTGGTCGGGGCTGTGCCTGGCGGGGTTCGCGGTCCTGGCCGTGCTCGTCCACCTGACCAGCACACCGCTGGGCGGGCTCGACGACGTAGGGCGGTCGGCCGAGCACTGGGCCCGCGGCGACACCGGCTGGGTGCACGTGCTGAGAGCCGTCGAGGCCTGCTTCGCCACGGTCGGGACCGTCGTGCTGACGCTGCTGCTCGTCGTCCCGCTGTGGGTGCGGCACCACCGCCGGGCCGCCGTGTACGTCGTGCTGGTGGTGGTGACCACCAGCGTGGCCTACACCGTGGTCAAGGCGCTGGACGGCCGCGAGCGACCCGTGTGGCAGAACCCGCTGGGTCGCCTCACCTCGGGCTCCTACCCGTCGGGACACGCGGCCACCACTGCCGCTCTGGCCGGCGTGGTCGTCGTGCTCGCCGCGATGCTGGTACGCCGGTCGTGGCTGCGCCGGGTCGTCTACGTCGCGTGCGTCCTGGTGGCCCTGTGCGTCGGCGCCGACCGCGTGCTGCTGGGCCGGCACTTCCCCACCGACGTCGTCGGGGGCTGGCTGCTGGGGGTGGGCGTGGTGCTGTTCTGGCTGGCGGTCTACAGCCCGCAGCCGCGCAGCCACGCGGAGTACGCCGTACCCCTGACCGAGTCGGTGCCGTCGGACCACCGGCTGGCCGTGGTCGTGAACCCGTCCAAGCTCGAGGACGTCGGCCAGTTCCGCTCGATCGTGTCCGCGATGGCCGCCGAGGCCGGCTGGTCGCGGCCGAGCTGGCACTACACGACGGTCGAGGACCCGGGCACCGGCATGGCCGAGGAGGCGTCGGTCTCGGGGGCCGACCTCGTGCTCGTCTGCGGGGGCGACGGCACGGTCCGCGAGGTGTGCGCCGAGCTGGCCGGCACCGGCATCCCGGTCGGGATCATCCCGGCCGGCACCGGCAACCTCCTGGCCCGCAACCTCGACATCCCGCTCTACCTGCGCTCGGCGATCGACGTCGCCCTGACCGGCCAGGACCGCGCCATCGACCTGGTCGAGGTCTCCGGCGACGGGCTGGAGGACAGCCACTTCATGGTGATGGCCGGGATGGGCCTGGACGCGGCGATCATGCAGGGGGTCAACGAGCAGCTGAAGGCCAAGGTCGGCTGGGTCGCCTACGTGCTCTCCGGCGCCAAGGCGATGATGTCGCCGGTGGTCCGGATGGAGATCTCCGTCGACGGCGGCGAGCCGACGTCCCACCGGGCCCGGACGGTCGTCGTCGGCAACGTCGGCTTCCTCCAGGCCGGGATGCCGCTGCTGCCCGACGCCGCCATCGACGACGGCCTGCTCGACGTCGTGCTGCTCTACCCGAAGCGGATCGTGTCCTGGCTGCCCCTCGCCTTCCGCGTCCTGGCGCGGCGGCCGGAGACCGACGAGACGATCGCCCGCATGCGCGGTCGCACGATCACGGTGCGCGCGGCGTCGGCCACGCCGCGACAGCTGGACGGCGACCCCGTCGGCTCGGGTCGGGAGCTGACCATGACCTGCCTGCACGGGCGGGTCCTCGTACGCGTGCCGCGCTGAGCGGTCGGTCAGCGAGCGAGCTCGGCGCCCCGCAGGCGGGCGACGAGGAGGGACAGCTGCTCCTCGAGCTGCTCCGGGGTGCCGTTGTTGGTCAGCTGGATCGACGCGAGCACGATCGGTCGCGCTTTGTCGAGGGCCTCGAGCTCCGCACGGTCGCGAGCGAGCATCTCGTCGGGCGTGAGGGGCCGGACGACGCGCTCCCCGAGGCGCGCCTCGCGCACCGCGCGGTCCGCGTGGATCGCGATGGTGACCAGCTGCGCGCCGTACTCCGCGTGCAGCAGGTCGAACTCCGCCCCGCTGTACAGGCCGTCGACGAGGGCCACGCCATGGGCCCGCAGCGAGGACTCGATGGCCGGCAAGGAGCGTCTGGCCATGACCTCCATGCCCTCCTGGCGCCGGAGGTCCTCGCGCACGACCCGCTCGTTCTCCGGGGTGACCGCCAGCCCGCGGCGCCCGACCTCGTCGATGACGACGCCGCCGAAGTAGATGGGATCGACGGACCACTCGCGCTGGAGGTAGCCGACCGCGACGGACTTGCCCGTGCCCGCCAGGCCGAGAACGGCCAGCACCTGTCCCGTCACCGTCACGGCGACGACCCTATCGGCAGGCGCCGTACGCGGTGAACGACGTGTTGAAGCAGACCGTGCCCAGGCTGGTCGCGACCAGCGTGGGGGCGACGTACGCCGAGACGTTCTGCGGCTGCCAGGCGTAGACGTCGTAGCGCCCCGGCGTCCCCGTCGGGACCCGCGTGTAGAGCATCCCCGACTGCGCGACCCACGCGCCCACACCCAGCGACACCGGACCGCGGGTCGCCAGGGGCTGGAGGCGGTCGGCCCATCGGACCATCACCCGCCAGCCCTCGCCCGGGGCGTGGCGCAAGGTGCCCTCGGTGAGGTCGCCGACCCGGACCGCCTGCCCGTCCTGGAGCGGGGCCGCCGCCGCGAGGGGCAGCAGTGCCGGCAGGTCGGCCTGCGAGCCGAGAGCCGGGTCGGTCGTCGACTGATGGTGCTGCGACCGGTTCGGCGTGGTCGGCGGGCTCGACGTCCCGGTCGCCACTCGCGTCGTGGACGTGGTGGCGGAGTGGTCGTGGTCGAGGCCGCGAAGCGCGAAGGGAATCGCGATCACGGCGACGACCAGCGCCACCCCCGCCGCTACCGCCAGGCGTCGTCGCCGGCCGCCGTCCGCGGCTCCCCAGCCCGTGCCAGGAAGATGAATCGTGGCCATCGGCAACCCCCGTTGCTCCACACCTGTCGGCGCGCGGGTGCTCGCCCGATCGGTCACCCGTCACTGACAAAGACGTGCCGTGCGCCGGGTGAGTTGCTTGCCCGGACCGAACGTGTCCGAGTCGTGACCTTTCGGCCCGGTGGCCTCAGGGCCGGGCGTGGCCGATCGCCTCGGACTCCTCGGGTGAGAGCTGCTGCTCGCACGTCCAGGACGCGATGCTCTTGGCGTAGGTGCGCGAGTCGGAGCGGCCGTGGATGGAGGTCAGCACGACACCGTCGCCCCCGTCGTCCAGCAGGGCCAGCGACCACGAGAGACGCCCGCCCATGTCGCCGAAGGCGTCGTAGCGGACGACGGCCAGGTGCCGGAGGGCATCGCCGCCCTCGACCCGGAGCGCCGCGACCTCCTGCCGCAGACCCTGCACGTCCTCGGGCAGGACGCCGCCGGCCGGATCGTCGTACGACGCCGCGTGGCTGCGCTGTCGGGACAGGGCCAGGAGGGCCAGCGCGAGGGCCGCGAGGGCCAGCACGAGTGCCGAGACGCCGAGGATCCACACGCTGAACGAGGGTAATCGCGGCGCGGGTCGACATGTGAGACTGACGCGCGTGAGCTCCCCCCTCGCCGAGAACGCGCGGCGCCGGATCGTCTACCAGGGCGAGCCCGGGTCCAACTCCCACCTGGCCTGCCAGCAGCGCTTCCCCGATGCGGAGGCCGTCGCTGCGGCGAGCTTCGAGGACTGCTTCGCCGCCGCCGAGAGCGGTGAGGCCGACCTCGCGATGATCCCGATCGACAACTCCCTGGCCGGCCGGGTCTCCGACATCCACCACTTCCTGCCGACCTCGCCGCTGCACATCGTGGCCGAGCACTTCCTGCGGATCAGGTTCGCGCTGCTCGGCATCCCGGGGACGCGGCTGGAGGACGTCCGGACCGTGCACAGCCACGTGCACGCCCTGGGGCAATGCCGCCGGGTGATCCGCGAGCACGGGTTCGTGCCGATCATCTCCGGCGACACCGCCGGGGCGGCGCGCGAGGTCAAGGAGGCCGGCGACCCCAGCCAGGCTGCCATCTCGCCGCCGCTGGCCGCCGAGATCTACGGCCTCGAGGTGCTGCTGGACGACGTCGAGGACGAGGACCACAACACCACGAGGTTCGTCGTCCTGTCCCGGGACTTCGACAAGGCTCCCGCAGGTGACGGGCCGGTCGTGACCACCTTCGTCTTCAACGTCCGCAACCTCCCGGCCGCGCTGTACAAGGCGCTCGGCGGCTTCGCCACGAACGGCGTGAACATGACCAAGCTGGAGAGCTACATGGTCGGCGGGGAGTTCACCGCCACGCAGTTCCTCGCCGAGGTCGACGGGCATGCCGACGACCCCGGCCTCCAGCGCGCGCTGGAGGAGCTGGCCTTCTTCACCACCGAGGTGAAGATCCTCGGCGTCTACCCCGCCGACCCGTTCAGGCTGCGCCCTCGCCGGCCATGACGTAGAACATCGCGCCCTGCGGGTCGGCGACCATCGCCATCCGCCCGACGCCGGGGATGTCCATCGCGGGTACGACGGTCGTCCCGCCGAGCTCACCGGCCTTGGCGACGCTGGCGTCGACGTCCTCGACGTTGAAGTAGACGTTCCAGTGAGGGGGGACTCCCTCGGGCAGCATCGCGAGGTCCATGCAGCCGCCGATCTGCCGCCCGTTGACGTCGGTGAGGACCGTGTAGCTACCGGCCTCCCCCATGTCCATCGCCTCGGAGCCCATGCCGAGCACGGCGCGGTAGAAGGCGACCGCAGTCGCCACGTCCGCGGTGACGCACTCGTTCCACGTCGGGGTGCTCGGCTCGTTGGCCCGCTGGGTGCCGGTGGTCCCCCCGGCCTGCCACAGCCCCACCCGGGCGCCGGTCGGGTCGACGATGGCCGACATCCGCCCCGCCTCGCCGACGTCGAACGGCCCGGCCTCCACCTTGCCGCCGGCCGCCTCGACCTTCGCGGTGGTGGCGTCGACGTCGTCGACCGCGAGGTACACCCCCCAGTACGCCGGGTGGTCCTCCATGCCCGGCGGCTGCCCGCTCACCCCGCCGAGCTCGCTGCCGTCGAAGGTCGCGATGTAGTAGTGCCCCATCTCGCCCATGTCGTTGTCGTCGTAGTCCCAGCCGAACAGTCCGGCGTAGAACTCGCGTGCGGCGGCCTGGTCGGGTGTCGACAGCTCCACCCAGCTCGGCGTGCCCTGGTCGTAGTGGTCGAAGGTGGCCATCGGTGCTCCTCTGTGCGGTGGGTCGACCCCGGTCTCGACCCAACACCCGGGCGCCGACAGTGGCAATGCCCGGCGCGGTGAACGCTGCCTGAACGCCGCCGGATAGGTTGAGCAAGGTGGACCTCGGCGTGCTCGCGATCGCCTTCGGGGCGATCTTCCTGGTCGAGCTCCCGGACAAGACGTTCGTCGCCGCGCTGGTGCTGTCCACCCGCTACCGCCCCTGGGCGGTCTGGATCGGCGTCGGGCTGGCGTTCTTCGTGCAGACCCTGCTGGCCTGCACCGTCGGCGGCCTGGTCACCCTGCTCCCGCACAAGCTGGTCGAGACGGTCGCCGGCCTGATCTTCCTGGTGGGCGCGGTCATGCTCCTCCGCGAGGCGCCTAAGGCCGATGCCGAGGAGGCCGCCACCGAGGAGGAGTACGCCGAGAAGGCGCGCTCGCCGAAGTCGGGCCTGGCCGCGGTGGGCGCGAGCTTCCTGGTGCTGTTCGCCGCCGAGTGGGGCGACCTGTCGCAGCTGCTCACGATCAGCCTGGTCGGTCGCTACCACGACGCGGTCTCGGTGTTCGTCGGCGCCTGGGGGGCCCTGCTGGCCGTCTCCGGGCTGGCGGTGGTCGCCGGCCGGGTTCTCCTGCGCTACCTGCGCCTGTCGACCATCCACTACGTCGGCGCCGCCGTGTGTCTCGTGCTGGCCGCCGTGACGGGCTATCAGGTCCTCGCCGGCTGACCCTTCGACCGGCGTACCCGGTTAGAGTGCGGCCCATGTCGACCACCCCCAGCACCGGCGGTTCGCGCCCGACGGGCGCGGACTCGGAGGTCGGACGGCTGCGGACCGTCATGCTCCATCGCCCCGGCCCCGAGCTGAAGCGCCTCACGCCGCGCAACAACGACCGGCTCCTCTTCGACGGCATCCCGTGGGTCGCGCGCGCCCAGGACGAGCACGACGCGTTCGCCGACGCCCTGCGCCGCCGGGACGTCGAGGTCCTCTACCTGACCGAGCTGCTCACCGAGACCCTGGCCGACGAGGACGCCCGCACCCGCGCGATCGAGACCGCGCTGGGCAGCCTGCACCTCGGCGAGACCATGCGGCGCTGGCTGGGCCCCATGCTGCGCGGGTCCTCACCCGAGGAGCTCACCGCTCACCTGACGGCCGGAGTCCGCAACGACGAGGTGCGCGGCGGCTTCGGCCTGGTCACCTCGCTGCTGCCCAGCGACGACTTCCTGATCGACCCGCTGCCCAACCTGCTCTTCACGCGCGACTCCTCGGTGTGGGTGCGCGACCAGGTGACGATCACGTCGCTGGCCATGCCGGCCCGGGCCCGGGAGACCCAGCTGACCGAGCTGATCTACAGCGCCCACCCGCGCTTCTCCGGCGCCCCGCGGCTGCACGGCTGGCGCCACGAGCACGTCGAGGGCGGCGACGTCCTGCTGCTCGCACCCGGCGTCATCGCGATCGGCGTCGGGGAGCGGACGACGCCGGCCGGCGCCGAGCAGCTGGCCCGCGAGGTCTTCACCGCCGGGCTGGCGCACACCGTGCTCGCGGTCCCGATCGCCCAGGAGCGGGCGACCATGCACCTCGACACGGTGTGCACGATGGTCGACGTCGACAAGGTCGTGATGTACCCCAACGTCGCCGACACCCTGACGGCGTACACCGTCACCCAGGTCACCGGCTCGACCGGCGACGAGCAGGAGCTCCACGTCGCCGACGCCGAACCGTTCCTCGTCGCGGCCGCCAAGGCGATGGAGATCGACACCCTCCACCAGATCGACACGGGGCTCGACCCGGTCACCGCCGAGCGCGAGCAGTGGGACGACGGCAACAACACCTTGGCCCTGGCGCCCCGGGTCGCCGTCGCCTACGAGCGCAACGACGAGACCAACGACCGGCTCGAGGAGGCCGGGATCGAGGTCGTCCGGATCGCCGGCTCGGAGCTGGGCTCCGGCCGGGGCGGGCCGCGCTGCATGAGCTGCCCCATCGAGCGCGACGCCCTGGAGTCGAGCGGGGAACGCTGACTCAGCCCGAGAAGATCTCGTGCGCCTCGCGGGCGGCGTAGAGGACGAGGACGTAGCCGGCCGCCGGGTCCGCCCACCACCAGCCGAGGGCGGCGTTGAGCACGAGGCCGGTCAGGACGGCGGTCGCGAGCAGCCCGTCGATCCGGGTGACCCGACCCTCGGTGACGAGGACCTGACTGCCGAGTGCCGCTCCGGTGCTCGCCTTGCCCGCCGCGAGGGCGAACATCGCGACGGCCGTCACCGCGGTCCACGCGATGCCCGGAGGTGAATGGTGCGGGTGGAAGCCCGCGACGATCGCCCAGGTGGACTGGATGAGGAGGTACGTCGCGAGGAGGACGAACGCGCCGCCGATCAGCCGTAGGGCCTGGCGTTGGCGGGCCTCGCCCGTGCCCGACAGCTCCCAGATGACGACCGCGGACGCACCGATCTCGATCAGGGAGTCCAGCCCGAACCCGGCCAGGGCGATCGAGCGGGCCGCGACGGCGGCGAGGGCCAGCACCACGATGCCGACGACGTTCCAGCCGAGGGTCGCGTACTCCAATAGGAAGCCCCGTCTGAGCAAGGACGAGCGCCCAGCGGACGTGGGTGCTGACACGCGGGCAGTCTTCCAGTCCCGCGTCGCGGAGAACGAGCCTGCCGGGGGCATGAGAGGGCCCGGTCGATGTCGACGGGGGAGGCAACAACGACCGGGCCGTCACCGACGCTAGCCGAACGCCGACGGGCGGGGCAACCCGGGGCCCGGCGTGTCCGGACGGGGCGCCGGACCTGCCCCGATCAGCCGCCGGAGCGGAGGGTGACCTGGTGGTTGGCCAGCATCGTGCGGGCCGCCCGCTCCTCCGGGCCGAGCTCGGACTCGTCGGCGAGCGCGGCGTCGAGGCGGGTTGCGAAGGTCGCCGCGGGCTCCTCCAGCGCCTCGGCACCGGTGCCGGAGGGGAGGTCCCACACCGGGGCGATCAGGCCGAGAGCCCGGAACATCCCGACCAGCCGGGAGTCGGCCACCAGCGCGTCCTCGCCGGCGGCGTGCAGCCGGGCCAGGGCGTCCAGCAGCCGCGACTCGGGATGCGGCAGCACCCAGCGCAGGTGCTCCTTGGCTCCGGCGTCGACCCAGTACGCCGCGTCGACACCGCGCAGACGAGCGCTCGGCGCCACGGCGCCGTTCGCCTGCTCGAGCGCGTCGACCGCGTCCTGGTCGCGCTCGGCGACGTCGCCGAGCCACCACTCGAACCCGGTGTGGACGGTGACGTCGAGCGACTCGTCGGCGATCAGGTCCTGCAGGCGCGGCCCCGGCCCGGGTGGGTCGACGAGCCCGACCACGCCCGGCTCGTCGGTGGCCAGGGCCCGCTCGAGGACGGCGCCGAGGTCGCGGGACGGGTCACCGAACGCGTGCCGCACCTGCAGCCCGAGCCAGACCTCCCCGGAGTCGCGGACCATCGCCGGTGCCGCCATCGGGAGCAGCGTGCCGAGCAGCACGGTCCGGTCGCCGACGGTCAGGGGCGCCGTTCCCGAGGGGACGAACTCACGCAGGGCGACCAGGTCGCGCTCGGCGACGAGCCCCGCGAAGGGGCGGGCCACGAACGCCCCACCTGCCGAGCCGTGGCAGGCCTTGTACCGCCGACCCGAGCCGCAGGGGCAGGGCTCGCGGGGTCCGACCTCTCCCGAGGTCGCCCGGTCACGCGCCTTGGTCCGCGACTTCTTGGCCATGGCGCGAGGGTAGCGACCCGCTCTCGCCTGCCGCGGAGTGCTCGTCGAGCCAGCCGATCACGGCGCTCGGCCGGTCCGTGATCACCGCGCCGACCCCGAGGGACAGGCACAGGTCCAGCTGCTCCTCGGTGTTGACGGTCCAGACGTGCACGTCGCGATGGTCGTCGGCCATCTTCTGGGCGAACCGCGGATGCTTCGTCAGCGCCTCGATGCCGGGACCCAGGATCCACTCGTCCTCGACGACCGGCTTGAGCATCGGCCAGTGGCGAGCCTTGTCGATCAGCATGACCAGGCGGAGACCGGGTGCGAGACGCTGCATGCGCTGGAGCGCGACGTAGGAGAAGCTCATGACCCGCACCGGGCTGTCAGCGCCGGCCCAGCCGAACTCCGCCAGCGCCTCGACGAGACGGCGCTCGACCAGCCCGCCGTACCGCGTCGGGTGCTTGGTCTCCACGGCCAGCTCGACCGGGCGTTCCGCCTCGGCGACGGTCTCGAGCAGGCGGTGCAGGGTCAGCACCTTGTCGAGGTCGGGATCGGGATCCTCGGCCTCGTCGTCGAACGACGCCCACGGGTTCTTCCAGGAGGAGAACTCCAGCTCGTCGAGGTCGGCCAGCTCCATCGTGGAGACCAGGCCGCGGGTGCTGGCCGTGCGGCGCAGGTCGCGGTCGTGCACGCAGATCAGGTGGCCGTCGGCGGTGAGCCGGACGTCGCACTCCAGCGCCTCGGCGCCCGCGCGGATGGCCTCGAGGTAGGCGCGTCGGGTGTGCTCGGCGTTCTCGAAGCTCGCGCCGCGGTGTGCGACGACCTGCGGCCGCATGACCTCATTGTGGCGAACGCGGTGGCCCGGGACGCGGCTTTGGATGTCCGGTCGGAGAACTTTTCCCAGCCTGTGTCACTCGAGGACGAGGTCCTCCGAGGAGTACCAGCCGTTCTCGTAGTCGGCGTCGTAGTCGTTGGCGTTGAACGTCGTGCCGTCGTTCAGCTCGATCTCCACGACGGTGCTGAGCCGGACCTCGGTCGGGATGGTGGGCTTGGTCCAGACGATCTTGACGTAGGAGCCAGGGGCGTCGACCGACGCGGTGTACTCGAAGTCGTTGCCCACGCTCATCGTGGCCTTGACCGAGTCCTGGGGGACTGCGACGTACGCCGTCCACCGGACCACGCCGCCGACGACGGCGAGCTTCTGGCAGTAGGTGACCTGACCCTGCTGGTCGTCGGTCTCGGTCAGGCACTGTGAGCCGTCGTGCCGCTGGTCCTCGAAGTCGGCCTGGCTCAGAGCGGTGACGTCGACCTGGCCCTCGGTGGCCTCACCGGCGCCGGCCATGAGCATCGGCGAGCGGTTGCCGGGGTCCCCGGCCGTGGACAGAGCCTGCGGGGACGACGACATCGGCGAGCGGCTCCCGGCCAGGTCGGCGCCGGCGTTCGCCGAGCAGCCGGTCAGAGCAAGGACGGCGACGAGCGCCGCCACCGGGGTGGCGGCCACGGCGGCCAGGAGGGCGGGGAGGCGCTTGCTCATGGGCTGATCCTGACGACGGCTCGACCATCGGTCTGTCACGTGCATGACAGTTCTCTGAACGAACCCGCGGAGCTACGCTGGCCACGGCCCGGGCAGCCGGCCGCCTGCCCCGCACCTGCGGGACGGTGAATGCCCCTCGACGATCGATCCACCTGTCCGTGATGCGCCCTCACCGGGCGGACCCGACCAGGCAACGCAGGCCCCTGACGACCGGTCCGCCGGAGAGAACCGCATCATGTCCGACACCCGCCCCACCCCGAAGCAGCCGGCGACGCCGAAGCAGATGGCCCAGCGGCTGCGCGCCGACCTGGCCGAGCGCGGAGTCACCGTCAGCCACAGCGAGGCGCTCGAGCTGGTCGCCCACCAGCACGGTGCGCGCGACTGGAACACGCTGGCCGCGCGGCCCGACACCCCCTCGATCCCCGCCACCGCGGACCTCCTGGCGGGACCGGCGGTGCCGATCCTGCGGATCTTCGACCGCGCCAAGGCGCTGGAGTTCTACGTCGACTACCTCGGCTTCGGCACCGACTGGGAGCACGGGTACGACGACCACTCGCCGTTGTACATGCAGGTGCACCGCGGTCGCACCGTCCTGCACCTGAGCGAGCACCACGGTGACGCGAGCCCCGGCGGCGCGGCACTGGTCCCGGTCGCCGACGTCCGGGCGCTGCACGAGGAGCTGCGGTCGCGCCCCTACGACTACGCCCGCCCGGGCGTGCGCCAGGAGGACTGGGGTCGGGTGATGGTGGTGATCGACCCGTTCCACAACCGGATCGTGTTCCACGAGCCCCTCGCCTCCGCGGTCGAGCCGCGCCCGGGCGAGGCGGCCGCGCCGATCGAGCTCGACTACGACCTCGCCTGCGATCCCGAGCGGGCCTTCGACGTGTTCACCCGCGACATCGGCAGCTGGTGGGACCCCGCCTACGCCCCCGAGGGGCTGGTCCGCGCCGAGATCGAGCCGCGGGTCGGGGGCGCCGTGGTCCACCACCTCGCCGACGGCACGACGTACCCCTGGGGCGAGGTCGTGGTCTGGGACCGTCCGGCGCACTACGCCCAGACCTTCTCGCTCGCCCAGGACCCGGAGCACCCGAGCCGGCTCGACGTGCGCTTCGAGCCGCGCGACGGCGGCTGCCGGATGAGCTTCGCCCACGGCGGCTGGACACCGGGCAACGTGGCCGGTCGTGCGCGCTTCAGCGAGTGGCACGTCCTGCTCGACCGGTTCGCGGCTGCCGCCGCGGCCGGATGAGGCCCGGTGCGCATAGGGTCGAGCCATGACCGAGCGGGCGGCCGTGGAGCTGCGGGACGATCCGGACCAGCACCGTTTCGAGGCCTACGTCGACGGCGAGCTCGCGGGCTTCACGGCGTACGACGTGGCCGACGGGACCATGACCATCCTGCACACCGAGGTCGACAGCGCCTTCGAGGGACGCGGCGTGGGCTCGGAGATGGTGCGCCAGCTGCTCGACCGGCTGCGGGAGGATCCCACGACCAAGGTCGTGGTGCTCTGCCCCTTCGTCAACGCGTGGCTGCGCCGCCATCCGGAGTACCGCGACGTGACCCGCCGATGACCGGTCCGCTCACCGACGATCTGCGCGAGTACCTCCAGGAGTCGCGCGACGCCGTCGTCCGGTCGCTCGAGGACCTCTCGGAGTACGACGTGCGCCGCCCGCTGGTGCCGTCGGGCACCAACCTCCTCGGGCTGGTCAAGCACCTGACCGGGATCGAGCTGGGCTACCTCGGGGCCAGTGTCGGTCGTCCGTCGCCGGTGCCCCTGCCGTGGGAGGACGACGGGTCGGTCTGGGAGTCGGCCGACATGTGGGCGACCCCGGACCAGTCGCGGGAGTACCTCCTCGGCCTGTACCGCCGGGCCTGGCAGCACAGCGACGAGTCCCTGGCGACGATCCCGCTGGACGCACCGGCCTCGGTGGCGTGGTGGACCGAGGGCAGGCGCGAGACGACGTTCGGCCACCTGCTCGCGCGGGTGCTCGCCGAGACCGCGCAGCACGCCGGGCACTGCGACATCGTCCGCGAGCTCATCGACGGTCGCGGTGGGCGCGATGCGTCCGACCTCGACGCGGATTGGTGGGACGCCTACCTCGGCCGGATCCGCTCAGCCGCCGACGCGTTCCGCCCCGCTGGTGAGGAGCCGCCCGCATGAGCAACGCCTACAACGAGTTCTCCGGCCAGAGCCTGGACCGGGTACAGACCCTGGGCGACGGCGTCTTCGCGGTCGCGATGACGCTGCTCGTGCTCGACCTGGGACTGCCCCGCCACCACGCGGACGACAGCCACGCGCTCTGGTCCCAGCTCTCCCACCTCGGCCCCAGCCTCGCGGCGTACCTGCTGAGCTTCACCATGCTGGCGACCTTCTGGCTCGCGCTGCACACCGTGCTGGCGCTGTGCCGGCGCTCCGACCGCATGCTGGCCTGGGCGGTGCTGGGCTTCCTGTTCTTCGTGACGACGCTGCCCTTCAGCGCCTCCGTGCTGGCCGACCACGTGCACGTGCCGCTGGCCGTCGTCCTCTACTGGCTCAACCTCGCGGCCCTCGGCGCGACACTGGCCTGGGTCGTCGCCCACGCGAGGGACGGCCTCGTCGAGCCCCAGCGGATGCCGGCCCTGGGCCTGGTCCGTCGGCGCCTGGTGCTGGCGCAGTCGCTGTACGCCGTGGCGGCGCTGCTCACGTTCGTGAGCCCGGTGCTGGCGATCGTCGCCCTGGCGTGCGTCCAGCTGTTCTTCATCGTCTCGCCACGGCTGCCCTTCCGGGTCTGACGGGACCCTCCAGGACCCGGAGGACAAAGGGGTCTCACAGAGTCCGCACGGACTCAGAACAGCGGCACGCGGTCTGATCGGTCCGGCGCCGGGAGCCCTCGGCGGCCGTTCGCACCGAGGAGTCGCCATGTCCGTGCTGTCCCGACTGCATCGACCGGGCCGGGCCTGGCTCGTGAACGGCGTCCTCGCCCTGGCGGTCGCGCTGGTCGGGGTCCTGGCCTACCGCGCGGTGGCCGTCGGCTCGACGCCGCGCAGCAGCGCGACCCGGACGACGACGGTCGACACCGGCAACGTCACGGCGACGGTGACCAGCAGCGGCAACATCGAGGCCGACCGGACGCTCGCGGTGGACTTCGAGGGATCGGGCGGCATCGTCGACGCGATCCTGGTCGAGCCCGGCGAGGACGTCCGGAAGGGTCAGCCGCTCGCGCGGGTCGACGCCACCTCGGCGCGGCAGGCCCTCGCGTCGGCGCAGGTGCAGCTGGAGTCCGCCGAGGCGTCGTACGACCAGGCGGTGCAGGGTCAAACGTCGCAGGAGCGGGCGGCCGACGAGCAGTCGGTCGCGGGCGCGCAGGTCGCCTTGCGCAGCGCCGAGCTGTCCCTGCGCCAGGCCCGGCAGACCGCCTCGCTGGACCGCCGGCAGAAGGACGCGGCGGTGACGCAGGCCGAGCACGCGCTGCAGCGGGCCCAGCAGTCGTCGCCGGTGGTGCACGCCACCGTCCAGTCGGCCCGCTCCGCGCTGGCGGCCGCGCGCCAAGCCCGCAGCGCCTCGGACCTGGCCGACCGGCACCAAGTGCAGTCCCAGCAGCAGGCCGTGGCCTCCGCCCGTCAGCAGCTGGCGAGCACCCGAGCCTCGGTCGCGGTGAACGAGGAGCCGGCGCGCCCCTCCACCGTCGCCTCGGCCCAGGCCCAGATCGACAGCGCCCGGATCGGTGTACGCCAGGCTCGCAGCACCCTGGCCCAGGCCACCCTGCGCGCACCGCAGGCCGGTCGGGTGGCCGCCGTCAACGGGACCGTCGGACAGTCGTCGACCTCCTCGGCCAGCGACTCGAGCAGCGACTCGACGGCGACCGGCTTCGTCACGCTGGTCTCGGCCCGGACCCTCGAGGTCACCGCCGACGTCGCCGAGGCCGACATCGACGACGTGAAGGTGGGGCAGTCCGTCGCGGTGACGATCTCGGCCGACGACCGGGAGCTGCCACGGGACCGTGGCCGAGGTGGCGGACACCTCGACGGTGACCAACAACGTCGTGGAGTACGCCGTCACGGTGCGGCTCGACCGGTCGAAGGGCGTGAAGCTCGGTCAGACCGCCCAGCTGGTCGTCACCACGGGCGAGAAGCAGTCGGTGCTCCGCGTCTCGAGCTCGGCGCTGACCACGATCGGCAGCACGACCACCGCCACCGTGCAGGCCGCCGACGGCTCAGACCGTGACTCGCCAGGTCACCACCGGCCTGGAGGGCGACACCTACACCGAGGTGCTCAGCGGCCTGCAGGCCGGCGACGTCGTGGTCCTGCCGCAGCAGTCCTCCACGGGAAGCACGGGCTTCACGTTCCCCGCGGCGGCGGCCCGGTGACCGAGCGGTCTCGGATGAGCACGCGTCCCGTCATCGAGATGCGCCGGATCACCAAGGTGTACGGCGCCGGCGACACCGAGGTCCGCGCTCTCGACGGGGTCGACCTGGTCGTCGGGCAGGGGGAGTACGTCGCGATCATGGGCGCGTCGGGCTCCGGCAAGTCGACCCTGATGAACATCGTCGGCTGCCTCGACGTCGGCACCGCAGGCAGCTACCGGCTCGACGGGATCGACGTCCGTCGGGTCTCCGAGTCGCGGCTGGCCCGGGTGCGCAACCGGAAGATCGGCTTCGTCTTCCAGAGCTTCAACCTGGTCGCCCGGACGTCGGCGCTGCGCAACGTCGAGCTGCCCCTGGCATACGCCGGCCTGTCGCGCGCCGAACGGCGCGAGCGCGCCGTGGAGGCACTCACCATGGTCGGGCTCGCCGACCGGCTGGAGCACCAGCCGTCCGAGCTCTCGGGAGGCCAGCAGCAGCGCGTGGCGTTGGCCCGGGCCATCGTCACCGGACCCGCACTGCTGCTGGCCGACGAGCCGACCGGGGCCCTGGACAGCCACAGCACGGGCGAGGTGCTCGCGCTCTTCGACGAGCTGGCGGCGCAGGGACGCACGGTCGTGGTGATCACGCACGAGGACGATGTCGCCCGCCACGCCGACCGGGTCGTGCACATGCGCGACGGGCGGATCGTCTCCGACGAGCGCCGAGCCGCAGGCACGGGGGTTCCGGCGTGAACGTGCCGGAGACCGCGCGCTTCGCGTGGCAGGGCGTGACGGCCAACAAGCCGCGGTCGGCGCTGACCACGCTCGGCATCCTGATCGGCGTCGCGGCGGTGATCATCCTGGTCGCGGTCGGCACCGGATCGAGCCGGAGCGTGCAGGAGCAGATCAACTCGCTGGGCAGCAACACGCTGACCGTCACGGCCTCCTCGACCGCCTCCGGCGGGCGCGGCGGCCCAAGCGGCTTCTCCTTCGCCGGAGGGGGAGCCTTCCCTGGGGCCACGTCGGGATCCGACGTCTCGCAGAACGCCACCAAGACCCGGACCCCGGAGCTGACCCTCGCCGACGCCCGCGCGATCGCCACCAGCAAGGACGCCCCCGACGTCCTCGGCGTCGCACCGGTGGTCACCGCGCAGTCGGTGACCGCGACGTACGACGGCGCCTCGCACTCGGTGGGGACCACGACCGGCACGACGCCGGCGTACCTCCTGATCGACAACTCCTCGGTGCGCTACGGCACGACGTTCACCGACGCCGACTACAACGAGCACCGACGCGTCGTCCTGCTGGGAGAGACCGTCGCCGAGGACCTGATCGGGAACGACGTGGAGAACCTCGTGGGCAAGGTCGTCCAGCTCAACGGAATCGAGTTCACCGTCGACGGGATCCTCGCCACCAAGGGCAGCACCGGGCCCCAGGACCAGGACGACCGCGTGATCGCGCCACTGACCGCCGTGCAGGACACCCTCTCGGGGTACGGCGCGCTGGGGACGATCTCGGTCAAGGCCACCTCGGCCGACACCGTGACGCTCGCGGAGAGCGAGGTCGAGTCGATCCTCGACGCCCGCCACAAGGTCACCAGCAGCGACCGCGACTACTCGGTGACCAGCGCCTCGTCGATCCTCAGCGCTGCGACGTCCTCCAACCGCACGTTCACCGTGCTGCTGGGTGCGGTCGCCGCGATCTCGCTGCTGGTCGGCGGGATCGGGGTCATGAACATCATGCTGGTCACGGTCACCGAGCGGACCCGCGAGATCGGGATCAAGAAGGCGCTGGGCGCCGGCCGCGGCGACATCGTCGGGCAGTTCCTCACCGAGGCGGTGCTGCTCTCGGTCTTCGGCGGGATCGTCGGCGTCGTCGTGGGGCTCGTCGGGTCGCGCTTCACGATCGTGGGAGTGCAGCCGGCCGTCGCACCGTACTCGGTCTTCCTGGCCTTCGGGGTGGCCATCATGATCGGCCTGTTCTTCGGGCTCTACCCCGCCAACCGGGCCGCCTCGCTGCGGCCGATCGACGCCCTCCGGTACGAGTGAGCAGGAGCCCTCGATGACCCAGACCGAGACTGAACCCGACGTCCTCGACGAGGAGTGGTTGGCGGCTCCGTCCCGCCGCTCCCGCGCGCGGGTCGGCCTGCTGCTCCTGCTGGCCGTGCTCCTGGTCTTCCTCGGGGGCGTCGAGGTGCAGAAGCGCTGGGGCAGCGACTCGACCTCCGGCACCGGGGCGGTCCCGAGCGGCGCCTTCCGCGGCGCACCGACGACGTCCGGCTCCGGGACGTTCGGCTCGCCGCCGACCGGGGCGTCGGACTCGTCTGACTCCTCGGGGGCAGCGAGTACGTCGAGCACGACCCCGGCGGTGATCGGCAAAGTCACCGGGATCCACGGACGCACCTGGACCGTCCAAGACCTCGGAGGCAAGGACCACACTGTGACCGTGACCGCCGAGACCACCCTGACCCGACCGCTCGCACGAGCGACCGGGCCGATCCGCCCGGGCAGCAGCGTCACGGTCCTGGGCACCACCCACGGCAAGGCCGTCACCGCGACGGCGATCACCATCCGCTGACAGCGAGAGGACCCCCCATGACCACCCGGCTGACCCCCTTCACCCGACGCGCCGCGTCGCTGACGGCGGCGGGACTGCTGACCGTCGGGGCCCTCGCGGGCTGCGGCTCCTCTTCCTCGCCGACCACGACGTCGGGTGGCGGACCGTCCAGCCATCTCCAGGGCCAGGGACCCGGCGGCGGCTTCGGCCAGGACCCGGCGCTGATGAAGAAGATCACGACCTGCCTCAAGGCGGCCGGGCTCTCGTCGAGCCTCCCGACCGGCCGGCCCTCAGGCTTCCCCTCGGGCGGTCCGTCGGCGTACTCCAGCGGCAGCCCGGTCCCGCGCCCGACGCAGGGCACCGGTGGCGGCGTGTTCTTCGGCAACACGAAGGTCCAGGCCGCGCTCAAGGCGTGCGGGATCACCCTGCCCCGACCCTCCGGAGCGCCGAGCGGCTACTCCAGCCCGAACTGACCCGAATCGAGCTGACTGGGACCCGAGCTAGCGCGAGCGCAGGAAGGCCCCGAAGTGGGGCACCGTGAAGGCGATCTGCCCGCGCTCGCCGGAGTAGATCAGGCCCTTCTTGAGCAGGGCGTCGCGCGCCGGTGACAGCGACTGCGGCTTCTTGCCCAGGACCGCGGCGACATCGGCCGTCGGGACGGACTCGAGGTCGCCGGTCGCCGCGTCGGCCATCGCGCGGAGGTACTCGCGCTCGGCCGGCGTCGCGCGCTCGTAGCGGGAGCCGAAGAAGCCCACGGCCAGCTCGCGCTCGGCCTCCGGGACGCCGACCGCGACGTCGTCGGCGGTGATCGGCGAGCACGGGGCGAGGTCCCAGACGGTCTTGCCGTAGGCCTGGATGAAGTAGGGGTAACCGCCGGTCGCGGCGTACAGCGCCGCCAGCGCCTCGTCGTCGTACGTCGCCTCCTCGGCCTCGGCCGGCACGCGGAGGGCGAGGTCGGCGCTCTCGCGGTCGAGCCGGTCGATGCGCTGGAAGGCGAAGAGCCGCTCGGAGTAGGACTTGGCCGCCGACAGGACCGCCGGCAGGTGCGGGAGCCCGGCGCCCACCACGATCAGCGGCAGCCCCGACTGGCTCAGCTCGTGGCAGGCGGCGCACAGCGCGGAGACGTCGTCGGGTCCGAGGTCCTGCATCTCGTCGACGAAGACCGCGACGCCCCGCCCCTGCTCGGCGGCGAGCCCACCGATGTCGGTGAACAGCTCGACCAGGTCGATCTCGATGTCGCCGGAGTCCGCGCGTCCCCGCACGGCCGGGGCGTCGATGCCCGGGTGCCAGCGGTCGCGCAGCCGTGCCCCCGCGCCGGCCTCACGTTCGGCGAACGAGCGGACGACGCCGAGCACGTGCGCGGCGGCCTCCTCGTCCCCGTGCCCGAGCTCGCGCACCGCCTGGTGCAGAGCCGACGACAGCGGGCGTCGTAGCCCCTGGTCGGGCCGGGCCTCGAGCTTGCCGGTCCCCCAGCCTCGGCGTACCGCCGCCGAGCGGAGCGCGTTGAGCAGCACCGTCTTGCCGACGCCGCGCAGTCCCGTGAGCACCACGCTGCGCTCCGGGCGTCCGTGGGCCACCCGCTCCAGGACGACATCGAACGCCGCGAGCTGGGCGCCGCGGCCGGCGAGCTCGGGAGGGCGCTGGCCGGCGCCGGGTGCGTACGGGTTGCGGACCGGGTCCATGCTCGGACCGTATCGGGCCGTCTAGCCGATTCCGTAGATTTCGCGCGCCTCCCTCGCCTCCCGGGGTCGATGTGCGCGCCGGACAATTGGTTAGTACCCTTGAACTAAATGAACTCGACAGCCTCCTCCACGTCCTCGCTCGGTCCGCGCTACAAGTGGATCGCCCTGTCCACCACGACGCTCGGCGTCCTGATCGCCACGATCAACTCCTCGATCCTCCTGATCGCCCTGCCCGACATCTTCCGCGGGCTGAAGATCGACCCGCTGGCCCCCGGCAACTCCAGCTACCTGCTGTGGCTGATCATGGGCTACCTCGTCGTCACCGCGGTGCTCGTCGTGGCCTTCGGGCGGCTCGGCGACATGTACGGCCGGGTCAAGATGTTCAACGCCGGGTTCGCGATCTTCACCTTCTTCTCGGTGGCCCTGAGCATCACCTGGATGACCGGGACCCAAGGCGTCCTCTGGCTGATCGTGATGCGGATCCTGCAGGGCGTCGGCGGCGCGCTGCTGATGGCGAACTCGTCGGCGATCATCACCGACGCGTTCCCGTCCAACCAGCGCGGCCTGGCCCTCGGGCTGAACATGGTCGCCGGCATCGCCGGGTCGTTCCTCGGCCTGGTCATCGGCGGCGTGCTCGCACCGGTCCACTGGCGCTTCGTGTTCCTGGTCTCGGTCCCCTTCAGCGTCTTCGGCACCGTGTGGGGCTACCTCAAGCTGCGCGACCTGAGCCCGCGCCGCCACCACGTCATGGACTGGTGGGGCAACATCACCTTCGCCCTCGGCCTGGTCGGCGTGCTCGTCGCGATCACCTACGGCATCCAGCCCCACGGCACCCACATCATGGGCTGGACCAACCCGTGGGTCCTCGCCTCCATGATCGGCGGCCTCGCGCTGCTGGCGGTGTTCTGCGTGATCGAGACCCGCATCGACCACCCGATGTTCCACCTCGAGCTGTTCAAGGTGCGTGCCTTCAGCTTCGGCAACCTCGCCAGCCTGCTGGCCGGGCTCGGGCGCGGCGGGCTGATGTTCATCCTGATCATCTGGCTGCAGGGGATCTGGCTGCCCCGGCACGGGTACTCCTTCGAGTCCACGCCGCTGTGGGCCGGCATCTTCATGCTGCCGATGACGGTGGGCTTCCTGGTGGCGGGCCCGCTGTCCGGCTGGCTCTCCGACCACTACGGCGCCCGCCCGTTCGCGACCGGCGGCATGCTGATCGCCGCGCTGAGCTTCCTGTGGTTCGCCGCACTTCCCGTGAACTTCAGCTACTGGATGTTCGCCGCCGCGCTGTTCGCCAACGGCTTCGGGATGGGCCTGTTCGCCTCCCCCAACCGGGCCGCGGTCATGAACGCCCTGCCCGCCAACCGGCGAGGGGTCGGCGGCGGCATGAGCACGACGTTCCAGAACACCTCGATGGTCCTGTCGATCGGCATCTTCTTCTCGCTGATGATCGTCGGGCTCGCCGGCTCGCTCCCGCACACCATGCAGACCGGCCTGACGGCCCACGGCGTCCCGGCCGGACAGGCGCACGCGATCGCCGGGCTGCCGCCGGTGGCGGTGCTCTTCGCCTCACTGCTCGGCTACAACCCGGTCCAGTCACTGCTCGGACAGCACACCCTCTCGACGCTGCCAGCCCACGACTCGACGTACCTGACCGGCCACTCGTTCTTCCCGTCGCTGATCTCGGGTCCCTTCCACGACGGGCTGATCGTGGCGTTCGGGTTCGCCATCGTCGCCTGCCTGGTGGCCGCGGCCGCGTCGTGGTTCATGGGCGAGAAGTTCGTGCACGCCGACGACCAGCACGAGTCCGACGAGATCGAGACCCCGCTGGACTTCGCCCAGCCCGAGGTCGGCGCCCCGGAACCGGAGGGGGTCCGCTCGTGAGTGGGCGTGCGCACGCCCGGCTTGCGGGTGAGGTCCGCACCGAGGTGAGCCGCCTGGCGTACCACCTGCGGACGCCGGCCACCCGGTCCGGCATCACGCCGACCCGACTGGCGGCCCTCTCGGCGCTGACGCGCTACCCGGACGGCGTACGCCAGGGCGACCTCGCCGAGCTGATGAACATGTCGGCCCCGAGCATGACCCGCCTGGTCGAGATCCTCGAGGAGGCCGGCTGGGTGGACCGTCGACGCGACCCCGACGACCAGCGCTGCCTGCTCCTGGTGCTCTCGCCGGTCGGCGAGAAGACGCTCGAGACGTTGCGCGAGGAGTCGGCCACCGTCCTCAGCGAGGAGCTCGCGGACCTGTCCCCGGACGAGCGCGCGGCGCTCGCCGCCGCCGTCCCCGTGCTGCGCAAGCTGGCCGACCGGCACCTCGACGGCTGACGTGGTCGGTGGTTGAGGAAGGCGCCCTGGCGCCTGCCGCCGGTGCCGAGCAGAGTGCCTAGCCGGCGGTGCGGTGCCGGCGCGAGCGGGCGACGGTGTACGCCGTGTCGAGGCCCGCGCGCAGCAGGTCGATCAGCTCCGGCACCTCCTCGACGCTGAGGCGGAACGATCCGGTGCAGACGTTCTCCCGCCACAGCGACAGGATCACCATGTCGGTGTCGAAGTGCCACGAGACCCGCAGGGCGCGATCGGCACCGCGGGCGTCGAGGAAGATCTCCCCGCTCGCGGGCAACGGTCGCGCGGTGGCCATGGTCGATTCTCCCTCCGCCCCGTCGTTCTGTCACCGGATCGCGTCCGGGGGCCGGGTCGGCGGTCCCCAGTAGGCTCGAGCCATGCCGGAGCTGCCCGAGGTGGAGGCGCTGGCCCTCGACCTCAAGGGCCGGCTCGACGGCCACGCCATCGCCAAGATCCACCTCGCGGCGTTCAGCGCACTGAAGACCTTCGACCCACCGGTCCAGGCGCTCGAGGGGACCCTGGTCGACGACGTCACCCGGCACGGCAAGTTCATCGACATCGAGGCGAGCGGGCTGCACCTGATCTTCCACCTCGCCCGCGCCGGCTGGATCCGCTGGAAGGACGAGCTGCCCACGGTCCCGCCGCGCCCCAACAGCAAGTCCGGGCTCGCCGTGCGCGTGGTCCTCGACGACCAGAGCGGACTCGACGTCACCGAGGCCGGCACCAAGAAGAGCCTTGCGGCCTACGTCGTGCGCTCGCCGCAGGACGTCCCCGGCATCGCCAGCCTCGGGCCGGACCCCCTCGACGAGGCGTTCACCCGCGACACCCTGGCCGACATCCTCGAGGACGCCGGTCGCGCCCAGATCAAGGGCGTGCTGCGTCACCAGGGCACGATCGCCGGCATCGGCAACGCCTACAGCGACGAGATCCTCCACGCTGCACGGATGTCGCCGTTCAAGCCCGCCAACAGCCTGACCGCGACCGAGCTCGACGGGCTCTTCGCCGCCATCAAGGACGAGCTGGGCGACGCGGTCGCGCGCTCCCGCGGCCTTCCGGCCAGCGAGCTCAAGGGCGAGAAGAAGACCAACATGGCCGTCCACGGCCGCACCGGCGAGAAGTGCCCGGTCTGCGGCGACGTGGTCCGCGAGGTCAGCTTCGCCGACACGTCGCTGCAGTACTGCGCGACCTGCCAGACCGGTGGGAAGCCCCTGGCCGACCGCCGCCTGTCGCGGCTGTTGAAATAGTCGCGTGCAGATCCCCACGGCCGCGGTGAGCGGCGTCCCGGACCCGTTGCCCGACGGCCTCTTCGTCCTCGACGTGCGGGAGGACGACGAGTGGGCAGCAGGTCACGTCGCCGGCTCGGTGCACGTGCCGTTGATGGACCTGGGCCAGCGCTACGCCGAGCTGCCCGAGCTGCTCGCGGCGGACCAGACGCTGGTCGTGTGCCGGTCGGGCAACCGATCGGCGTACGCCGTGGGCTTCTTGGTCCAGCAGGGTCTGGACGCGGTCAACCTCGAGGGTGGACTGCTGTCGTGGCACGCCGCCGGGCGGGCGCTGGTCAGCGACGGCGACGAGCCCGCGACCGTCCTCTAGCTAGTTCTGGCACTCGTCGGCGATGTAGGTCAAGAAGCCCTTCAGGTCGGCCTGGTCCGCATCGTCGAGCCCGTCCGACATCCGGGTGAAGGCCTGGTCGTTGGCGTTGTCCGGAAGCGTGCGCAGATGGGCCACCAGCACCTCGAACCCGTGCCGCTCGGCCGAGCCGATGTCGCTCGGCGTCCCCACCTGGCTCAGCTTGTCGGCGGCCTCCGTCGGGGTGGTGTCGGCGCCCAGGTCGGTGAAGGCCTTGCAGAAGGCCGCCTTGTCGGCGTCGGTGGGAGGCGTGCCGCTCGAACCCGACGAACCGCCACCGCAGGCGGCGAGGGCTGCCGCGAGCAGCAGCGCGCCGGCGGCGATGCCCGAGGACCGCCAGGTCGTGTGTCGCACGGCTCTCCTCATCAGTCGCCCGTTTCCCGCGTCACTCTGCTCCTCTTCGGGGAGGTACGCACGTCGCCGGTCGGCGGTTCGACGGCAGGCCTCGCCTCCCACGTGGGCTGAGGGGTCTGCAGGAGCCTGGGCAGGAGGGCGACGTACTCCTCGCGTGGCATCTCCCCCACTCCGAGCGTGGCGAGGTGCGGCGTGCACCACTGGGTGTCGACCAGGCGATCCAGACCGTCGTCGAGACCGCGCACCAGACCGACCAGCGCAGCCTTGGACGCGTCGGTCTCGTGGTGGAACATCGACTCCCCCGCGAACAGGCCACCGATCGCCACGCCGTACAGGCCTCCGACCAGGCGCCCCTCTCGCCACGTCTCGACCGAGTGGACCCAGCCCAGCTCGTGGAGGCGGAGGTAGGCGTCGCGGATCCGGCCGTCGATCCATCCGGAGGGCCGACGCGGGTCGGCACACGCGTCGATCACCGCAGCGCAGGCCGTGTCGACGCGGATCTCGAAGCGCCGCATCGACTTGGCCAGCGAGTGGGACACGTGCAGGTCTCCGGGCCGGAGCACGCCTCGGGTGACAGGCGAGAACCACGCCATCGGCGCCCGCCTCCCACCCACGGGCATCGGGAACAAGCCCTGGCGGTACGCCGCCAACAGGGTCCCCGGCTCGAGATCGGCGCCGGTGGCCACCAGGTCGTCGTCGGGGTGGAAGCGCGCAGGCGACGGGAACGCCCAGATGGTCGGGGACGGTTCGACCGGCACCCGCCTAGTTAATCCCAGACCCCCACACTCGAGGAGCCGGTGGTTGAGGAGGGCCCTCTGGGGGCCCGTCTCGAAACCACCTTCCGGTTCGGTTCGGGTCGTCGCTTCAGACAAATGATTCACGCGGTTGCCGTCGCCTCTTGGCTGCGGGGGCGTCCCGACCCGCGTACTCGTTCCCTTGTTGCTTGGGGTGCTCGCTGGGCTGCTGCCCCAGCATGAGCAACGTCTACCTGTCACTGGCCGCAGATTGTCTGGTGGTCGCCCGTCTCGCCTCTTGGGCAATCCGGGCTGTTTGGGGGTCGGAATGTCGGTGGCGGCTGGTGTCATCTTCATATGACCACCTCGGGACCCGACGCCTCGTCGCATCCGCTGATCGCAGCGGTCGCGGCCCTGCATGAGGTCTTCGACGAAGTCACCACGTCCGGTGTCGACCCCTTGTATGTCTCGACGCGGGACAAGAAGTCTCTGCTGGTCGACCTGACCCGCCTGCAGGCCCGAGTCGAGGCTCTGCGGGCCGATGTGCTGGCGGTGGCCGAGGACGTCGCGGTCGAGACCGCGGACCGCACCGCAGCCACCTGGCTGGCCACCGAGGCCCGCGTCGAGGTCCGCGACCTCCTCGCGGCCGAGCGGCTCGGTGGCCGGTTGCGGCACCACTGGCCCGCCGTGGCAGCAGCGGTGAAGGACGGTCGGATCTCGTGGGAGCAGGCCCAGATCATCACCGGTGCCCTCGACCAGCTCCCTTCGGACCTGGATCCCGAGCTGGTGGGCAAGGCCGAGGCCCATCTGGTCACCGAGGCCGGCCAGTTCGGACCCCGCCCGCTACGCCGCCTGGCCCGCAAGATCCTCGAGGTCGTCGCGCCAGATCTGGCCGACGCCCACGAACACGCCCTGCTCCTCGCCGAGGAAGACAGGGCCCGCGCCCACACCCGCCTGACGTTCCGGCGCCGCGGGGACGGCACCACCGACCTCCACGGACGACTCCCCGACCCCATCGCCAACCGGCTCCGGGTCTACCTCGAGGCCTACACCTCCCCCCGACGCCACCTCACCCAGCCCGAGCCCGGCACCGACAACCACACCGACAACGGATCGGTGGACGCGCTCCCGATCGCCCACAGGCGCGGTGAGGCGTTCTGCGCCCTCCTCGAGCACCTCCCCGCCCACGGGCTACCCCGCTCGGGCGGGTCGGCCACGCAGATCCTGGTCGCTCTGGACCACGCCACCCTCCTCGGCCAGCTCGCCGACTCGGGAGCCGCCGTCGGGGTGGCACGGACCTCCACCGGTGACGACCTCACCCCCGGCCACGCCAGACGGCTGGCCTGCAACGCCGGGATCATCCCCCACGTCCTCGGCGGCAAGTCCCAGATCCTCGACCAAGGCAGATCCAGACGCCTGTTCACCGGGCCGATCCGGATCGCGATGGACGTCCGCGACGGAGGATGCCGCGTCCGCGGCTGCGACATCCCACCCGCCTGGTGCGAAGCCCACCACCTCGACCCCTGGCACACCGGCGGCCACACGAGTCTCGAACGAAGCGCACTGCTCTGCGCCCACCACCACCACACCATCCACGACCCCCGCTACACCGCCACCCACCACCCCAACGGCGACATCACCTTCCAGCGACGAACGTAGGATCGACCCGTGCCCGCGACGGCAACGACCACCACCAGCTCGGCCGGAGGACTCCCGGCCCGGCTGACCGAGCTCGCGCCCGGACTGACCGCGGCGTTCGTCCGCGAGGCTCTGCATCGCGCCATCCACGGGATCGGACCGCTTCCGGCTGCCGCGGTGGCGGCGGATCGTCAGCTGATCGCGCGCAAGGGCGATGTGGACCGGACCATCCACGACATGATCGAGACCCACGTGCGGTACGCCGGGGCGCAGGGCTTCCTCACCAACCTCGGCGGGCTGACCACGATGGCGTTCACGGTGCCGACCAACATCTCGGGCCTGGCCCTGGTCGAGTGTCGGATGATCGCGGCGATCGCCCACCTGCGCCACTACGACCTGCACGACCCTCGGGTGCGCAACGCGGTCCTGGTGTGTCTACTGGGCGAGGAGGCGGTCACGTCCCTGGTCGCCGACCTACGGATCCCGGCGCCGCCGATGGCCCTCGCGACAGCCCCGGCGCACGACCCCGGCCTGGACCGGGTGATCTCGGCGGAGGTGGCGTCGGACCTGATCGCGAAGGTGGCGGGCAAGAAGATGGCCGGCACGGTGGCGCGGAGGATCCCGCTGGTCGGTGGGCTGGTCGGCATGGGCGCTGACGGTTACGCCACCTGGAAGATCGGCCGTTACGCCGACCGCGAGCTCCTGCCCCTGGCTCGCCGGTAGGCCTTCATCGCCAGCTTCCCGGTGCCGCCCGACTCCAGCCGGCGCACCAGCTTCTCCCGCCAGCGGTACGTCGGCCGCAGGTAGGCCTTCTCCAGCTGACGCTGGGTGTCGCGGAGCTCTCCCTCACGCTGGGCGAGCTCGCGTTGCAGCTGGGCGTGGTCGAGCAGCACCGCCTTCAGGGCGTCGACGGCCGCTCGCGAGACCAGGGCCTCGTCGGGGTGGTCGGGGTCGACGTAGTCCTGCGCGGGCGGTGCGCCGCGGAGGTCGTCGAGGTCGCCGATGACGTCGTAGCCGCGGGCGGAGATCTCGGCGATCCACGACTCCTGCAGCTCCACCGCCCACGGGTGTACGTCGGGCGGCAGCGCGAGGCGGGGCGTACGGGTGCGCCTCGAGAGGGTCTGGTGGGCGAGCAGCTCGCGCACGAGGGGCCGGTAGAAGGCGGGCTCGAGCTGCTCGTTGGCGGCCCGGTTGATGCGGCGGATCAGGGCCGTCTCGGCGGCTCCGAGTGAGGGGTTGACCCGCTCGCCGTCCAGTTGCAGGTGGATTCCGTCGAGGCCGAACGCCTCGACGAAGCGCTTCCAGAGCAGCTCCGGCGTACCCCCGGCGGGCGGGACCGTGACGACGTGCACGTGCTCGGGCGGGAGGTCCGCGCCCCAGCGGTCGAGGATGTCGGGGATCTCCTGGACACCCCAGAACCACGTGGGGATCCGGCCCTCGCGGCGGGGGTCTCGGATCTGGTCGAGGAAGGCGGCGTAGGACAGGGCCGCGCGGTGCTTGACGTTCTCCTGCCACTCGGCGGGGATCTGCCGGACCAGGTCGCGGGCCGACAGGACCAGGTGGATCTCCGCGTCGCGGCCGTGCCCCAGGCTGTCCAGCGCCCGGCCGATCTGAGAGCGCGAGGCCGTCGCCAGGATCTCGTGGCTGATGATCGCGTCGCCGCGCGAGCGGCGTACCGACGCCGCCAGGGAGTCCCAGGCCCCGATGGCCTGCGCCTCGAGTCCGCCCCAGGGCATCCGCATCAGGTCGAGGGCGGCCAGGAAGTGGGCGTCGTGCCGGGAGGCGGGGTAGGTGATGCCGTGGCGGTGGAGCACGCGGCGGTTGTGGAACAGCACGTGCTGGAGGTACGACGTCCCGGTCTTGGGGGTGCCGACGTGGAGGAGGACCTTCTTGGTCAGCTCGGTTCACTCCTCTCGGCCAGCGACGTGCCGATCGACGGGCCCAGGAGGACCCGGATCGCCAGCTCGAGCACCCGGTCGTCGTCCGGACCGTGACCGCTCCCGCGGACCACCGGCTCGGCCAGGGTGCCGTGTACAGCGTAGTCACCGGCCGCGAGGTCCCGGCGCAGGCGCTGCGTCCGGTCGTGGAGCCAGGACTGGTGGCGCTCGCCGATCCGTAGCTCGGGTCCCGGGTGGGCGGCGAGCACCGGACGCAGCCGGTGCCACATCAGGGCGGTCCGGCGCTCCGGGGTGACCAGGGTGCCGACGACCGATGCGGTACGCCGGGCCAGCTCCACCGCATCGGCGGACAGCGGGCGTGGGGTGACCGCGCGACGACGGCGACCTGCCACCAGCCGGGCCACGCGGCGGGGGTCGTCGAGGACGACGTGGACGCGAGCGGGCCCGGCGCGCTCGGCCCACGTCCGGGCCAGCGCGGCGAGATCGATCCGCTCGAGGAGGGCGGGGCGCCGGGCCTCGCCTGCCAGCCAGTCCGGCCAGCTCCGGACACCCGCGCCCAGGCAGCGCGCCGTCCAGACGTGGACCAGCATCGAGGCGACGTCGGTGCCGCCCACCACGACCGTGGCTCGGCGCCCTCCCGGGGGGCGGCCGTCGGCCAGCAGGGCGTCGCGCAGGGGGAAGGCGAGCTCGGGGTCGCCCAGCGCGCGGTAGCGCCGGCGTAGCAGCCGCGGGGTCCGCGGCTCGAGCGGATCCTTCGCGGCGACCGTGTCCTCGGCGATCAGGGCGGTGGCCACCCGGACCAGCTCCTCGGCGGGCAGGTCGACCGGGTCCACCGGAGGCGGGCCGAACCCCGACTCGGGCAGGACGCCCACCAGGCCGAGGTCGGGACGGCCGCGCCCGGGTGCGCTGGTGGCCAGCACGCGCTCGGCCAGCTCCGGAGGGGGCAGCCGATGCTGGTTGAGCCGCCGGAGCAGCTCGAGCTGCTGGGCTCCGGGGAGGTAGCGGCCGGACTGCTCGTCAGCTCCCGCGGCCGAGCCCCAGGCCGACCACGGCGTCGTGCCGCCGTCACGCAGGTGGGCCACCCAGCCCCAGGCGCGGGCCTCGCCGTCACGCTGGGTCATCAGCGACTCACCCTGGCTCATCGCCGGTAGCTCTCACGCGCCCGGCGGATCCGCCGCAACGTCGAGGCGTCGGGGTCGGGCCTGGAGGCGGCCTCCTCGGTCATCGCGGCCAAGGCATCCAGCGCAGCCCGGAGCTGGGCCTTATGCGAGATCCGGTCGGGGTGGTGGTAGGTCTCGCCCTCCGGCCAGGGCTCGGGCACCAGGTCGGCCACGTCGCCGACGACATGCACCCCGCTCTGCTCGAGCCACTCCGCCCAGGCCTCTCCCCGCTCCCGCGCCCAGTCGTCGAACTTGGGCGGCAGCAGGATCGGCCGCGAGCGACGTCCGCCGAGGGTCTCCTCGTCGAGCATGCCCAGGATCAGCGCGTCGTACCCGGGGTTGTCCCGCGCGGTGCGGCCGATCCGCTCGTTGAGGGCGCGCAGGACCTGGGTCTCGGCGCTGCCCAACGACGCGTTGACTCGCTCGCTGTCCTCCGGTGCCCAGGCCTCCTCGATGCCGAACGCCGTGCAGAAGCGCTGCCACAGCAGGTCCGGGTCGGCCTCGGCCACCTCGGCCGGAGGCACGGTGACGACGTGGACCTGGTCGGGCGGCAGGCCGTTGGCCCACGTCGACAGCACGCTCGGCAGGTCGAACGCCCGGGCGAACCACGGCCGTCCGCTCCGCACCCGCGACAGGTAGCGGCCGTACTTCCAGCGCCGGCCCTGCTTGATGCTCTCCTGCCACCCGGCCGGCGCCTGCCGGGCCAGGTCGCGGGCGGAGTAGACGATGTGGAGCTCGGTGTCGGCGGAGCCGAGGTCCTGCTTGAGCCGGGCGACGTGCTCCGGCGCGGCCGGGGCGAGGATCTCGTGGCTGATGATCACGGTGCCGTTGGCGCGGCGGACCCGCCGGACCATCGCGTCCCAGGACCCTTCGGCATGGCCGGGGGCACCGCCCCAGTCCTGTCCCATCAGGTCGAGGGCGGCCCGGAAGTGGAACATCCCGATGCTCATCAACGGCATCCGGCTGGGGATGTGGACGTCGTGAGCGGCCAGGCTCTTCACGTTGCGGGCCAGGCGGTCCTGGAGGTACGTCGTGCCGGTCTTGGGCGCGCCCACGTGGACGTACACCTTCCGGCTCATGCCGAGATTCTGTCAGGCGGGCGATCCCCCCAGGCTCAGGCCTGGGGGACCGACCCGTGGAAGTGCCGCAGTCGCCATCGCCCGTCTCGCAGGACCGCCACGACCGTCAGCCGGAACGGAGACCGCTCGCCGATCGCGTGGCCCGAGCTGTCGTCGAAGCCCACCGATCCGTGCACGGCGAACACCAGGAGCTCCGGCTCGGTCACCACGGGGACGACGCGGTCCCACCCCCACCGGACGGTGCCTTCCGCCGCCAGCATGCGCGACACGTAGGCCCTGCTGTGCTCCGCGTCCAGCCCCTTCCCCGCGGCACCGAAGACCACGACCTCGTCGTCGAGGAGCCTGAGAACTGCCTCGCGATCGTGCGCGGCGAACCCGTCCTGGAGCTCGGCCAGGATGCCCCGAGCGACCTGCTCTGAATCGGTCATGGCGTGCCCGAGAGCGCGCGGACGACGGCCGAAGGACTGGGCCGGCCGAGGTGGCCGGCCAGCCAGGCGGAGGTCTCGACGAGGGCGGTGAGGTCGACGCCGTGCTCGATGCCGAGTCCGGTGAGCAGCCACACGAGGTCCTCGGTGGCGAGGTTGCCGGTCGCGCTCTTCGCGTAGGGACACCCCCCGAGGCCGCCGGCGCTCGCGTCGTACGTCGTGATGCCGGCGCGCAGGCCCGCCTGGACGTTGGACAGCGCCTGGCCGTAGGTGTCGTGGAAGTGCAGGGCGAGGTCGTCGGTCGCGACGCTGGCCGCGCCGAAGGCCGTGACCAGGGCGCCCACGTGGCCGGCGGTGCCGACCCCGATGGTGTCGCCGAGGCTCAGCTGGCTGGCGCCGAGGTCGAGCAGCCGCTTGCCCGACTGACGACGACCTGCTCGATCGGGACGGCACCCTCCCACGGGTCTCCGAAGCACATCGAGACGTAGGCGCGCACGTCGAGTCCCGCGTCGCGCGCCCGGCGTACGACCGGCTCGAACATGGCGAATTGCTCGTCGAGCGAGCGGTTGAGGTTCTTCTGCGCGAACGTCTCGGTGGCGCTGCCGAAGATCGCGACGTGGCGGCAGCCCAGCTCGAGCGCCCGGTCCAGCCCGCGCTCGTTGGGGACCAGCACGGGACAGTCGCGCCCGGCCTCGCCCAGGCGGGTCATCAGCTCCTCGGCGTCGGCCAGCTGCGGCACCCAGCGCGGGTGGACGAACGACGTCGCCTCGACGATCGGGAGGCCGGCGGCGAGGAGTCGGCGGACGAGCTCCTCCTTGACCTCGACCGGCACGAGCTCCTTCTCGTTCTGCAGGCCGTCGCGCGGGCCGACCTCGTAGATCGTCACCCGCTCCGGCAGACCCGGAGCCGGGACCGTCATCAGTCATCGGGAGCTCAGTCATCGGGAGCTCAGTCATCGGCCGGCTCCACCACGAAGAGGCTGGCGCCGAGAGCTACCTGGCTCCCTGCCGTCGCGTCGACCGCCGTGACCGAGCCGGCGAACGGCGCCTTCAGCGAGAGCTCCATCTTCATCGCCTCCATCATGCCGAGCACGGCGCCCTCCTCGACGACGTCCCCGACGGCTACGCGCACCTCCAGCACGGTCCCGGGCATGGGCGCGACGATCGTCCCGTCGCCCTCGGCGACGTGGTCGCCGAGGCGATCGGGTCCGGTCAGGACGAACCGCTGTCCGTGGTAGCTCACCTCCACGATGTCGGGCTGGACGTTGACGACGCCGCGGACCCGCTGGCCGTCGATCTCCAGCTCGAGGGTGTGCAGCTCGGCGAGCAACTCGCGGACGGCGACGCCGTCCACGGTGCCGGCCGAGCGGTCGACGACGACGTCGCGGTCGAGCTCGACCAGCGTGGGCGCCGGCCGACCCCCGAGCCGGAAGCCGTCGGCCTGGAACGGGTGACCGGTGTCGAACGCCGCCAGCATGGCGCTGACCCACGCCGCCATCACCCGCGGGATGTCCGCGTCGGGGGCGGGCACCTCGTGGTGGTCGAGCCAGGCGGTGTCGATGGTCGCGTCGCGGAACTCGTCGCTCGCGACCAGCTCGCGCAGGAACCCGGCGTTGGTCGTCAGGCCGAGGATCGCGGTGTGGTCGAGCGCGCCGACGAGCGCCTGCCGAGCCGCCTCGCGGTCCTCGCCGGTGGCCACCACCTTGCCGAGCATCGGGTCGTACGACGTGCTGACCACCTGGTTGCTCTCGAGCGCCTGGTCGACGCGGACCTCGGTGGGCCACCTGACCAGCGACGTCGTGCCGGCCTGGGGAAGGAAGCCGCCGAACGAGTCCTCGGCGTACACCCGCGCCTCGATCGCGTGCCCTCCGAGAGTCACGTCGGCCTGGCCGAACGACAGCGCCTCGCCCGCGGCCACGCGCAGCTGGTGCTCGACCAGGTCGAGCTCGCCGCCGGCGATGCGGACCACCGACTCGGTCACCGGGTGCTCGACCTGGAGCCGGGTGTTCATCTCCAGGAAGTAGAAGTCGCCGGAGGCGTTGTCGAGCAGGAACTCGACGGTGCCGGCGTTGGTGTACCCGACCTGGCGCGCGAGGTCGGCGCCCGCCGTCGTGATCCGGTCGCGCAGCTCGGCGTCGATGGTCGGCGCGGGCGCCTCCTCGAGCACCTTCTGATGACGCCGCTGGGTCGAGCAGTCGCGCTCGAAGAGATGGACGACGGTGCCCTGGGTGTCGCCGAGCACCTGCACCTCGATGTGGCGCCCGCGACTCGACGTACTTCTCGACCAGCATCGTGTCGTCGCCGAACGCGCTGCCGGCCTCGCGGGTGGCAGCGGCGAGCGCCTCGGCGTACTCGTCGGCCGTCCGGACGACGCGCATGCCCTTGCCGCCGCCGCCCGCCGCGGCCTTGACGAGCACCGGGTAGTCGAAGGTCGCCGGGTCGTCGCTCGCGGCGTACGACGGCACCACCGGGACGCCGGCGGCCACCGCGACGGCGCGCGCGTGGTCCTTGCGACCCATCGCGTCCATGACGTCGGCGGTCGGGCCGACCAGCCGCACGCCCGCCTCGTCGAGGGCGCGGGCGAAGGCGGAGCGCTCGGAGAGGAAGCCGTAGCCGGGATGGACGGCGTCGGCGCCGCTGGCGCGCGCGGCCGCGACGACGGCGTCGATGTCGAGGTAGCGTCGGCACCCGCACCGCCTCGTCGGCCGCCCGGGTGTGCGGCGCCTCGGCGTCGAGGTCGGTGTAGACCGCGACCGTGCGGATGCCCAGGCGCGTGCAGGTGCGGAACACCCGCAGCGCGATCTCACCGCGGTTGGCGACCAGGACCTTCGTGAGAGTCATCGGCTACATCCTGAAGACGCCGTACGACGGCGCCGGGATCGGGGCGTGCGAGGACGCGGCCAGGCCCATGCCGAGGACACGGCGGGTGTCGGCGGGGTCGATCACCCCGTCGTCCCACAGGCGGGCGGTCGAGTAGTAGGGCGAGCCCTGGGTCTCGTACTGGTCGCGGATGGGCGCCTTGAAGGCCTCCTCCTCCTCGGGGTTGTCGAACCCACGAACGGTGGCGAGGACGGACGCCGCCTGCTCGCCGCCCATCACCGAGATGCGAGCGTTGGGCCACATCCACAGGAAGCGCGGGTCGTAGGCCCGGCCGCACATGCCGTAGTTCCCGGCGCCGAACGAGCCCCCGATGACGACGGTGAACTTGGGCACCACGCTGCAGGCGACCGCGGTGACCAGCTTGGCGCCGTCCTTGGCGATGCCGCCGTTCTCGTACTCGCGGCCGACCATGAAGCCGGTGATGTTCTGCAGGAAGACCAGCGGAATGCCGCGCTGGTTGCACAGCTCGATGAAGTGCGCGCCCTTGAGCGCCGACTCGCTGAACAGGATCCCGTTGTTGGCGACGATCCCGACCTCGTGGCCCCAGATCCGGGCGAAGGCGCACACCAGCGTCTCGCCGTACAGCTTCTTGAACTCGTGGAACCTGCTCCCGTCGACGACCCGCCGGATCACCTCCCGCACGTCGTACGGCGTGCGCGTGTCGGCAGGCACCACGTCGTAGAGCGACTCCGGGGGCTCCAGCGGCTCCTCGGGGTTGCGGTTGGCACCATTCCGCGTGAATTCGGGCCCGGGACCTGCGGTTCTTGACCAATCGTGGGGGGTGGCAGGGTGTCGACGATCGACGCGCACGATGGCCAGGGCGTGCGCGTCGTCGTCGGCGAGGTGGTCGACGACGCCGGAGACGCGGGCGTGGACGTCGCCGCCGCCGAGGTCCTCGGCGCTGACGACCTCGCCGGTCGCGGCCTTCACCAGCGGCGGGCCGCCCAGGAAGATCGTGCCCTGGTTGCGCACGATCACGGTCTCGTCGGTCATGGCCGGCACGTAGGCGCCCCCGGCGGTGCAGGAGCCCATCACGCTGGCGATCTGGGCGATGCCACGGGCCGAGAGGTTCGCCTGGTTGAAGAAGATCCGGCCGAAGTGCTCGCGGTCGGGGAACACCTCGTCCTGCATCGGCAGGAAGGCGCCACCGGAGTCGACGAGGTAGATGCAGGGCAGCCGGTTCTCCAGTGCGACGGTCTGGGCACGCAGGTGCTTCTTGACCGTCAGCGGGTAGTAGGTGCCGCCCTTGACCGTGGCGTCGTTGGCGACGACGACGCACTCGCGGCCCTGCACCCGGCCGATGCCGGTGACGATGCTCGCGCTCGGGACGGCGTAGTCGCCCTCGCCGTACATCCCGAACGCCGCCAGCGGGCTCAGCTCGAGGAACGGGCTGCCGGGGTCGAGCAGCCGGTCGATCCGGTCGCGCACCAGCAGCTTGCCGCGGTCGGTGTGCTTCTGCCGGGCCGCGTCGCTGCCACCACGTCGAACGACGGACAGGTGCTCGCGCAGCTCGTCGACGAGCTCGCGCATCCCACTCGCAACCATGCCCCCAGGTTAGCGATCGTTAACCACCGGTGCCAGGCAACGTGCTGATCCCGTCGGGATGCGGACGTCGGTCGCGCGAGCGCAGTAGCGTGCACATCTCGTCCGAGGGAGGCGGCGCGCGACATGTCATCGACCGGCGTGAGCCCGCGTAGCCGCGCCCAGGGCCCCCTGCTCGCGGTGACCGTCGCGCTGGTGCTGGCCGACTCGGCGGTCGTCACGCTGGCGCTGCCCGACATCCTGGTCGACCTCGACACGACCGTCGCCCGGGTCGCCTGGGTGCTGATCGCGTTCAACCTCGTGCTGGGGCTGGTCGCCGTCCCGGCCGCGATCGGCTTCGCCCGCGTCCGGCCACGCGTGCTGGGCGCCGGCGGCGCGGCGCGTGTTCGCCGCAGCCTCGACCGGATGCGCGCTTCGCCCCGTCGATCGACGTCCTGATCGCCGCCCGCTGCCTGCAGGCCGTCGGCGGGGCGCTGGCCCTCGTCGGCTGTCTGGAGCTGCTCGTGGCCGAGTACGGCGAGCGGCGCGGCGTCGCGACCTGGATCGCGGCCGGCGTCGTCGGCACCGCCACCGGGCCGGTGGCCGGAGGCCTGCTCACACAGGCGTTCTCGTGGCAGTCGATCTTCGTCGTCCAGATCCCGCTCGCCGCGCTCGCGGTGCCCGCGGCGCTCGCGGTTCCCGGCGCCCCGGCGCTCGCACCGGACCGGCACCGCCCCGCCCTGCGTGCCAACCTCACGCTGGCGCTGCTGTCGGCAGCCTTGACCGCGGCGCTGTTCCTGCTGGTGCTGCTGCTCGTCGAGGGCTGGAGCCGCTCGCCGGCCACGGCCGCCGTCACCGTCTCGGTCGTGCCGCTCGCGGCCGTGGCCGCACGCCCGCTGGCCCGTGCGCTGCAGCCTCCGGTCGAGGTCGAGGTGGGCGTCGGGTGCTTCCTCGTCGCGGGCGGCTTGGCGGGACTGGCGATCCCACCCTCGGCCGACCTCCTCTGGACGGTCGCGCCCCAGGCGCTGGTGGGCCTCGGGCTCGGACTGACGGTCGACCGCCTCACGGCTCGGGCGATGCACCTGCGGCTGCCGCGGGCCCGCCATGCCGCCTGGACGATCGGCGCCCGTCACCTCGGCGTCGTGCTGGGGCTGGCGATCCTGACCCCGGTGTTCACCGCCGACCTCCAGGACGCGCAGACCCCGGCCCAGCAGGCCATCACGTCGCTGGTGCTCGACGCCCCGCTGCAGCCGCAGGACAAGATCGCCGTCGCGCAGGCCCTGGGCGACCAGCTCTCCGCGCAGGACGGGCGGATCCCCGACCTGCACCACGCCTTCGCGACCCTGGACCTGGCTCCGAGCGAGCAACCAGCCGCCGACCAGCTGGAGCGAGACCTCGACGACCAGCTCGAGCGTGCCGCCACCCGCGCGTTCCGCGACTCCTTCCTGATCGGCGCCGGCCTGGCCCTGCTCGCGATGGTCGTCGCGGCGATCCCTGCACGGAGGGACCCATGACGCGCTGGCTCCGACTCGCCGGCCTGCCGGCCGTGGCTCTCGCGCTGGTCGCCGTGGTCCTCGGTGTCCAGGTGGCGCACGGCGGCGGCTCCTACGAGCCACTGCGGCCCGCCGACCCGTGCGTCGCCCGGTCGGTCACGGCGCCGACCGACCTCGACGGCGTGACCGAGCGCGTCGTCCTGCTCGGCCTGGACGGCGCCGCCTGCCGGCTCCACACCACCCGGGAGGCGTTGACCCTCGAGCTGGCCGGCCCCGGGCAGCGCACCGACGCCGAGATCCAGGCCCTGCACGCGGGCCTCCTGTCCGCCGTCCAGCGTCTGCAGCACGACGGGGACCTGCCTCCGGCGTCCGCGCTGGTCGACGAGGCCCTCGACGCCTCCGATCTCAACGGCTTCGTGAAGGCCGCGATCCGGGCCCTGCCGGACTCCGTCATCGACTCCGCCCTCCACACCGACGACGTGCTCACCCGCACCGTCGACGACCTCGACCTCCGCGCCCTCCTCGCCAACCTCGGCGACCAGGGCGACCTCGAGCGCCAGATCGACGCGGCGGTGACCCAGGCAGTGAAGCAGGCACTGGTCGCGCGTCTGCGCGGCCTGCTCCCCTGACCTCGCAGCCAGCCAGGCCCGACAGCTGCTCAGCCGGTGCGCGTGGTCTCCGGTTCGAGTCTTCGGCCGAAGGTCGCGCCCTTGGCCTCCTTGCCGACCAGGGTGATCACCGCGACCGCGATCAGCACCGGGATCACCGTCACCGTCAGTGCGTAGCCGTAGGAGTGCGTCTTGGCGAGATGCTCCTGGATCGGGAGGTTGAACGCCGCGAAGACGTTGCCCAGCTGGTAGGTCACATTAAACAGGTCACCCGCATTTTCGGTAGCCTTATCCATAGAAGTCATGCGTGCACCATGTTCAGCTGCATGTGAATCAAGTACTGCCTTGTATAACTGGATCTTAATCGATTTAGGAAAATAAGGTTGTGTAACGATATCTTCCTGATTAGGCTCCAAAATGTAATCAACATTGGTCGATTTTGTTTCGGTTGAAGTTCTTCAGCCTTTGGTAAAGGCAATAATTGCTCTGAAGTTAAAATTTGTACCGCAGCATTTTTGAAACGGTTATATACCACTTCAACGCGGTCAAACTCACCCTTTTCAAAACCAGCCATGATCACGTCAGTAATCTTGGTTACATTTTCGAAAGTAAGCGCGCTATACACCTCATTGTTGTTCCCAATCACATTATAATTACGTTTTTCATAAAAATCCTGTGATTTCTTTCCGATTGCAACGATGCTTACATTACCATTTTTTAATTGCTCGCTGTATTTTTGAGCAATCAAATTATTTGCCGTTTTAATGGCATTCATATTAAAAGCGCCAGCTAAGCCACGGTTTGATGATACCACCACGATCAGCACCTTATTCGGCTCACGCTCCTGAATAAATGGAGATGATGATCCTTCCAAACTCGCAGTAAGATTTCCTAAGATCTCTTTCAGTTTTGTGGCATAAGGGCGTAATTGAATAATTGCATTGGTCGCACGCTTCAACTTAGCTGCCGATACCATTTTCATTGCCTTGGTAATCTGCTGCGTTGATTGTACCGACGATATCCGGATCCTTACTTCTTTTAAATTGGCCATTCCTTTTTAGTATCAAGTATCAAGTATCAAGTATCAAGTATCAAGATTGGTTTTGCACTTAGTCTTGATACCTGATACTTAATACCTGTGTCTTTTTAATATTTACTCGAAATCTCTTTCGCTACTTTTTCCAGAACGCTGGTGATTTTATTCATCATCAAACTTTCCAGCTTTTAAAGCTTGCAAAATCTCTGGGTGACGTAATTCTAAAGCTTGGAGATACTCGTTTTCAAACTCTTTTACTTTATCAATTGGAACAGAACGCATTAATTTTTTTGTTCCTACGTAAATGATCGCAACTTGTTTTTCTACAGTTTGAGGAGAAAATTGTGCCTGTTTTAGCATTTCCACGTTACGTGCTGCCTTTATCTAATACTGATTTAGTTGCAGCATCAAGGTCTGAACCAAATTTAGAGAAAGCTTCAAGCTCACGATACTGTGCCTGGTCTGAACTTCAACGTACCAGCAACCTTTTTCATCGATTTGATTTGCGCATTACCACCTACACGAGATACCGAAATACCCACGTTGATAGCCGGACGAATACCAGAGTTGAACAAGTTCGACTCCAAGAGATCTGGCCATCGGTAATAGAAATTACGTTAGTTGGAATATAAGCAGAAACGTCTCCAGCTTGTGTTTTCGATAATTGGCAAAGCCGTTAAAGAACCACCACCTTTTACAATACCTTTGATCGACTCTGGTAAATCGTTCATGTTTTTAGCGATGTCGTCGTTGGCGTTAATTTTTGCAGCTCTTTCCAATAAACGGCTGTGTAGATAGAATACGTTCTTCCAGGGATAAGCCTCACGACCCGGTGGGCGACGTAGATAACAACGATACTTCACGATAAGCTACTGCCTGTTTAGAAAGATCATCATCACAATCAATGCAGGGCGACCAGTGTCACGGAAGAATTCACCAATTGCGGCACCAGCAAATGGAGCATAAGAACTGCAAAGGAGCAGGTTCAGCAGCAGAAGCAGCAACAACAACTGTATATGGCATTGCGCCATTTTCTTCTAAGATACTCAACGATATCAGCTACTCGGTACTTGCTTTTTGCCCACAAGCTACATAGATACAAAACACAGGCTGTCCTGCTTCGTAAAATTCTTTTTGATTAATGATAGTATCGATACAAAACTGCCGTTTTACCAATCTGACGATCGCGAATGTTACCAACTCACGCTCTGTCCACGACCAATTGGAATCATTCCGTCGATTGCTTTAAGATACCAGTTTGTTAGAGGCTCAGTAACAGGCTGACGATAGATTACACCTGGAGCTTTACGCTCAAGTGGCATTTCATAAGTATCGCCTAAAATTGGTCCTTTACCATCGATTGGCTCGCCAAGTGTGTTTACTACACGGCCCAACATGCCTTCTCCAACTTTAATCGAAGCAATTTTTTTGGTGCGTTTAATGGTATCGCCCTCTTTGATCTCGTCTGATGGGCCTAACAATATTCACACCCACGTTATCTTCTTCTAAGTTTAGAACAATGCCTTGTAACCCATTAGCAAACTCAACAAGCTCGCCACTTTGAACTTTAGTTGAGCCGTAAACACGAGCAATACCATCACCCACTTGTAAACGGGACCAACTTCTTCCAGTTCAGCTTCTGATTTAAAGCCTGACAATTGTTGTCTGATAATTGCCGAAACTTCGTCTGGTCTTACCTCTACCATATTTAATTTTTGTTTATGCGTTTGGCGTATTGCGTTTGGCGATATTTTGCTACGTGCTTAACGCGTTATGTTATGTATTTTATTTTTTTATTTAATAGCTTAAAGGCAAAAGCTGACAGCCCGAAGCTTTTTAGTACTTGTTCATTCTTTTAGCTTTTAAGCCAGCTCTTTTTAAGCTTGCCCAAACTTCCAGCAATGCTGGTATCAAATTGCTTATCACCAACCTTTAAAATAAAGCCACCAATTAATTTTGGATCAACTTTTTCTTTAATCACCACTTCATTTGCACCAAGCTCTCTTTTCACCAAGTCACTGATTTCAGTTTTATTGGATCTGTCAACTCAATTGCCGAAGTTACTTCAGCGGTTACAATGCCTTTCAATGCCTGATACTGGCTCACAAACTGTTTAGCTGCATCGATAAAATTGCTGAATGACCTTTGGCTACACTCAGCTTGAAAAAGTCTTGTGTAATCTGATGAACCTTAGATCCAAATAGCGTTTTCAAAATCCCGGCCTTTTTGTCTAAAGGCACAATTGGATTTTTTAATATTGCTTCCAATTCGCTGTTGTCATCTACAACTTCCTCAAATAGCATCATATCCTTAAATAAATCTTCAAGGGCGTTTTGCTCTATTGAAAGATCAATCAAAGATTTTGCGTACCTGGCTCGCTGCTTTACTTGACATATATTTTGCTTTTGAGAGCATGGGGCTTAGAGCATGGGGATAACAACCACACTATGCGCTCTGCTCTATGCTTACTAATTTAATTCCACATCCTTCAACAGGTTGTTCACCAAATCCTGTTGTTTAGCTTTGTCATCCAACTGCTTGCGAAGTACCTGCTCGGCAATAGTTAAAGACAATTCAGAAACCTGTCCTTTTACATTCTGCCAAAAGCAGCTTTCTTTTGGTTTTCGATTTCAATACGTGCTTTTCGATCAATTTTGCACCTTCAGCTTGTGCCCTGGTTTTTGGCTTCGCTAACAATATTGTCTTTTAATGTTTTTGCTTCCTTTAAAATCTCATCGCGCTCTGCACGCGCCTGTTTCATTAGGTTTTCGTTTTGGGAAGTTAAACGCGCGATTTCTTGTTTCGCCAATTCAGCTTTGTTCGAGGCAGAGTCCTATCGAATTCTCGCGCTCTTTAATTGCAGCAAGTACAGGCTTCCCAAGCAAATTTGCTGAGGATAAACAACAACAATAAAAATGCTATCGATTGAAATATAACTAAACCAACTTCAGGTATTAATAAATCCATTTCAGTATATCTTAAATTTTCCTTTTGTCCTTTTTTAAAAAGCACTTTGCAAAACAACCTTTTGCAAAGTGCTTGATTTGAGTTACACTAAAGCAACTACTACCGCGAATAACGCAACAGCCTCAACGAAGGCAGCAGCGATCAACATCGCAGTTTGAGAAATTTTGTGAGGCAGCTTCTGGCTGACGAGCAATACCGTCCATAGCAGAACCACCAATACGACCGATACCTAAACCAGCGCCAATCGCAGCTAATCCTGCACCTACTGCAGCAATACTTCCTGTAATCATGATTTTATATATTTATTGTTTAAAAAAATGCTAATTAATGGTGTTCTTCAACTGCCATTCCAATAAAAAGGGCAGACAATATGGTAAATATAAAAGCCTGGATAAAAGCAACCATCAATTCAATTGCGCCAATAAACATAGCGAAAGGAATAGACGCAGCAGTTACCCAATAGCTGTTGAACACAAAAATCAAACTGATCAATGCCAACACCAAGAATATGCCCTGCAGTAATGTTCGCGAACAAACGGATCATTAACGCAATCGGTTTGGTAAACACACCGATAAGCTCTAATGGCATTAAAAATATCTTCATTGGTACAGGCACACCTGGCATCCAGAAGATATGACCCCAATAGTGTTTGTTGCCATTGAAAATAGTAATTAACAACGTAAATACTGCTAATACCATAGTTACTGCGGATGTTTCCTGTTAAATTCACCTTCCAGTAAAACGAGCCAATCCAAGCATGTTGTTAAACCAGATAAAGAAAAATACGGTTAATAAATACGGCATAAAGCGCTCAAGATACTTATGCCCCAATTTGGCTTCGCAATATCATCACAACGAACAAAATGATTGGTTCTAACCAAGATTGTAAACCTTTTGGCGCTTTACCATGGCGTTTTTATAACTATTGGCCACGCTTAAAAAGATAACCAACAACAAAACAACAGATAGTAAAAGTGTACAAGTATTTTTAGTTAGTGAAAAATCTAAAGGCCTGGGTATTGTGTGGATGATGCTGCGCATCCAACTCCACATATTGACCATGTTCATTAGGCGCAGGAGAAGCATGATATATTTTTTCATGCATTTTAACAAAACGTTGACCTCCTTTTTCTACAACAACCTTCCCATTGTCGTCATGATTAAAATCGGCACTGTTAAAAGTTACCAATCGACCATTACTATAAAGAACTACAGGAAGACCGATATATTTTTCACCAATAACGTGCCAGCTATGAGAGTCGGCAATATGATGCAAGGCAAATTTGCCAATTTCAAATTTTTTCTTGGCTCCAGTTTCTGCAGATGGGTGTGCTTCCTGATGCGTCTCACCTTCCTGGGCATTTACACCCATAGAAAGCAATAAAAACGCCGAAAAAAGCGCAAATACTCAATTAATCTTCTAAACTTAAACTCAAAAACGTGGCTACAATCCATTTACTCGCAGATTTTTACTATTTATTTTGGTGGCGCAAGTTACGCAACAAAGAGTAAATTTCAAAGAAGGTAAACAATAAATATAAAGAAAAAAAGTTGAAGACAAATGTAACATCCTTTTCTTTATGCTTTAGGCTGTAAATCAACACGAAAGCCATAGAAAAAAGCATCTTTATGGCGATGGATCCCATGACGGCTAAAATTCCACTTTCTGGATTTTTTTTGATGCCCAAATATGCAACGATATAAGCCAAAAAATGTCAGCCCTCCTAGAAAGGCAAAAATCAACCAAAATTTATCTGTCAACAGTTTAACCTGTGGAAATACAAAAGGTGCTGCAAAAGCAATACCAGCCAAAACGAGCGAATACAACAAATAATAGATGCTAAAACGGGCTAAAGTCAAAATAATTTTTTTTGCAAAATTAGCAATCAATTATGGTTTGTGGCCAAAATTTCTTTTTATTCCTTTTTCAACGACCGAATAACCATATACAAGGATGCCGCGACACCAAATACGCCCAACAAGGCAGTAAAAAGCATTTTTGATCGGCCTTGATGCTCATCAATTTTATAACCAATAAAGGCAAAAACACCAATTGTAGCTAACATTTGAAAGGCAATACCCGTATATTTCGCGAAATTTGTGATATTCTTTTTGTTCTGATTTTCTTCTAAATCGCCCATAACAGTTTATGCAGATAAATTTATCATTTAAATATTAAGATTTTATTTGCCGAATAAAATATTTTTGCATACATTTTGTTATATTGTAAGGTAATACTCAACTCCAGATACTTGAATAATTACATCAAATTAGCTATAAAACCCTACTTCTTTTGCTTGGCGCTCATCATTATGGTTGGCTGTTCTACGCAAAAAGATAATGCTGCAAATCGGAGTTTGCAAAACCTCTCCGCACGCTACAACCTTATTTATAACTCAAATGTATTGTTAACTGCTTATCAGGATGAGCTATTAAAAACCCATACCGATAACTACGACCACCTACTTGCAGTTTATATCGCGCCAGCAGCCATTGATTACCTATCGGCAACAAGTAATGTTGCTGACGTGAAAACACTAGACGAAATTGCCCAAAAAGGCCCAAACTATTGTGGCTGAAAAGGGCTTAAGCAATTATCTGGACGAAGCAAATATTCTTTTGGCTAAAACTAATTTTTATAGAGGAAATTATTTTACAGCTGCCGCCTATTTTGATTATACCGCCAAAGCTTTTGGCAATGACCGACAAGTACTGGTAAAGGCCATGACCTGGAAAGCGCGTAGTTTGATGCAATTAAATGACGACGAAAAAGCCAACAAGGCATTAGACACTGTTGCTCTTTTTCTCGATTCAATTAAAAAAGATAGACCAGAAGCGCTTGCTACCTTGGCTCAAATGCATATTTTCCAGGAAGACTTCAAAAACGCAATCAAAGAACTTGAAACTGCGGCTAAAGAAAGTCAACATAGCAACAGAAAGAATTCGATGGTCATACATTTTGGCACAACTTTACGAAAATGAAGGACTATATGAGCCGAGCTTACGCTACTATACTAAAGTCGAAAAAAGCAATGCGCCATTGCGAAATCTATTTCAATGCCAGATTAAGCCAAATCCGTATCAACGACAAGTTGAGTAACAACACTTCTAACCGTAAGGAGCAATTGCTCAAATTGCTTAAAGATGATAAGAAAATTGGATATACTGATCAGATTTATTATGAAGTAGCCGAAGATTACCTGGCTCATCATGATTATCAAAAAGCACAGGAATACTATAAATTAGCTGTTCAAAATAGCGTTCGCAATATAAATCAGAAAGGTATTTCCCGATTTAAAATTAGCAGATCTCAATTTCAGAAACCTCAGAGATTATGTTAGCGCAAAACGTTATTACGATAGCGCATCGGTATTATTGCCAAAAACTTATCCTGGTTATGATGCAATAGTTAAAAAAAGCCAAAACCTGGAATATCTTACCGACCGTTATGTTACAATTGCAACGCAGGATACTTTACAGCTATATGCTAAAATGCCAAAAGCAGGAACGTGAAAGCAGGGATCGGATAAAATGTTTGCAAATGCCCAAAGAGCAGCCCAACAAGCTCAAGGCAATGCAACACCTACCGTTTTAGCATCGAATCCAAATGTTCCAGCTCCTATAAGAACGATAAATCAGGGAACTTTCTATTTTGCCAATGCCAGTGCGATAAGTCGTGGATTCTGATGATTTCAAAAGAAGATGGGGTAATAGACCGTTGGAAGATAATTGGCGTCAGAACCTAAAGACTTCGGCACAAGCCAATCAACAGGCGCAGACCAATGTGATCAGCAACGGAGCAACAACGATTAGTACCATTCAAACTGCAACAGATTCAGTTCTGTAACGCACAAATAGCTGCATTTACGGCCAGCTTACCACTAACGCAAGAACAATTGAAACTATCTGAATAAAAAGATAATTGATGCCTATTTTGAAATCGCAGTTTTCTATCAGCAGGTCTTAGCCGACCAAAAAAGAAGCCATTAAAGTATTTGAAACTTTATTGGAAAGGTATCCGAAAAACAACCACCTTGAAACGATCTATTATAGCTTGTACCTTGCACATAGCACCAGCAATAAAGCCATATCTGATCAGTACAAAAACTTGATAGTAAGCAAGTACCCAGGCTCTATTTACGCGAGAGCCATCACAGAATCTGATCTTCTTCTTTCGAGTTGAACGCACTCGATCTAGTAATCAACAGTACTTATAATGCTGTATTTGAAAGTTACCTCAAAAAAGATTTTCGTGCCGTGATTACAAAGGTTAAGGAAAACAACGCAACGTTTCCCTAGCAATAGTCTTCAGGCTCAATATGATTATTTAAAGGCTATCTCTATAGGCCGTACGCAACATGTAGATAGTCTTTTAAATGCCTTTAACCAGATCTTGACAAGTTATCCTAGTGACAAGTTAATTACACCACTTGTAAAAGATCATATTGCTTATATCAATGCTAACCTGCCTAAGTTTAAAGCAAGAAAAATTGCGCTTATCGATTTTGATCCAACTTGCAGCCATGTTTTATTGCACAACAAAACACTACAGCACCAACGCAACAAGTTTCAGGCAAACCCAATTCGACACAAGCTGAGCCAAAACCGGTAGAGCCAAAACCAACTCAGGTTAATCCACCAGTTAATCCAGCAACAAATCTACCCACACAAAACACTACTAAAAAGGATTCAATCCTAACCGCAGCCAAAGTTGATGCCTTATTTACAAAAAATGAATCGAATCTTTACTATTACGTAATTGCGGTAAATGATATGAGTTTGAGTGTAAGTTCTTCACGTTTTGGCGTAGGACAATTTAACCGTGGAAATTATGCTGGCACAGGCATCAAACATCAATTGTTGGAAATGGATGAAGATCAACTGATTTTTGTTGGTAATTCTAACACACTCTAGCCTAGGTTAAAGAATACGCAGATGGCATTACACCGCAATTACCGCGGATCATGAAAGTCCCATTAGCCAATTACAAGGGTTTTTATATCAGTAAAGAGAACTTTGATAACATTAAAAATAGAGAAACATTAAACCGCTATCTTGAGTTTTTCAGAACAATTATTAGCCAAATGAAAACATCACTTTCGCAAGAAGACATCCGAAAATATAATCGAGGCATTTGGAAACTGCTTCTCGGTGGAATTGTCTTTTTCGCCATTTTTATTGTATTGATTGGTTTTGGTGTATTCGGAGAAATCCCGTCATTTAGGGCTATTGAACATCCAAAAAGCAATGAAGCTACAGAAATTTTATCTGAAGATGGAAAAGTGTTGGGTACCTATTTCGTGAAGAACAGGTCGAACGTAAACTATAACCAGATTTCGCCTAACGTAATCAATGCACTGATTGCTACTGAGGATGTTCGCTTCCCGCTCGCATTCAGGAATTGATTTTAAGAGAACTTTTACCATATTCCTGTATGCAATGATGGGCAAAAAACAGGGTGGAAGTACGATAACACAACAGTTG